>CBDUZE010000022.1:0-66008 GCA_965371625.1 uncultured Alphaproteobacteria bacterium
TTTAGACAGTCCAGGGTATACAGTTGATTTGTTCGGTCTAACCGACATGCGTCCTCCCACCCGGGGAGGTGCCGACTAGGGCAAAGACGAGTAGTAGGATTTCTTACCCTAGCCGGTGCCTCCCCGGACTTATTTCGATCGATGATCCTTGATCGTGGGGAGCTGCGCCGGTCGACCGGAAACGACACGGAGGAGGCCATTATGACATCCGCTCTGACGCTTCAGGACCTGTTCGCCAGCGCCGAGCCCTACGATCACAATGCCAATCCCGAGGATGAGGATCTCGCCAGCTTCGTGGTTGCGGCGCTCAGTGCGTTCGAGCGCGCGGTCAACGAAGCCGTTAAGGCCGGCATCGAGGTCGAGCCGCGCTTCGAACGGGTGAGAGGCCGATTTCCAGGCGTCGCGGAAAGCTACGTCGCCCGGGTCGAGATGTCGCGCAGGGCACGCTAAGGAGTCTTGCGTTAAGGGCTTATTCGAGGGCCGCGCGCCACGCCGCCATCGTCGGAGCGCCGCCGCGACAGCCGGTTGCACCGGCAAGCTTTTCCTCCCTGACTAAGCGGCGTCGCGATTCCTCGCGACGCCGCCTTTTTATGCCTTGAATTGCCTTGGCCTCCGGGCGCCGGCGCCGCAGTGACGTTTACGGCCAACCCGGGCTCCGAGCCCGGCGGCCCGCGACCGCTCCCGTCCGAGGGTCACAGGGGCTGTGGGTCACAGGGGCTGTGGTGCCGTGCGTCACAGGGGCCGTGAGTCACAGGGGCCGTGAGTCACTGCGGCGGCAGGTCGCCCTCGGCCCGCCGCCGCTCGAAGGCGCGTCCGAACGCACCCAGTTCGCCGCCGCCGATCGCAGCCCTCAAATCCGCCATCAGCGCTTGGTAGTAGGTGAGATTGTGCCGGGTCAGCAGCACCGCGCCGAGGATCTCCTTGCTCTTGATCAGGTGGTGCAGGTAGGCGCGGCTATGGTTGCGGCAGGCGGGGCAGTGGCAGGCCTCGTCGATGGGCCGCGGGTCCTCGGCGTGGCGCGCGTTGCGCAGGTTGAGCGTTCCGCCCGGGCCGAAGGCCTGACCGGTGCGGCCCGAGCGGGTGGGCAGCACGCAGTCGAAGAGGTCGATGCCCCGCGCCACCGCGCCGACGATGTCCTCGGGCCGCCCCACGCCCATCAGATAGCGTGGCCGCTCGGGCGCCAAGCGCGGCACGGCGCCGTCGAGCACCGCGAGCATGGCCTCCTGCCCCTCCCCCACCGCGAGGCCGCCCAGGGCGTAACCGTCGAAACCGATGCGCGTGAGCCCGGCTACTGATTCTTCCCTCAAATCGGCATAGACGCCGCCCTGGACGATGCCGAAGAGGCCGTGGCCCGGGCGTTCCCGGAACGCCGCCCTGGAGCGCTCGGCCCACCGTAGGCTGAGCCGCATCGAGCGTCCGGCCTCGTCCTCGGCGACCGGAAAGGGCGTGCACTCGTCGAGCACCATGACCACGTCCGAACCGAGGAGCTCCTGGATCTCCATGCAGCGCTCGGGCGTGAGCTCGTGGCTGGCGCCGTCGATGTGGGACTGAAAGGTGACCCCGCGCTCGTCGATTTGGCGCAGCTTGGCCAGCGACATGACCTGAAAGCCGCCCGAATCGGTGAGTATCGGCCCGGGCCAGCCGGCGAAGGCGTGGAGCCCGCCGAGACGCGCGATGCGCTCGGCGCCGGGCCGCAGCATCAGGTGATAGGTGTTGGCGAGCACGATCTCGGAGCCGGCCGCGCGCACCGCCTCCCAGCTCAGCCCCTTGACCGTGCCGGCGGTCCCCACCGGCATGAAGGCGGGGGTCTGGACCTCGCCGTGGGCGGTGGCGAGGCGCCCCATCCGGGCCGCGCCGTCCTGCCCCTCGACCGTGAATCGCAATCCCGTGGTCATGCCTGCGCCCGCCTCAACAACGTGCAATCGCCATAGGAGTAGAAGCGATAGCCGGCGCGCTTGGCGTGGGCGTAGGCCTCCTTCATGCGCTCGAGCCCGGCGAAGGCCGAGACCAGCATGAACAGCGTCGAGCGCGGCAGGTGAAAGTTGCTGAGCAACAGCTCCGCGGTCCTGAAGCGATAGCCCGGGGTGATGAAGAGCGCGGTCTCGCCGGCGAAGGGATGGACCGCGCCGCTTTCGTCGGCGGCGCTTTCGAGTAGGCGCAGGGTGGTGGTGCCGACGGCGACGATCCGCCCGCCCTGGCGCCGCGCCCGGTTGATCGCCGTCGCCGTGTGCTGGCTCACCACGCCGCGCTCGGGCTCCATGCGGTGGTGCTCGGTATCGGCGGCCTTCACGGGGCGGAAGGTGCCGGCGCCGACGTGCAGGGTGACCGCCGCTTGGCCGACGCCGCGGGCGGTGAGCCGGGCGATCAGGCGGCGCGTGAAATGGAGCCCCGCCGTGGGCGCCGCCACGGCCCCGGCGCGCGCCGCGTAGACGGTCTGGTAGTCGCGGCGGTCGCGGGCGTCGGGCGCGCGTTGGCGCAGGATATAGGGCGGCAGCGGCATCTCGCCGTGACGGGCGAGCGCTTCGTGCAAGGCGCCGGCGCCGATCGCGAAGCGCAGCCCCACCTCGCCGCCCTCCCCCTTGTCGACGATCTCTGCCGTGAGGTCGGCGCCGAAGCGGATCTCGTCGCCCGGCCGCAGCCGCCGCGCCGGCCGTGCCAGGGCGCGCCACCGGCCCGGCCCGAGCTCCTCGAGCAAGGTGACCTCGACCTCAGCCTGGCCGCGCCGGCCGCGGAGCCGCGCCGGCGTCACCCGGGTGTCGTTCCACACCACCATGTCCCCGGGCTGGAGCAGTCCGGGCAGGTCCCTGACGCGGCGCTCGTCGAGCCCCTCGCCGACGACCAGGAGTCGGGCCGAATCTCGGGGCGACGCGGGCCGGCTGGCGATGAAGCGGCGCGGCAGCTCGAAGTCGAAGGCGTCGACCTTCATGGCGCGTGACCTATCGATCGCGGGCGATGGGAGCGCTCGGGCCCGCTCATGCGGCCGGCGGCGGGCGCCGCGGCAAAGACGATGCCGGGAGCATGGGGAACGGGCGCGCCGGCCCGGGCGGTTATTCCTTGGCGTCGGTGGCGACCCGCATGCGGACGATCACGTCCGGGTTGTCGACCTTTCCGTTGCGGCGGGTATCGCCCTTGCGGATGCTGTCGACGTGCTCCATGCCGTCCACCACCCGGCCCCACACGGTGTACTGGCGGTCGAGGTGCCGGGCCGGCGCGAGGACAATGAAGAACTGGCTGTCGGCGCTGTCGGGATTGCGCGCCCGCGCCATCGATAGCGTGCCCCGGACGTGGGGCTCGCGGCTGAACTCGGCCTTGAGCTTCTTGCCCGAGCCGCCGGTGCCGTCGCCGCGGGGGTCGCCGGTCTGGGCCATGAAGCCCGGGATCACGCGGTGGAACTTGAGCCCGTCGTAAAAGCCCTGACGGGTGAGCTCCTTGATGCGGCGCACGTGGTTGGGGGCGAGGTCGGGGCGCAGCTCGATCACCACCCGACCATACTTGAGGTCGAGATAGAGGGTGTTCTCGAGCTCGGCCGCAGACGCCGCCGTTGTCGCCACCGTTGGCGCCGCCGTCGCCAGCACCAGCACCAGGAGCGCCGCCAGTGGGGCCAAGAGTTCTCGAAGAGGCATGGTCACTCCCAATTCAAAGCCGGCGTCAGGTCCCGCCGGTGCCGGTCTTGTCGGCTCGTCCCAGGCGCTCCAGGAGCCGCGCGGCAACCGCCGGCGAGACGAAGCTCGAGATGTCGCCGCCCAGCACGGCGATCTCCTTGACCAGCCTGGCGGCGATGAAGTGGTGGCCCTCCGAGGCCATCAGGAAGACAGTCTCGATGTCGCGGTTGAGGCGCGCGTTCATGCACACCATCTGGAACTCGTAGTCGAAGTCCGAGACCGCCCTCAAGCCGCGGATGATCATCTGGGCGCCAAGCTCGATGGCGTAGTGCATGAGCAGGCTGTCGAAGGTCCTGACCTCGATCTTGACGTTGTCGCTATGGCCCAGCGTCGCCACCTCGTCGCGCACCATCGCGAGCCGTTCCTCGAGCGAGAACATGGGCCCCTTGCCGGGGTTGATCGCGACCCCGACGACCAGCCGGTCGGTGAGCTTGGCGGCGCGATTGATGACGTCGAGATGACCGTTGGTGATGGGGTCGAAGGTTCCCGGATAGAGACCGACGCGTTCCTGAATCAACCGTTCCCTCCCTCGGGCTCGTCCGCGGCGTCCGCGTCCGTCTCCGCTTCAGCGTCCGCCTCCGACCCGTCGTCGGCGGCCCCGTCGTCCTGCTCGTCGCCCTCGCTGAGGCGGGCCACGGAGACCACGCGCTCGCCCTCGGCGGTGCTGAACAAAGTTACACCTTGGGTATTGCGGCCGGCAATCCGGATGTCGGCTACCGGCGAGCGGATGAGCTGACCGCCGTCGGTCACCAGCATGATCTGGTCCTCGTCCTCGACCGGGAAGGCGGCCACCACCTCGCCGTTGCGCGCCGAGGTCTCGATGTTGATGATGCCCTTGCCGCCGCGGTTGGTGATCCGGTACTCGTAACTCGAGCTGCGCTTGCCAAAGCCGTTCTCGGTCGCTGCCAGGAGGAACTGCTCCGCTGCCGCGAGCTCGGCGGTGCGCTCGGCCCCGATCTCGGCGCCCGCGGCCACCTCGTCGGCCGCCTCGCCGCCCGTCTCGCCGTCCGCCTCACCGTTAGCGGCGAGCCGGCGCCTGGCACCGGCCTCCTTGAGGTAGGCCTCGCGCTCGGCGGTCTCGATCTCGGCATGGCGCAGCATCGACATCGAGATCACCTGGTCGTCCTTGGCCAATGCGATGCCGCGCACGCCGACCGAGTTGCGGCTCGCGAACACCCGCACCTGGGTGATGGGGAAGCGGATGCACTTGCCGTGGCGGGTGGCGAGCACCACGTCGTCGTCCGCGGTGCAGGTGTGGACGCCGATCAGGCGGTCCGTGGCGTGGGCGCCCTCGAACTTCATGGCGATCTTGCCGTTGGCGCGGATGTTGGTGAAGTCGGCGAGCGAGTTGCGTCGCACGCTGCCCCGGGCAGTGGCGAACATGACGTGGAAGTCCTGCCACTGCGCCTCGTCCTCGGGCATGGGCATCAGCGTCGAGATGGTCTCGTCTTGCGCAAGCGGCAGCAGGTTCACCAGCGCCTTGCCTCGGGCCTGGGGCGTGCCCAGCGGCAGGCGATAGACCTTCTTCAGATAGACCATGCCGCGGCTCGAGAAGAACAGCACCGGGGTATGGGTGTTGACCACGAAGACCTGGGTGACGAAGTCCTCCTCGCGGGTGCTCATGCCGGCCCGCCCCTTGCCGCCCCGGCGCTGCGCCCGGTAGGTCGAGAGCGGCACCCGTTTGATGTAGCCGGCGTGGGAGACCGTGAGCACCATGTCCTCGCGCTCGATGAGGTCCTCGTCTTCCTGGTCGATCGGCGATTCCACGACCTCGGTGCGGCGCGGCGTGGCGAACTGCGCCTTCATCGCCAAAAGCTCGTTGCGCATGATGCCGAACAGACGCTCGCGGCTCCTCAGGATTTCGAGATAGTCGACGATGCGGATGCCGATCTCCTTGAGCTCGTCGCCGATCTTGTCGCGCTCGAGCGCCGTCAGGCGCTGCAGCCTGAGCTCGAGGATAGCCCGTGCCTGAGCCTCCGAGAGCCGGTAGCCGCCGTCGCTCGATCGCGGACCGGGCTCGTCGATGAGCTCGATCAAGGGCGCCACCTCGCCCACCGGCCACGACCGCTCCATCAGCTTGCTGCGCGCCGTCGCCGGGTCCCTGGCCTTGCGGATGAGGGCGATCACCGCATCGATGTTGGCTACGGCGATTGCGAGGCCGACCAGGGTGTGGGCGCGCTCGCGCGCCTTGGCGAGCTCGTGCTTGGTGCGCCGGGTGATGACCTCCTCGCGGAAGGCGATGAAGGCGGCGATGATCTGGCGCAAGTCGAGGAGCTCGGGGCGGCCGCCGGTGAGCGCCAGCATGTTGACGCCGAAGGTGTTCTGCAGGGTCGAGAAGCGGTAGATCTGGTTGAGCACCACCTCGGGCGTGGCATCGCGCTTGAGCTCGATCACCACGCGCATGCCGTCGCGGTCGGACTCGTCGCGGAGGTTCGAGATGCCCTCGATGCGCTTCTCCCGTACCGCCTCGGCGATCTGCTCGATCATGCGCGACTTGTTGACCTGATAGGGGATCTCGCTGATCACCAGGGCGGTGCGATCCTTGGCAAAGGTCTCGGTCTCGACCCGGCCGCGCATCACCACCGAGCCGCGGCCGGTGAGGAAGGCCTGGCGCAGGCCGGACCGACCCAGGATCAGGCCGCCGGTGGGGAAGTCCGGCGCCACCACGTGCTCCATCAACCCTTCGACCGAGATCTCGGGATCGTCGATGTAAGCGCAGCAGGCGTCGATCACCTCGCCCAGGTTGTGGGGCGGCACGTTGGTGGCCATGCCGACGGCGATGCCGCCGGCGCCGTTGACCAGCAGGTTGGGGAACTGGGCCGGCAGCACCGTGGGCTCGCGGGCGCTGTCGTCGTAGTTGGGCTGGAAGTCGACGGTGTCCTTGTCGATGTCCTCCAAAAGCGCATGGGCGGTGCGCGCCATGCGCACCTCGGTGTAGCGCATCGCCGCCGGCGGATCGCCGTCGACCGAGCCGAAGTTGCCCTGGCCGTCGATCAACGGAAGCCGCATCGCGAAGCCCTGGGCCATGCGCACCATGGCGTCGTAGATGGCCTGGTCGCCATGGGGGTGATACTTGCCCATCACGTCGCCGACGATGCGTGCCGACTTGCGGTGGCGGCGGTTCCACTCGTAGCCGCTCTCGCGCATGGTGAAGAGGATGCGCCGGTGCACCGGCTTGAGGCCGTCGCGCACATCGGGCAGCGCCCGCGCCACGATCACGCTCATGGCGTAGTCGAGGTAGGAGCGCCGCATCTCCTCCTCGATGGTGATCGGGGTGATGTCGAGACCGGAGGGCGGCGTCGGCGTGGTCAAGGGCTAAGGGCCTCTCGCTTCGGGGAACCTGTGGGCCACGAGATGTGGCGTCGAAGGGAGCTCGATTATACCAGCGCTAGCGCAGCCGGTCCAAGGATTCAGGCCCTAAGGGGTGCGATCGCCGCGCCCTCCCTCGCCCCCATATCGGGGGAGAGGGCCGGGGTGAGGGGGTCCTCAGAACGGGATCTCGTCGTCGAGGTCGCCGCCCGAGGGGGCGCCCTTGTCGGGCTCCGGCGGCCCACCGCCCTCGTCGCGCTCGTCGCCGCCGCCGCCGCCGCCGCCATAATCGCCGCCGCCCTCGCCGCGGCGGTCGAGCATCTGCAGCTCGCCGCGGTAGCGCTGCAGCACGACCTCGGTGGTGTAGCGCTCCTGGCCCGACTGGTCGGTCCACTTGCGGGTCTGGATCTGACCCTCGAGGTAGATCTTCGCGCCCTTCTTGAGGTAGTCCTGCGCCACCTTGCCCAGGTGCTCGTTGAAGATCACCACCCGGTGCCACTCGGTGCGCTCGCGGCGCTCGCCGCTCTCGCGGTCGCGCCAGCTCTCCGAGGTGGCCAGCGAGAGATGGACGATGGGGCTGCCGTCCTGAGTGTGGCGCACCTCGGGGTCGCGGCCCAGGTTGCCGACCAGAATTATCTTGTTGACGCTGCCTGCCATCACCGGCTCCCCAACGCTGGCGCGGATGCGGCACTATAGGCGCAAAGGGTTTGGCCTCGCCAGCCGATTTTGCCGAATTTTGGGCTGGTACCGGCGATCGGGGCTCGCCTTCCGAAGCCCGGCTGGCATATCTTAGCCAGTTTGCCCTTCGGCCTCCGCCTGCCCCAACGCCCGAGCCCCATGCACAAGCACATCTCCATCCGCGGCGCCCGCGAGCACAACTTGCGCAACATCGACCTCGAGATCCCGCGCGACCGCCTGGTGGTGATCACCGGGCTCAGCGGCTCGGGCAAGTCCTCGCTGGCCTTCGACACCATCTACGCCGAAGGCCAGCGGCGCTACGTCGAGAGCCTCTCGGCCTACGCGCGGCAGTTCCTCGAGCTGATGCAGAAGCCCGATGTCGACCACATCGAGGGGCTCTCGCCGGCGATCTCGATCGAGCAGAAGACGACGTCCAGGAACCCGCGCTCCACGGTCGGCACGGTGACCGAGATCTACGACTACCTGCGCCTGCTCTACGCCCGCGTCGGCGTCCCCTACTCGCCCGCCACCGGGCTCCCGATCGAGAGCCAGACCGTGTCGCAGATGGTCGACCGGGTGCTCGAGATGGCCGCGGGCACGCGGCTCTATCTGCTGGCGCCCATCGTGCGCGGCCGCAAGGGCGAGTACCGCAAGGAGTTCGCCGACCTCTTGAAGCGCGGCTTCCAGCGCGTCAAGGTCGACGGCGAGGTCCACCAGCTCGACGAGGTGCCGGCGCTCGACAAGAAGATCAAGCACGAGATCGAGGTGGTGGTGGACCGCCTGGTGTTGCGCCCCGGCCTCGACACCCGCGTCGCCGACAGCATCGAGACCGCGCTCGCGCTCGCCGACGGGCTGGCGCTGGCCGAGGACGCGGTAACGGGCGAGCGCACCATCTTCTCGGCCAAGTTCGCCTGTCCGGTCTCGGGCTTCACCATCGAGGAGATCGAGCCCCGCCTGTTCTCGTTCAACAGCCCCTACGGCGCCTGTCCCTCGTGCGACGGCCTCGGCACCCGGATGTACTTCGATCCCGCCGAGGTGGTGCCCGACGAGCGCCTGAGCCTGCGCGAGGGGGCGATCAAGCCGTGGTCGCGCTCGACCTCGCCCTACTACACCCAGACCCTCGACAGCCTGGCCCGGCACTATCGTTTCAGCACCACGACGCCCTTTCGCGAGCTCCCCGAGGCGGTGCGCCAAGCCATCCTCTTCGGCTCGGGCGAGGAGCGCGTCGAGATGCGCTACGACGACGGGCTGCGCTCCTATAGCGTCAACAAGCAATTCGAGGGTGTCCTCCCCAACATGGAGCGGCGCTGGCGCGAGGCCGACTCGTCGTGGGTCCGCGAGGACCTCGAGCGCTACCAGAGCGCCGCCGCCTGCGAGGTCTGCGCCGGCCACCGCCTCAAGGCGGAAGCGCTGGCGGTGAAGATCGACGGCCGCCATATCGGCGAGGTGGCCGAGATGTCGATCGCCGACGCCGCGCGCTGGTTTCGCACCCTCGAGCGCAAGCTCTCTGCGAAGCGGCGCACGATCGCCGAGCGGGTCTTGAAGGAGATCGGCGAGCGCCTCGGCTTCCTGGTCGATGTCGGCCTCGACTACCTTACGCTGTCGCGCAAAGCCGGCACGCTGTCGGGCGGCGAGAGCCAGCGCATCCGCCTCGCCTCGCAGATCGGCTCGGGCCTCACCGGCGTGCTCTACGTCCTCGACGAGCCCTCGATCGGGCTCCACCAGCGCGACAACGCGCGCCTGCTCGGCACCCTGATGCGGCTCCGCGACCTCGGCAACTCGGTGCTGGTGGTCGAGCACGACGAGGAGGCCATCCGCGCCGCCGACCACGTCATCGACATGGGACCGGGCGCCGGCATCCACGGCGGCGACGTGGTGGCGCAGGGCCGGCCCGAGGACGTGATGGCCGCGGCGGCGAGCCTCACCGGTCAGTACCTCACCGGCGAGCGCCAGATCCCGCTGCCCACCGGCCGTCGCGCCGGCCTCATCGAGCGCCGCGTGGTGGTGGCCGGTGCGCGGGCCAACAACTTGAAGGACATCACCGTCGGCATCCCCTTGGGCACCTTCACCTGCGTCACCGGGGTCTCGGGCGGGGGCAAGTCGACGCTCATCATCGACACCCTTTACAAGGCCTGCGCCCGGCGCCTCAACGGGGCGCGGGTGCACCCCGGCGAGCACGACCACGTCGACGGCCTCGAGTTCCTCGACAAGGTGGTCGACATCGACCAGTCGCCGATCGGCCGCACGCCGCGCTCCAACCCGGCCACCTACACCGGCGCCTTCACCCCCATCCGCGAGTGGTTCTCAGGGCTCCCTGAGGCCGGGGTGCGGGGCTACAAGCCGGGGCGCTTCTCGTTCAACGTCAAGGGCGGGCGCTGCGAGGCCTGCCGGGGCGACGGCCTGATCAAGATCGAGATGCACTTCCTGCCCGACGTCTACGTCCAGTGCGATGTCTGCGCGGGGCGGCGCTACAACCGCGAGACCCTGGAGATCGCCTTCAAGGGCAAGTCGATCGCCGACGTGCTCGAGATGACGGTGGACGAGGGCGCCGAGTTCTTCGCCGCGGTGCCGGCGATCCGCGACAAGCTCGAGATGCTGAAGCGGGTGGGGCTGGGCTACATCCACGTCGGCCAGCAGGCCACCACCCTCTCGGGCGGCGAGGCGCAGCGCGTCAAGCTCGCCAAGGAGCTCTCGCGCCGGGCCACCGGGCGCACCCTTTACGTCCTCGACGAGCCCACCACCGGGCTCCACTTCGAGGACGTGCGCAAGCTCCTCGACGTGCTCCACGCCCTGGTCGACGCCGGCAACACGGTGGTGGTGATCGAGCACAACCTGGAGATCATCAAGACCGCCGACTGGATCATCGACCTGGGCCCCGGCGGCGGCGACGCCGGCGGCCGGGTGGTCGCCGAGGGCACGCCCGAGGCGGTGGCCAAGGTCGAGGGCAGCCACACCGGGGTCTACTTAAGGACCTACTTGAAGCGCGCCCGGGCCCGCGGCGCCAAGGGGGCGAAGGCCACGACCGGGGCCGCCCGGCCCGCCAAGGCACGGGCCAAGAAGAAGGCCTTGGGTACGGGTGCCAAGCCGGCGACGCGCAAGCGGGCGGCAAAGCGCGGCCGCGCCAAGCGGGTCACCGGCGGGGCCTCGGCGCGGGCGTGAGCTACCGGGTTAAGCGCCTGGCGCCTCTGCGAACTCTACCGAGCTTGCGCGCCGGCCCTCAGGACCCGGTCTTGGCGGCGTCCCAGTAGCTGTCGTTGAGGCCGCCGATGAAGCGGTCGTGGGCGGCGCTGAGGCATTCCCGGAGCGACATCATGCCACCCATGGTGCGGGCGTGGCAGTCCTGATAGGCGCCGCGGGCGAGGCTCATCGCGCCCTCGCCGTCCGGGGTCGCTGGCGCGGCCGCCTCGTCGCCCATCACGCGCCGCCACAGCGTCGCCCGCGCCTCGTCGTCGGTGCGCCCGCGCGCCGGCAGGGCGCTGATCAGGCGGTTGGCGATGCGCGCCGCGGCGACCGGGGCGCCGCCCTCGTCGACCAGGAGAGTGCCGAGCGCGCGCAACGGCCCGATGGCGATGGCGATGTCCTGCTCGCTGTGCGGCCGGGGATCGCCGGGCACCGCCGCGGGCACCAGCGACACCCCCCGCCCGACCTCGATCGCCGCGTTTCTGAGGTTGCGCGCTTGCATCTCCTCGACCGCCACGCTGAGGCGCACCGCGGTGTGGGTGCGCGCGCTCTCGACCGCGAGCCCGAGCTCGGCCGCGCTGAAGGTCAGGGTCTCGCCGTCGCGGGTGGTGGCGATGACGCGGATGCCCTCGCCGCCCCTCGGGTGATAGACCGTGCCCTCGACCGGCGCCCGCCATTCCGGCTGCAGGCAGAAGGCGCTCATCTCGGCGCTGCAGGCGCCGTTTCGGCACACCATCGGCACCGGCTCGGCGCTCGCCACCAGGGCCAGGACCTGAGGCGCGGCGCTGGCCCCGGCAAGGGGAAGCGGTACCAGCGCCAGCGCGAGCGCGAGAGAGCGAAGGGTGAGACGCATCAAGACCTCCTCCACCGGTACCCCGCCACGTGGCCCAAAGCGCGGCGCGGGCATGCTCGGACTCCGGCCCCGAGCATGGCACGGCGCCAATTTCCGGTCAATCGCGCCCGCCGCGGCCCTGTGGCGGCGGCGGTTGCAAGCGCCAGCCCTGCCGGCTATCTCTCTTACATCGATTGCAGGCCTTGATCATGAGCGCCAACACAAAAGAATCGGGCCGGTCCCGCCCCGTCCACGTCGTCGGCGGCGGCCTCGCCGGCTCCGAGGCGGCCTGGCAGCTGGCCCGCTTGGGCGTGCCGGCGGTGCTCCACGAGATGCGCCCCGAGCGCCCCACCCCGGCCCACGTCTCGGGCCGCCTCGCCGAGCTGGTGTGCTCGAACTCGTTCCGCTCCGACGACGCCGAGCACAACGCCGTCGGGCTCCTCCACGAGGAGATGCGCCGCGCCGGCTCGCTGGTGATGGCGGCGGCCGACGCCCACCGGGTGCCGGCGGGCAGCGCCCTCGCCGTCGATCGCGAGGGCTTCGCGACGGCGGTCGAGGCCGGGCTCGAGGCCGAGCCCCTGGTGACCATCGCCCGCGAGGAGGTGGCGGGTCTGCCGCCCGCCGACTGGGACTCGGTGATCGTGGCCACCGGCCCCCTCACCTCGCCGGCCATGAGCGCCGCCATCGTCGAGCTGACGGGCGAGGACTCGCTGGCCTTCTTCGACGCCCTCGCCCCGATCGTGGACAAGGACTCGATCGACTTCGGCAGCGCCTGGTTCCAGTCGCGCTACGACAAGGGGGAGACCGAGGGCGGCGACTACATCAACTGCCCGCTGGACGAGGCCCAGTACCACCGATTCATCGCCGACCTGCTGGCTGCCGAGGCCATGCCGTTCCGCGACTGGGAGACCGACACCCCCTACTTCGAGGGCTGCCTGCCGATCGAGGTGATGGCGGCGCGCGGGCCCGAGACCCTGGCCCACGGGCCGATGAAGCCGGTGGGGCTCCGCCGCCCGGACGGCGGCGCCCTCCACGCCGTGGTCCAGCTCAGGCAGGACAACGCGCTGGGCACGCTCTACAACATGGTCGGCTTCCAGACCAAGCTCAGGCACGGCGAGCAGACCCGGGTGTTCCGCACCATCCCCGGGCTCGAGGGCGCCGAGTTCGCGCGCTTGGGCGGCATCCACCGCAACACCTTCCTCAACGCGCCCAAGCTCTTGGACCCGACGCTGAGGCTCGAGGCCGAGCCCCGGCTGCGTTTCGCGGGCCAGATCACCGGCGTCGAGGGCTACGTCGAGAGCGCCGCCATCGGCCTCGTCGCGGGCCGCTTCGCCGCCGCCGAGCGCGCCGGCCGGAGGCCGCTGGCGCCGCCGCCCACGACGGCGCTGGGGGCGCTCCTCGCCCACATCACCGGCGGCGCCGAGGCCCGCGACTTCCAGCCCATGAACGTCAACTTCGGACTGTTTCCGCCGCTCGGGCGCAAGCTGCCGCGGCGCGAGCGCCGGTCCGCGCTCGCCCGCCGGGCGATTATCGACCTGGCGAGCTGGCTCGGGTCAGGCCTCGCGGCGGAGTGAAGCGCCCCGCGCGCGTGGGGCGCGCGGGGGTCGAGGACAGCGGAGCGGAGTTAGTCGGGGTCGTCGATTCGGGTCACGGTGATCTTCAGCGCACCCTTGTTGTTGGCGTAGAAGCCCCAGGCATCATTGGCGAAGGCGAACAGCTCACCGCTGGCGAGAGCCCGCTGTTCGCCGCCCGAGCCAATGAGAAAACTCCGATTCGAGCGTTGCCCGATGTTGCCGACGAGCGTGAACCAGTTGGCCCCCCTGAAGCGGCGCAGCCAGCCGAAGATCCTCAGCAGCAACGGGACAGCCGGAATGCCCTCGCCGGGCGTCGCGGGGAGTCGCCCGTCCTGCCAGTTCTCGACCTCGGAGACCTGGAAGCGATAGCGCCCGCCCTCGACCAATCGCAGCCCGGAGGCATTCCACGGACGTTCGGCGATCACGGGGAAGGTGTGGGGCTCACCCACCCGCATCTCGGTCAGCCCCCGATCGCTCATGAGCTCCACCTCAGTCCCGCCGCTATTCGACTTCGCCCGCCGCTATTCGACTTCGTAAGCGTTCTTCGCCGCGTTGAAGGACAGTCCGGCTCCGATTTCCGCCCGTTCGCCATGCAGGGCGCGGTCAAAAAAGCCCTTGACGTTCGGGTTGCGGCGCGCCTTCCAGAACAGTCTGTGGTGCCCACCCACGTCGTCTGCGTCGGTGAAATCCACGTAGACCGGCCGCGAGGCGGTAAGATCCCGCGCCGTGTTGCCGAGACGGTCGGGGTTGATGGTGTCGGACCAGGCCAGGGTCTTGTCGTTCTCGTTGATGGTCACCAGGACGCGCCTCGAGTACTGCAGATCATTCACCCAGCCGTAGTGGTCGCGGTGGTTCACGTCGGCCTGGTGCAGGACCAGGTTGTCGAATATGCGCGTCTGCCCGGTGAACACCGGATCGCGCACGAAATGCTCGAAGAGGTGGTTTCCCAGGCTGTGAACGAGGAGGTTGAAGGAGACGCGGAATTCGTCGATCGGTTGGTCGTGGAGGTTTAGCCCCAGCTTCTCGAGCGCCAGATCGAGCGCCCGATCGAGCGCCATTACCGAAATCCGCGCCGCGGCCTGCGCGCTTCGATATTCCCTGATCTTGAAGCCACCGGGATTGGATGGCCACGAGAACGCGACCACGTCGACGCCATAGCTATGCTCGAGTTCCCAGCACTTGCGAAGATTCCTGCCAAGGGTCTGGTTGAAGCCGTGAATGAACATCACGCAGTCCCTTTCATTGGCGATCGATGAGTCGCGAAACTCCTGAAAAAGATTTCGGCTCGGCATGTTGGCGGGTGCGATGTCGATCTCCGGAACCAGCTCCAGTCTCCAGTTCTCTCCGTTGCCGTCGTGCTCGACCTTGGCGAAGCGGAGCTCGGCGGGGCCCTTGGCGTTGAAGCCGTCGCCGAACAAGGTGTCATCGGTGCGTCCCTGGTTGACGTTTCGGTTGGTCACTACGAGTATGGCCATCGATTTCTCCGTCGAGCCGCTATCGCTTCGTGATGAATTTCGAGGCCCGTCGGTGAATTGGGCGCGCGCTCTGTCATTCCCCCTACGCTCGCGCCCCCTACGCTCGCGCCATGCTACCGAGCCGAGGAGGTTGGCGCCCCCCCTGTGAGCTTTGCGAGCGGTGCGGCCGCCGACTAACTGATTAGGTATCTTGCTGCGTTAGGCTACGCTTCCCGCGAACATCTTTCCAGGTAAGTTGCCTGTCGGTGTGACGGGCACCGCCGTTGGCCGTGCGGTGGGTTCCCTCAGAACCGCCCGCCGGCGCGGAAACGGGCGAGGCGGAGCAGGCGGCGCGGGCCCGAGAGCTCCAGGCTCGGCGCGAAGGGGTTGGCGCCGGCCGATCGCAGGCGGGCGATATAGAGGTCGGCGAGCGCCGCCGGGAGCAGCGCCGGCAACGCCCGGCGCGGGACCTCGGGCGCATACGCCCGAGCCTCATCGAGATGCCCTTCCGCCATGTCGAGCACCGCGCCCACGGCGACCCCGAGCGCCGGGGTGAAAGCTCCGGCGAGCACCGCCTTGGGCGCCACGCCGACCTCGTCGAGCAGCGCCGTGGGGAGGTAAAGGCGGCGCCGGCGGGCGTGAAACGGCAGCGCCCGCATGAGCCCGGCAAGGGCCCAGGCGACGCCGACGTGGCGGCCCGCGGCCAGGGCCGGCGCCGATGCCGTTCCGAGCGCCTCGAGGGCGAGCCACACCAGGGTCGCCGCGGTGCCCTCGGCATAGTCGAGGAGGTCGGCGAGGGTGGCCGGCGGCTCGCCGTCGAGATCCAGGCGGCGGGTCTCGATCAGCCGCTCGAGGTGCCCCGGGCTCAGGCTGCGTCGCGCCAGTGCCGCGGCCAGTGCCAGGGCCACCGGATGGCGGCGCGGCGTGCCGGCGCGGGCCTCGGCCAGGGCCTCGCGCCACCAGGTCAGCCGGACCTCGCCCAGGAGCGGCTCGGTGACGAGCTCGGGCACCCGCGCCAGCTCGAGGTTGAAGGCGTAGAGCGCCAAAAGCGCCGGGCGCGTCTCGGCGGGCGCGAACAGCGCCGCCAGGTAGCGGTCGTGATCGAGGCGCCGCACCTCGTGGCGGCAGTACACATCGGGAGCCTCGCCGGTCATGAGAGCTTATTTAGAACGTCGCTCCGGCGACGCCACGCGGTACGGGGACAACGCGCTTTGGAATTTCGCGCTCATGGCCCTAGTATCTCTCTCGTGAGGGCGTTGCCCGGGGCCGCCGCAGCGTCGCTGCAACTCAGTTGCAACTACAACATTTTGTGTTAAACTTAACTCAGACTCACAACAAGTGGTGCGAGATCCGGCAAGGGGAGCCGTCAGACCATGGCTAAGATACTGCAAGACCTGAAGTCGACGATCATCGCCGGGTTCGTTGTCCTGGTCGTCATGATCATCATCCTCCTCATCTGGTACGGCGAAGGCCTCGATCTCGGCGGCGGCGATTGGTGGCGCTTCCTGTTCCGCTGGCTTCACGTCTTGAGCGGGGTGATGTGGATCGGGCTGTTGTGGTACTTCAACTTCGTTCAGATCCCCAACATGCCCAACATTCCCGACGAGCAGAAACCGGCGATCGGCAAGGTGATCGCGCCGGCGGCGCTGTTCTGGTTCCGCTGGGGGGCGATGGCGACCATCGTCACGGGTCTGATTTTGGCATTCCTCAACGGTTACCTGACGGACGCGATCTTGCTCGGGCTCACCGACGGGGTTGCCAAGCACACCGCGATCGGCATCGGCATGTGGCTCGGCGCCATCATGTGGTTCAACGTCTGGTTCGTGATCTGGCCCAACCAGAAGCGGGCGCTGGGCATGGTCGAGGCGAGCGCCGACGAGAAGGCGGCCTCGGCGCGCAAGGCGATGCTGTTCTCGCGCACCAACACCTTGCTCTCGATCCCCATGCTCTACGCCATGGTGGCGGCGCAGAACCTCTATTAGGGAATTGGGCTCAGTCGACGGCGATCAGCGCCGCCGCCACGCGGCGCTCCTCGGCCATCAACAGGTTGAAGGTGCGGCAGGCGGCGCCGGTGTCCATGCACTCGACGCCGAGGCCCGCCTCGCCGAGCCGGCGCCCCAGGCTCTCGGGCAAGGGCTCAGCGCGCCGCCCGCAGCCCACCAGCACGAGGTCGAGGGCCTCGGCGGCGGCCCGCAGCGGGTCCAGGCTGCGCTCGTCGAGCTCGGCCATCCCGCGCACCGGCCAGGCCACGGTGCGCTCGGGGAAGACCAGCACCGAGCCGGTGTAGCGGGCGCCCGAGACGCGGAAGCCACCGCCGCCGTAAGCGCCGATGAGCTGGCGCTCTCCCCGGCCCCGCAGCGGCGCCAGCTCCATGGCCCGCTCGCTCTCGCCCGGTTCGCGCCCGCTCACTCGGCCGGGGCGGTTCGGGCATCCGCCCCCGGCCGCTCGCGGCGCACGCCGAGGTAGAGCAGCACCGGCGCGGCGACGAAGATCGACGAGTAGGTGCCGACCACCACGCCCCAGATCATCGCCGCGGTGAAGCCCCGGATCACCTCGCCGCCGAAAAAGAACAGGGCAAAGAGCGCCAGCAGCGTGGTCACCGAGGTCATGGTGGTTCGCGACAGGGTGTCGTTGATGCTCCGGTCGAGGAGCGGCTCGAGCTCCAAGGTCTTGTAGCGGCGCAGGTTCTCGCGCACGCGGTCGTAGACCACCACGGTGTCGTTGATCGAGTAGCCGACGATGGTGAGGATGGCGGCGATGCTGGCGAGGTTGAACTCGATCCCGCTGAGCGCGAACATGCCCAGCGTCAGCATCACGTCGTGGACCAGCGCCAGCACCGCGCCGACGCTGAACTGCCATTCGAAGCGGAACCAGATGTAGATCAGCATCAGCACCACCGCCGTGATCACGGCGATCATCCCGGTCTCGATGAGCTCGGCGCTCACCTTGGGGCCCACGAACTCGACCCGGCGGTACTCGAAGTTGCCGCCGACGCCTTGCGCCAGCGCCTCCTTCACCAGCGCCACCGCCTTCTGCTGGGTGCTGGCGTCGCCGGGCTGGCGCTCGACCCGGATCAGCACGTCGTTGGCGGCGCCGAACTCCTGCAGCGCCACCTCGCCCAGCCCCAAGTCGCCCAGCACCGAGCGCATTTGGCCGAGGTCGGCGGGCCCCGGGGTCTTGACCTCGATGAGGATGCCGCCCTGGAAGTCGATGCCGTAGTTGAGGCCGGGGGCGAAGAACAGCACCGCCGAGGCCAGCGCCAGGAGCCCCGAGACCACGAAGGCGATGCGCCTGAAGCCGACGAAGCGGATCGAGGTCTTGGCCGGCACCAGCTTGAGGTTGATCACCCTGGCCTCCCTAGATCGGCAGCGCCGCCGGCCGGGTTCGGCGCAGCCACAGCACCACCAACATGCGGGTCAGCATCACCGCCGTGAACATCGAGGTGGCGATGCCGATCGAGAGCGTCACGCCGAAGCCCCGGACCGGACCCGAGCCCAGAATGAACAGCAGGAAGGCGGCGATGAAGGTGGTCACGTTCGAATCGATGATGGTGGTGAGCGCGCGCCGATAGCCCGCGTCTACCGCCGCGAAGGGTGTCTTGCCGGTGTTGATCTCCTCGCGGATGCGCTCGAAGACGAGCACGTTGGCGTCCACCGCCATGCCGATGGTGAGGACGATGCCGGCGATGCCGGGCAACGTCAGGGTGGCCTGCAGGAGCGAGAGTGCGCCCGCGATCAAGACCAGGTTGGTCAAGAGCGCGACGTTGGCGGCGAGCCCGAAGAGGCCGTAGGCGAGGACCATGAAGACGATGACCAGGGCCAAGCCGAGGCTGGCGGCGATCTTGCCGGCGCGGATCGAGTCGGCGCCCAGGCTCGGTCCCACGCTCCTCTCCTCGAGGATCTTCAAGGGCGCCGGCAGGGCTCCGGCGCGCAGCAGTAGCGACAGGTCGCTCGCCTCCTGGACCGTGAAGCCGCCCGAGATGATGCCGGTGCCGCCCAGGATCGCCTCGCGGATCACCGGCGCGCTGATCACCTTGCCGTCGAGGACAATGGCGAAGGGCCGGCCCACGTTCTCGGACGTGACCTGGCCGAAGCGGCGCCCGCCCACCGAGTCGAAGCGGAAGCTCACCACCGGCTCGCCCTGCTGATAGGTGGGCTGGGCGTCGATCAGGTTCTCGCCGCTGACCATGACCCGCTTGCGCACCACGTATTGAATGGGCGCGCCGCTGGAGTCGACATCCGTGTCGGAATCGAGAAGCTCGGAGCCCGGCGGCACCCGGCCGCGCTGGGCCTCGGTCACCGGGGTGTTCACGTCGACCAGGCGAAACACCATCTTGGCCGTCTTGCCCAACAGCCGCTTGATGCGGTCGGGGTCGTCGACGCCGGGAAGCTGGACCAGGATGCGCTCCTCGCCCTGGCGCTGGATGGTGGGCTCGCGGGTGCCGGTCTCGTCGACGCGGCGGCGCACGATCTCGATCGACTGCGACACCGCCGACTGCTTGCGATCGGCGATGGCCTGCTCGGTGAGGCGGATGGTGATCGAGCCGTCGTCCGAGCCCTCGACCTCGATGTCGCGGCCGCCACCGCCGCCGCCGAACAGGCTGGGCTGGATCGGCGTCGCCAGCTCACGCAGGATCTCGAGCGCCCGGGCCTGATCTCCGGGCTCGCGGATCCTCAAGCCGACGCTCTGGCCCTGGACGCCGAGGCCGGTGTAGCCGATGCGCTCGGTCCGGAGCGCGCCGCGCGTCGCCTGGACCATGTCGAGCAAGCGCTCGCGCACCACCGCGGCGGTCTCCACCTCCAAAAGCAGGTGCGAGCCGCCCTGAAGGTCGAGACCCAGGTTGATCTGCTGGTTGGGCAGCCACTTGGGCAGGCTCTGGGCGGTGACGCGCGAGAGCAGGTTGGGGAGCGCGAAGGCGAGGCCCGTGAGGCACACCGCCATCACCAAAATGATCTTCCACTTGGGGAAATCGAGCATGATCGCCGTCGAGCTGGCTTAAATGTACCGCGCCGCTGCCCCGGTCCGATGCCCGGGGGCCGAGCCGGCTACTTCTCCTTGGCCGGCTTCGCCGGCTCACCCCGCGTACGGACCTCCGATAGGGTCGAGCGGGCGACCCGCACCCTGACCCCCTCGGCGATCTCGACCTGCACCTCGTTGTCGTCAAACACCTTGGTGACGCGGCCGATGACGCCGCCCCCGGTGACCACCGTGTCACCCCGCCGCACGGCGGCGATCATCGCCTTGTGATCCTTGGCACGCTTCTGCTGCGGGCGGATCAGCAGGAAGTAGAACACCACGAAGATCAGAACCAGCGGCAGGATCGCCATCAGGTCGAAGCCGCCGGCGCCACCCGCGGCCTGGGCGTAGGCCGGTGAAATCAGCATCTGGGTCTCCAAGAACGCAGGGCGAAAGCCTGCGGACTATAGCGCTCCGCCCCCCCTTTGCAACTGGCAATCGGGGCGTCGGGCGGGGCTTCGCGCGGGCCTGCGAATTTTGACCGGCGGCGGGGGTATGCTACGGTCCGGCCGCCTTTTTTGATCGCAGTCCCCGTCAATCGTTGGAGCCCGGCCGCGGATGGCCGACAAGGATCTGGAAGCCCTGCTCGAGCGCGTCGCCGACGCCCTGGAGCGGCTGTCGCCGTCGCCGCCGCCCGAGCCCGAACTCGACTCGGCCGAGGCCTTCATATGGCGTCCCGACGCCGAGACGCTGGAGCCGGTGCAGGACGTCAACCGCATCGCGCTCTCGCTCTTGAAAGGCATCGACCGGGTGCGCGACATCCTGCTCGAGAACACGCGGCGCTTCGCCCGCGGGCTGCCCGCCAACAACGCGCTGTTGTGGGGCGCCCGCGGCATGGGCAAGAGCTCGCTGGTGAAGGCGATCCACGCGGCGGTGAACGCCGAGACGGGCGGCGCGCTGGCGCTCATCGAGATCCACCGCGAGGACACCCCCTCGCTGCCCGCGCTCTTGAAGCGGCTGCGCGGCGGCGAACGGCGCTGGCTCCTGTTCTGCGACGACCTTTCGTTCGACGGCCGGGACACCAGCTACAAGTCCTTGAAGGCGGTGCTCGAGGGCGGCCTCGAGGGCCGCCCGCCCGGGGTCGTGTTCTACGCCACCTCCAACCGGCGCCACCTGATGCCCCGGGACATGATGGAGAACGAGCGCTCGACCGCCATCAACCCGGCCGAGGCGGTGGAGGAGAAGGTCTCGCTCTCCGACCGCTTCGGCCTGTGGCTGGGCTTCCACGGCTGCAGCCAGGACGAGTACCTGGAGATGATCGCGGGCTATGTCGCCCACTTTCGACTAGAGGTCGCAGCCGAGGAGCTCAAGGCGGAGGCCATCGAATGGTCGGTGACGCGCGGCGCGCGCTCGGGCCGCGTGGCCTGGCAATTCATCCAAGAGCTGGCGGGGCGGCTGGGGCGGCAGCTCGACTGATACCCTCCGGCCGAGTGATCGGCGCACTCTTGTGACTGCTGCGCCGGCCGAGGTAGCGCAGGGGATCGACGGCCTTCGCCCCCTTGCGGATCTCGAAGTGGAGCTGGGGCACCGAGACGTGGCCGGTGCTGCCCAGCCGCGCGATCACCTGGCCCCGCTTCACGGTGTCGCCGCGGCGCACCTGGAGCACGTCGTTGTGGGCGTAGGCCGTGGTCCAGCCCCCCTGGTGGCGCACCAGGAGCAAATTCCCGAAGCCCTTGAGCTCGTTGCCGGCGTAGGCGACGACCCCGTTCTCGGCGGCGCGCACCGGGGTCCCCCGGGGGGCGGCGATATTGAGGCCGTCATTGTGAAGGCCGCCGCCCTTGGCGCCGAAGGTCGAGATCAGCTTGCCGCTCACCGGCCAGGCGAAGCTTTTGCCGGCGCGGGGCGGCGGCAGCGGCACCTTGCTGCTGGCGCTCACGGACGGGCCCGGCACCGCGGCCGGCGCCGGTGCGGCCGTGGGCTGGACGCTTCCGGCCCGCGCCATGCGCCGCGCGCCGACGACCGCGCCCGGCAGCAACAGCCGTTGTCCCAGCGGCAAGGCGTAGGGCGGGCCGACGCGGTTGAGGCGTGCGAGGCTGGCGAGGTCGACCCCGTAAAGCCGCGAGATGGCGTAAAGGGTCTCGCCCTGCTTGACCACGTGGTAGCGGGGCTCGGCGAGGGCCAGCCGCTGACCCACCCGAAGGGTATAAGGCGGGCTCAGGTCGTTGGCCTCGATGATGGTGCGGATCGGGATGCCGAAGCGCCGGGCGATGCCATAGACCGTATCGCCGGGCACCACCGTCACCGCGCCCGTCGGGGCGAACGCCGGGGCCGCCGCGAGCCGCGGCTTGGGCGGCGGCTTCGGTGGATAGGCGGATTGCAGGCTGCCCTCGAGGCGCAGCGGCGCCGGCGGCCGCGAGCACGAAACAACGAGGCCGAGCGCCAGCACCGCAAGGGTGAGACAGAGTACCGCGCGCCAGGGGGGCGCCAGGCTTCGCCCGCTACCGGGATCAGAGCGAACGAAAGGCCTGGAGACCTCCGGCATCTGCAAAAGGGAACCGCCGGCTCGGGCAATCACGGAGGCATCTCTCGAAATAACGCGATACTCG
The DNA here is from genome assembly GCA_965371625.1 of uncultured Alphaproteobacteria bacterium. Lineage (GTDB taxonomy): Bacteria > Pseudomonadota > Alphaproteobacteria > CBDUZE01 > CBDUZE01 > CBDUZE01. Next base: position 22,252 of record CBDUZE010000022.1, read on the forward strand.
GAGAGCAAGGTACAGTCCCGATGCTGCTCTATATTGCCATCGACCGCCGGTATCCAGAACTTCTTGCCTGTCTCCTCCTCGCCTCGCTCTGCCCCGGGGTCGGAAATTCGCCGCCCCTCTCACCAGCGCTTGGCGCTGCGGGCGACGCCCGTGAGCAGGGGCACGAAGCGGACCGGCAGGAGGTTCTCGGGCTCGTGGCCGCCCTCGCCGCGGCGGATGCGCACCACGTCCTGGCCGCGATCGTCGCCGATCGGGATCACCATCACCCCGTCCGGCGCGAGCTGCTCGATGAGCGCCGGCGGCGCCTTCTCCGCCGCCGCGGTGACCAGGATGCGGTCGAAGGGCGCCTGCTCGGGCCAGCCTTCGGTGCCGTCGCCGTAGCGCGTGGTGATGTTGTGGAGGCCGAGCTCCTCGAAGCGCGCCTCGGCCTCGCGCAGTAGCGAGCGGAAGCGCTCGACGGTGTAGACGCGGCGGCAGAGATGCGCCAGCACCGCCGCCTGATAGCCCGAGCCGGTGCCGATCTCGAGCACCCGCATGCGCTCGCCGATCTCGAGCACCTCGGACATGAAGGCCACCACGAAGGGCTGGCTGATGGTCTGGCCCTGGGCGATGGGGAGGGCGTTGTTGTCGTAGGCCTGGTCGAGAAACTGGGGCAGCACGAAGATCTCGCGCGGCACCTTCTCGAGCGCCGACAGCACGCGGGCGTCGCCGATGCCGGTTTGCCTGAGCTCCATGATCAGGCGGATCTTGCGCTCGTCTCCGTTCACTCGAGCGATTCCCGCAAGGCGCGGTGGGCCTCCAGATGGGTCAGGTCGAGCTGCAGCGGGGTCACCGCGATGCCCCCCGCGGCGACCACGCCGAGGTCGCTCTCCGGGTCGGGCTCGCCGACCTCGCGGCGGAAGCCGAGCCAGAAGTAGGGCACGCCGCGGGCGTCGACCCGGGCGTCGATAAACAGGCCCGAGATGTCGCGGCGCCCCTGCACGGCGACCCGCACGCCGGTCACCGAGCCGTGGGGCACGCCGGGAAAGTTGACGTTGATTAGCACCCCTTGGGGCCAGCCCGTCGCCAGCAGCCGCCGGATCAGCGGCGGCGCGTGATGCTCGGCGGTGGCCCATTTGACCGGCTGTCCCGGACTCATGACCTGGCTCAAGGCGATCGAGGGCACGCCCAGGATCGCGCCCTCCATGGCGGCGGCGATGGTGCCCGAGTAGGTCACGTCCTCGCCCAGGTTGCCACCGCGGTTGACGCCCGAGAGCACCAGCGAAGGTCGCGGGTCCTCGATGATGTGATGCATCGCCATCATCACGCAGTCGGTGGGGGTGCCGCGCACCGAGAAGCGGCGCTCCGAGATCTCGCGGATGCGCAGGGGCTCGGTGAGGGTGAGCGAGTGCGAGGCGCCGCTCTGCTCGCTCTCGGGCGCCACCACCCAGACCTCGCCGCTGAGCTGGCGCGCGATCTTCTCCAGGACCTTGAGGCCGGGCGAGTGGATGCCGTCGTCGTTGGTGACGAGGATCCTGAGCTCGCCGAGCTCGGCGTCGGGCGCCCTAGCCATCGCCCGAGCCATTGCCCGAGCCATTGCCCGAGCCATTGCCCGAGCCATTGCCCGAGATCGCCTCGAGGCCGCCGAGATAAGGCCGCACCGCGTCGGGCACCGTCACCGTGCCGTCGGCGCGCTGGTAGTTCTCGAGCACCGCGATCAGGGTCCGTCCCACGGCCAGGGCCGAGCCGTTGAGGGTGTGGACGAAGCGGGTCCCCTTGCCCTCCGCGGGGCGATAGCGGGCGGCCATGCGACGGGCCTGGAAGTCGCTGCAGTTGGAGCAGCTCGAGATCTCGCGGAAGCGGCCCTGGCCCGGCAGCCAGACCTCGATGTCGTAGGTCTTGCGCGCGGCGAAGCCCATGTCGCCCGAGCTCAAGGTCACGGTGCGGAAGTGGAGCCCGAGCCGCTTCAAGACCTCCTCGGCCGCCGCCGTCATGCGCTCGAGCTCGTCGTCCGAGCGCTCGGGCTCGACGATGCTCACCAGCTCGACCTTGGCGAACTGGTGCTGGCGGATCATGCCGCGGGTGTCCTTGCCGGCGGCGCCGGCCTCGGAGCGGAAGCAGGGGGTGTAGGCGGTGACCCGCAGGGGCAGCTCGTCCTGGTCCAGGATGCGCTCGCGGACCAGGTTGGTGAGCGCCATCTCGGCGGTGGGGATGAGCCAATAGCCATCGGTGGTATGAAAGAGGTCGGCGGCGAACTTGGGCAGGTTGCCGGTGCCGAAGGCGGCCTGGTCGCGCACCAGGAGTGGCGGCGAGACCTCGGTGTAGCCGAACTCGGTGGTATGCATCTCGAGCATGAAGGCGGCCAGCGCCCGCTCGAGCCGGGCCAAGAGGCCCGAGAGCACGACGAAGCGGGCCCCCGACATCCGGGCCGCGGCCTCGAAGTCCATCAGCCCCAGGGCCTCGCCGATCTCGAAGTGCTCGCGCGGCTCGAAGTCGAAGGCGGGCGGCTCGCCGTGGCGGCGGAGCTCGACGTTGGCGCGCTCGTCGGGGCCCACCGGCACCCCTTCCGCGGGCAGGTTGGGGAGGCCCGCGAGCAGGTCTTCGAGCTCGGCCCCGAGGCGCCGCGCCTCGTCCTCGCTTGCCTGCAGGCGCGCCTTGAGCTCGCCGACCTCGGCCATGGCGGCGCCGGCGTCCTCGCCGCGGCCCTTGAGCGCGCCGATCTCCTTGCTCAGCTCGTTGCGCCGGGCGCGGGCGTTCTGGACCTCGGTCTGGCAGGCGCGGCGGCGCAGATCGAGCGCGATGACCTCCGCCGACGCGGCCTCGAGGCAGCGCTTGGCGAGGCCCGCGTCGAAGGCCTGCGGGTTCTCGCGGATCCATTTGACGTCGAACATCGGGGGTCGCTTGACTGGAACGTAAAAAGGGGCGCCGCGACGCTTGCGCCCGGGCGCGATCTGTATACGCCGCGCCGCCGCCGCCGTCCAGCCGGGCGCGGGGCGCGCCTAATCGCCGCCCGGGTTGGCGGCGGCCTCGGCGGCGGCGCGCTTGCGTTCCACCATCTTGGCGGAAAGGATCGAGATCTCGTAGAGCACCAGGATCGGCACCCCGAGGCCGACCTGGCTGATGATGTCGGGGGGCGTGAGGACGGCGGCGAAGGCGAAGGCGATGACGATGGCGTACTTGCGGTTCTTGGCCAGCCCCTCCGAGGTGACGATGCCGACCCGCGCCAGCAGCGTCAGCAGCACCGGCAGTTGGAAGCTGAGGCCGAAGGCGAAGATCAGCTTCATCACCAGCGACAGGTACTCGTTGACCTTGGCCTCGAGCTGGATCGGCAGCGCGCCCGGCCCTCCCGGGCTCTCGAAGCTGAGGAAGAAGCTCCAGGCCAGCGGAAAGACCAGGTAGTAGACCAGCGACGCGCCCATCGTGAAAAGGATCGGCGAGGCCACCATGAAGGGCAGCATGGCCCGTTTCTCGCGCTTATAAAGTCCCGGCGCGACGAAGGCCCAGAGCTGGGCCGCGAGCAGCGGGAAGGAAATGCAGAAGGCCGCGAACAACGACACCTTGAGGTAGGTGAAGAAGGCCTCGTGGAGGCCGGTGTAGATCATGCGCCGGCCCTCCTGGCCCTCGACCAGGTTGGCGAGCGGGCGCACCAGGAAGCCGTAGATCTGCTCCGAGACCAGGTAACAGCCGATGAAGGCGATCAGCAACGCCAGCATCGAGTAGATCAGACGCGTGCGCAGCTCGAGCAGGTGCTCGAGCAATGGCGCCTTGGCCGCCTCGATCTCCTCTTCGCCTTCGCTGTCGTCGGCGCTCACGGTCTAACCGTGGCTCTCGCTCTTGGGCGCATCGTCCGCGGTGTCTTGGGCGTTTGCCGCCGTCGCCCCGTCAACGGCCGGGGCCTGGTCGCGGGGCTCGGGCTCCGCTTGCGAGGCGCCGCTGCCCGCCTCCTCGGTCGCGGCGCTGGTCCCGCTCTCGGCCGATGCCGACGCCGGATCCTCGAAGCTCTGCTCGATCTCGCCTCGGATGTCGAAGTCGGAGACCTCGGTGATCTGTTTCTTGATCTCGTCGAGCTCGGTCTCGCGGACGATGTCGTCGAGGCTGTTCTGGAACTCGCGCGCCATGGCGCGCGCCTTGCCGATCCAGCGGCCGACGATGCGCAAGGTTCGGGGAAGATCCTTGGGCCCGATGACGACGATCGCAACCACGGCGATCACAAGCATTTCGGACCAACCGATGTCCAACATCGAGGTTCACGTCACCTGAAGTCGACGTCCTCTGAAGGGGCGCGGCGTCCGCGGGGGGCTCGTCGCGGCCCCGCCGATCAGCCCTTGGCGGCCTCGTCCTTCCCGACCAGCGCCTCGTCCGGCGCCGGCACGGCCTCGGACTTCAAGCTGTCGGTCTGGGTCTCGGCGATCTCCGGCTCATCCTGCATGCCCTTCTTGAAGCCCTTGATACCCTGCGCGAGCTCGGACATCAGGCCGGAAATCTTGCCGCGGCCGAACAGCAGCAGGACCAGGACGAGGACGATCAGGATTTGCCAGACGCTTGGATACATCACCATTACTCCCAGGATTCCAGCCTATTCGCCCCGGGCCGGCGCATAATGGCAGAAAGCCATATCAGGTGCAACGCTAGCCCTGGCGTCGGCCATTGGCCTCCCCCTTATGTACGTCCTCGCGGGGAAAAACAAAGACCTTGGCGGTATCGAGCGTGACTCGCACCGCTTGTCCGGCCGCGGGCGGGGAAGACGTCGGGATGCGGGATTCGAGCTCCGCTCCGCCGCCGTCGAGGCGCAGGTTGACCAGGCTGTAGGCGCCCAAGACCCGCGCCGCCGCCACCGTCGCCGGGGCGCCGACGCCGCCGTCCGGAAGCAGGCCGAGGCCCTCGGGGCGGATCAGCACCGCCACCGGGGCGCCCTCGGCGAGGCCGTTGGCGGCCACCGAGCCCAACGGCGTGATCACATGTCCCATCTCAACAATGCCCTCTAAAATATTGATCTCGCTGAAAAAGCCGGCGACGAAATCACTCGAGGGTTGGTTGTAGAGCTGGGCCGGCGTGCCCTCCTGGACGATGCGCCCGCGCCGCATCAGGGCGATCCGGTCGGCCATGCGCATCGCCTCCTCGGGGTCGTGGGTGACCAGCAGGGTGGAGATGTTTCGCTCCTTCAAGAGCGCCAGGGTCTCGTCGCGGACGTGGTCGCGGAGGCGGATGTCGAGGTCCGAGAAGGGCTCGTCCAGAAGCATCAGGCCGGGCTTGGGCGCCAACGCCCGGGCCAGCGCCACCCGTTGCTGCTCGCCGCCCGAGAGGGTGTGGGGGAAGCTTTGCGCGAACTCGCCGATGCCGACCCGCTCGAGCATCTCCATCGCCGCGCCGCGCCGCGCCTCGGTCCCCAGGGCGTGCAGCCCAAAGGCGACGTTGTCGAGCACGTTGAGGTGGGGGAACAGGGCATAGTCCTGAAACACCAGGCCCACGCCCCGCTCCTCGGGCGGCACCGAGACCGCGGCCGAGGCGACCTCGCGGCCGTTGATGACGACCCGGCCCCGCTGCAGCGCCTCGAGGCCGGCGGCGACGCGCAGCGTGGTCGACTTGCCGCAGCCCGAGGGCCCGAGCAGGCACACCAGCTCGCCCGAGTCGACGCGCAAGGTCACGTCGTTGATGGCGAGCAGATCGCCGAAGGCGTGGCTGACCGCCTCGAGGACCAGGCCGGTCACGGCGTGAGCCCGGTGTGACCGGGGCGCGAGCGGGAGATCGCGGCGCTCAGCACGATCACCGGCAGGATGCCCACGGCGACGATGGCGAGCGCCGCGTTCGAGGCGTCGGCCAGGCGCTCGTCGGAGGCCAGCTCGAAGGTGCGCACCGCCAGGGTGTTGAAGTTGAAGGGACGCAGGATCAGGGTCGCCGGCAGCTCCTTCATGACGTCGACGAAGACCAGCAGCGCCGCGGTCAGCAGGCTGCCGGACATGATCGGCGCGTGGACGCGGAGGAAGGTGCCGGCGGGCCGTGCCCCCAGGGTGCGGGCGGCGCTGTCCATGTTGAGCGTCACCTTGACCAGGCTGGCGTCGACGGTGTTGAAGGAGATGGCCAGGAAACGCACCAGGTAGGCAAAGAGCAGGGCGAACAGGGTGCCGCTGAGAATAAGCCCGGTCGAGACGCCGAAGGTGCCGCGGGTCCAGCCGTCGATGGTGTTGTCGAGCCAGGCGAAGGGCAGCATCACGCCGATCGCCAGCACCATGCCCGGCACCGCGTACCCCATGCTGGCGACGCGGGTGGCGAACACCGTGATCCGGGTGGCGCCGAGGCGCAGGCCGTAAGCCAGCAGCACCGCCACCACGACCGCGAGAAGCGCCGCCGCGGCGGCCAGCGAGGCGCTGTTCCAGGCCAGCCGGAGGAACGAGGCGTCGACCATGTACTCCGCCGTCCGCAGCGCCCATACCGTGAGCTGCCCCACCGGCAACAGGAAGCCGAGTACGATCGGGGCCAGGCAGCAGAGCAAGGCCAGCGCCTGGGCCGGCCGCCCCAGCTGGAAACGCGGCAGTGGCCGATAGCGGATGCTGGTGTGGTGGAAGCGGGCCTCGCCCCGCGACCAGCGCTCGGCCAGCAGGAGGGCGAAGACGAAGACCAGCAGGAGGGCCGCGAGCTGGGTCGCCGCGGTGGCGTCGCCGAGCCCGAACCAGGTGCGGAAGATGCCGGTGGTGAAGGTGTCGACGCCGAAGTACTGCACCGTGCCGTAGTCGTTGAGGGTCTCCATCAGCGCCAGGGCGCAGCCGGCGACGATGGCGGGCCGCGCCAGCGGCAGCGCCACGCCCAGGAAGCAGCGCCAGGGACTGCGCCCCAGCACCCGGCTGATCTCGAGCACGCACACCGACTGCTCGAGGAAGGCGGCGCGCGAGAGCATGTAGACGTACGGGTAGAGCACGAAGGTGAGCATCGCCGCGGCGCCGCCCAGCGAGCGCACCTCGGGGAACCAGTAGTCCTCTCGCGTCCACCCCATGAGCTCGCGCAGCGCCGTCTGCACCGGCCCCGCGAACTCGAACATGCCGGTATAGGTGTAGCCGATGACGTAGGCCGGCATGGCCAGCGGCAACAGCAGTGTCCACTCGAACAGGCGCCGGCCCGGGAAGCGGCACATCGTCACCACCCAGGCCGTCCCCACCCCGCCCAGCGCGGTGCCCAGGCCGACCCACAGCATCAGCCACAGCGTATTGGCGACGTAGCGGCCGAGGACGGTGTCGACGAGGTGGTCCCAGACCTCGCCGCCGGGGTGGAACACGGCGCTCAGCACGAAGACCACGGGCACCGCCACCAGCCCGGCGACCGCGACAGCGAAGACGCTCCAGCCGTTGAGCCGCTGCTTGCGGCGGCCGGTCGACGGCGCCGGGTGCGGCAGGCTCAGGCTGGTCGTCGACATGAGCCCGACCTTGCGGGCACGGCGAGCGCGGCGAAGAGCGATGAGAAGGGTTTGGGCGTCACGGTAATCCTACCAAGCTGGCGCTCTCCGGCGCGCCCTGCGCACTGATTTGGCGCTGGCGCGCGTCCCGGGCAATACCCCCCTTTTCTGCTGCCGTGGTGGCGGAAACAAGGAGTTTGAGAATTATTCTCATTCGCAGAATCATGCCTGAAAATCATTACAAAAGCAAGGGTTTTTTTGTCGCATCCCCCTGCTCCGCGCAAGGCTGGGACCATGACATCACGCGGGCCTTCAGTCCTGGCTCGGGCGTGCGCTTGACCGCCAGCGCGGCGCCAAGGCCACAGCCAGATCACGGCCAGATCACAGCCAGATCACAGCCAGATCACAGCCAGATCACAGTCAACGGAGGTTTAGCTCAAGTCCGGGACGGTTCGGGCCCCGCGCCGGGCCCGGGAGCTTCGTGCTCAGGTGCCTCGGCTCCCGGCCCCTCGCCAAGGCCCGGGGCGCCCTCGGAGATCGCCGCCAGCAATGCCGGCGACGGCTGGGAGTCGAGGAGGCCCGCCGCCTTGAGCTCATCGACGCCGGGCAGATCGCCGAGGCTCTCGAGACCGAAGTGGACGAGAAAGTCCTCGGTGGTGCCATAGGTGATGGGGCGGCCGGGCGTGCGCCGTCGCCCCTTGGGTCGTACCCAGCCCGCCTCGAAGAGCAGGTCGAGGGTGCCCCTTGACAGGCCGACGCCGCGGATCTCCTCGATCTCGGCGCGCGAGACCGGCTGGTGATAGGCGATGATGGCCAGGGTCTCGAGCGCCGCCCGCGACAGCCGCCGCGGCACCTCGCGCTGCTTCTCGAGCAGCGCCGCGAGGTCGGGCGCGGTGCGCAAGGCCCACTTTCCCGCCACCTGGACCAGGTTGACGCCGCGGTTGGCGTAAAACGCCTTGAGCTCCAGCAGCAGCGCCGGCACCTCCGCGCCCTCGGGCAGCCGCGCCGCCAGCGAGCCCTCGTCGAGGGGCTCGGCGGCGGCGAACAGCAGCGCCTCGGTCATGCGCAGGTGGCGGGCGTCGACGCTCATCGCCCCTCGCCTCTGCGCCGCAGGTAGATCGTTCCGAAGGTCTCGCCCTGGCGCAGCTCCAGGCGCTGCTGTCGGGCCAGCTCGAGGCTGGCGGCGAAGGTCGAGGCCAGCGCCGAGCGCAGACTCACCCCTGGCCCGAGCTCGGGCGGCAGGAAGCTCGCCAGAGTCTGCCAGTCGGGCATCGTGCCCAGCATCTGGGCCAGGTGCTTGAGCGCCGCCTCGATGGCGTAAACCTGGGCCGGGGCGATGCGCAGGTGGTCCGCCGAGCGCCGGGCGCGGTGATCGCCATAGCTCTTGAGGAGGTCGTAGAGCGAGGCCTCGAAGACCTGGGTGCGGATCACGCGGATGCCCTCGGGCGCGCCGCGGGCGAAGATCTCGCGCCCCAGGCGGGGCCGCGCCATCAGCCGCACCGCGGAATCGCGCAAGGCCTCGAGCCGGCGCAACTGGAAGGCGAGCCGCGCTGCCATCTCGGGGCCGCTGGGCTGGTCGTCGTCGGGCGCCTCGGGCAGCAGCAGCCGCGACTTGAGGTAGGCCAGCCAGGCCGCCATCACCAGGTAGTCGGCGGCGATCTCGATCCTGAGCGTGCGCGCCTCGGCGATGAAGGCAAGGTATTGCTCGGCGAGCTCGAGGATCGAGAGCCGCGTGAGGTCGACCTTCTGGGTCCGCGCCAGCGCCAACAGCACGTCGAGCGGCCCCTCGTAGCCCTCGAGATCGACGACCAGGGGCGCCTCGGCGCTGGCGGGCGGTGGCTGATCCTCGAAAGGCTCGTCGACGGCCATGCCCGGTTCCCGAGAGGCGACCGCCATCACATGTGCCCGGTGACGGTCAGGATGACAGTACCCAGGAAATTCACCACCGGCAAGATGACCCAGGCGAAAATGTGCAGGTCGCGGCCGATCTGATCGCCGAGATAGGGCAGCAGGAACAAGAGCCCGATCAGGATCATGAAGCCGTGGCGTTCGAGCCGCGCCAGGGGCCGCGCCAGCACGTCCGGCAGCAGCCCCACCGCCACCCGGCCGCCGTCCAGCGGCGGCAGCGGGATCATGTTGAAGACCGCCAGCACCAGGTTGATGAGCAAGGCGTTCGATAGGTTCTTCCACAACCACAAGTCGATGGTCTCCGGCAGCAGGGGCGCCAGATGCAACAACAGCGCCGCCGCCAGGGCCAGGGCGATGTTGGCGCCGGGGCCGGCCAGCGCCACCCACACCATGTCGCGCCGCGGCTTGCGAAGGCGGGCGAAATTGACCGGCACCGGCTTGGCGTAGCCGAACAGCACCGGGGCGCGAAACAGCAACAAAAGCCCAGGCAACACGATGGTGCCGAAGAGGTCGATGTGCTTGAAGGGATTGATGGTGACGCGGCCGCGGACCTTGGCGGTGTCGTCGCCCAAGCGCCAGGCGACGAAGCCGTGGGCCGCCTCGTGGAAGGTGATGGCGAGCAGGATCGGGATCGCCCACACCGATACGCCGTAGGCGAGGCTCGCGAAGTCGGTCATCCATGCGCCTCCAACGGTCTCGACAACAAGAGATCGAGGCGCTCGGCCAGCGCCGCGGGATCGATCTCGGTGGCCGCGCGCGCCATCCCGGCGGCGCGCCTCAGGCGCGCCTGGGCCGCTGCGCTCAAGGGTCCGACGGCGTCGGCGATCTCGACCATCTCGGCGAGCTCGCCGCTGCAGTGGAGCGCCAGGTCGCAGCCCGCCGCGAGCGCGCCCCGCGCCCGTTCGGCGAGGCTGCCCGCGAGCGCCGCCATCGAGAGATCGTCGCTCGCCAGCACGCCGGCGAAGCCGATCTCGCCGCGGATCACCTCGGCGATGACTCGCGGCGACTGGGTTGCCGGCCGCGCCGCGTCGAGGGCGCGGTAGACGACGTGCGCGGTCATTGCCCAGGGCATATGGGCGAGCGCCTGGAAGGGAACGAAGTCGACGCCGCGGAGCTCATCGCGCGAGGCCTCCACCACGGGCAAGGCGTGGTGGCTGTCGAGCCGGGCGCGGCCGTGGCCCGGCAGGTGCTTGATCAGCGGCAGGACGCCGCCCTCGAGCAGGCCCTCGCAGACCGCGCCGGCCAGCGCCGCGACCGTTTTCGGGTCGCTCCCGAGGGCGCGATCGCCGATCACATCGTGAGCGTCCGGCGCCGCCACGTCGGCCACCGGGGCGCAGTCGAGGTCGATGCCCAGCGCATCCAGATCGTGGGCGATCAGGCGGGCGTTGAGGTGAGCCGCCTCGAGCGCCGCCGCGAGGTCGTGGCGGGCCAGCTCGCCGAAGCGGGCCGGCGCCGGCGGCGCGCGCCAGCGCGGCGGCTTGAGCCGCGCCACGCGACCGCCCTCCTGGTCGATCAGCACCGGCGCGTCCTCCCGCCCCACGGCGTCGCGCAGCGCCGCGACCAGCGCCCGCACCTGGGCCGGCTCGGCGCAATTGCGCTCGAAGAGGATGAAGCCGAGGGGCTCGGCGGCGGCCAGGAAACGGCGTTCGTCGGCGCTCAGCACGGTGCCGGCGCAGCCGAAGATGACCGCCTTCGGTGCGGCGTCAGGGTTCGACAACCAGGCACCCCACTTTCTGGCGCTTGAGCTCGACGCAGAGCGTGTCCGCAGTCTCCCGGTCCGGGATGGGCCCGGCCTGCAAACGGAAAAAGATGCCCTTGCCGGCGCCGAGATCGACGCGGATCACACTCGGCTTGAGTCCCCTCAGCAGCGATCGGTTGGCGCGCGACAGTTTGTGCCAGCCCTGGGTGGCGGCGCCGGCCTCGCGGTAGGCCGCGAGCTGGATACGGAAACCGGCCGCGGGGGCCTGTGCCGTCCCGCTCTCCTCGCCGGCGGCGGCTGGCTCGGGCGCCGCTTCGGGCTCGGCTCGGGGGGCGGTCGCTGGCGCGACCCCGCCTGGCGCCACCGCGGCGACGCCGAGCGCGCCCCCTTCGCCGCCGCTTTGGCGCGGCACGGCGGCGGGCGCCGGGGCCGGCGGCTCGGGCCTCGACAGCGGCTCCTCGGGCGGCGGCAACAGGCGCTCGGCGCTCTCGGCCGGCGTCTCCGAGGTCAAGGTCTCATAAACCAGCATGTCCTGATGCGGCACCTCGAGCCCACCGGGGTCCTTGGGCCTGATCTTGGTCGGGCTGGGGTCGGCGCGGATCACCGGCGGCGACAGGGTGATGCCGCGCTCGACTCCCTGATCGTAGGCGTACCAGACGCCGCCGGTGAAGGCGCCGAGCGTGATCAGCGCCACCACCGCGAGCTGCCAGCCGCCGCGCCGCCGCGCCGGCCGTGCCGTGGGCCCGGAGCCGGGCTCGAAGGGCTCGGCCATCTAGCGCATCTCCTCGACGGGCTCGACGCCGAACAGCTCGAGCCCCGACGCCACCACCGTGGCCAGCCCCTGCACCAAGGCGAGCCGCGCCGCGGTCAGCATCGGGTCGTCGACAACGATGAAACGCAAGCCCGGATCCTCGTTGCCCCGATTCCAGAGGGCGTGGAATTCGGAGGCCAGCTCATAGAGGTAGAACGCAACACGGTGCGGCTCGTGCGCCTGGGCGGCGCTTTCCACCAGCCGCGGCCATCCCGCCAGCGTCTTGATCAAAGCAATCTCGCCCGCTTGGGTCAAGCGGCCGAGCTCGGCGCCGGCCAGGGCCTCGGGCGTGCAGGCGAGCTCGGGCAACTGGCGCGCCGCGGTGCGCAGCACCGAGCGCGAGCGGGCGTGGGCGTACTGGACGTAGAACACCGGGTTGTCCCGGGACTGCTCGGTGACCTTGACGAAATCGAACTCCAGCGGGGCGTCGTTCTTGCGCGTCAACATGATGAAGCGCACCACGTCCTTGCCCACCTGGTCGATCGCCTGGCGCAGGGTGACGAAGCTCCCCGCCCGCTTCGACATCTTCACCGGCACCCCGTCGCGCGACAGGTTGACGAGCTGGCAGAGCTTGACCTCGAGCTCGCCCTGGCGGTCGGTGATCGCCGCCACCGCCGCCTTCATGCGCTTGACGTAGCCGCCGTGATCGGCGCCCCAGACGTCGATCATGGTGGCAAAGCCGCGCTCGAACTTGTCGAGGTGATAGGCGATGTCGCCGGCGAAGTAGGTCCAGCTGCCGTCCGATTTCTTGAGCGGCCGGTCGACGTCGTCGCCGAACCGGGTGGCGCGGAACAGCACCTGGGGCCGGGGCTCCCAGTCCTCGGGCGGCTTGCCCTTGGGCGGCTCGAGGACGCCGGTGTAGATCAGCCCCTTGGCCTCGAGGGTCTCGAGCGCGCGCTCGACCTTTCCGGAGTCCTGGAGCGCCCGCTCCGAGGTAAAGACCTCCTGGTGGCAGCCCAGCGCCGCCAGATCGTCGCGGATCAATGCCATCATGGCCTCGATCGCAAACTCCCGAACGGGCGCCAGCCACGCGCTCTCGGGCTTGTCCAGCCAGCGCTCCCCGTCGCGCTCGGCGAGGGCGCGGCCCACCGGTTCGAGATAGTCGCCGGGGTAAAGGCCCTCGGGGATCTCGCCGATCTCCTCGCCCAGCGCCTGGCGATAGCGCAGGTGGGCCGAGCGCGCCAGGTCGTCGACCTGGGCGCCGGCGTCGTTGATGTAGTACTCGCGGGTGACCTCGAAGCCGGCCTTGGCGAGCACCGCCGCCAGGGCGTCGCCGAACACCGCGCCGCGGCCGTGGCCGACGTGCAACGGTCCGGTGGGATTGGTCGAGACGTATTCGACGTTGACCCTGCGGCCCTGACCCAACGTCGAGGCGCCGTAGGCGCGGCCGGCCTCGAGCACGTCGACCAGCCGGGCGCGCCAGAAATCGTCGCCCAGCCTCAGGTTCAGGAAGCCGGGCCCGGCCACCTCGGCGGCCACGACCTCGGGCAGTTGGGCCAGCGCCTCGGCCACCGAGGTGGCGATCTCGCGCGGCTTCTTGCCGGCCTGGGAGGCCAGCACCAATCCGACGTTGCTGGCCACGTCGCCGTGGCCGGCGTCGCGCGGCGGCTCGACCGCGACGGCGCCGAGGTCGAGCTCGGCGGGGAGCGCGCCGGCCTCGGCCAGCGCCTCGACCGCGATCGCGATTTGACGATGGAAGTAACTGAAAACGTTCATTCAAATGTTGGTGTGGATATCGAACAAGCGGTCGTGCTCCTGGATCGCGAAGCGGTCCGTCATGCCGGCGATGAAGTCGGCGGCGACGCGGGCGGTGGCCGGCGCGCCGGGTCCCTCGGCCCGCGCCCGCCACTCGTCGGGCAGGCGCTCCGGCTCGGCGAGAAACAGGGCGAAGAGCTCGCTGACCACGCGCCGCGCCCGGTCCGCCATGCGGTTGACCTTGTAATGCCGGTACATGTTGTGGTGAAGGAATTTTTTCAAGGCGCGCTCGTCCCTGGCCATCTCCGCCGAGAACGCGGCCACCGGCCGGCCCAGCGCCCGCACCGCTTCGGCGCTCTCGGGCGCCGCCTCGGCCAGGCGCCGCCGGGTCTCGGCGATGAGGTCGTTGACCATCAGGCCGATGAGGCGGCGAACCGCCTCGTGGATCAGCCGGGTGCGCTCCAGGTCGGGATAGCGCCGCCGCACCTCATCGAACACCGGACCCGCCAGGGGCACGCGATCGAGGCTCTCGACGCTGAACAGGCCGGCGCGCAAGCCGTCGTCGATGTCGTGGTTGTCGTAGGCGATGTCGTCGGCCAACGCCGCCACCTGGGCCTCGGCCCCGGCATGGGTGTGGAGCTCGAGATCGTGTAGGGCGACGTAGGCGCGGATCGCCTCGGGGACCCCTGAGTCCTCGGCACCGGCGGCGGCCAACAGCGGCCCGTTGTGCTTGACCACCCCCTCGAGGCTCTCCCAGCTCAGGTTGAGGCCGTCGAAGTCGGCGTAGCGGTGCTCGAGACGGGTGATGACGCTCAGGGTCTGGGCATTGTGGTCGAAGCCGCCGAAGGGCGCCATGGCCCCGTTCAGGGCCTCCTCGCCGGCGTGGCCGAAGGGCGTATGGCCGAGGTCGTGGGCCAGCGCCAGGGCCTCGGTCAGGTCCTCGTTCAAGCCCAGCACGCGGCACACCGAGCGGGCGATCTGCGAGACCTCGAGGCTGTGGGTGAGCCGGGTGCGGTAGTTGTCGCCCTCGTGATAGACGAAGACCTGGGTCTTGTGCTTGAGGCGGCGAAAGGCGGCGCAGTGGATGACGCGGTCGCGGTCGCGCTGGAACGGCGTGCGGGTCTCGCTCTCGGGCTCGGGGTAGCGCCGCCCGCGCGAGAGTTCCGGCTTGCAGGCAAAGGGAGCAAGGCCAGCAGGGGCGCCCATGGCCTGAATCTAACGCGGCCCCGGCGGGCGATCAAAGGCGGCGGCGGTGCCTCCCCGGTTGTCAGCCGACCGGCTGCAGCCGGGAACGCACCCCTTCGGCGCTGGCGGGATAGTACGGGTGTCCCTCGTCGAAGGGCCGGACGCGGGCGATGACGCGCTTGGCGATGAGCTCGAAGACCCCTCCCCTGCGCTCGAAGGCGAGGAACCGGGTGCCCGCGTTGACAAGGTCGCCGGCCCGCTGGTCGGGGTTGACGAACACCGTTCCCTCGAGCACCTCGCCGTCCACCGGATGGAGCGCCACCGCCACCCGGATGCGCGCCCTACGTGCGACGATGGATTGCAGGGGCCGGCGCGGGGATGCCTCGATCCGATCGGCCGGCGCAGATGGCGCTAGGAACGGGCTTTCGGGGTCCAGGGGCCTCCCCTTTAGCAAAATCTCCACGTGTCGTGAAATCAACAGACGGTCACACTGCTGGAGGTCGTCGATGTTGAATGGGGATGGTAAGGGGGCCGTGTCGCCACCTAAACGATTGCCGTCCGAGGCGGGCGTGAACGCGGAACGGGCGGGATGTAGGGAGAGCAGAAGGGCCGGCGCGAACCGGCCCTTTCGCGGAACCAGGAGGCACCCGCGCTCTAATTACCCGGGATGCTAAGGGTGTGGGGCGGAGACACCATGGGTGGGGGCGGGGTAACGACGTCCAGAGGGGGCGGGAGGATCCTGGTCGGACCAAACGGATCGACGTAAGGGCGCCTGGCAGACAGCAGGGCGGCGTTGGTGGCATTCTGAACCGCCTGCTGCCGCGCCGTCTCGCCGGCCGATCTCTCGTAGTCATTGATGAATTTATTCAAGGAATCGATGAGACGGTTCAAGTAGCCACGTGTTTCTTTTGCAGATAGGGGTTTCCAGCTTTTGTCATCTAAGGGGTCATCGGTGACATAGAAGGGGATGAATATATCGCCCGAATATTTGCCCTCCGTCACGAAGGCGCTGAGCGTATCGAGATGGTGCGACGCGAGTCCCTTTATCCTTTTCGCGATCTTGACCTGGTCCGCGAGCGGGGCGCCGGCCTTCTGCATCGCCTTGAGCTGCTTTTGAAGCTTGGTGATCCATGACTCCGAGGCAGATAATTCAGTCATATAGGCTTGGAACTCGGTCCCTGCGCTTTCGGGTTCGCCTATTTCCAACGCAAGATTCGAAAACGCCAAAGCGAATAAGCCCTGCTGGCTATGGGTGTATTCGTGAATGAGGGTTCCGGCCAGTGTCCCGATCTTGTAGCTGTGCTCCGGGTTCTTCAGATCGAACTTCGGTGCGGCTATGCCCCGGCGGCGCTGAGCCAGGATGGGCTTGGGCGCTATCACCTCGTTATCGATCTGGATGGCGCCCGTAACCACGTCCGTTACGCCCAGTGTTCCGGGGTCGTCGGATTGGATATCGGCCGAGCTGATTTTCCCCTCCTTGGCGTGATCACGGATCTTGGCCGCCAGTTTCTTGTCGCCCATTTGCTCTATGAAGTCGATGGCCGCATCAAGGTTCTGCGCTTCCGTTGTGGAAAGTTTCGGGTAGGGGCTCGCCGCTGGCGCGGCGGGCAGGTCCTCGGCGGCGGCGCCGAAACCGATGACTACCAAGAAGGCAACCGCTTGGATCAAAGTGACGGTGGCGCGCATTTCTCGTCTCCTCGGTGCATTTTCCATGACGAATATATGGTTGTTACGCCCGACATCCCGAGTGACAGGTGTCACTCGGGTGTTGGCTTGATCTCCGACCGGTCCGTCCAAGCCGAGATTCCCCAGATGGCTCCTCAAACTGGGCCCGATGATAGCCGAAAATGGCGCCTCGGGGTACGTCGAATGGGTCTTGTGCTTGAGGCGGCGAAAGGCGGCGCAGTGGATGACGCGGTCGCGGTCGCGCTGGAACGGCGTGCGGGTCTCGCTCTCGGGCTCGGGGTAGCGCCGCCCGCGCGAGAGTTCCGGCTTGCAGGCAAAGGGAGCAAGGCCAGCAGGGGCGCCCATGGCCTGAATCTAACGCGGCCCCGGCGGGCGATCAAAGGCGGCGGCGGTGCCTCCCCGGTTGTCAGCCGACCGGCTGCAGCCGGGAACGCACCCCTTCGGCGCTGGCGGGATAGTACGGGTGTCCCTCGTCGAAGGGCCGGACGCGGGCGATGACGCGCTTGGCGATGAGCTCGAAGACCCCTCCCCTGCGCTCGAAGGCGAGGAACCGGGTGCCCGCGTTGATCAGGTCGCTGACCCGCTGGTCGGGGTTGACGAACACTGTGCCCTCGAGCGCCTCGCCGTCGACGAGGTGAAGCTCGACCGGGACCCGGATGCGGGGCCGTTTGCGGGGGTCGTAGGGGATCATGATCGCTTGGCTAAGCTCCGCCGGCGCGGCGGTCTTGGCGCCATTCGCCCAACAAAGCGTTAGCCGGCCTGCGCGCGGCGCGGCGCCGTCACACGAAACGGAGGGCGATGCCGTTGAGGGGCAGGCCGCTGATCTCGGTGCGCCAGGCCTCGCCGGGCGCCACCGGCCAGGCCCGCGTCAGCGTTCCGGTGGTGACCATCTCGCCCGCGGCAAGGGGCGGATTGACGGCATCGCAGGCCAGCAGCTCGACGAGATGGCGCAGCGCCGTGAGCGGGCCGCCGAGGACGTTGGCCCCGTGGCCGCGGTCGACCAGGGTGCCGTCGCGCTCGAGCGCGATCTCGAAGCTCGCGAGCGCCTCGAGCCAGCCGGCGGCCCGCGCGCTGCCGATCGATCGGCGCGGCCCGACGAGGTAGGCGCCGTGCAAACCGCCAGCCGCCACCGTGTCGACGGCGGCGAAGCGCCACTCCGGATACGGCGACTGCACGATCTCGAAGCCATGGGCGATCCAGTCGACGCAGCTCAGCAAAGCGGCCTCGTCCATGCCCGGCTCGGGCGCCCGCGCCAGGCCAAAGGCGATCTCGGGCTCGATGCGCGGCTCCAGGAACGGGGCGAGCTCGAGGCCATCGACGCCATCGCCGCTCTCCGCCAGCGTCCGCACGGTGGTGTCGTACATGTCCCCCCAGATCGGGGCATGGACGTTGTACTCGTCCCAGATGGTTCGGTTGGTGAAGCCGATCTTGCGCCCGACCGGCCGCTCACCGCGCGCTTCACGCATCTTCCTGAGCGCGGCGGTCACGGCGTAGGCGACATCGAGCCCGAAGTCAGGCAGGGTTTCGGAAAAGGGCGCGATCTGGCAGCGCCCGTCCAACGCGGCAAGTGCCTCGACCGCTATCGCCTCGGGGTGAAGCCGTGCGGACTGCGGGTCGTCGTTCATGTCACGCGTCTTCCCGTAGTCGGAGGGCGATGATAGCAAGTCGGGTCGGTAGGGCGAGTCACGGCCCGGTGCCCCGCTTTCAAGCCGGGCCAAATTGACAAATCGCGACGGATTCATACATAGATAAGGGGTGGCGGCTCAGACTGGGGTCGGCCACGCCGTGACGGTAACGGGCAAGGATGCGGTATGGGCGAGGCACTAGGCGGGGACCAGGGCTTGGTCCGGCTCAGCGAGAACGCGGCGCGGCGCATCATCGCCCTCCGTGACATGGAGGGCGATGCCACGCTGATGCTGCGCGTCGCCGTCGAGGGCGGCGGCTGCTCGGGCTTCACCTACAAGTTCAGCTTCGAGGCCAGCAAGCACGACGACGACATGGTGGTGGAGCGGGACGGCGCGGCGGTGGTGATCGACGCCATGTCGCTGCCCTTCATGGCCGGCTCGGAGATCGACTTCATCGACGAGCTGATGGGCGCCTACTTCTCGATCAAGAACCCGAACGCGACCGCCTCGTGCGGCTGCGGTACCTCGTTCTCGGTGGGCTGACCGTCTCTCGCAACCTGTGCTAAGACTAAAGGCCCGGCATCGTCCGGGCCTTTTTGCTGGCCGCGGCCCCATGAAGATCGCCACCTGGAACGTCAACTCGGTCAAGGCGCGACTGCCGCGGGTGCTGGAGTGGCTCGGTGAGGCGGCGCCCGAGGTGGTGCTGCTGCAGGAGACCAAGGTGGTCGACGAGGGCTTCCCCGAGCTCGAGATCGGCGACCTCGGCTACAACGTCGCGGCCCACGGACAGAAGACCTACAACGGCGTCGCCATCCTTTCGAAGCTGCCCTTGGACGACGTGACGCGGGGCCTGCCGGGCGACGACGGCGACCAGCAGGCGCGCTACATCGAGGCCACCGTGGGCGAGGTCCGCGTGGCCTCGATCTATCTCCCCAACGGCAACCCCACCGACAGCGACAAGTTCGCCTACAAGCTCGCCTGGATGGAGCGCCTGCGCGCCCGCGCGGCCCAGCTCCTGGAGCAGGAGTACGTCTGCGTGCTGGGCGGCGACTACAACGTCTGTCCCAACGACGGCGACGTCTACGACCCCCGGGCCTTCGCCGGCGACGCCTTGTGCCGGCCCGAGTCCCGCGCCCGCTTCCGCGCCCTCATGCACCTCGGCCTCACCGATGCCTATCAGGCGCTGCACCCGGGCGAGATCGGGCGTTATACTTTCTGGGACTACCAGGGCGGCGCCTGGCACAAGGACCACGGGCTCAGGATCGACCACCTGTTGCTTTCGGCCCAGGCCGCGGACCGTCTCGAGGCCTCGGGCATCGCGCGCGCCGTGAGGGGCGTGGGCAAGGCCTCGGACCACGTCCCGGTATGGTGCGAGCTGAGGGAGTGAGGATGGCGAAAAGCGAACACACCGGCGGCTGCCTGTGCGGCGCCGTGCGCTACGCCGTCGGCGGCGAGCCCCTGTGGGTGGCCCACTGCCACTGCCAGAGCTGCCGCCGGGCGAGCGGTGCCGCGGTGCTGACCTTCGCCGGCTACCGCGACCACCAGTTCAGGCTCACCCAGGGGGAGCCCCGGCGCTACACCTCCTCGCCCGGGGTCACCCGGAGCTTCTGCGGCCGTTGCGGCACGCCGCTCACCTACGCGGCCGAGCGCTGCCCGGGCGAGGTCCATCTCACCATCTCGAGCCTCGACCGGCCGGACCGGTTCGCGCCCACGGTGCACGTCTTCACCGCGGAACGCATCCCCTGGCTCGAGCTCGTCGACGACCTGCCGCGCCACCCCGGCTTGGGCAGGGCCGAGTGAGCCGGTGTTGCGGCCCGGGCGCCCGGCGCGCAACAGCGCCACCCCGCCACCCCGGCTTACGAGGATGAGACGATGACGGACTCGCCGGTCGTATCCGAGGCTCCGGGCGCGCCGCGCCCCGGGACCATGGCCGAGTACTTCGAGATCGCGGAAGAGACCCTGCCCGGCGCCGGCCTGGGCGGCTTTGCCCTGCCCGAGGATGTGCGCTTCGTCATCCACCGCGGCGCCGGCGCGCGGCTCGAGGACGCCGACGGCAACTGGCGCATCGACTACGTGGGCGGCGCCGGCGCCCTGATCCTGGGTCATGCCCATGCCAGCGTGGTCGCGGCGGCCCAGGAGCAGGTGGCCAAGGGCCTGCACTACTTCGGCATTCTCAACGAGGTCGCCATCGCGCTCGCCCGCGAGCTCGTCGACGCCATCCCCTGCGCCGACAAGATCGTCTACGCCACCACCGGCTCGGAGGCCACCTTCTACGCCCTGCGCATGGCCCGTGCCTTCACCGGCAAATCGAAGATCCTCAAGTTCGAGGGCGCTTATCACGGCAACCACGACTACTCCTCGGTGGCCTTCGCGCCGACCGCGCTCTCCAACTACCCCGTCGGCCGGCCCGATTCGGGCGGGGTGCCCCCGGGCGTCGCCGAGAGCGTGCTGGTCGCCCCCTACAACGACCTCGAGGTGGTGCGGCGCATCGTCGAGGCGCACCGCGACGACCTCGCCGCGATCATCGTCGAGCCGATCCAGCGCATCATCTCGCCGGTCCCTGAGTTCCTTTCAGGGCTGCGGCGCATCTGCGACGACAACGGCGTGGTGCTGATCTTCGACGAGGTGGTGACCGGCTTCCGTCTCGCCTACGGCGGCGCGCAAGCGTATTTCGGCGTCACCCCGGACCTCGCGGCCTACGGCAAGATCGTGGGCGGCGGCGGGCCGCTCTCGTGCGTTGCCGGCCGCGCCGAGCTCGTCGATCTGTGCGACCCGGGCAACAGGGGCAAGGCCGATTACGCCTACGTCAACGGCACCCTGCACGGCAATCCGGTGGCCGCGGCGGCCGGGCTCGCGACCTTGCAGGAGCTCAAGAAGCCCGGCGTCTACCGGACCCTGCACGGCAAGATGGACGACCTGCTCGGGGCCTGCCAAGAGGTGCTGCGGCGCCACGGCGTGCCGGCGATCGCCACCGGCGAGGCCTCGTTGTGGCAGATCCTGCACCTGGCGGAGCCGCCCGTGAGCTATGCCGACATCATGAGATCCGACCAGGCGGCAAGCCGGGAGCTCGACCTCGCACTGATGCGCGAGGGCATCCACGTCCTGCCCAACGTGCGGCGCTTCGTTTCCCTGGCGCACACCGAGAGCGACCTCGAGCGAACGGTCGCGGCGCTGGACAGCGCGTGCCGCGCCCTCGCCCACTGAATGAGGACACCATCATGGCCCACCAAGGCGGCTGTTTCTGCGGCAAGGTGCGCTACCGCGCCGAAGGCGAGCCCAGCCACGTCGTCCACTGCCATTGCACCGTGTGCCGGCGGGCGAGCGGCGCCCCCTTGGTCACCTGGGCCACCTTTCCGGCCACCGCCTTCGCCTGGACCGAGGGTATGCCGCGGGTGCTGGTGTCCTCGCCGCCGGCCGAGCGCCGCTTCTGCGGCGACTGCGGCACCGCGCTCACCTTCCAGCACGCCGATCTCGGGCACGAGATCGACGTCACGGTGGCCAGCTTCGACCGCCCCGAGGCGTTCGAGCCCGGGGGCCACGTCTGGACCGAGAGCCGGCTCCGGTGGATCGCTCTCGACGACGGCCTGCCCCAACACGCCACGAGCGCCGAGGCCACGCCCGAGGATTAGCCGCCCCGGCGCGGCGCGCCTACCCGGGGGGAGCAAGATCCGATGATGAAGCTCAAGACCCGAACCGTGCGCCTGGCGACGCTGCGCGAGATCATGGAACGGTTGCTCAAGGCGGTCGGCTGCGACGACGAGACCGCGGCGGCGCTGGCTGAGATCCACCTCGAGGCCGATATGCGCGGGGTCGGCGTCCAGGGCCTGAACCACCTTATCAACAGCCACATCCAGGAGATCATGAGCGGCAACGAACGGCCGGGGGCGAAGCCCAGCGTAATCACCGAAAACGAGGGCTACGCCCTGATCGACGGCAACGCCGGCCCCGGCCCGCTGGCCGCCATGCTCGCCGCCGACCTCGCGGCCGAGAAGGCCAAGGACTGGGGCTGCGCCGCGGTCGGGATCAGGAACAGCCACGACCTCTACATGGCCGGCCTCTACGCCGAGCGCATCGCCCGCCAGGGCGTGGTGGGCCTGGTCTTCTCCGACGACGTGATCCCGGTGGTCCATCCCCCGGGGGGCTGCGAGCCGGTCATCGGCAGCAACCCGATGGCCATTGCGGTGCCGACGGAGAGCGAGCCGGTGGTGATCGACATCGCCCCTTGCGCCACCCTGCCCACCTACGTGCGCTACGCCCGGCGCTATGGCGTCGAGCTGGCGGAGGGACAGGCGGTCGACCTTCGCGGCCGCCCCACCACCGACCCGCACGCGGTCTGCGACGGGGCCGGCTACCAGGGCGACATCGGCGCCATCAGCCCTCTCACCCACAAGGGCTACGGCCTGTTGCTGATGATCGATTTCCTCTCCGGCGCCCTGGTCGGCTGCGACATGGGCACCGATCACGTGACCAAGCCCGGTTCGATGAAGGGCCATCTCGTGATGGCCCTCGATCCCGCCATGTTCGGCACGCGCGAGGCCTTCGAGCGCGCCGTCAGCGCGCGCATCGGCGCGCTCAAAGGGTCGCGGAAGGCCGAGGGCAGCGAGGGCATTCGGGCGCCCGGCGAGCGCGCCCACGCCGCCCGGCGGCAGGCCCTGGAGGACGGCACGGTCCTGATCGACGAGCTCTGCTGGCAGGATACGCTGAAGCTGGCCGCCGAGCTGGAGGTCGAGCTGCCGGCCTGAGCCGTGCCCCGCGATCTGTTTCGGGAAATACCCGCGCCCGCAGGCGGCCAGTTCGCCCATTCCTGTGCCCTACGGTCAGGAGAGCGGTTCACGGTTATCCGACGCGGCCTGTTGGGCTACCATAGGGTCTCGTTTGGGGAGTCATTATTCGAATTTCGGTTGAACCGGGGAGGATGTGCCGACCATGAGCAAGATGAGAATAAGCTTGGCGTATTTGGCGGGTTACCTGATGGTAATCGGCCTCGGTCTGTTGTTTGCGCCGCGTCCGACTTTGGAGATCCTGCAGTCAAACGGCGACTACGGGGATATATTCCCGCGCGTCGCGGGCATGTTGATGAGCGGGCTCGGAATCTCCGTGATCGGGATGATCCGCGAAAATACCGTCGCGCTGTATCCCGCCACCCTCGGCATTCGGATCTTCTTCCTCGTCTGCATCGGCGCGTTCTACGCCATGAGCGCGGACCCGCTGTTCCTCGTCTTGATGGCAATCGTTGGCTTAGGCTTCCTATTGACCCTCGGCGGATTCATCGCCGATCGCCGGCGGGCGTGATTGCCGCTATCGAATTTCCGACGCTGCCTTGCCACAGAGAAGTAGCCAATCAACACAAAGTCTTGCAGAGCGGGGCACGATCCAATTGCGAAGACCGCGTCTGGCTTTATCTGGGCTTTCGGCGACCAAGTGTCGAACCTCTGGAAGCGGCCCACAGGCAGACGTGGTCGGAGCTGGCCCGTTGGCGCATGGGCGAGGACGAGCTCGGCACGCGCTCCGTCCTGAAGGCCCACCGCGCCGAGCTGATCGACCCCCTCCAGGCCGAATCACTGCGGCCAGGGATTCACTTGAAGCTATTTGGGTACAGAGCCTAATTCTAGATCACCTTGGCCAGGGTGATGCCGTACCAGCGCCGCGGGTCGGTCCAGGCCTGCACGACCATGAAGCCGCGCTTCGCCAGTGACTGCGCGACGCCCCCAAGGGTGAACTTGCGCGAGATCTCGGTGCGGATGGTCTCGCCTTGTCCGAGCGAGAACGTCAGGCCCAACTTTCCGAGCGTGACCTTCTGCTTCGCCAGGCTGCGCAGGTGCATCTCGATGCGGCGCATCTCCTCGTTGTAGAACGCCCAGTGCGCGAAGCGCGTGGTGTCGAAGTCGCCGTCGTATCGCGCGTTGAGGTGATCGAGCATGTTGAGATTGAAAGCCGCCGTGACCCCTTCCCGGTCATTGTAGGCGGCTTCGATCACCGCTGGATCCTTGTGCAGGTCTGTGCCGATCAGGAAATGATCGCCTGGTTCGAGGGCATCGTGCAGGCCGCTATGGAGCCGGTCGACCATGGCGGGCGTGAAGTTGCCGATGGTGCTGCCGAGGAAGAGCGCCAGGCGGCGGCCCCAGCCGTCTTCGTTCTCGCCCTTGCCCGCCGTCGGATCGAGCCGGTCCAGGGCGGCCAAGCCTTGCTCGTAGGTGCCCACCATGGCGCGGATGTCGAGAGCGGAAAAGGCATCGAGCAATGCCTTGGCGCTTTCCTCGAGAATGCTGTCGCTGACATCGATCGGGATGTAGCGGACGCGTCCTTGGCGGCCGAGAAAGGCCTCGAGCAACAGCGTGGTCTTGACCGCGCTGCCGCTGCCCAGCTCCACCAGGTCGCTGGGCCCGGCAAGCTCGGCGATGTCGCCAGCGTAGTCGAGCAGAAGGTCGCGCTCGGTGCGCCAGGGATAGTACTCGGCCGTTTCGCAGATCCGCTTGTAGAGCTGCGAGCCCAGATCGTCGTAGAAGAATCGGCTGGGGAGCGTCTTTTGCTTGGTGCAGAGGCCGGCAATGACTTCTGCGTCGCCACTGCCGGTATCCACCTCGTTATCGAGCTTCACGAGCCGCAGACGCGCCTCGTGCTTGTCGCCGGCGGAGGTTCGCGCCGCCGGTGTACAGGTGTCCGCCATCAAGGCCTCCTCCAAACTCTGCTTTGAGCGTCCACGCTTGCAAGGGGTATGGGGTGGAGGCTCCCCATTTTCAACCGAGATTCCCCAGATGGCTCGCGTCAATTGCCGACGATGGCAGCGTGAAGGGCGATCGCACCACATTTCCCCTCGTAAAGCGGCGCGCCAGGTCGGGGTCCCCCCCCGATCGGGCCGGCTTGGCGATGAGCAACCTCACCCGCCGACCAATCCGGGTTCCGAGCGCGCACTCCGGCTTTCGCGGCCCACAGCTGTCCTTTCGGCGGCCCGGATGCTACGGCATCGAGCGCTTGCGTCTTTGGCGAGGGGCTCGGGAACCACGACATAGTCCTGCTTGATCGGGCCGTCGGGGAAATAGCGCGGCGGCGCCCGAGAACAAGTGCTTGCGCTCGATGGCGAGGTCGCGGTCGAGATCCAAGGCCGCCCGATCGAGCATTGACCGCAAGCCTCGCAGGTGCGATTCAACCCTTCTATTGCCGATTCGGGATACCGTGCAAAGCGGTGGCAGTGCAGGTGGGTTCGCGCCGAGAGACGACGTTCCGAGCCAGGCCAAGGGAGGGGAGCGAGCAAGCCATGGAGTTAAGCGGAGGGTGCCTCTGCGGCGCGGTGCGCTACCGGGCGCGGGGCGAGATCAAGGGCGTCAACAACTGCTACTGCGGTATGTGTCGCAAGAGCAGCGGCGCCGGCTCCATGACCTTCGTCGGC
The DNA here is from genome assembly GCA_965371625.1 of uncultured Alphaproteobacteria bacterium. Classification (GTDB taxonomy): domain Bacteria; phylum Pseudomonadota; class Alphaproteobacteria; order CBDUZE01; family CBDUZE01; genus CBDUZE01. The sequence continues at coordinate 47,611 of CBDUZE010000022.1, forward strand.
TTCGACAAGGCCGATGTCGAGCTCAGCGGCGAGGCGCCGGTGATCTATCGCTCGTCCAAGACCGCCGAGCGCGGCTTCTGCGGCCGCTGCGGCAGCCCGATCACCTTCGTCTATCTGTCCGAGCCCGAGGCGATCTGGTTCTCGGCCGGCTCGCTCGACGATGCCGGCGCGCTGCGCCCCACCGCCAACTGGTACCTTCCCGACAAGCTGGGCTGGGTCCACGCCGATCACTCCCTGCCCCGCTTCGATAGCGTCGAGGACTACCTCCCCAAATCGGATGAAAGGGGCCGACCATGAGCGAGGAGAGCAACGTTTTCACCGGCGGTTGCCTCTGTGGCGCCATCCGCTACCGCGCCGAGGGGCCGCCCAAGCGCGTCACCATATGCCACTGCTCGACCTGCCGGCGCGCCGGCGGCGGCGCCTTCCTGACCGGCGCCGCCTTCGACCCCAAGCAGCTCGTCTACACCAAGGGCGAGCCCAAGAGCTACGCCTCTTCCGATCGGCTCACGCGCACCTTCTGCCCCGAGTGCGGCACCTCGCTGGGCTACCGCTATGCCGACGGCGAGGCCGCCGGGATCTGGACCGGGACCCTCGACGACCCCGAGGCGCTCAAGCCGATGCGCCACATCTGGACCTCGAGCCAGCTCTCGTGGCTCCACCTCGAGGACGACCTGCCGCGCTTCGCGCAAGGCGCCGCCCGGCCCGGCGCCAAGGCCTAGCGCGAAGCGGCCGGGGAGGCACGCCAAGACCCTCCCCCGCCGGCGCTACAGATTCCCCTACCGCCGTGGTAACAAGACGGCACCCCGAACGCCCGAACCCCCGGACCCCCGAACCCCCGAACGGGAACGACCCATGATCAAGCTCACCTTCTGCCTGCGCCGCCTGCCCCAGCTCTCGAGCGCCGAGTTCCGGCGTTACTGGCTCGAGACCCACGCGCCCCTGGTGCGCAAGAACCAGGAGGCGCTGGCGATCAAGCGTTACGTCCAGACCCACGCCGACCAGGCCGGCCATGGCGGCCTGAGCGAGGCCCTGGCCGCGGCGCGCGGCGCGCCCGAGCCCTTCGACGGCGTCGCCGAGCTGTGGTTCGAGAGCCGCGAGGCGCTGACCGCCGCCGGCGCCACCGAGCAAGGCCGTGCCGCCGGCCGCGAGCTCTTCGAAGACGAGAAGCGCTTCATCGACCACGCCCGCTCGCCGGTCTGGATTGGCGAGGAGCACGAGATCGTCGCCGCCTGAGGCCCGCGGAGCGCCCCAGGCCGAGCCTCGAGGCGCCGCTGCTGGTTCGGCCTCGGCGCCTTCGTGGCGCCCGCCAGGCGGGCTTAACGCTCGAGCTGGTCGAGGTCGCGCACCGCGCCGCGCGAGGCGCTGGTGGCCATCGCCGCGTAGGCCTTGAGCGCGGGCGAGACCTGGCGCGGCCGGTTGAGGGGGAGCCAGGCCTGGGCGCCGCGCGCCTCCATCGCCTGGCGCCGACGCTTGAGCTCGCTCTCGTCGAGGGCCACGCCGATGGCTCGCTCCGGAATATCGATCTCGATGGTGTCGCCCTCCTCGAGGAGGGCGATGGCGCCGCCTTGCGCCGCCTCGGGCGAGACGTGGCCGATGCTGAGGCCCGCGGTGCCGCCCGAGAAGCGGCCGTCGGTGATGAGCGCGCAGACCTTGCCCAGGCCCTTCGACTTGAGGTAGCTGGTGGGATAGAGCATCTCCTGCATGCCGGGACCGCCCTTGGGCCCCTCGTAGCGGATCACCACCACGTCGCCGGGCTTGATGCCGTCGCCCAGGATGGCCGAGACCGCCGAGTCCTGGCTCTCGAAGATGCGCGCCGGGCCGGCGAAGGTGAGCAGGCTGTCGTCAACGCCGGCGGTCTTCACGATGCTGCCGTCGCCGGCGATATTGCCGTAGAGTACGGCCAGCCCGCCGTCCTGGCTGTAGGCGTGGGCGGCGTCGCGAATGCAGCCCCCCTCGCGGTCGAGGTCGAGGCTCTCGTAGCGCTTGTCCTGGCTGAACGCCTGGCTGCTCGGCACGTTGCCGGGGGCGGCGCTGTAAAACTCCAGCACCGCCTCAGCCGTCGTCCGGCCCAGGTCCCACTCCTGGAGCGCCGCGCCGAGGTCGGGGCTGTGCACGGTGGCGACCTGGGTGTCGATCAGGCCGGCGCGCTCGAGCTCGCCCAGGATGGCCATGATGCCGCCCGCCCGGTGCACGTCCTCGAGGTGGTAGAGAGGCGTGCTGGGCGCCACCTTGCAAAGGTTGGGGACGCGCCGCGAGAGGCGGTCGATATCGGCCATGGTGAAGGCGACCTGGGCCTCCTCGGCCGCCGCCAGCAGGTGCAGCACGGTGTTGGTCGAGCCGCCCATGGCGATGTCCACGGTCATGGCGTTCTCGAAGGCCTCGAAGGTGGCGATGCCGCGGGGCAGCGCCCGCTCGTCGTCCTGCTCGTAGTAGCGCCGGCAGAGCTCGACTATGGTCTGGCCGGCCTTGGCGAACAGCGCCTCGCGATCGGCGTGGGTGGCGAGCAAGGTGCCGTTGCCGGGCAGCGCCAGCCCCAGCGCCTCGGCCAGGCAGTTCATCGAGTTGGCGGTGAACATGCCCGAGCAGGAGCCGCAGGTGGGACAGGCCGAGCGCTCGAGCGTGAGGGTATCGGCGTCGGAGACGCCGGGGTCGGCCGCCGCCACCATGGCGTCGACCAGGTCGAAGGCGCGCTCCTTGCCGTCGATGATGCCCTTGCCCGCCTCCATCGGCCCGCCCGAGACGAACACCGCGGGCACATTGAGGCGCAGCGCCGCCATCACCATCCCCGGCGTGATCTTGTCGCAGTTCGAGATGCACACCAGCGCATCGGCGCAGTGGGCGTTGACCATGTACTCGACCGAATCGGCGATCAGCTCGCGCGACGGCAGGCTGTAGAGCATGCCGTCATGGCCCATGGCGATGCCGTCGTCGATGGCGATGGTGTTGAACTCCTTGGCCACCCCGCCGGCGCGCTCGATCTCGCGCGCCACCAGCTGCCCCAGGTCCTTGAGGTGGACGTGGCCGGGCACGAACTGGGTGAAGGAGTTGGCGACGGCGATGATCGGCTTGTCGAAATCCCCGTCGGTCATGCCGGTGGCGCGCCACAGCGCGCGGGCGCCGGCCATGTTGCGGCCCTGGGTGGTGGTCCTGGAGCGGTACTCGGGCATGGTTCGGCCTTCCCCTTGGCGTTTCGGTCTTGGGAATTAGGTATCGCCTTCCGCGGCCCAGGGCAAGGCGGGCACGGCGTCGGCGCGCGATCGCAGAGCCTAGAGGGTCAAGCGCTGGATGGCTTCGGTGAGCTTGCCGCGGGCGAGCTCGGCCTCGTGGCGGCGCTCGCGCTGCGCCTCGACGACGTGCTCGGGGGCCTTGGCGATGAAGCCCTGGTTGGCGAGCTTGCTCTCGATCTTGGCGATCTCCTTGGCGTTTTTGTCGAGCTCGCGCTCGAGCCGCGACTTCTCGCCCGCGACGTCGACGATGCCGGCCAGGGGCAGCACCACCGTGGCCTCGTCGAGCACGATCTGCACCGCGCCGCGCGGCAGCCCGCCCTCGAGCGTGACCTTGGCCAAGCGCGCCAGGCGCCGCACCACGCCGTCGTGCTCGGCGAGGCGGCGCCGGCTCTCGGCGCTGGCGCCGTTGAGGCGCAGCTCGATGCGCGCCGCCGCCGGCACGTGCATCTCGGCGCGCACCGCCCGCACCTCGCCGATGAGCCGGATCAGCCAGGCCATCTCGGCTTCCGCCTCGGCGTCGATGGCCAGGCCCGCGTGATCGGGCCACGGGCTCAAGCCCACCAGGGTCTCGGCGGAGCCCGCCAGGCGCTCCCATAGCTCCTCGGTGATGAAGGGCATGAAGGGGTGGAGGAGGCGCAGGATCTCGCCCAGGGTCCAGGCGGCGCAGGCGCGGGTCTCCGCGCGCGCGCCCTCCGCGCCCTCGGCCAGCAGCGGCTTGATGAACTCCAGGTACCAATCGCAGAAGATGCCCCAGGTAAAGTGATAGACGGCCTCGGCAGCCTCGTTGAACTTGTAGGCGTCGAGCGCCAGGGTCACGCGCTTGGCGGCGCTCGCGACCTCGCCGACGATCCAGCGGTTGACGGTCTCGCGGCAGGCCCCGGGCTCGAACGCCGCCGCGGCCTCGAGCCGGCAGTCGTTCAGCTCGCAGAAGCGGGCCGCGTTCCACAGCTTGGTGGCGAAGTTGCGGTAGCCGGCGACCCGGCTCTCGGAGAGCTTGATGTCCCGCCCCTGCGCCGCCATCGCGGCGAGGGTGAAGCGCAGGGCGTCGGCGCCGTACTTGTCGATGAGCTCGAGGGGGTCGATGATGTTGCCCCGGCTCTTCGACATCTTGTGGCCCTTCTCGTCGCGCACCAGGGCGTGGATGTAGACGGTGTGGAACGGCGCCTGGCCGGTCAAATGAAGGCCGATCATCATCATCCGGGCGACCCAGAAGAAGATGATGTCGAAGCCGGTGACCAGGACGTCGGTGGGATAGTAGCGCTCGAGCACCGCCGTGCGCTCGGGCCAGCCCAGCGTCGAGAAGGGCCAGAGCTGCGACGAGAACCAGGTGTCGAGGACGTCCGCGTCGCGCTCGAGGCTGACGTTCTCGCCGTAGTGGAGCTTGGCCGCGTCGTGAGCCTCTTCCTCGCTGAGCTCGACGAAGACCTTGCCGTCGGGCGCGAACCAGGCCGGGATCTGGTGGCCCCACCAGAGCTGGCGCGAGATGCACCAGGGCTGGATCTCGCGCATCCAGGCGAAGAAGGTGTTTTCCCACTGCCGCGGCACGAACACGATCTCGCCGCGCTCCACCGCCTCGATCGCCGGCTTGGCCAGGGTCGCCGCGTCGACGTACCACTGGTCGGTGAGCCAGGGCTCGATGATCACGCCCGAGCGGTCGCCGTAGGGCGCCACGTACTGATGCGCCTCGATCTTCTCGACCAGGCCTTCAGCCTCCATGGCGGCGACCACCTTGTCGCGCGCCTCGAAGCGGTCGAGGCCGCGGTAGGCCTCGGGCACGTTGTCGTTGAGGCGGGCCTCCTCGTCGAACACGTTGACCAGCTCGAGGCCGTGGCGGCGGCCGACCTCGAAGTCGTTGAAGTCGTGCGCCGGGGTGATCTTGACCGCGCCCGAGCCCTGCTCGGGGTCGGCGTGCTGGTCGGCGACGATCGCCAGGCGCCGGCCGACGAGCGGCAGGATCGCGAACTTGCCCACCAGGTCGCGGTAACGCTCATCCTCGGGATGGACCGCCACCGCGGTGTCGCCCAGCATCGTCTCGGGCCGGGTCGTGGCGACGGTTATGTATTTGTTTTCAACGCCCTCTATCGGATACTTGAAGTGCCACAGGAAGCCTTTTACGTCCCGTTGCTCGACCTCGAGGTCGGAGATCGCGGTCTTCAGCTTGCAATCCCAGTTGACCAGCCGCTTGTCGCGGTAAATGAGGCCCTGCTTGTAGAGGTCGACGAAGACCTTGCGCACGGCGAACGACAGGCCCTCGTCCATGGTGAAGCGCTCGCGCGACCAGTCGCACGAGGCGCCGAGGCGCCGTAGCTGCTCGGTGATGGTGCCGCCCGACTGCTCCTTCCAGCGCCACACCCGCTCGACGAAGGCCTCGCGTCCGACCTCTCTGCGGCTCGAGCCCTGGTCGGCGAGCTGGCGCTCGACCACCATCTGGGTGGCGATGCCGGCGTGGTCGGTGCCCGGCTGCCACAGCACGTCGCGGCCGCGCATGCGCTCGAGGCGGATCAGGATGTCCTGAATGGTGTTGTTGAGCGCGTGGCCCATGTGCAGGCTGCCGGTGACGTTGGGCGGCGGGATGACGATGGTGTAGGGGCGCGCCTTAGGCTTCCGCCCGCAGGCGAACGCGCCCGCCTCTTCCGAGCGCGCGTACTGCCTTTGCTCGACCTCGCCGGGCCGATAGGTCTTGTCCAGCATCGCTGAACCGTCCCGTCGTCTAAATCACGTTATGGAGGGTCGAAGGGGCGACCCGGGAAGCGACGCCCCTTTTAGTCGTCGTCCGCCCTGGCGGCAAGCTTGGCGATCTCCTTCTCCACCAGGCGCGCGACCATCGCCGGAAGGTTGGCATCGAGCCAATCCTTGAGCATCGGCTTGAGGAGCTCTTTCACCAGCCCCTCGAGCGTCCGTCCGGTGCCGCCGCCCAAGGGAAAATCCCGGCTCTCGGAGACCGCGTCGGCGAGCTGGGAGAAGGTCGCCGTGGCCGCGGCGGCGGTCACCGCCGAGACCAGGCTCGGCGCTTCGCTTGGCGCCTCTGTGATCTCGATCGCGGGCTCGGCTTCCGGTTCGGGCAGGGGTTCGGGCTCGGGTTCGGGTTCGGGTTCGGGCTCCGCCTCGGGAGCTGCCTCCTCCTCGGGGGCTTCCTCCTCCTCGACCACCATTTCCTCGGTGAGTTCGAGCACCTCGGCGCCTTGATCCTCGGGTTCGGGGTCCGGGGAGGCGTCGTCCTCGTCGGCCGCCTCGGCGTCCTTCTCGGGCTCGCCGTCCTCGGAGATGATGCGGCGGATGGAGGCCAGAATCTCCTCCATCGTCGGTTCTTGCGTCTTCGGTTCGCTCATAGCCAAACCCGCCCGCCGGGTGGTCGAATCGGCGCCAACCCTAAGGCAGAATGGTTAACAATACTAGCCACGGAGCCTTCAGTTTGTTCCAGGTTATTCGTGGCGGCCTCAATCGCCGAAGCCGAAGAGCTTGCCGCGCACCGCCTGATAATGGCCCCCGGGGTCGTAGAGGTCGACGGCAAGCCCCAGATGGTGGGCCGAAAGCCGCCCCACCGCCTGTTTGAGGCGATGGGCCGCGACGTACTCGTCGCGCTCGGCGCGGACCAGCGAGACCCGGGAGTCCAAGAGCTCCTGCTCGGCGTCGAGGACGTCGAGAATGGTGCGCGCGCCGACCGTGGTCTCCTCGCGCACGCCCTCGAGCGCGATCGCGTTGGCCCGCACCTGATCGCCGTCGGATTGGATCCGCGCCCGCGCCGTCTGCAACGCCTCCCAGGCCTGGGTTACCTCCTCGATCACGTCGCGGCGGCTCTCGTCGATGCGGATGCGCCGCTCGTTCCGGGTCTCGCGCGCCTGGCGCGCCTGCGACCACACCGATCCCGATTGATAGAGCGGCACCGAGAGCTGGGCGACGATCCGGGCGACGTCGGTCCTGCTGCCGGCCGAGCTCCTGTCCTCGGCGCGGCTCGCCACGCCGTTGAGGCTGAGCGTGGGGAGCAATCTTCCGGTCACCACGCGGACGGCGTGGCCCGCCGCCTGCTCGTCGTAGCGGGCCGCGAGCAGGGCCGGGCTCTCGGCCTCGGCGATGCTCAGCGCTTCGTCCTTGGTGCCCGGCAGCTCGCCATAGGGCGGCGCCAGGGCAAGCGCCCCCGCGGCGATGCCGATGACCCGCATGTAGGTGGCGCGGCTCGCCACCAATACGCCCTCGGCGCCGATGCGTTCCGAGGTCGCACGCGACAGCCGCGCCTCGGACTGGGCGATGTCGGTGCGCGTCAGCTCGCCGACCTCGAAGCGGTCGCGGGTGGCCTCGAGCTGGCGCCTCAGCACCCGCTCGTTGTTGCGCCCGAGCTCGACCACGGCCTGATCGCGGAGCACGTCCATATAGGCGATCACGGCGTCGAGCAACACTTGCTGCTCGGTGGCTCTGAGGCGCTCGCGGGCGGCGAGCACCTGGCTCTCGGCCTCGCGGGTGCCGGCCACGGTGCGGCCGCCGCGATAGAGCGGCTGGCTGAAGTTGAGCGCAATGGATCTTGGCGTCCGCTCCTCCTTCATGGTGAAGAAGGCACTCGAGCTATCGGCTCCCTCCTTTCCGCCCTCGCCGGTTACCGTTACCGTGGGCCGCCAGCCGGAAAGCGCTTGGGGCACCGCTTCGTCGGCGATCCGCACCGTGGCGCGCGCCGTCTGCAGCGTCGGGTTGTTGGCATAGGCCAGGGCCAGGGCCTCCGCCAGAGTCTCGGCGGTGGCCGGAGCAAACGGCGGCGCCAGCGCCAACAGGGCCCCGGCGACCAGGGCCTGGGTCACTCTCATCTCATTTCCCCTCGGGCACCGCGCCTGGCGCCGGCCCCGGTGGCGATCCCGCATCCGCGACCAGCGCAAGCCCTGGTCTCAGAAGACGAAACCGGGCGCCTCATGGAAACCCGGCAAGGGTGACACCGCGGCGTCGAACAGGGGGCGGCGCGCCAGCAGCTCCTCGTGGCGGGCGATCAAGGTTGCCCGGCCGACGCCGCCGCCGCGGATCACCGCCACCAGGCGGCCGCCCTCGGCGAGCTGGTCGGTCAATGCCTCGGGCACCTGGTCGGCCGAGCCCGAGAGGAAGATCACGTCGTAAGGGCCCTGTCCCGGATAGCCTTGCGCGAGCTCGCCGGTGACCACGGCGGCATTGTCGACCTCGAGCTCGGCCAGCGTCTCGCCGGCCTTGGCGGCAAGCGCCTGGTCGCTCTCGAGCGCCACCACGGTGGCCGCCAGGCGCGCCAGCACCGCGGTCGAGTAGCCGCGGCCGCAGCCGACGTCGAGGACGATGTCGCTGTCCCGGACCCGGGCCGCCTGAACCAGCCGCGCGAATACCCTGGGCTCCATCAGGTAGCGCCCGGGGGCGATCTCGATGTCCTCGTCGACATAGGCGACGCCGCGCAAGGACCGGGGCACGAAGCGCTCGCGCGGCACCTCGGCCATCGCCGCCACGACGCGGGCGTCGGTGACCCGATTGGGCCGGATCTGGCCCTCGACCATGTGCTGACGGGTGGCGCTGAATTCATCCATCGTGCGGGCGCCGCTTTGCTTGAGACGTAGGCCTATATAAGCCCAATGCGGGGGCAATAATAGGGCCGCGGCGAATTTGTCGCACCCCGCGCGGCGCCACAGCCGAGGCCGGCGCCGGCACCGCATGCACCTCGCCCAGGCAGTCTGAGCGGGCGCCGGCGGGCGCTTGACCGGCGCCGCGGCGGGGCCTATACAGCGGCCCAAGTTCGGCCGTGGCGCGACCGGATTTCAAGGAGCCGGCACCCGCGACCGCCCGGTCCATTGGCTCGGCTCCGGCTGGCGCGATGGGAGAGTGGCTATCCAGCGGACTGCAAATCCGTTCACGCCGGTTCGAATCCGGCTCGCGCCTCCAAATCTTTCAAAGGCTTAGCCGGGACCCGCCCGGCTTCAGGCCCGGTTCTTGAAGCGCCAGCTCTCGTTGCCGGTCTCGCCGATCAGCGCGATGTTGCGCTGACGGCGAAGCGTGCCTACAGGTCTTCGGGCCTCAGCCCCGTGTGCTTAGCGATGCGGGTGAGCATGCGGAGCCCGATCTCGTCCCGGTCACGGAACGCGAACACGAAGTCGGGCCAACCCGCGCGCTCGAGCGTGCGATGCGAGCCGGACCCCCGCTTGACGCGCCAGCCGATCCGCGCGAGCGCGGCGAGCCTTCGCGGACGGCCACCGGCTCACGCTGCCGCGAACAGTCCGTCGAGCTCGGGAACGGGGTCCCCTGCCTCCAGCCGTTCGGCGAGGATCCTGAGCGCGAGCGCCTCGGCCTTCGCCAGCGCCTCCTCGCGGCTCGCCCCGTAAACGAGGACGCCGGGGAGGCTCGGCACTTCGGCGATCCAGCGCCCATCCTCTTCACGCTCGAGCTCGACCTTAAGCACTAGACCGTCTCCCATTCTTCCGGCGCCCCGGGACCGCCGATCCTGATCCCGAGCATAACACGAGCCATGCTCCCGCGCTCACGACGCTTCGCCCGGGCGCGACAGCTCCGCCACCTCGGCACTCTCATCCCGCAGGACCGCGGAGAGCACCAATGACAGGCAGGGAAAGCCCGCTCGCGCCTCCAACTCTTTCAAAAGCTTGGAAGACCTTTTTCCCAAGGCGGCTGGCCTTCTGCGCGGGAAACCCACGATCGCGGTAGACAATCGCAATTTACCCGCTATAGCTGTAGCCCATGGCAACGGAGCTGGAGCCCACGGCCGCCGAGCGGAAGCTCATCGCCGCCGCCGCAAAGGGCACGGTCGCCGACTACCGCGTCGGCGGCGCCGGCTGGGGCGAGGCACGGATCGTCGGCGGATTGGACTTTCAAGGCGCCACTCCCCGCCGCCCCGGCTCGGTGAGCTGTGGGCCGGTGGATTTGCGTCCCGCCGTTTGCGCCGCTTTGCCGTGATCCGAGGAGCCGGATCCGCTGCGCCGCTGCCGCGCCCTGGGGCGAATCTTCCTCCCCCTCCCCGCTCTTGGGCGAAAGAAAACAGGAAGCGGCTGATGCCGCTTCCCGTCAGGCCCGGAGCTTGGTCCGAGCTTCAGAGCCTAATAGATCGCCACCGGATTGATGATCATCTGCACCGTTCCGCGGATCCGCGCCTGACCGAGCACGAACAGGAACTCATGCACGTCTTCGCGCGCCAACTGTCCGGTATTCATGGTCTCGAGGATGTAGATACCGTTCTCCTTGAGCAGGGTGACGTGGCCATAGAACGGCCGCCCCTCCTTCTCGGGCGGAATCGGCTCGACCCCCCAGGTATCGGCGCCGACGGCGATGACGTTCTGGGCCGCGAGCCAGGCCATGCCGCCCTCCCCCACGCCGGGCTCGCCGCTCGCCCAGGCCTTCGGGTCGCTGGCCAGCTTGCCGTCGGTCCAGCCGGTGTGGAACAGCACCACGTCGGCTTCGCGGATCGCGACGTTTTGCGCCTTGGCGGCGGCCTGGATGTCGGCGGCGTTGAAGACCTTGCCGGCCTCCAGTGTGGCGACGCCGAAATGCTTGGCCATGTCGATCAGGACGCCCCGGGCGACGATCGGCGGGATCTTCTCGGTGCCCAGCTTCTTGAGGCCGGTGATCGCAGCGAAGTCCTTTTCGTTGTTGCAGTTGTAGTACACGCCGTCCTGGCCGAGATGGCCCAGGCCATCGATTTGCGGGCCGATGCCGAACCACAGTTGGGCCAGGTCGTCGTTGTAGCTTCCGTTGTAGGCGAACAGGCGATTACCGCCTTGCTGATTGGGCTGCACGACCTGCAGCGACAAGCCGCGCGGTGGAAAGGCGGGCGTCGCGCTGTCGATGATGATGCCAAGCGGATGGGTCTTGCCCTGTTTGACCAGCTTGAGCGCCGCCAAGACGCGCGCCGGGGTAACCAGGTTGGCGGCGCCGATCTCGTCGTCGGCGCCCCATTTCGAGGGCTTGCAGTCCTGGGCCTGCGCCGCCCCGGCGGTCAAGCCCGCGGACACCAGAAGTGCAACGGTAAGCTTCAGAGTTGTCTTCATGACCAGTCTTCCCTTCGGTGAACGTTTCGAGGGTGAATAACCCTTCCCTGATTAAGTGTACCGGATAGGGTGTCGACATCCAATCAAGCTCGCCCGTCAGGAGCGCAAGCACCGCGTCGCCCTGCCGACGCACACTGGTCGGGTCGGGGCGCCGCTCACCTTTCGCTCACTGTGCCTGGGCTCGGGCGCCATTGGGCTGCTCTTGCCGCGAAGCTGTGTCCTCCCCGTCGCCACGGCCTCGTTCTTCAACATCACGCTCTAGCTGGAGCGCGGGGCGCTCGGGCCGGTGAGCCTGTGGCCGGCGCCCAGCGTGGGCTATAACATGCTGGTCGGCTCGGTCTTCCGCTGCCGGGCCTGGTTCAGGATCGTGGCCATGGCGCCGGTGGTGGTGAGGGGTCTCAGCACAATGTCGATCCCGGTCATCGGCGGCGGCGGGCTGTCGCTGGGCGAGCCCGTCGGCGCGCAGGAGGTGCTGTCCGGCCTGGTGGTGGTGGCGCTGGCCGCGCGGGCTTCCCCGGCGGCCTGAGCGCGGACGTCCCGAGGAGGCGGATCTGGAGCCCCTGGTCCTCGGTCTGGTGCTGCTGGCGGCGCTCCTGCACGCGACGTGGAACGCCTTGCTCAAGAGCGGCGAGGACCGGGTGCTGGTGGGTGTGCTGCTCAACCTTAGCGCCAGCGCCCTGGCCTTGCCGGTGGCGCTGGCGGCGGGCCCGCCCAGGCCCGAGAGCTGGCTCTACCTCGGCCTCTCGATCGTCATCCACAACGGCTATTTCTGGCTCCTGATCCTGGCCTACCGGGTGGGCGACTTCTCCCACATCTATCCTCTGGCCCGCGGCTCGGCGCCGCTCCTGGTGGCGGGCCTCGCCTACGTGGCGGCGGGAGAGGTGCTGGGCGGCGCCGAGCTCGCCGCGGTGGCGGTGGTCAGCGCCGGCATCATCAGCCTGGCGTTGGATGGCGGCCGCGGCCACGGCCACGGCGGCTCGCGGCCGCTCCTCTACGCCCTCGCCATCGCCCTCTTCATCAGCGCCTACACGGTAATCGATGGACTCGGCGTGCGCGCCGCCGGCGACGTGCCGAGCTACGTCGCCTGGCTCTTCCTCGTTGACGGCCTGCCCTTCGTCGCCGTGGCGACCGCGCTGCGCGGCCGCGCCGCCTTCGCCGCCTGGCGCACCTCATGGCGGGCCGGTATCTTAAGCGGCGCCCTCGCCGCCTCGGGCTATGGCTTGGTCGTCTGGGCCATGTCGCGCGCCCCCATCCCCCACGTTTCGGCGTTGCGCGAAACCAGCGTCGTCATCGCCGCCCTCATCGGCACCTTCGTGCTCGGCGAGCCCTTCGGCGCCCGCCGCGTCGCCGCCGCGGCGGTGGTGACTGCGGGTATCGTGCTGTTGCATCTGGCCGGCGCCGCCTGAGAGGCCTGGGCGAGGCCGGGCGCTGTTATAAGCCGCGGCCCTTGCACCGCCGCCCCCGCTGGGGCATGTATTAGGGGTGGATTTGGCGCGGTCGCCGATCGGTCGCGGCCTCTGCTTCCCCGGTAGCTCAGTTGGTAGAGCGGGTGGCTGTTAACCACCATGTCGCTGGTTCGAGTCCGGCCCGGGGAGCCAACCTAGGAAAGGGGTTACGCTTTGACGGGCGTCGCCCCTTTCTGTTACAGTCACCAGACAGTCACCAAGCGAACGCGTTTCGATGCGTTTTGGGCCTCTCTCGCGGGATCGAGGATGGCACTACAGAATCACAGAATTTCCGAGTTGCCGCCGCCAGACTTATGCGGCCCTGATCCCGCGCGCCATGCCGGCCAGCATCGCGTTGCCGCGGTGTCTGGCGGCGGCACCCTGCCCCTTCCCTCCCGACAATCTCACGACCGCGCGGCGCCCAGGCGCGGGGCGTCGACCTCGCGCCCGATGACGGCGCCGAACGGCAGACTGCGGAGAAAACCATGACCGCCGCCGACAACGGCCCCGCCGCCTCTCTCGCCACCGCGGACGTGCTGGCGCTGCCAGACGATGAGCTTTGCCGCCTGTGCATGGAGCGCCCGGCGGATGATGAAGGATATCGAAGCCCAGCGGGCGCAGTGAGGAAAGGGAATCGACGATGGTGAAAATGCGACCAATCAAGCCGGGTTTCCTCAAGGACCACGGGCTCTTTGCGGGCGAGATCGAAACCGGTCTGCCCCTTCGGGTGGCCTTCGCCGGCCTGCTGGCCTGCACCGATCGAGAGGGCCGATTTCGGTGGCGGTCGGCAGAGCTCAAGCTCGACTGCCTGCCTTTCGATGACGTGGACTTTGGGGCCGTGCTCGACGCGCTGGCCGCACGCGGTTTCCTCGTGAAGTACGCGGCCGGTGGCGAGGTCTTCGGGCACGTCCCGACCTGGCGCGATCATCGAGTCATCAACTCGATGGAGCGGGCGAGCGAGCTACCCGAGCCCAGCGCGTCCACCACGCTTGCGGTCGCCGACGAGGGCCGCGACGGGGAGAGCCTCGGGGCTCCTGCCGGTGCCGCCGTGGCGGCCGTCACCGTCGGGGGCACGGGCTCGACGGCCGCGCGTGAGGCTGCGGCGCCTGATCCGAGCCCGAGCCCGGCGCCGCCGGAGGGTCTGGACAGTGCCGCCCAGGATCCCGAGCCGCCCGCCGCCCCGATCGACGAGCCGCCCGAGATCGAGGCCGTAGAGCCAGAAGCGGCGCCGGCGCCCGAGGCTGGCCCGTCTCTCAACGGCGGCGGCGATGGCCTGGCGGCCGGGGACGAGCCCGAGGGGGCGGGTGACCTGGCAGTCGCCGACGTGTCGCACGAGGGCGTCGATAGGGGCGACAACGGGGGGAACGGGCGAGCTCCCGAGGCCTTGGATGGGGCGGCCGACGCTGGGCCGGTGACCCCAGCGATCGCCGACGAGGACTGGACGTGGCAACAGGACCGCGAGCTCTACGACGAGATCGTCGCCGCGGGGAGGCGCCAAGGGCTCAGCGAGGCGGAAGCGCAGGAGCAGGCCGCAGCCTCGTTTGATGGCCAGGTGCCAGCGGCCTTGTGAGCCAACGGAACCTTGGGAGCCCTGATGTCGAGACGGACCTACCTCACCAACATGGAGGAGGCGGTGTGCGTCAAGTACATCGAGCTGGGCTCGCAGATCGAGGCCTTCCGCGCGGCCTACGATCCCGGCGACATGAACGAGCGCCAGGTCCACAAGCGCAGCGGCGAGGTCTTCCAGCGGGCCCACGTCAAAGCCCGCATCCAGGAGCTGCGCGACCAGGTGGCGCGCGAATCGGTGGTCAGCCGGTCGTGGGTGGTGGCTGAACTGGTCAAGGTCTACGACACGGCGATGGGCGAGGACGGGCGCAATCTGGCGGCGGCCAACAAGGCGCTCGAGCTGATGGGCATCGAGCTCGGCATGTTCGTCAAGCGCCGGCTCATTGGTCGCCTGGAGCACATGACGGAGGAGGAGCTGCTTGAATTCCTTGGCGGCGAGCCCAGCGGCGACGAGCTCAAGCGGGCTGCTGACACGCTCAGCGCGCTCGCTCGCGCTCGCCCGGCTGGTAACGCTTAGGGCGGCGAAAGAAGGGCTCGAGGTCGAGGAGGCGGAGGCCAAGACCGCCGCGCATTCGGCCGCAAGCCCCCCAACCTGACAGCCCGTTCGGGTCCTCAAATCACAGGGGGGTCGAAAGGGGGGTCCAGCAGTCCCTCGGGAACCGCCCGGCGCGCCTCAGCCGCCCGTAGAGGCGCGAAGGAGGGTCCCCGGGCTCGGCACTACCGCCCGGGCCGTTCCCCCGCCTCGCTGTGTCGTGCACGGCGGGGGCGCCGACGCCCCAACCAGTAACTGGCAGGGGTCGTCTAGGCGCCTACGGGCTCGGCCTGAACGACTCCGAGGAGCCCATTCGAGACTACGAGCAGGAACGTCCGCTTTCCCACCGATTCCGTCCGCTTCACCCTCAGGAGCGGACTTCCCGGGCGATGCCCCTGTTCGTCTGCTTTTGACCCAGGCTGTGTAAAAACGTGGACGGTGCTATGATTCTTCCGCGCTTTGGTGGGAGGGTCTGATGAAGCGTTTTGTCGAGGGGGTGGCCCGGAGCCAAAGCACGTTGTTTCCCGACCGTCTTGAGGACTGGATCCATGACGACAATCCGGTTCGGGTGATCGATGTTTTTGTGGATGAGCTTGATCTTGGTGGCCTCGGCTTTGGCCGGGTTGAGCCGCGGGCGACCGGCAGGCCGGGCTATCATCCTTCGGTTCTGCTGAAGCTCTATATTTACGGCTACCTCAACCGGGTGCAGTCGAGCCGGCGCCTTGAACGGGAGGCCGCGCGCAACGTGGAAGTAATGTGGCTGACCGGCCGCCTGGTGCCGGATCACAAGACGATTGCCGACTTCCGCAAAGACAATGGCCCTGCGATCCGCAAGGTCTGCGCTCGGTTCGTCGCCCTGTGCCGCCGGCTTGAGCTGTTCGCCGAGGCGAGCGTGGCGATCGATGGCGCCAAGTTCAAGGCGGTCAACACCCGGGACAGGAACTTCACGCGGGCGAAGATGAAGCGCCGCAGGGAGCAGATCGAGGAGAGTGTCGAGCGCTATCTGCAGCAGCTGGACAGCGCCGACCGGCACGAGCCGTCGCTGGCGCGGACGACCAAGACGGCGCGTCTGAAAGACAAGATCGCAACGCTCAAGGAAGAGATGCGGCGCCTGGAAAAGCTCGAGGTCCGGATGCTTGCAACGCCGGACCAGCAGATCTCGCTGAGCGATCCCGATGCCCGATCCATGGCCACGAGTGGCCGGGGAAGCGGCATGGTGGGCTATAATGTTCAGGCAGCGGTGGACACCAAACATCATCTGATCGTGGCCCACGAAGTCACCAATGTGGGCACCGACCGCTCTCAACTCTCGGCCATGGCCAAGCAGACCAAGGCTGCTCTGGGGGCGGACAGGCTGGATGTCGTTGCCGACCGTGGCTACTTCAACGGCGAAGAGATCCTGGCCTGCGATGAGGCCGGTATCACGGTCACCCTTCCCAAGCCGCTCACCTCGGGCAGCAAGGCCAAGGGCCGATTTGGAAAGCAGGACTTCGTCTATGTGGCCGAAGACGATATCTATCTTTGCCCCGCTGGCGAGCGCCTGGTCTACCGCTACACGAACGTGGAGAAGGGGCGGACCTTGCGCCGCTACTGGACCAATGCCTGCCGGACCTGCGCCATCAAGGATCAATGCACCACGGGCAAGGAGCGCCGGGTGACCCGCTGGGAACACGAACATGTTCTCGAGGCCGTCCAGCAACGGCTCGACGAGCATCCGGAAAAGATGCGCCAGCGGCGCCAAACCGTCGAGCATCCCTTTGGCACCATCAAGTTCTGGATGGGATCGACCCACTTCCAGATGAAGACGCTGAAACGGGTCGGCACCGAAATGGCCTTGCACGTGCTGGCCTACAATCTCAAACGCGTCATGAGCATCCTGGGCATCGGCCCGCTGATCGCGGCGATGAACGCAGCCTAGGCGTTCGCCGGCTTCGATTTGCGCCGGTATCCGGCCAAATCGCCGCTCGGAAGGGCAAAACCCGGCCCATAAGTCCGCACCTGCCGCACAAATCCCCAAAACCGGAAAACCCGTCTCGACAGATCATCCAAACCCACAAGCCCGTCACACAGAAAAAGCAGCACGCGTTTTTACACAGCCTGGACCCAAAGCAGCCATTGGCCCTCAGAATTGCCGTCGAGAGCCCGAGTGGGTAATATGATACCCGGAACCGGCGATCATCTGGGGAATGTCGGATGAATCTGATCTGGAGGAGAAGTGATGAAGTACTTGGTTGAATTGAATGCATCCATGGAACGGGGTAACGCGATTGACGCCGCAGGCGGCCCCGAGCCGCTCTTTGCCCACGTCGTGGAACGCTTCAAACCAGAGGCTTTTTATGGAAATCCGACCAAACGGCAAACTTTCATGATCGTGGACCTCGCTACTGAGGCCGAGATCGCGGAGCTCATGTACATTTTCACGTGGTTCAGTGGTACTGAGCCGACGTTCACACCCATCATGTCTCCCGAAGTGTATGCCACGGGAATTGAGAACGCGATGAAGGCGCCGCCTATTGGCCGACCTTGGGAATGAGCTCTTAAATCCGAGCGGAAGAAGGTATCGTATCGTATCGCGAGGTACGTCTTCGCCCGGCCATCGTCCGGCATAGGCCACCAAGTCGCCTCTGCCGCTGTGAATTAGTATTGCGATCCGGCCGGCGAGAAGGCCATGCGAAACCGTACCCGAGGCCAAACTGCTTCAAGTACCAGCGGGGTGCATATCGAAGGAAGTCCGAGTTCGGCCCGAGGGCCGGATCTGGCTACAGCCGGACTCTCCGGCCACCTCGCCGGCACGTCCGGTTTGACCCCAGTAGCCGACATCTGAGCGGCGAGGTCCGCTTTCCCCCTGTTTTCGTCCGCTTCACCCCCAGCAGCGGACCATCCTGGGGGTCCCCCGAGACTTCCGATTCTGTTAAGGGTTCTCGGACTCCTGCCGTTGCGGGAGGTTGGCCGTGGGCTCTGTCGGCAGGGGTCGGAGAAGCCTCAGGGGAGGAAACCGCGGGGCCGGTCAGGCTCGGCGCTGGGGCGGTCTCGGTCTATGGGGATTGTTGCGCCTGGCTTGGGTTGTCGGGGGCTGGTGGAGAAGGCGGGCGGCGACGGCCTGGGGATTGGCGCGCCGTCGCGGGCTGCTTTGGCGCGTGCCGGCTGCATGGGTCGATGGCGCTTGGCGCCTGGCCGGCGCTGGCGGCGCGGCATCTGGCGGAGCGCTGCCGTGGCCGGTCGAGGAGCGGCGCTCGGCGTGCGGGAGTTGTGAGCGTGCGCAGGTCAAGATCTGCCGTTGCGATAGGGCGGTGCGCGTGGGGCTGAGCCGGGCTCGAAGATCTCGATGACGATCATGCGACCGCCGCAATGGGGGCAGGGCTGAGCGAGAGCTGGTGGCTCCGCGTGATTGTCGTTCTCGGCGTCGTTCTCGGTGTCGTTCTCGGCATCGTCGGTTGTGGTCTCTGACGCCCGCCTGGCGAGGAGGCGGCGGGCCAGGACAAGGTTTTGCGCGCGGCCGCCGTTGGCGAACAGGCCATAGTGGCGGATGCGGTGGAAGCCCTGGGGCAGGACGTGGATGAGGAAGCGGCGGATGAACTCGTCTGTCGCCAGCGTCATGACCTTGGCCCGCTCGCGACCCTTGGCGCGGTAGTCCTTCCAC
>CBDUZE010000023.1:0-65425 GCA_965371625.1 uncultured Alphaproteobacteria bacterium
CGGGTCCGAGGCGGCGGAGAACAGCACCACGCACGGCGAAGCGGCGGCGGCGGCGGCGAGATGCATGGGCCCGGTGTCGTTGCCCACCGCGACCTCGGCGCGCCGCGCCAGCTCGACGATCTCGGCCAAGCTGGTCCGCCCGCTCAGGTCGAGCGCCTCGGGGCAGTCGCCGGCGATCGAGGCGTTGAGCTCTTGCTCCGCGGCGCCGCCGATCAGCACCGGGAGGATGCGGTTCTGGGCGAGCCGCGTCGCGAGCCGGGCGAAGCTCGCGGCGGGCCAGCGTTTCTCGGGGCGATGGGCGGCGCCCCCCGGGACCAGCAGGGCGAAGCGGCGGTCGATGGCGAAGCGCGCCACGTCGGCGCTCATCCAGCTCACGTCGGGCGGCGGGACATAGCCGATCCCGGCCACCGCGAGCTGATCGGCGAGGCGCTCGAGCGTGTGCAAGCGGTCGCGATCCGGGTTGTCGTGGCGGTGCGAGCAGCCCTTGGCGAGGCCGCACCACTCGGGCCGCGCCGAGCGCGGGAAGAAGCGAAAGTAGAAGGTGGTGCGCCGCGAGCACTGAAGGTCGTAGACCCGGTCCAAGGCGGCCCCGCGCAAGCGCCGCCGCAGGCCGAGCCAATGGTGCAGCGCCAGCGCTCCTGCCCGCTTGTCGACCCAGACCTCGTCGAAGAGCCCGCAGTCCCGCCCCATCTCCTCGAAGGCCGAGGTGGTGAGCAGCACCAGCCGCGCGCCCAGGTGAAGGGCGCGGATCGCCTTCATCGCGCCCAGCGCCTGCACGAAGTCGCCGAGCGCGCCGAGCTTGATGACGAGAACGCTGCCGGGCCCGCCCGGCGGCCGGGTCATGGCGCCTCGCGACTCACCGGGCGGCCAGCAGCGCCTCGTAGACCGCCAGGGTCTCGGCGCACATGCGCTCGGCGGTGAAGTGGGCGCCGACATGCTCGCGGGCGCTCACCGCCACCGCTTCGCGGGTTTCGGAATCGAGCGCGATCGCGGTCTTGAGCGTCTTGGCCAGGGCGCTCACGTCACCGGGCGGCACCAGCCAGCCGGTCTCGCCCGGCAGCACGGTCTCGCGGGCGCCGCCGTGGTCGCTGGCGATCACCGGGCGGCCCATGGCCTGGGCCTCGACGGCCACCCGGCCGAAGGCCTCGGGCTCGGTCGAGGCCGAGACCACCACGTCGGCCAGCATGTAGGCCGCCGCCATGTCGGTGCAGTCCTCGACGATGGCGACCACGGTCTCGAGGCCGCTCTTTTGGATGCGCTGCTCGATCTCGCGCCGGTAGCGGCGGCGGCCGTTCGAGCTGCCCACCAGCAGGCAGCGGAGGTCCCGGCGTCCGAGCTCGGCCAGGGCGTCGATGAGCACGCCCTGGCCCTTCCAATGGGTGAGCCGGCCCGGGAGCATGACCACCGGCATGTCGTCGGGCAGGCGCCAGGCCCTGGCGAGCTGGATCATGCGCTCGCCACTCACCGCCGCCGGGTCGAAGCGGGCGGTGTCGACCCCCCTCGGGATCACCACCAGGCGCTCGTCGTCGACGCCGTAGGTCTCGCGCACGTGGCCGGCGATGAACTCGGAGATGGCGATCACCTTGTCGCCGCCGGTCATGATCCGGTTGTAGCGCCGCTTGATCGAGTTGGCGTGGCCGTAGGTGCCATGAAAGGTGGTGACGAAGCGGCGCCCGGTGCGGCGCGCGGCGGCGCGGGCGCTCCACGCCGGGGCGCGCGAGCGGGCGTGCACGATGTCGACGTCGTGGGCCTTGATCAAGCTCGTCAGGCGGGCCACGTTGCGGCGCATCACCAAGGGGTTCTTGCTGTCGAGCGGCAGGGTCAGGTGGTGGGCGCCGGCGCGCTCGAGCTCGCGGGTCATGGGGCCGCCGGCCGAGGCCACGATGGCGCGCCAGCCGGCGCGGCCGAGCGCCGCCGCCACGTCGCAGGTGCCGCGCTCGACGCCGCCGCTCTCGAGCTTGGGCAAGACCTGCAGCACCGTGGGCGCACGGCTTCCCGCAGTGCTCCGAGCGATGCTAGGGTGCGCCGCCTCGTTCATGCTGGCCCTTATCTCGCAGTCCCGATCGTGACCTGTGGCGGCGCGGAGTCCACGATGACCAGTTTCAACAGTGACGCGGGCGCCTCGCCCGGCATTCTAACCCGCGCCGACGGCGCCACAATCGCCTATCACAAGAGCCCCGGCAAGAGCCCCGGCGTGATCTTCTGCACCGGCTTCATGTCCGACATGGAGGGCACCAAGGCGCTGGCGCTGGAGGCCTCGTGCCGCGCCCACGGTCGCGCTTATGTACGCTTCGACTATTACGGCCACGGGGGCTCCTCGGGCCGCTTCGAGGACGCCACCATCGGGCGCTGGAAGGGCGACGCGCTGGCCGTCCTCGACGAGGTCGCCGAAGGGCGCCAAGTCGTGGTCGGCTCGAGCCTCGGCGGCTGGATCATGGTGCTGGTGGCCCGGGAGCGGCGCCAACGCGTGGCCGGCCTGGTCGGTGTGGCGCCGGCCGCCGACTTCACCCAGGAGCTGATGTGGCCGGCCTTCTCGGAGCGTGACAAGCGAACGCTCGCCCGGGACGGCGTGCTCTATCAGCCCTCGCAGTACGACGACGAGCCCTACGCCATCACCATGGCCCTGATCGAGGAGGGGCGTGAACACCTGGTGCTGGGCGGGCCGCTCCAGGTCTCGTGTCCGGTCCGCATCCTGCAGGGGCTCGAGGACCCCGACGTGCCCTGGCGCCACGCGCTTAAGCTGGTCGACGTCCTGGCCTCCGACGACGTCACCCTGACCCTGGTCAAGGGCGGCGACCACCGGCTCTCGGGCGCGGCCGACCTGCGCCGCCTCTGCGATACCGTCGAGGAGCTGTGTCGCCAGGTGGGCTGATCAGGCGCCCTCCTCCAACAAGGCCTCGAGCCCCTCGCGGTAGCTGGGGTAGGCGAGGCGGACGCCGAGCTCGCGCTTGATGCGGTCGTTGCGCACCCGCTTGTTCTCGGCGTAGAAGCTCCGCGCCATGGCCGAGAGCTCGGCCTCGTCGAACGGCGTGAGGGGCGGCGGCTCGACGCCCAACAGCTCGCAGGCGTAGGCCACCACCTCTTGGGGCGGGGCGGCCTGGTCGTCGCAGACGTCGTAGATGGCGCCGGGCTCAGGAGCCGCCATCGAGGCCGCCAGCACCCGCGCCAGGTCGGCCACGTGGATGCGCGAGAACACCTGCCCGGGCTTGTCGATGCGCTTGGCGGCGCCGGCGCGCACGGCGGCGAGCTGGTTGCGACTGGGCCCGTAGATGCCGGCCAGGCGGAAGAGGTGGACCGGCACGCCGTGCTCGCGCATGAGCCCGAGCCAGCGGTGCTCGGCGGCGAGGCGCTGGCGGCCCCGTTCGGTGGTGGGGGCGGGCGCCGTGGTCTCGTCGACCCAGGCGCCGCCGCGGTCGCCATAGACCCCGGTGGTCGACAGGTAGCCCACCCATTCGAGACCGCGCACCTCGCCAAGATCGCCGCGGTGATGGTCGAGCACTGCGTCGCCCTCGCCGTCCGGGGGCACCGAGCTCAAGCAATGGCTGGCGCCGGCGAGCGCCGTCGCCGCGTCATCGAGGGGGCGGCCGCGGTCGAAGAGGTGGACCTCGATGCCGCGGGCGGCGAGGGGGGCGCGGGCCTCGCCCTCGCGGCAGGTGCCGGCGAGCCGCCAGCCCTGGGGCGCCAAGAGGTCGGCAAGCGCCCGCGCGGTGTAGCCGAGCCCGAAGCAGAACAGCCGTTTCATCGCGGTATCCTACGGGCTGCAGCCGGGAGCGGCGCGCCATTCTTCCCGTCGTCGCGCCTTCGAACATAAGCCGGCGCGGCGGGCTTGCGCCGACGCCCCGGCCCAGCCCACTCTAGCCGCCATGGCCGATTTCTCACAAGTGTGGCGCCCGCCGGTACTTGCCGTTCTGGTGGCAACCTTCGCGTCGTCGACTTCGGCGAGCGCCGCCGGCTCCGAGCGCTACCAGGCCTGCCTCGCCGCGCTCGAGGGCGACGCCGCGGCGGCCTTCGAGGGCGCCACCGCCTGGCGCGACGAGGGCGGCGGCTTCGCCGCCCGCCATTGCGTCGCCCTCGCCCTGGTCAGGCTCGGGCACCACGTCGAGGCCGCCAATCGCCTCGAGGTGCTGGCCGAGGACATGCGCCCCGCCGCCCAGGGTCTGGTCGCCGAGGTGCTGGGCCAGGCCGGCAATGCCTGGCTCCTGGGGGGCGAGCCCGGGCGCGCGCTCGGCATGTTCGAGGCGGCGCTGGCGCTGGGGCCGGGCGGGCCCGAGCTGCTGATCGACCGGGCCCGGGCCCACGCCGCGCTGGGCGACTACGGCGCCGCCGAGAGCGACCTCGGGCGGGCCCTGGTGCGCGACGCGGACAACGTCGAGGCGCTGGCCTATCGGGCCGCCGCGCGGCGCCGGCTGGGCCGCCTGGAGGAGGCCGCGGCCGATCTCGAGCGCGCGCTTTGGCTCGCGCCCCGCCACCTCGAGGCCTTGCTCGAGCGCGGCCTGCTCAACATCGAGAGGGGGGACGCGGCGGCGGCGCGCCGCGACCTGCTCGAGGTCCGCAGGGTGGCGCCCGCCAGCGCCGCGGCCGAGCTCGCCGGCGCCAACCTCGAGCGCCTCGACGTGAACGCCGAGTGAGGCCCGCGCGCTGCCCTCAACCCCGCGCCCATTCCCGGCGCACCGCCGCGTCGCCCTCGGGCGCCAGATGGCGCCGGCGCAAGGCGGCGAAGCCACCCTCGCCGCCGAGCCGTGCCACGGCCCACACCGCCATCGCCCGCACCAGTGGCGAGGGGTCGGCGAGCCGCGCCTCGGCGCAGGCCGCGAGCTCCCGATCGCCGGTGTTGGCGATGGCGATCAGCACGTTGCGCACCAAGCGGTCGCGGCCCAGCCGCTTCACCGCGGTGCCCGAGAAGAGGCGCCGGAAGGCGGCGTCGTCGAGCGCCGCGAGCTCGGCCAGGCGGCGCGAGTCGAGCTCGGGCCGGGGCCGGAAGGCGGCCTCGGCGGCGCCGCGGGCGAACTTGTTCCAGGGACAGACCGCCAGGCAGTCGTCGCAGCCGAAGATGCGGTTGCCGATGGCGGCGCGGAACTCGGGCGCGATGTGGCCTTTGTGCTCGATGGTGAGATACGAGATGCAGCGCCGGGCGTCGAGCTGGTAGGGGGCGGGAAAGGCCCGCGTCGGGCAGACCTCGAGGCAGGCGTGGCACGAGCCGCAATGGTCGCGCTCGGGCTCGTCGGCGGCCAGCTCGAGGGTGGTGAAGACCTCGCCGAGGAAGAGCCACGAGCCGAATTCGCGCGACACCAGGTTGGTGTGCTTGCCCTGCCACCCCAGGCCCGCCGCCTGGGCCAGCGGCTTCTCGAGCAGCGGTGCGGTGTCGACGAAGACCTTGATTTGGGCCCCATAGGCGTCGTGGATCCAGCGCCCCAGCCGCTTGAGGCGCTTGCCGATCACGTGGTGATAGTCGCGGCCCTTGGCATAGCACGAGATCGCGCCGCGCTCAGCATCCGCCAGGATGGCGAGGGGGTCGTCCGGGGGCGCGTAGTTGAGGCCCAACACGACCACGCCGCGCGCCTCGGGCCACAGCGCCTCGGCATCGCCGCGGCGCCGCGCGGTGGCGGCCATCCACCCCATGTCGCCGTGCCAGCCCCGCGCCAGGAAGACCTCGAGCCGGTGGCGGGCCTCGGGCACGGCGCCCGGGGCGGTGAAGCCGACGGCGTCGAAGCCTTCCGCCAGCGCCTGGTCGCGGATGGCCTCCTTAGGGGTCAAGTCTTGACTCTTATCGCTTTCCCGGCGCCGCCCGCCGGCGCTCGCGGCGGCGCGCAAGGTGATGGATGCCAAGACCCGACCCCTCAGCGCACTAGAAATCGAGGTCGGCGTAGTGCCGGGGCGGCGGCAGGCCGGGGATGTGGTCGGCCAGGAGCGAGCGGAAGCTCGGGCGCGATTTGACCCGGGCGTACCATTCCCGCGCCCCGGTGTGCTGGTCCCAGGGCACGTCGTCCATGTAGTCGAGGCACGAGAGGTGGGCGGCGGCGGCCATGTCGGCGAGGCTGAAGTCGTCGCCGGCGAGCCAGGTGCGGCGCTCGGTGAGCCAGCCGATGTACTCGAGGTGGTAATGAATGTTGTGCAAGCCGGCGCGGATCGCCTCCGAATCCGGCTGGCCCATGGCCATGAAGCGCTTCATCAGCTTCTCGCCGATGATGTGGCGCGACACCTCGCGATCGAACTTGAGGTCGAACCAGGCCACCAGGCGTCGCGTCTCGGCGCGGCTCGGCGGGTCGAAGCCGATGATCGGCCGGTCCGGGTAGACCTCGTCCAGGTACTCGCAGATGGCGGCGCTGTCGGCCACCACTGTGCCGCCGGGCTCGACCAGGACCGGGACCTCGCTGGCCGGGTTGAGCTCGAGGAAGTCGTCGCGCCGCTCCCATACCTTCTCGACCCGCGTCTCGAACTCGAGCTCCTTCTCGCCGAGCACGAGTCGCACCTTACGGCAGGCCGGCGACAGCCACATGTGGTAGAGCACCCGCATCGGCGGCCACTCTAGCGGAAGCGCGAGGTCGCGAACAGCGGCCCCACCACGCCCGCCGCGCGACGAACGGCGCCGCCGCGCGGTGCCAATCGAGGTCCGGGCGGCGGCGCCGGGATTGCGAGGTCAGGCGCCCTCTTCGCCGTTGTCGGCGGGGTTGTCGCCCTCGCCGCTGGCGGTCGGGGTATCGCCGTCCGGATCGGCGCTTGTGCCGCTCTCCTATTCGCCCGATTGCAGCGCCGCCGCGGCCTCGGCCACCGCGGCCTCGAGGGCGGGGTCGGCCTCGAGGTCCATGAGGGAGTTGACGGCCTGGACCACGGCGAGGTCGATGCTCTTGTTGGCCGCCGCCACCAACGCCAGGGCCGCGGCCTCGGAATCGCCCTCGTCGAGCGCGGCGCTGTAGGCGGCGAGCTTGCCGACCTGGGAGTTGTCCGAGGCGTTGTCGAAGGCGTTGGTCGAGGCGTGGGCGGCGTTGAGCGAGCCGAGCTGGCTCCCCTTGGCCGTGCCGCCGTCGTCGCCGGCCACGCTCGGCGCCGAGCCATCACCCTCGCCCGATTGCAGCGCCGCCGCGGCCGCGGCCACCGCGGCCTCGAGGGCGGGGTTGGCCTCGAGGTCCATGAGGTCGTTGACGGCCTGGACCACGGCGAGGTCGATGCTCTTGTTGGCCGCCGCCACCAACGCCAGGGCCGCGGCCTCGGAATCGCCCTCGTCGAGCGCGGCGCTGTAGGCGGCGAGCTTGCCGATCTGGGAGTTGGCCGAGGCGTTGTCGAAGGCGTTGGCCGAGGCGTGGGCCGCGTTGAGCGAGCCGAGCTCGCTCCCCTTGGCCGTGCCGGGATCGGAGGGGCTGCCGCTGCCTTGAATGCCGAGGAAGCCGAGCAATCCGAGCAATCCCTTGCCCTTCCCCTTGCCCTGGCCGCCGGCGGAGCCGGCGAAGCTCGGACCGAACTCGCCGCCGAAATTGTCGCCGTCGCCGTCGGCGCTCTGACCGAACGCGAACCCGTTTCCGCTTCCGTTGCCGTTCCCGTTGCCGTTTCCGTTGCCGTTCCCCTGGCCGCCAAGACCGGCGACGCCACCGCCGCCGCCCTGGCCGCCACCTTGTCCGCCGCCTTGTCCGCCGCCCTGGCCGCCGCCTTGTCCACCGCCCTGGCCGCCGCCCTGGCCGCCGCCCTGGCCGCCGCCTTGTCCGCCGCCCTGGCCGCCACCCTGACCGCCGCCCTGGCCGCCGCCCTGGCCGCCGCCGATTCCCTGACCGCCACCGCCACCGCCACCGCCCGCGCCGATGCCGGCGCCGGCGGCGTGCGCCTTCGCCAAGGTCGGGACGTAGTCGCCGTCGCCGATGGTTACCGGCACGCCGAGGCCGGCCACCGCGAGCACGGCCACCGCGAGCACGGCCACGGGGGTCAGGAGGGCGACTGGAAGGGGAGCCGGGGTCTTGGACATGGTGAGGTCTCCGTAATCATCGTAGGCCGGTGGAGCGGCGCGAGGGAACGGCCGCAAATCAATGCCTTGAGTTTGCACGTTGCGGGGCTCTCGCGCTGTGACCGCGGTCACAGGTTCCCACCTGGGCGAACCGGCGCCGCATCGACGATGATTTATTCGCCGCGTTGCTCACCCTAGCAGGGCCTGGACAAGCGGTCATCATCCAGTTGCCGTATGGGTGGCGATGTTGGGGCGAGCGCCCGACCGGCACCGGGGCGCCCGGCGTCGGATGGCCCCGCGGGCGTCCGCGCGGTGGCCTCGCCGGGCCCGGATCAGGCGGTCGCCGCGGCGGCCTCGTCGCTGAGCGGGTACTCCAGGCGCTCGACCATCTCGCGCGGGCAGACCTGCCAGATGAACGCCCGCGCCCGGTCCCAATCGGCGAGCAGGCGGGCAGCGAAGGCCGATTGGGTCTCGCCGGCGTGCTCAACGATGAGCTCCTGGCAGATCGACTCCCAATGCGCCGAGGCGAGGCGCTGATAGATCACCGAATCGTCGTTGATGTGCTGCGCTAAGTCGCCCTCGTGGTCGTAGACGAAGGCCATGCCCCCGGTCATGCCGGCGGCGAAGTTGTCACCCACCGCGCCGAGGATGACGGCGACCCCGGCGGTCATGTACTCGCAGCCGTTGGCGCCGCAGCCCTCGACCACCGCGTTGGCGCCCGAGTTGCGCACCGCGAAGCGCTCGCCGGCCTGGCCGGCGGCGAACAGCTTACCGGCGGTGGCGCCGTAGAGCACGGTGTTGCCGACGATCACGTTGGCGTTGCTGGCCAGCGGGCTCGAGGCGGTGGGGCGGACCACGATGGTGCCCCCTGAGAGCCCCTTGCCCACGTAATCATTGGCGTCGCCGAAGACCTCGAGCCTCAACCCCTGGACCGCGAAGGCGCCGAGCGACTGGCCCGCCGAGCCCCTGAGGCGCACCGTGATGTGGCTGGGCTTGAGCCCGGTCATGCCGAAACGAAGCACGATCTTCGAGCTCAGCTTGGTGCCGATGGCGCGATGGGTGTTGCTGATGTTGTAGGCGAGCTGCATCTTCTCGCCGTCCTCGAACACCGCCTTGGCGTCATCGATCATCTGGGCGTCGAGCGTCTCGGGCACCTCGTTGCGCCCCTCGATGGTGCAGATGCGGCCCCATTCGCCGGCATCCGCCTGCGCCAGCAAGGGGTTGAGGTCGAGGTCGTCGAGGTGGGGGCTGCCGCGGCTCACCTGCGCCAGCAGGTCCGTGCGCCCGACGATCTCGTCCAACGAGCGGACCCCCAGCCCGGCCAGGATCTCGCGCACCTCCTCGGCGATGAAGCTGAACAGGTTGACCACCTTCTCGGGCGTGCCGGCGAATTTCTCGCGAAGGCGCGTGTCCTGGGTGCAGATGCCGACCGGGCAGGTGTTGGAGTGGCACTGGCGCACCAGGAGGCAGCCCATGGCCACCAGCGCCGCGGTGCCGATGCCGAATTCCTCGGCGCCCAACATGGCGGCGATGACCACGTCGCGGCCGCACTTGATGCCGCCGTCGACGCGCAGGCGCACCCGGTGGCGCAGCCCGTTGAGGGTCAGCACCTGGTTGACCTCGGCGAGGCCCATCTCCCAGGGCGAGCCGGCGTACTTGATGCTGCTTTGGGGGCTGGCGCCGGTGCCCCCGGAATGGCCCGAGATCAGCACCACGTCCGCCTTGGCCTTGGCCACGCCGGCGGCGATGGTGCCGATGCCGGTCTCGGACACCAGCTTCACGCAGACCCGGGCCTGGGGGTTGATCTGCTTGAGGTCGTAAATGAGCTGGGCCAGGTCCTCGATCGAGTAGATGTCGTGATGGGGCGGCGGCGAGATCAGCGTCACCCCGGGGGTGGAGTGACGCAGGCGGGCGATCTCGGCCGTCACCTTGAAGCCCGGCAGCTGGCCGCCCTCGCCCGGCTTCGAGCCCTGCGCCATCTTGATCTCGATCTCGCGGCAGTTGTTGAGGTACTCGGCGGTGACGCCGAAACGGCCCGAGGCGATCTGCTTTATGGTCGAGTTGGCGTTGTCGCCGCTGGCGCGCGGCCGGGCCCGGGCCGGGTCCTCGCCGCCCTCGCCGCTGCACGAGGCGGCGCCGATCCGGTTCATGGCGATCGCCAGGGTCTCGTGCGCCTCTTTCGAGAGCGCCCCGTGCGACATGCTGCCGCTGCCGAAACGTTTGCGAATATTGGTGATCGACTCGACCTCGGCCAGGTCGACGGGTTGGTTCACCGGCTTGAAGTCGAGGAGGTCGCGGAGCGCCACCGGCGGGAGCTCGGCCAGACCCTGGGAGTATCGCTGGTACTGGCCGTAGGAATCGTTGGCCACCGCCGCCTGTACCAGGTGGATGAGGTTGCCGTCGAAACTGTGCACCTCGCCGCCGCGGCGATAGCGGTAGAGCCCGCCGATCGGCAGGGCGCCCACCGGGCGGTCGCCGAAGCCGCGGCGATGGACCTCGTGCACCTTGCGCTGGATGCCCCAAAGCCCGATGCCCGAGACCCGCGACGGCATGCCGGGAA
This sequence comes from uncultured Alphaproteobacteria bacterium, assembly GCA_965371625.1. GTDB lineage: Bacteria > Pseudomonadota > Alphaproteobacteria > CBDUZE01 > CBDUZE01 > CBDUZE01. Next base: position 10,491 of record CBDUZE010000023.1, read on the forward strand.
AGAACTCCGCCACCAGCGCCCGGCTCAGGCCCATGGCCTCGAAGTTGTAGCCGCCGCGATAGGAGCTGATCACGGAAATGCCCATCTTCGACATCACCTTGAGCAGGCCCTGGTCCACCGCCTTCTTGTAGCGGGCAACACCCTCGGCGGGCGTCAGCCCCTTGAAGAGGCCGCGGCGGTGACGATCGGCAATCGTGGCCTCGGCGAGGTAGGCGTTGACGGTGGTGGCGCCGACGCCGATCAAGACGGCGAAGTAATGGACGTCGAGGCACTCCGCCGAGCGCACGCTGAGCGAGGTATAGGTCCTCAGGCCCTGACGCACCAGGTGGCTGTGGACGCCACCGGCGGCGAGGATCATCGGCAGGCCGGCGCGCCCCGGCCCCAGCGCCAGGTCCGAGAGTATGAGGTGGGCGCAGCCCCGGCGCACGGCATCCTCGGCCTCGCGCCGGATGCGCTGAAGCGCCTGCGGGAAGGCCTCCTCGCCCTCGTCGGTGGCGAAGGTGCAATCGATCTCGGCCGCGGTCTCGCCCATGCGCGCGCGCATGGCCGGATACATGGCGTTGGTGACCACCGGCGATTCCAGGAGCAACAGGTCGGTCTGGCTCGAGTCCTCGGCGAGCACGTTGCCGAGGTTGAGAAAGCGCGTTTTAAGGCTCATCACCCGGTATTCGCGCAGCGAATCGATCGGCGGGTTGGTGACCTGGCTGAACATCTGCCGGAAGAAGTGGTGGAGCCCGCGGTAGCCGCTCGAGAGCACCGCCAGCGGCGTGTCGTCGCCCATCGATCCGACCGGCTCCTTGGCCTCCTCGGCCATCGGGTGGAGGATGGTCTCGACCTCCTCCAGGGTATAGCCGGCGGCGAGCTGGCGCGCCCTGAGCTCGCTCTGGTCGAAGCCTGGATCGCCGCCCGAGGCCTCGGCGACGAGCTCGTCGAGGCGGCTGATGTTCTGGACCCAGGCCTCGTAGGGATGGGCCGCCGCCAGCTCGTCCTTGATCTCCCGGTCGTAGTAGAGGCCGCCATTCTCGAGGTCGACCGCGATCATCTGGCCGGGTCCGACGCGTCCCTTTTCGACGATGCTGGTCTCGGGCATCGGCACCATCCCGGTTTCGGAGCCGACCACCAACAGCCCGTCATCGTTGATGGTGTAGCGCAGCGGCCTGAGGCCGTTGCGGTCCATCCCGGCGAGCGCCCAGCGGCCATCGCTGGCGGCGATCGCCGCGGGGCCGTCCCAGGGCTCCATCACGGCATTGGAGTAGGCATAGAGCGCGCGGTGCGACTCGGGCATCGCGGTCTTGTGCGACCAGGCCTCGGGCATGAGCAGAGTCTTGGCCAGCGGCGCCGAGCGGCCGGCGCGCACCAGCACCTCGAAGGCGGCGTCGAGCGCCGCCGAGTCCGAGCTCCCGGTCTGGATGATCGGCTTGATGTCCTCGCGGTGCTCGCCGAAGGCCTCCGAGGCCATGCGGATCTCGTGGCTTTTCATCCAGTTGACGTTGCCGCGCAGGGTATTGATCTCGCCGTTGTGGGCGACCATCCGGAAGGGTTGGGCGAGGTGCCAGGTGGGGAAGGTGTTGGTCGAGTAGCGCTGGTGGTAGATGGCGAAGTTGGAGACGAAGCGGCCGTCCAGGAGGTCGGGAAAGAAGGCGGTGAGCTGCTCGGCGAGAAACATCCCCTTGTAGATCAGCGAGCGCGACGACAGCGAGCAGATGTAGAAGTCGCTGATGTGCTCGTCGAGCACCCGCCGCTCGATGCGGCGGCGGATTAGAAAGAGGTGGCGCTCGAACTCCTCTTCGTCGACACCCGGCCGGTTGTCGATCATGATCTGCTCGATCTCGGGCCGGGTGGCGTTGGCCTTCTCGCCGATGACGGTGGCGTCGATGGGCACTTGGCGCCAGCCGTAGATGTAGTAGCCGAAACTCAGGATCTCGGTCTCGACGATGGTGCGGCAGATCTCCTGGGCGCCGAGGTCGGTCTTGGGCAGGAACACCATGCCGACGGCGAGCCCGCTGGCGCTCGGCTGGTGGCCGGTGTTGGCGATGTGCTCCTTGAAGAAGTCTTGGGGAATCTGGACGTGGATGCCGGCACCGTCGCCGGTCTTGCCGTCGGCGTCGACGGCGCCGCGGTGCCACACCGCCTTGAGCGCCTGGATGCCGGCCTCGACGACCTCGCGGCGGGGACGCCCGTCGAGTGCCGCCACCAGGCCGACGCCGCAGCCGCTGTGCTCGAGCTCGGGGTAGTAGAGGCCGTCCCGTGCCAGCCGCTCGGCGTTGTCCCTCCAGGCCGCAACCTGATCCCGTGCGCTCATCGCTTCTCTCCTCAGCTCGCCGCCGCCAGCGCCGGTTCGGCGCCTTCGCTCCGCTCGCCGCTCAGGTAGGCGTGCATCGCCTCGGCCGCCTGGCGGCCGTCACGGATTGCCCACACCACCAGCGAGGCGCCGCGAATGATGTCGCCGGCGGCGAAAACCCCATCGATGCTCGTCATCGTGGTCTGGTAGTCGACCCGCACCGTGCCCCAGCGGCTCACCTCGAGGTCCGGTTCGTCGAACAGGAGCGGTAGATCCTCGGGATCGAAGCCGAGCGCCGTGAGCGCCAGATCGGCCTTGATCACATGGCTCGATCCCTCGACCACCTCGGGCGTCTGGCGGCCCGAGGAATCGGGCAGGCCGAGGCGCATCTTGACGGCGCGAACGGCCTCGACGGTGTCGTTGCCGAGGAAGGCCTCGGGCGTCGTCAACCAGACGAACTCGATGCCTTCCTCCTCGGCGTGCTGGACCTCGCGCATCGAGCCCGGCATGTTGTCGCGGTCGCGGCGGTAGAGACACTTGACCGAGCGCGCGCCCTGGCGGACCGCGGTGCGCACGCAGTCCATCGCCGTGTCGCCGCCGCCGATCACGACGACGTGCTTGCCGGCGGCATCGAGCGGGCCGTCGTCGAACTCGGGCACCTTGTCGCCGAGCCCCATGCGGTTCGAGGCGGTGAGGTAGGTCATGGCCTGATGGATGTTGCCGAGGCCGACCCCGGGGACCGTAAGGTCACGCGACTTGTAGACGCCGGTGGCGATGAGGACGGCATCATGGCGCTGGCGCAACTCGCCCAGCGAGGCATCGACGCCAACCTCGAACCGGTTATGAAAGCGTACCCCGGCGCCCTCGAGCAACTGGGTGCGCCGTTCGACCACGTGCTTTTCCAGCTTGAAGTTGGGGATGCCGTACATCAACAGGCCGCCGACGCGGTCGTAGCGGTCGTAGACGTGGACCTCATAGCCCCGGCGGCGCAGCTCTTCCGCCGCCGTCAGCCCCGCCGGACCGGCCCCGATGATGCCCACCGACTGGCCCCGCTCGGTCCGCGGCGCCGGCGCCTCCACCCAGCCCTCGTCGAAGGCAACCTCGGTGATGTACTTCTCGACCGAGCCGATGGTCACCGACTCGAAGTCGCGCTCGATCACGCAATTGCCCTCGCACAAGCGATCATGGGGACAGATGCGGCCGCAGATCTCGGGCATGTTGTTGGTCGCCGCGGCGAGCTCGTAGGCCTCCTTCAGCCGGCCCTCGGCGGTGAGCTTGAGCCAGTCGGGGATGTTGTTGTGCAGCGGGCAGTGAATCTGGCAGAACGGGATGCCGCACTGGGAGCAGCGCGCCGCCTGATCGCCCGCGCGCTCGCGCTCGAACTCGCGGTAGATCTCGTCAAAGTCGCCGCGGCGCAGGTCGGCGTCGCGTTTGTCGGGCCGGCGCTGCCCGAGGTCGACAAATCTCAACATGCGCTCGGCCATACGGAGCTTCCCAGCCTCCAACGGTCGTGGTTATACGCTAAGCCACCCTACGGTCGGCTTCGCTGCGCTCAAACGCGCCGTAGGCTTGCCCCGCAGGGAAGGCGTCCGGCGCTCCCATCCGCCCCCGTGGCGCGGTATCCCGACGTCAAGACCAGGCGATCGATTTGACGTCCGGCATCAGGGGTAATACCTGGTTCATACGGGATTGGAGGCAGCATTACGAGTAAAAAAGAGCTAATATGGCAATAACACTGTCCTAATCTTAAGGGCCAGCGGCAATTAACGCTACTCGACCTGGGGCCAATTATGCTGCGCCGCATCAATTAGTCTTGTTTCGGTACTATTCAGACCCTTGGGTGACGGACGGCTGGGTGCTATAAGCGGCAGGCCTTGGCCGTCACGGGTAGGCCCCAGATCAGGAACCCACCTGCGCCACCGCATTGGCCGGGAACGGGCTCGCCGCCCGGAGAAAGCCTTGCCGCTCTTGCACATCCTCGTCATCGCTCTGGTCCAGGGGATCACCGAGTTCTTGCCGGTGAGCTCCTCGGGACACCTGGTGGCGGTACCGGCCCTCACCGGCTGGGCCGATCAGGGCGGTGTGATCGACGTCGCGGTGCACGTCGGCACCTTGGTCGCGGTGATGCTCTATTTCCGCCGCGACCTGGCCGAGATGGTCACCGGCCTTGCGCGTGCGCGGCGCAAGGACGGGGATCCGGGGGCGCGCCTGCTCGGTTATCTGCTGCTGGCCACGGTGCCGATCGTGATCGCCGGCGCGCTCGTCGAGTGGTCCGGCCTCAGGGACCGGCTGCGCGGCATCGAGGTGGTGGGCTGGGCCACCATAATCTTCGGGCTGGTGCTTTACGCCGCCGACCACCTCGGCATGAAGTTGCGGCGCCTCGAGCACTTGACCGCGGGCGGCGCCATCTTGATCGGCCTGGCCCAGGTGCTGGCGCTGATTCCCGGCGTCAGCCGCGCCGGCATCACCATCACCGCCGCCCGAGCCCTTGGTTTCGAGCGCCGCGACGCAGCCCGCTTCGCCATGCTGCTGTCGATCCCGACGATCATCGCCGCCGGTACCCTGGGGGCGATCGAGATCTATCGCGCGGGCGATCTCAGCGTCGGCCTCGACGCCCTTCTGGCGGCTGCCTTCTCGTGCCTCGCCGCCCTCGGCGCCATCGCCGTGCTCATGGCCTGGCTCCGCCACGCCAGCTTCACGCCGTTCATCATCTACCGGGTGGCCATCGGCAGCGCCCTCTTGACCTGGGCCTACGCCTGAGCCGGGGCGCGGCGCCTTCAGGGCTCGATTAGCTGCGCGTTAAACCGCGGTTAAGCGAAATCGGATTGAATCGAAGGGCGGCGCCGGGAGCGTCGCCTTGGGGGAGAGGCCGCGTTCGCGGGGGCCACCGGTTGTTTCCGGCGACCGGATCGCCAGCGACGAAGACGTTTGATGATGGACGCTGCGGAAGAAAATCCCGGCCTCGGGTTCAAGGCCCTGGCGCCCGAGGAGTTTCTCGACTTCGCCCGGCGTCACCGTTCGTCGCCGGAGATCGGGCCGATCGCCACCTGCTTCGACGACAACCAGGGCCACGCCCCGCCGGCCCGTTTCCAACTCCTCGGCCTCACCGGCTGCGGCCGACTGTGCGCGGTCGCCTGCTGCACCCTCAGTCGCGCCGACCCCCAGGGGCCGTACGGCGCCAAGCTCGACTCGGTGATCGTCGATGGCGGCTTGAGACGGCGCGGGCTCGCAACCCTCTTGGTGGCGAAGTCCTTTCACCAGCTTCTGTCGAGCGCCGAGGCGGCGATCTCGGTGCTCTACGCCCACGCCGTCCACCCCGCCACGGTGCGGCTCTTGGCGCGGCTCTCGTTCTCCGATCCTCCGCCCACCGGGGCGCCGCTCGCGGCGCTCCAGGTCGGCGCCCAAGCCGGGGACGAGCTGGCGAGGCGCCTCGAGACCGGGGTGCAAGACCGCGTTGCCAGGCTCAAGCTCCAATGCGCGCTGTGCCGGACCGATGACCGCCGGACCCGGCCCTGGTGCGGCGCCAACGATGTCCGGGTAAGAGCTAGCGCCGCGGCGAGGCCGTGCCCGCCTCCGGGGCTAGGGCGTGCGAGACGGGTCCAAGGAGCCGGGGCGTCGATAGCGGCCGAGATAGGAGGGTAGGACGGCCTCGATCGCGGTCGGCGTCACCCCGAGGTCCGCGAGCCCCAGCGCGTCGCTGCCGACCACGTTGTCGCGCTTCAAGAGCTGCACCTGGTCCCGGGTCAGGGGCGGCACCGGCAAGAGCTCGAGGAACCTCGCCTGCATCATGGCCAGCGCATAGGGGAGCGGCACCAGGAGACGGTTGCGCCCGGTCTCGCGCAGGACCAGCGCCATGATTTCAGCCAAGCTGTAGACCCGCGGCCCGCCGAGCTCGTAGGTCTTGCCGGCGCTCGCCGGGTCGTCGAGGAGGCGCGCCATCGCCGCCGCCACGTCGCCCACGTAGACCGGCTGAAAGCGGGTGTGGCCGAAGCCGATCAAGGGCAAGACGGGGAACAGCCGGGCCATCGCCGCGAAGCGATTGAAGAAGTCGTCCTCGGGTCCGAAGACAACGCTGGGGCGGACGATGGTGGCGCCGTCGAAGGCCTCGCTCACCGCCGCCTCGCCCGCCGCCTTGGTGCGCCCGTACTCGGCCGGCGAGGCGGCATCGGCGCCGATCGCCGAGACCTGGACGAAACGCCGGGCGCCGGCCGCGGCGGCCGCCCGCGCCGCCCGCGCGGCGCCCTCGGCATGCACCGCCCGGAAACGCTGCCGGCCCCTCTGGTAGAGGATGCCGACCAGATTCACGACCACGTCGGCGCCCTCGACCGCGCGCGTTACCGAGGCCTCGTCGCGCAGGTTGGCCTGCAACGGCACGATCTGGCCCGCCTCGCCCATCGGTTTGAGGAAGCCCGCGGCCTCGGGATAGCGCACCGCCACGCGCAGCCGCGCGCCGCCCTCGGCCAGGCGCTTGACCAGATGGCGGCCGAGGAAGCCGGAGCCGCCGAAAACGGTAATCGAAGGCGTCGCCACGATGAATGCTCCTATCGCCCGACGGCGATGATAGCCGTTCGCTTGGCGGGCGCAAGCGGTGGCGTCGATCGCCAGCGCCCGATCCGAATCGCGGCGGCGGCGATGAACCGTTCGCGCGCGCCCCCCCGGGCCTGGGTCGCGGCCAAAACCGTGTTGACATCGCCGGGCGGCGGCGCTAACGACTGAGGCGTCCAGGGTGCCCAGGTGGCGGAATTGGTAGACGCGCTGGCTTCAGGTGCCAGTGGCCGCAAGGTCGTGGAAGTTCGAGTCTTCTCCTGGGCACCATTCCCCCGTTCCAGTCCGGCAACCGGTCCGTCGTCTGGTTGCAGAGCGGCCGGGGAATGGCGCACGAGGCACCCCGGCGAGCGAGAGCGAAGGCATGGCGACCGAGTTGCACAAAGGCGATCTCCCCGCCGGGCTCGACTTTGGCGATTGTGTCGCCGTCGATACCGAGACCATGGGCCTCAACCCCCATCGCGACCGGCTGTGCCTGATGCAGCTCTCGGCCGGGGATGGCCAGGGCAGGATCGTCCAGTTCGCGTCCGGCCGCTACGACGCGCCCAACCTCAAGGCGCTGCTCACCGATCCCTCGGTGACCAAGCTCTTCCACTTTGCCCGCTTCGATCTCGCGATCATCCGGCACTATCTGGGCGTGAGCTGCGCCCCGGTCTATTGCACCAAGGTCGCCTCCAAGCTCACCCGCACCTCGACCGACCGCCACGGCCTCAAGGATCTGTGCCGCGAGCTTCTGGGCATCGAGCTCTCCAAGCAGCAGCAGCAGTCGGATTGGGGGGCGCCCGAGCTGACACCGGAGCAGCTCGACTATGCGGCCTCGGACGTGCTCCACCTGCATGCCTTGCGCGCCAAGCTCGATGCGCTCATGGAGCGGGAGGGCCGGGCGGCGCTGGCGGCACGCTGTTTCGAGTTCCTGCCGAGCCGCGCCGAGCTCGATCTCCTGGGCTGGGACGAGCCCGACATCTTCGCCCATTAGGCTCGCGATGCCGGGAGCGTCGGTGCCGCCCTCGCCATCCCCATCCGGGCCGAGGCGAGGTTTGATTTCTCCCCGCTCTTGGACCATAGTGAGCCCGATTCTGAGGACTCTCGAGCAGCGCGGCGGGCGCGACGAGAGCGCCAAGCGAATCGATCCCGCCGCCACACGGACCAGACGATCATGAGCGCCACCGGCAAGCCCGCGCCCGAGGCGGTGCCCGAGTCCGCCGACCTCGAGGTGGCGCGGCGGGTTCTCGAACTCGAGGCCGAGGGCCTGCGCGCGCTCGGCTTGGCGCTCGACGAGGGCTTCGCGGCGGCGGTGGACCTGGTGGCCGGCATCGAGGGGCGCCTGGTCGTCACGGGCATGGGCAAGAGCGGGCACGTGGCCCGCAAGATCGCCGCCACCATGGCCTCGACCGGGACGCCGGCGCTTTACGTTCATCCCGGAGACGCGAGTCACGGCGATCTTGGCATGATCACGCCCTCCGACGCCGTCCTGTTGCTCTCCAACTCGGGCGACACGCCCGAGCTCGGCGACATCATCACCTATGCGCGGCGCTTCTCGATCCCGCTCATCGCCATTCTCGGTCGCGCCGACTCCATCCTCGCCGGCCCCGGCCAGGACATGGCCGCCGACGTCGCGCTGGTACTGCCCGCGGTGCCCGAGGCCTGCCCGATGGGCCTGGCGCCGACCACCTCGACGACGGCGATGATGGCACTGGGCGACGCCCTGGCGGTGGCGCTCCTGGAGCGCCGCGGGTTCTCGACCGAGGAGTTCCGGGTGCTGCATCCGGGGGGGCGGCTCGGCCGCTCGCTGATCCGGGTCGCCGATATCATGCACACCGGCGATGAGCTGCCGCTGGTGGCACCCGCCACCTCGATGGCGGAGGCGCTCCTGGTGATGACCTCGAAGAGCTTCGGCAGCCTCGGCGTGGTGGATCCGCAAGGCGACCTGATCGGCATCATCACCGATGGCGATTTGCGCCGGCACATGGGCCCGGACCTGGTTCACCGGACCGCCGGCGAGGTGATGACGCGGGCGCCCAAGACCATCCGGGCGCGAGCGCTGGCGGCCGAGGCGCTGGGCACCATGAACACCAGCAAGATCACCAACCTGTTTGTCACCGAAGGCGCCAAGCCGATCGGCATCGTCCACATTCACGACTGTCTGCGCGCCGGGGTGGCTTGAGGGTCGAGCATGGCAGGCGCCGCGCAGGGGACCTCGAAGCCGGAGCGCTGGCAGGCGAGCCCGCGCGGTCTCTCGGTGACCCGGCGCAGCGCCAGGCGCAGCCGCTTCGTCGGCGTGATGAAGTTCGCCCTGCCGCTGAGCGCCGCGCTGCTCTTGGCGGTGGTGGTCGTGTGGTCGGGCGCCGCCACCCGCAACGAGGGCTTCCGCCTGTCGTTCGCCTCGGGCCAGGGCGAAGAGGCGCCCGAGCCCGGCATGGTGAACGTCCGCTACATGGGCACCGACAGCCAAAAGCGGCCCTTCCTGATCACCGCCCAGCGGGCCGACATCACGCCCGAGGACCCGGACACCATAGTGCTGCACGTCTTGCAGGCCGACCTGACGCTGGAGAACGGGGCCTGGATCGCGCTCACCGCCGAGTCGGGGGTCTACCGCCGCCGCCTCGAGACCCTGAAGCTCGAAGGCCCGGTGAGCCTGTTCTCCGACAACGGCTTCGAGTTCAAGGCCGAGACCGCGGAGGTCGACCTGGCCGCCGGCTCGGTCGAGAGCGACCGACCGGTGAGCGGCCAGGGACCGCTCGGCCTGTTGGACGCCGGGAAATTCCGGGTCGTCGACGAGGGCCGCCGCCTGTTCTTCAGCGGCGGCGTGAAGCTCGTCGTCTTTCCTGGCGGCCAAGGATGACCGCGACGTTTTCGACTCGCCGCCGCAGACTGCCTTGCCTCTGCCTCCCTCGCTTCTGCTTGGTGGCGGCGGTGCTGGGGACGGTAGCGCTGGCGGGGGCGGGCGCCGGCGCCCAGGAGCTCACCAGCGTCGGCAATTTCGACACCGACCAGCCCATCGAGATCAACGCCGACAGCCTCGAGGTGCAGCAGGACAACAACCTCGCCGTCTTCAGCGGTAACGTGATCGCCGCCCAGGGCGCCATGCGGCTCAAGGCCGAGACCCTTAAGGTCTACTACCGGCGGAGCGAGGGGGGCGCGACGCAAGGCGAGGCCACGATCTCACGCATCGACGCCATCGGCGGGGTCTTCCTGTCCTCGCCCAACGAGACCGCGCAAGGCGCGGTCGGCGTCTACGACGTCGAGAACCGAGTGGTCACCCTCAGCGGCTCGGTGGTGCTGACCCGGGGCGACAACGTGATCCGGGGCGAGCGCCTGGTGCTCGACCTGACGACCGGCCGCAGCCGGGTCGATGGTGTTGCCGCCAGCGGCCGGCAGGAACGGGTGCGGGCGCTGTTCGTGCCGCCCAAGAAATCGACTCAGCAGTGACGACGGAGAGCCCGCGGAGCAGGCCGGGAGCGGTCGCCGACGGGGGCTCCGGCGGGGCTGAAAAGTGCTGCGGCGGGGCTGTTGCCGTGGCATGATGGGGGCTCTGGACGGCGTCGTCCCGGCGCCGCGCCAAGGCCGCCGCCGGCATCGCCGAGGTAGAACTCGAGGTCACCTAACCTTTTCTTAATGAACGAAACAGATAACTCGGAAGCACCGGACTCTTCGGAAGAAGGGGGGACGCCGCGGCTGGTCGCCGACAACCCTGGCCTGGCGGCCCAGGATATCGGCAAGCGCTACGACAAGCGGCCGGTATTGCGGGACGTCTCGCTCTCCGTCCAACGCGGCGAGGCAGTCGGCCTCCTGGGGCCGAACGGGGCCGGCAAGACGACCTGTTTCTACATCATCACCGGGTTGGTCACGGCGGATTACGGAACCATCACCTTGGACGGACACGACATCACCGACCTGCCCATGTACCGCCGCGCGCGCCTCGGCATCGGCTATCTGCCGCAGGAGGCCTCGATCTTCCGGGGCCTGTCGGTGGAGAACAACGTCCGTGCCGCGCTCGAGGTGGTGGAGCCGATCCGCGACCGGCGCGAGGCCATGCTCGATTCGCTTCTTGCCGAGTTCTCGATCACCCATTTGCGGCGGGCGCCGGCGCTGGCGCTCTCGGGCGGCGAACGGCGGCGGGTCGAGATCGCGCGCGCCCTGGCCTCGCAGCCCAGCTTCGTGCTCCTCGACGAGCCCCTCACCGGAATCGACCCCATCGCCGTGGGCGACATCCGCGACCTGGTGGCGCACCTCAAGGACCGCGGCATCGGCGTCTTGCTCACCGATCACAATGTGCGCGAGACCCTCGATATCGTCGACCGGGCCTATATCCTTCACGAGGGTCGCGTGCTGATGGAAGGCGTGCCCTCCGAGATCGTCGCGCACGAAGACGTGCGGCGGGTCTACCTCGGGGACCAGTTCAGCCTCTAGCTGGGGATCGGGGTCGTGGCGATAACTCCCAAGCAGGAGCTCAGACAGGGCCAGACCCTGGTCATGACGCCCCAGCTCAGGCAGGCGATCAAGCTGTTGCAGCTCTCCAACCTGGACCTCGCGGCCTACCTCGATGAGGAGTTGGAGCAGAATCCGCTGCTGGAAGCGGTGGATCCCGATCGCGAGGCCTCCGAGCAGCCCACCGAGGAGGGCACCGCCGAGGGCGACAAGCCCGGCCCGGTGGATGTCTTGGGGGCCGCGGAAAAGGACGATCTGCCGCAACCCAACGAGGCCCCACTGGATACCGATTACGAGAATCTCTACACCAATGACAGCGCCGCCGAAGCAAGCGACCAGGGCAGTGGCGGCGGCTACGACAGCTACATCTCCGGGCGCGGCGGCGCGCTTGGCTTCGACGACCGCGGCTTCGATCTCGAGCAGACCCTCACCAGCGAGATCAGTCGCCGCGACTACCTGTTCCGCCAGCTCAACGTCGAGATCGACGACCCGGTGGACCGATTGATCGGCGCCCACCTCATCGAAATGGTCGACGAGGCGGGTTATCTCGCCGGCGACCTCGAGCCGGTGGCCCGCATCATGGGCTGCGAGGTGAGCCGGGTGGAACGCACGGTCGGCTTGCTGCAAGACCTCGATCCCGCCGGAATGTTCGCCCGCAACCTGAGCGAATGCCTGGCGCTCCAGCTTGCGGAGAGGGATCGCCTCGACCCCGTCATGCGGCTCTTTCTCGACCACCTGAATCTGGTCGCCGAGGGCGACATCAAGGGCCTGATGAAAGTCTGCGGCGTCGACGCCGAGGACGTTCGGCAGATGATCGTCGAGATCAAGGAGCTGAACCCAAAGCCCGGTCTCGCCTTCAGCGAACAGGTCGTGCACACCTTGGTGCCCGACGTCTTCGTACGCCAGAACAACGACGGCAGCTGGCGCATCGAGCTCAACAACGACACCCTGCCCCGGGTGCTGGTCAACTCCCGCTATTGCGCCGAAGTGCGCGATCGCGCCATGACCAAGGAGGACAAGGCCTATATCTCCGACTGCCTCAACACCGCCAATTGGTTGGTCAAGTCGCTCGATCAGAGGGCGAAGACGATCCTGCGCGTGGCCAGCGAGCTGGTCCGCCAACAGGACGGCTTCTTCGCCCACGGGGTCGAGTTCTTGCGGCCCCTCACGCTCAGGGACATCGCCGCCGCCATCGACATGCACGAGAGCACGGTCAGCCGGGTGACGTCGAACAAGTACATGGCCACGCCCCGCGGCACCTTCGAGCTCAAGTATTTCTTCACCCCGGCGATCGCCTCTTCCAACGGCAGCGAGAGCCATTCCGCCGAGGCCGTGCGCCATCGCATCAAGGCCTTGATCGATCAGGAGTCCACGGACGTCGTGCTCTCGGACGACAAGATCGCCGAGGTGCTCGGCGGCCAAGGGATCGACATCGCGCGGCGCACCGTGGCCAAATACCGAGAAGCGATGCGAATCCCCTCCTCGGTGCTGCGCCGGCGGCACATCAGGAGCCGGATGTGAGCGACGGCAGCGGCGGCCCTGGGGGCCTCTTACGGCAGCTTCGTCTCATAGTTGACAGGACCCGAGGCCAGAACTATGTTCGCGCCTTCCCTGCAGCCGGTCGACCCCCCAGATAGTCAACGCGCCTCGCCGTGGGCGGGTCTGGAGTTTGCTGAGCATCGGTCCATCTGAGGCACCCGCGTCCACGCATGCACGTCTTGATCACTGGCAAACAGATCGACATCGGGGGCACCCTCCGCTCCCACGTCGAGGACAAGTTGGCCTCGGGCGTCGCCAAGTACTTCGACGGGGCGATCGACGCTCACGTCGTGTTTTCGCGCCAGGGCCCGCTCTACCGTGCCGATTGTTCGACCCATGTCGGGAGCGGCATCACCGTGCAAAGCCACGCCGAGGCCGGCGAGATTTACGCCAGCTTCGACCTCGCGGCCGAGCGTATCGAAAAGCGGCTGCGCCGCTACAAGCGGCGCTTGCGCAACCACCATAAGATCTCGTCGATCGAGTCGATCGAGGCACAGGCATACGTCATCGCCGCCGAGGAGGAGGACGAGCACCGCGTTGAGCCCGAGGACTTTCAGCCCGTCATCGTCGCCGAGACCACCACCGATATCTCCCTGCTCACGGTGGGCGAGGCGGTCATGCGGATGGATCTCGCCGAGCTCCCGGTGATGATGTTCCGCAACCGCGCCAACGGCGGGCTCAACGTGGTTTACCGTCGGGCGGACGGCAACATCGGCTGGATCGACCCGCAGCAGACCAAGGCCAAGACCTGAAGGGTTCCGAGAGACTCCGATCATGGAAATCGTCGACCTGCTGGTCCCGGAAGGCGTTGCCGCCAATCTCAAGTCCAAGAGCAAGAAACAGGCGCTGCAAGAACTCTCCGGGCTCGCGGCCAAGCTCACCGGAGTGCACGAACGCAAGATCTTCGACGTGCTGCTGGAGCGGGAACGCCTCGGCACCACCGGGGTGGGACAGGGCATCGCCATTCCCCACGGCAAGCTTTCCGAGCTCAACGGGATTTACGGCCTATTCGCCCGCCTCGAGCAGCCGATCGACTTCGAGTCGATCGACGATCAGCCCGTGGATCTCATCTTCCTGCTGTTAGCGCCGGAATCGGCGGGCGCCGATCACCTCAAGGCGCTGGCGCGGATCTCGCGGCTGCTGCGCAACGGCAACACCTGCGAGAAGCTCCGCGGCACCGACGACCGCGAGGCGCTCTTCGTGCTGCTCACCGAATCGGCCACCAATCACGCCGCGTGAGGGTCTGAGCCCGCGCCATCGGCGGTGGAGATCTCGATCCGGCGCACCCGGCTCGACGGCTTGGGCCGCATCAGATCGATGTGGAGGAGGCCGTTGGCAAGCTCGGCCCCGGTCACCTCAATGCCGAGCGCGAGGACGAAGTTTCTTTGGAACTGGCGCGCGGCGATGCCCCGGTGCAAATAGGCGTGCCGCTGGTCATCGGCCTGCTTGCCGAGAACGATGAGCTGGTTGTCTTCGACCGTGATGGTGATGTCGTCCTTGTCGAAACCAGCCACCGCGAGCGTGATGCGCAGGCCGTCCTTGCCGACCTGCTCGATGTCGTAAGGGGGGTAGCCATCGGTGGCCGACTTGGCCACCCGCTCGAGCAGTTGCTCGAGGTCGTCGAAGCCGAGAAAAAGGGGGCTGTTAAAAAGGGATAGGCGGGTCATGCGGCCTCCTCCGGTCGAGCGAGGTCTGCGATCTTGGGCCCGTCGCCGGCGCCCGCGCACGGCCCTTGGAGGCGCCGCGCCACTCCATATGTGGCGAGCGCCGGCACCCGGTCAAGTGGCGCAGCCGCCGCCGGCGGGGCCCTCAGCGCCGCTCCAGAAGGGCCAGCGCGCGCTCCAGGTCGGGCCAGCCGTAGGCCGTCTCGGCAAGCATCGCGCCCCATAGCTTTTCCTCTCTCTCGGCCACCCTGCGGCCGCCCATGGCCTCGTAGAAGAACCTGGCCGGGTTCCGGGCCAGCACCCAGATCAGGGCCGAGCGGGCGGTGCTCTCGAGCAGGCGCTGGAACAAGGCGCCGAGCAAAAGCTTGCCGATGCCCTTGCCCTGATGGTCCTCGTGCACGTAGAGCGTGAACACCTCGCCCTCGTACTTGAGACCCGGGGACCTGGCCCGACCGCAACTGCCGAATCCCAGCACCGGGGCGCGACCCTCGTCGGCGACCAGCACCGTCTGCTGAGGGCCAGCGTGGCGGACGGCATGCAACCAGATCGCCGTCTGGCGGCTCTCGGACATCTCGACCAGGACCTTGTCGGGGAGCACGCCGGCATAAGTCGCGCGCCAGGTCTCGACGTAGATCCTGGCGATCGCCCCGGCATCGCCGGGGGTGGCCGCGCGCACGATTGCCATGACCCGGTCTGACTAGCACGGATTGGGGGCCGTAGACAGGGTGAACGGTGCTCCCACGACGCTGTCGGGAGGGGGCCATCGAAGCGCGTCGATGAGCCGATGATTGCGATCCCGGCAGCGCCTGCTGTAAGGCCGGCGACGGGGACAAGAAAAAGCGCCGGAGGGCCCTCCAGGCGGGACTCTCCGGGCCTTCCGTTTGGCTCGCGGGTGGCCAGCTTCGGCCGCCGCGGAAAGGCGATCAGGTCGGCATCCTCGCCGTCAGCCTGGTGTCGACCGCCTGGAAGAATTTGGCGATGTCTTTACCAAGGGTGAACACGATACCGATAATCGCGACCGCGATGCCGGCGGTAATCCGGGCGTACTCGATGGCCGTCGCACCGGACTCCTCGGCCACCAGCTTACGCCGCGGGGCCGAGACGCTGTTCTTGGCCTCCAACATGGCGTTGGAGGCCACGATGTAGAGCTTGATCATGGCTGCCGACTCCTTATCGCGAACCCGCTGATCCGCGCACATCGCCGGGCTGCAGGCTGGAACCTTTTGCCCCACCATTGCCGACGGTCCGCCCCGAACTGCGAAAACGGTCCGCCCCGGGTCTCCAGGCCGCGAATCCGCTTATCGGATAACGGGTCGACAGTCACGCATCGCGCAAGATGACTGGTCCCATGCGCCGATAGGCCAGCGTCGATAGGTCTGTGCCGATAGGTCTGTGCCCGAAAGCTAATGATGTGATCGCTTTTGCCACAATTCGTGGTGTCGGCCTGGGGCGCGTCAGCCCTGGTGGAAGCTGATTTTCGCCCCTGAATCGGCGCAATCGCCTGGAATCGCCAGCCCCTGTGATGGCCCTCACTGGGCGGATGGAAAGGCCTCCCAATCTCTAAATCGATGCCCAAGACGGTGTCCGAGCGCCCCCGAAGGCGCGGCGACGACCCAACAAAGCGGAGGTCAATCATGTTAAGGATTCTCACGACGGCACTCCTTGGCGTCCTAATTTCCCTGCCTTCGCTGGCTCAGACCGTGTGCGGCGAGCGCGGCGACTTTCTGCGCCACCTGTCGGGCAGCTACCACGAAAGGCCGGCGGCCATAGGCCTGGTCTCGAATGGGGCCGTGCTCGAGGTGCTGACCTCGGAAAAGGGATCTTGGACCATCATCGTCACCCGGCCGGACGGCACCAGCTGCGTGGTCGCTGCCGGCGAGGCCTGGGAAAACCTGCCGAAGCTGGCCGCCGGACCCGACGCCTGAGTGCTGAACCTCGCGGCCCGCGATGAGATGAGGGCGAGGCGAAGCCAGCGCCCGGCTGATATTCGTCATCGCCAAGCCGGCCGCCGGCGCGCACAGGGTGCCGCCGCCGTGCTTCCGATTTCCTCCATCACTCTCGAATAGGCATTGTCGTGGCCGGGAGCCTCGCTCCCCGCCAACAGGCCTGGTGCCCCGTGTCATGCGGCGGTGATGGCGATAGTGCTTTGCACTCGCCTCGCTTGGTGGAACAATCGCCGACCTTGCACTCCTTGTCCGCGCCACCCGGTGGAGGGAAGAGATGCCGGCATTATCCGTTTCCCGGGACCGCCTCATGCGACAGACCAAGCGACAGCTCGCGGAGCAGCTCGAGCGGCTCCAGTCTCGCGTCGTGGAACTGGAACGCGTGGCGGCGCAACACCAGCAATCCGGCAAACGCGTCGCCGGCGAACGCGACCGTCTGGTCCAGGCCATCGAGAGCTGTAGCGAGGGCATCTTGGTATTCGACGGCGACGAGCGTCTGATCTACTGCAACGACAAGTATCGGGAGCTTTATCCGCTGATCAGCGATCGATTGGTGCCGGGGACGCCGCTCGAGGACCTGCTGCGCCACGCCGCGGATCGGGGTCAGATCGTCGATGCCATCGGTCGCACCGAGGCCTGGATCGCGGAGCGGCTCGGCAAGTATCATGCGAGCTCCCCGCGTGCAGAGATCCATCGTTTGGCCGACGGCCGCTGGATCCGCGCCACCGACCACCGGCTCGAGGGCGGAGGGATCGTCGGCGTCCGCACCGACGTGACCGAGCTCAAAGAGCGCGAGCAGGCGCTCAGCGAGGCTCATGGAATGCTGGAATCGAGGGTCGCGGAGCGCACGGCGGAGCTCGAGACCGCCAACCAACGGCTGGAGCAAGAGATTCGCGAACGCGAAGCGGCGCAACGAGCGCTGCGCGAGAGCGAGCGCCGGCTCAAGGCCATTCTCGATAACACTACCGCGATCGTCTACGTCAAGGATTGCGAGGGTCGATATTCCCTGGTCAACAGCGCATACGAGGAGCGCTCGGGACTCGACGCCGAGCAGGTGCTGGGCCGAACCGACGCCGAGCTCTTTCCCGGCGAGGCCGCGCAGCAGCTTCAGGCCAACGACAGCCGGGTGCTCGAGACCAAGGCGCCCCTCGAGATCGAGGAAGAGGGGCCATCAGTCGGAGGCGAGCGCACCTATCTCTCGGTCAAGGTGCCGCTCCTCGATGCCTCGGGCGATGTCTATGGGGTCTGCGGGATCTCGACCGACATCACCGAACGCAAGCGCGCGGAGAAGGCCCTTGGTGAGAGCGAAGAGCGATATCGTGTGTTGGTGGAGGGCACGCGCGCGGTTCCCTGGGAGCTGGACCTCGCGACCTGGCGCTTTACTTACGTGGGCCCACAGACGGTGGACCTTCTCGGCTACCCGCTGGAGGATTGGTTGGCCCAGGACTTCTGGCCCGACCACATCCACCCCGACGACCGCGCCGAGGCGATCGAGTTTTGCGCGGCCGCCAGCGCGCGCGGCGAGGATCACGAGTTCGAATACCGCATGGTGGCGGCCGACGGCCGCGTCGTCTGGCTCAGGGACTTGGTTACCGTCGTCTCCGAGGAGGGCACGCCAACCCGCTTGCGTGGCTTCATGGTGGACCTCACGGCGCGCAAGGAGGCCGAGGAAGCCCGGCGCCAGAGCGAGGCCAAGTTCCGCAACCTCATCGAAGGGTCGATCCAGGGAATATTCATCGTCGATAAGGACTGGAAGCCGCGCTTCGTCAACCGGGCCGCGGCCGAGATATTCGGCTACGGCGATGGCGATGAAATCCTCGCCATGGAGACGGTAATGCCCCTCCTGGCGCCCGAGGAACGAGCGCGCCTCCAAGGCTTCAAGGAGGCCCGCCTGAGGGGCGAGGCTCCGCCCGCCGAGTACGAATTTCGGGGGCTGCGCAGGGACGGCTCCGAGATCTGGCTGCGGAACCTTTCCCGCGCCGTCGATTGGGAAGGGGAGCGCGCGGTCCAGGTGACGCTTCTCGACATCACCGAACGCAAGCGGCGCGAACGGGAGCTGGCGCAGCAATCGGCCCGCTTGCAGACCATCCTCGACAACATGGACGAAGGCATCAGCCTGGTCGACGGCGACCTGAATGCCGTGGTCTATAACCGGCGCTTCTTCGAGCTGCTCGACTTTCCGCCTGAACGCTTCGGGCCGAACACTCGGTTCGAGGACTTTGTGCGCTACAACGCCGAGCGCGGCGAGTACGGCCCCGGCGACGTGGAAGAGCAGGTGCGCGAGCGGGTCGAGCTCGCCCGGCGCTTCGAGGCCCACCGCTTCGAGCGTACCCGGCCCGACGGCACCGCCATCGAGATCCGCGGCAACCCGACCCCGGGCGGCGGCTTCGTCACCACCTACGCGGACGTCACGGCGCGAAACCAGGCCGAGCGGGCATTGCACGAGGCCAAAGAGGAGGCGGAGCTCGCCAACCGCTCGAAATCGGATTTCCTGGCCAACATGAGCCACGAGCTGCGCACGCCTTTGAACGCCATCATCGGCTTCGCCGAGCTCATGGGGTCGCAGGTCCACGGGCCCCTGGGCGCCGAGAGGTATCTCGAGTACGCCAGGGACATCCAGGAAAGCGGCCTTCACCTCCTGGAGTTGATCAACGAAATCCTGGATCTCGCGAAGGCGGAATCGGGCCGTCAGGAGCTGCGCGAGACCACGGTCGACCTGGGCCAGGCAGCCGAGAGCTGCGTACGCCTGGTGCTGGACCAGGCGCGCGAGTCCGGGATCCGGATCTTGCGCGAGGTGCCCCAGGTTCTGCCGGCGCTGTGGGCCGACGAGCGGATGGTCAAGCAGATCCTGCTGAACCTGCTCGCCAACGCGGTGAAATTCACGCCCGAAGGCGGCGACGTGAGCCTCGAGGTGAAGGTCGACGAGGCCGGCGCATTGCTGATCGTGGTCAGCGACAGCGGGATCGGCATCGCGCCCGAGGACATCGAGATCGCCCTGGCGCCGTTCGGTCAGGTGGAAAGCTCTTTCAGCCGCAAGCACCAGGGGACCGGACTCGGCCTGCCTCTGAGCCAGACCCTGGTCGAGCTCCACGGAGGCAACCTGGAGCTCGACAGCAAGGTTGACGGGGGCACCAGGGTGACGGTGCGTTTCCCGCGCCAGCGGGTGGGTGGCGCGGACTCCGTCGCGGCCAAATCGCCTGAGTGAGGGCGCCCGAGTGACGGCGGGACGCGGCTTATCGACGGATCGGGCGATTCGGCCCACACTCGGGCCACGGCCAATTCGGGCTCGGGACAGCATGTTTCCACCACAGAGCGGTCTGAAGGCGCCCGGGCGTGAGCGCCGCCGCGGCACGCCTCAGGCGCCCGCCTACCTGAGCCTGCACCGCTCGGGCGAGCTGGCGGCGCGGGTGCGCGAGGCCCTGGCGCGGCTCGAGAGCTGCGACCTCTGCGCCCGCTATTGCCGCGTCGATCGCACCCAGGACGCGCGCGGCGCGGTGTGCCGCAGCGCCCGTCACGCCGTGGTCTCGTCGGCCTTTCCCCACCACGGCGAGGAGGCGCCGATTCGCGGCTGGCGGGGCTCGGGCACGATCTTCCTGTCGCACTGCAATCTGCGCTGTATCTACTGCCAGAACTGGGAGCTCAGCTGGAAAGGCGAGGGCCGGGAGGTCGACGCCGAGACCCTGGCGCGGTTGATGCTCGAGCTGCAGCGGGCCGGCTGCCACAACATCAACTTCGTGAGCCCGAGCCACGTGGTGGCGCAAATCCTCGAGGCGCTCGATATCGCGGCCGGCGAAGGCCTGCGCCTGCCGCTGGTCTACAACACCGGAGGTTACGACAGCCCGGAGGCCCTGGCCCTGCTCGACGGCGTGGTCGACATCTACATGCCCGACATGAAGTACGGGGAGTCGGAGGTGGCGCGACGCTACTCCCACATCCGCGAGTACGTGCACTGGAACCGCGTCGCCATCCGCGAGATGCACCGCCAGGTCGGCGATCTGGTGGTCGACGACGAGGGCATCGCGGTGCGCGGCCTGCTGGTCCGCCATCTGGTGCTGCCGGGGGGACGCGCCGGTACCGAAGAGGTGCTCAGGTTCCTGGCCGAGCAGATCTCCAAGGCTACCTACCTCAATCTGATGACCCAGTACCGGCCCTGCTTCAAGGCCGTGGACGAGGCCGGGATCGACCGCCCGCTGAGCCCCGAGGAATACCGCCACGCCCTGGTGCTGGCCCAGCGCTACGGCCTCGAGCGCCTGGACGGCTGAACGCCGCCGCGCTCGATCTTGGTCGGGCATTGAGCCCGTCGCCGCGGCGCCGCCCCGGGGTCACGGCGGGGGCCATTGTCGCGATGCCCGCATGCCGGTTCCGATGCCGGTTCCGATGCTGTTCCAATGGCGGCGCACGATCCCTTGCCACGCGAGACTGCCCAGGGGGGCTCGGCTGTGGCTTCTGAGCGCCCTTCGGGCCGCCCGCCGGGGACGGGGGCCACGGCGATCGAGTGCGGGCTTATGGTCGCCGGGATCAGCCTCACGCAGGTTTGAACCGCGGCACGGATTGTCAAGGCGCGGCCCGGGCACCTATGGTGCGGCAACGGCGGAGGCCAGAGGCGCGGGCAGAACCCCGTGGCCGCCGGAAGATGCGGAGGAGCGCACATGCCTGGACCGCTCGATGGCTACAGGATCATCGACCTCACCACCATGGTCGCGGGCCCGTTGGCGACCATGATACTGGGCGACCAGGGGGCCGACATCATCAAGGTCGAGGTGCCGCGGCGCGGCGATCACGTGCGCGCCGGCGGCTTCCGCTCCGGGGGGCTGGCCGCCAACTTCCTCAACATCAATCGCAACAAGCGCTCGATCACCATCGACCTGAAGGAGGTGCGGGGCCAGGCCTTGCTGAGACGTCTGGCGGCGGGCGCGGACGTTCTGGTGCAGAACTTCCGCCCCGGCGTGGTGGCCCGACTCGGCGTCCACGAGGAGGCCATCCGCGAGGTCGCGCCCGACATCGTCTACGTCTCGATCAGCGGCTTCGGCGAGCGCGGACCCTATGTGACCAAGCCCACCTACGACCCCATAATCCAGGCGGTCTCGGGCCTGGCCTCGATCCAGGGCGGGTCGGACCAGGGGCGGCCGCGGCTGGTGCGCACCATCGTGCCCGACAAGGTCACCGCGATGATGGCGAGCCAGGCGATCACCGCGGCGCTGCTCGCCCGCGAGCGCGGCGGGTCGGGGCAGCACGTCCGGCTTTCGATGCTGGACGCGGTGCTCGCCTTCCTGTGGCCCTCGGACATGGGCGCCCAGACCTTCGTCGACGGGGCGCTGCCCGAGCAGCGCGCCGCCAGTTTCATCGACCTGATCTACCAGACCCGGGACGGCTACATGAGCGTGGCGGTGATGTCGGACCGTGAATGGGCGGCGCTGGCCGGGGCGTTGGACCGCCCCCAATGGCTCGACGATCCCCGCTTCAAGAGCCCGGCGCTCAGGGACCAGAACATCGACGACCGGCTGACGCTGACCCAGGAGGTGTTGGCGACCCGGAGCACCGCCGAATGGCTCGAACGGCTCGAGGCGGCGGGGGTGCCGGCGGCGCCGGTGCTGACCCGCAACGGGCTGCTCAAGCACCCGCAGGTGATCGCCAGCGAGATCATCATCGAGACCGACCATCCCCACGCCGGGCGCCTGCGCCAGGCCCGGCCGCCGGCCCGCTTCGAGCAGACGCCTGCCGAGATTCGGCGCGGCGCGCCACTGCTGGGCGAGCACACCGACGAGATCCTCGGCGAAATCGGGGTCACGCGGGACGAGATCGCCGAGCTCCGCGCCGCACGCGTGGTCGGCGGCTAACAAGCCCGCGGATCCGAAACCATCGCCCTCCCGGTCCCGGATCGGCGCCCTACCGGGCGTTGCGAGGCGCCCCCGTCGCCGCCGGCACGGGCGCCCACCTGATGGTTCGAGAACCGTCGGCTGACGGACATGCACCGGCCCTACCTAAGCACTTCACCAGGCCGAGCCTTTGGCGCTTTGGTCAACCGATCCCTAATCCCCTGAGGTGCCCTTCTCGAACGGTGACTGGTGGGGCGCTCCGGGCTATGGTGACAGGGCCTCGAGCCCGCTGGCCTCAGAGCGGCCGCGGGGCCGTAAGACAGAGGCTCGCGCAGCAAGGGGCCGGGAGGCGTGTCGGCTGAGGACGCCAAGGACCTGACCACCCTCGTGACACCGCGGCGGCTCCGCGGCGTGGCGGGCGAGCGCTTCTTCAGCCGTGGCGAGGCCTATTTCAGCGACGGAGCGGTGCGATCGCTGCACCGACGCCGGGGAGGTGTCGAGGCCGTGGTCCAGGGGAGGCGCCGCTATCGGGTGCGCCTGTGGGTCGAGGACGGTGATCTTGCTTACGACTGCACCTGCCCGGTCGGGCAGGACGGCGAGTTCTGCAAGCACTGCGTGGCCGTTGGCCTGGCCTCGCAGGCCGACGGAGGGGGCGGCGATGCCGGGCCCGGCGAAGACGCTCCACCTTCGTTAACCGAAAGGGATGTTCGGGACTACCTCCTGGGGCTGGACAAGGAGGAACTGGTGTCGATGCTCCTCGACCAGTCGGCCGAGGATCAGCGCCTGCACCGCAGGTTGGTGGTCCGGGCCGCCCATGCGACGGGGGGAACGGCGGACCTGTCGGTTTGGAAGGACGCCCTCGACGACGCCGTGCAGGCCGGGGATTTCGTTCCCTACAGGGAAGCCTACGACTATGCCTCCGGCGTCGAGGAGGTGATCGACGGCCTCGAGGATCTGTTGCGGGAAGGGCAGGCGGAGAGCGTCATCGAGTTGGCCGAACACGGTCTGGCCGCGATCGATGTAAACCTCGAACACGTCGACGACTCGGACGGCTGGATGGGCGGTCTCCTGGGCCGGCTGCAGGAGCTGCATCTGGAGGCCTGCCGGCAAGCGCGGCCCGACCCCGCGAACCTGGCGGAGCGGCTGTTCGAGTTGGAAATGGAGTCGGACTTCGACACCTTCCACCACGCTTTTGTCGCCTACGCCGACATTCTGGGCGAGGCCGGGCTCGCGGCCTATCGCCGCTTGGCGGAGGCGGAGTGGGCGAAGGTCCCCGCGGTGGGCCCGGGCGAGGGCGACCGGGGTCGTTATGGCGGGCGCTTTCGGATCACCTCCATAATGGAAGAGATGGCGCGGGCGGACGGCGATCTCGAGGCCCGGGTGGCCGTCAAGTCCCGCGACCTGTCCTCGCCTTACGACTTCCTCCAAATCGCAGAGCTTTATCGCGACGCGGGAGATCCCGATCGGGCGCTCGACTGGGCGGAAAGGGGCTGGCGGGCGTTTCCGGACAAGCGCCGCGACGGCCGCCTCCGGGTCTTCATCGCCGACGCCTATCAATGCCGGGGCCGCCACGACGAGGCGATGACGCTCGTCTGGGAGGCCTTCGCCGAGTCCCCACACCTCGAAAGCTATCGCCAGTTGGAACAGCGCGCGGGCGCTGCCGGGCAAGGGCCCGCCTGGCGCGACAGGGCCCTGTCTCTGATCCGCGAGCGCATCGCCGACAAGGCGGCGGAACCACCCGGCCATCGGCTGTGGATGCCCGGCCCGTCACGAGATCACTCCCTGCTGGTCGAGATCTTCCTCCATGAGGGCGATTCCGACGGCGCCTGGCACGAGGCCGAGACCGGGGGCTGCTCCGAAGACCTGTGGCTGGCGCTGGCGAAGCGACGGGAGACGAGCCATCCCGCCGACTCGGTCAGGGTCTACAAGGGTCATGTCGCCTCGCTGCTTCGCAATACGGGCGACAGGGTCTACGAAGAGGCGGTCGGCACCCTGGAGAAAATTCGCAAACTGCTTGCCCGGTCCGGACAGGAAGCCGCGTTCCGGCCCCTTTTGACCGAGGTCCGGGCCACCCACAGGCGCAAGCGCAACCTGATGAAGTTGCTGGACCGCAAGGGGTGGTGATGGTGTGACGGCCCCCGCGCGCGGGTGCCGGGACTCGGTGGAGCGACCCG
This sequence comes from uncultured Alphaproteobacteria bacterium, assembly GCA_965371625.1. GTDB lineage: Bacteria > Pseudomonadota > Alphaproteobacteria > CBDUZE01 > CBDUZE01 > CBDUZE01. Next base: position 34,881 of record CBDUZE010000023.1, read on the forward strand.
ATGGGGGACTTCGGAAACGACGGCATCCCGACAGACCTCGAGGACTGGAGGCGGCAGGAGGAGGACCATGCCGTCTCGCCGGCCGGAATTGCCGAGCAGAACGACATTCTGCTCCGCCGATACCGGGACTTCCGCCGCGCCGCCGACGCCGTGGTCGCGGCTTGGCGGGGCCGCCCGGAGGTGGCGGCGGTGGCGTTGATCGGGTCGGTGGCCGTGGCGCCGTGGAAGGATGTGCCCCGCTTCGCTCCCTATCGCCGGGCGGGGATCGCGTTGTGGCACGAGTGCAAGGACCTGGACCTTGCGCTATGGCTCGAGCACTTGCGCGACCTCGATGGTTTGCGCCGGGCGAAGAATCGGGCCTTGCGCGACCTGCACGAGGAGAGCGGGGCCGGAGTCGCTTCCCACCAGGTCGACGCGTTCGTCCTCGAACCCGTTACGGACCGCTATCTCGGGCGGCTCTGCCAGTTCAACCGCTGTCCCAAGGGAAAGCCTGAGTGTTTGGTGACGGGCTGTGGGGCAGTGGCGTTCCTGCGGCAACACGAGGAATTCCGATGGCGACCTGAATCCCTGGCCGCTGACCGCGCCGTCCCCCTGTTCGATCGCGTCAACGGCCGGCTTGGCCGCGCCATCGACCTTCCCCTCCCGACCGGCGGGGACGATCCCGACAACGACACGGGGTAATGGCGGCGTGGCTCTTGTCCGCGGCTTCGCTGAGTCAGGGCAAGATCGCCGGTGAAAGGATCGTGGTTGCAGGTGATTCTACCCCGCGACCTTCAGTTCATGAGGCCGAAGAGCGTTTATCTGATCTCGACCGTGGCGGTCGTTCGTTGTTGGCCACAAGGCCAACCAATAGGCTTTCGCGGCCGCCACTTCCAGACCGCGCCGGCCTCGCTGGGAAATCCGTCGCATGATGCGAACGGCTGCCTCACGCCCCTCCCAACCGTGACTTCGTTTCCGCCGCGAACAGCGCCGGCGCCCTGCCGGCCCATGTCAACCCGATGATAAGAAAATGGCGCACTCGCCCGGACTCGAACCGGGGACCTCTGGCTTCGGAGGCCAGCGCTCTATCCAACTGAGCTACGAGTGCGCCGTGGCCCGACCATAGCTCAGGGGCCGGGGCGGCGCAATCGAGCGCGGCCCGCGGGCCGGCGCCTAGTCGGCGGCGGCCGTGGCGTGCAAGGCGGCGAGCAGGCCCTCGATGCGGCCGCCGTTCGAGCGCATCACCGAGGCCACCTCGGCGCGCTGGCTGATCACCATGCTGACGCCCTCGACGACGACGTCGACGATCTTGTAGCCCTGCCGGCCGCGGCGCACGCGCCACTCCACCCGCCACGGCGCCCCTTGGCGTCGGACCATCTCGGTGACGACAAAGGTATTGCGCGTGCCGGCGTCACGGACGGCGACGATTTCGAGCCCGCCATCGGCATAGTCCTGGAGCTTGGCGAAGTGGCTCTCGACCAGGCGCCCCTCGAAGAGCGCGAGGTACTGCTTGCGCTCGGACTCGGTGGCGCCGCGCCGGTAGCGCCCCAGCGCGAAGAGGCCGATGGTCTCGAGGTCGAAGTCGCGTCTAATCAGCCCAAGCAACGCTTGCTTCCTCTGCCGACGGTCGAGCGAAGGGTCGGCCATCGCCGCGGTGGCACAGTGGTGGAGGCGCCCGATGAAGCCGGCGGCGCTCAGAGGTGATCCCTGGGCCAATGCACAGCCGGTCCCCGGCGCCACGACGCCGAGAGGTGCCGAGGCTCCTTGGCGCCAGCTTCGCAGCGCCAAAGCGCCGCCGCTCGGTCCCAAGGCAACCGCCAGCATGACGTTGGCGGCCGCCGCGGTGGGCGCGCGATGCTCGGCGGCGGGAAGCACGCCGCTGGCGAGCAGCGTCCAGGCGAGAGCTTCGCCGCGCTCGCCCGGCGGCGCACTGGCGATGGTCGCGGCGGCCGCCGCGGCCGCCAACGGCAGCGACCCCGACAGACATATCAGGGCCAGGACGAGTCTCCCGAGACGGGACGAGGTTGGGGGGCGGTCGGCCGCGAGTTTGGCGGTCATCATGGTCTCCTTTCGGTAGCCCCGCTACCCTGGCTCGATCGCTGAGCGGTAGGCCGGTGGCTTTGCGTCCCGTCGTTTCCGACGGTTTGCCGTGATCTGAGGAGGCGGGTTCCTCGGTCCGCGAACGCGGCCGGCGGAAGTCCCGCGCTGACCCGGTGGTTTACCTCACCCTGCAGGTTACCGGACGGCCTTGATCCTGGCCTGTGACGACTGTCACTCGATCCTGATTTCTCTCGCTCCCACAGTCATCTAGGGGCGGAAAACGGGAGCGCGCCGGGGGCCGCCCGCGCGTTCCGCGTAGACTTGCCACCACCAAGGCGGCCCGCGCCGCGGCGACGCGCCGACCTCACGGCGGCGCCTTGACGAGCTCGAGGAAGAGGTCCTCGAGGTCCGATTCCTCGGTGCTGAGGTCGACGATGGTGAGCCCCGCGGCCTCGACCGCCGCCAGCAGCTCGGGCACCTGGACGCGGCTCGGGCGATAGCGAAAGACGAGGCGGCGGTATGGGCCGAGCTCGGCCTGATAGGGCCTCAGGCTCTCGGGCACGGCGTCGAGCTCCTGGGCCACGGTGATGGTCAGCGCCTTGCGGTCCATGCGCTCCAAGAGCGCCGCCTTGTCGTCGCAGGCCACCACCCGGCCATGGTTGATGATGGCGATTCGGTCGCAGAGCTGCTCCGCCTCCTCGAGATAGTGGGTGGTGAGCAGCATCGTCACGCCGCTCTCGTTCAGCGCCCTCAGGTTGTCCCAGAGCTGGCGGCGGAGCTCGACGTCGACGCCGGCGGTGGGCTCGTCGAGCACCAGCACCGGCGGCGAGTGGACCATCGCCTTGGCCACCAAGAGCCGTCGCCGCATGCCGCCCGAGAGCGAGCGCGAGTAGGATTCGGCCTTGTCGCTCAGGCCCACGGTGGCGAGGATCTCCCGGGTGCGGCGCTGCGCCCTGGGGACGCCGTAAAGGCCGGCCTGCCAGTCCAAGAGCTCGCGCGGGGTGAAGAAGGCGTCGAGGTTGAGCTCCTGGGGCACGACGCCGATCGAGAGGCTGGTCTGGCGCGGCGCGGCGTCGAGGTCGTGGCCCCAGATCGTGACCCGGCCCGCGGTCTTGATCACCAGTCGGGCGAGGATGTTGATGAAGGTCGATTTGCCGGCGCCGTTGGGGCCCAGCAAGCCGAAGAACGAGCCCCTCGGGATGTCGAGATCGATGTCGTCGAGCGCCAGCGTGCCGGGGCCGCCGCGCTCGCCCTTGTAGACCTTCCTCAAGCCCCGGGCCTCGATGGCGTTGAGCGGGGCCGCGGGGGTGCCTGCGGGTTGGGACATTCCTAAAGACCGGCCTTGTGAGGTGAGATGGCCGGTTGATCGCCGGCCGGCAATGGGTATCATCCGCCGGAGCCTGCGGTCAACGCCGCGCGCCCTATTTCAGGACCCCGCCCATGGCCCGGGAACCGCTCGAGACCGTCGAAGTCGAGGAGCCGGTGGTCGCTTGCGACGGCGGCGAAGCGGCGCTCGGCCACCCCCGGGTGTTCCTCAATTTGGGCGATCGGGGCGCGGTCGATTGCCCCTACTGCGACCGCCGCTTCGTGCTCCGGCAAGGCGCCGGGGCGGCGTCCGAGCACTAGGGCGGGCGCCCCGGGCCGCGGAGCGGCGCCATGGCCAGCCAGGCGGGCGGCGAGGGCGAGCAAGGCGGCGGGCCTGAGCGGATCTACTTGGTCGACGGCTCGGGCTTCATCTTCCGCGCCTACTACGCCCTGCCCCCCTTGAGCCGCGCCGACGGCACCCCGGTGAACGCGGTGCTCGGCTTCTCCAACATGTTGTTGAAGCTGATCGAGGACACCCGGGACGAGGGCCAGCGCTTCCTCGCCGTGATCTTCGACAAGGGCCGCGTCACCTTCCGCAACGACATCTACCCCGACTACAAGGCCAACCGGCCCGACCCGCCCGAGGACCTGATCCCCCAGTTCGAGCTCATCCGCGAGGCCACCCGTGCCTTCAACGTGCCCTGCATCGACATGGCGGGCTATGAGGCCGACGACCTGATCGCGACCTATGCCCGGCTCGCCCGCGAGGGCGGCTACGAGGTCGTCATCATCTCCTCGGACAAGGACCTGATGCAGCTCGTGGGCGAGGGGGTCAGCATGTACGACCCCATGAAGTCGCGCCCGATCGGCGCCGCCGAGGTGTTCGAGAAGTTCGGCGTCGGCCCCGACAAGGTGATCGACGTGCAGGCGCTGGCCGGCGACCCCACCGACAACGTCCCCGGGGTGCCGGGCATCGGCGTCAAGACCGCGGCCGAGCTCATCAACACCTACCACGACCTCGACAACCTGCTGGCCCACGCCGAGGAGATCAAGCAGCCCAAGCGGCGCGAGAACCTGATCGCCAACGCCGAGCTGGCACGCGTCAGCCGCGACCTGGTGCGGCTGCGCCAGGACGCGCCGGTGGCGGACGGGGTCGAGGCCCTGGAGATGCACCCGCCCGAGCCCGAGACCCTGTTGGCATTCCTGAGGGCGCAGGGCTTCAAGGTGCTGGCGGCCAAGGTCGAGAGCCGCTTCGGCGCCGCCGGCGGGGCGCCGGCGGGGCTCGGCGCGGCGGCCGAGATGGCACCCGAGGAGACCCACTACGAGCTCATCCAGGAGCGCGCCGCGCTCGAGACCTGGATCGCCGCGGCCAACGCCGAGGGCGTCGTCGCCGTCGACACCGAGACCACCTCGCTCGATGCCATGCAGGCCGAGCTGGTGGGGGTCTCGCTCTCGCTCGAGGCGGGCCGCGCGTGTTACCTGCCGCTGGGCCACCGGGCGCCCCTCGAGGAGGGCGTCCTCGACCTCGGCGATTCGGGCGCCGAGGCGCCGGAGCAGATCCCGCTCGACGCGGCGCTGGCGTTTCTGAAGCCCATGCTCGAGGACCCGGCGGTCCTCAAGGTGGGCCAGAACATCAAGTACGACGTGCTGGTGCTGGCCCGATACGGCATCGCGGTGGCGCCGGTCGACGACACCATGCTGATCTCTTACGTGCTCGAGGCCGGCCTCCACGGCCACGGGATGGACGAGCTCTCGCGGCTCCACCTGGGCCATGACCCGATCAGCTACAAGGAGGTGACGGGGAGCGGCAAGGCCCAGGTCAGCTTCGACCGCGTGCCCTTGGAGAGCGCGCTCGACTACGCCGCCGAGGACGCCGACGTCACCGGCCGGCTGCACCGCGTGCTCAAGCCGCGGCTCCTGGCCGAGCGCCTGGTCACCGTCTACGAGACCCTCGAGCGGCCCCTGATCCCGGTGCTCACGGCCATGGAGCGGGCCGGCATCCGTGTCGAGGCCGCCGAGCTCGCGCGCCTCTCCGAGGACTTCGCCCGGCGCACCGCCGAGCTCGAGCGCGAGATCCACGGCCTCGCCGGCCACCAGTTCAACGTCGGCTCGCCCAAGCAGTTGGGCGAGGTGCTGTTCGACGAGATGGGCCTCGAGGGCGGCAAGCGGGGCAAGACCGGCGCCTACGCCACCGGCGCCGGGGTGCTCGAGGGGCTGGCGGCCGAAGGCCACGAGCTGCCCGCCCGGGTGCTCGACTGGCGCCAGCTTGCCAAGCTCAAGAGCACCTACACCGACGCCCTCCAGGGCCAGATCAACCCCGATACGGGGCGCGTCCACACCTCCTACTCGATGGCGGCGACCACCACCGGCCGCCTCGCCTCGTCGGACCCCAACCTGCAGAACATTCCGGTGCGTACCGAGGAAGGGCGCAAGATCCGCCGCGCCTTCGTCGCCGAGCCGGGCCACAAGCTGCTCTCCGCCGACTACTCCCAGATCGAGCTCAGGCTTTTGGCCCACGTCGCCGACATCGCGGTGCTCAAGGACGCCTTCCACGACGGCCTCGACATCCACGCCCTGACCGCCTCCCAAGTGTTCGGCGTCCCGATCAGGGATCTCGATCCGATCCAGCGGCGCAGCGCCAAGGCCATCAACTTCGGCATCATCTACGGCATCAGCGCCTTCGGCCTGGCGCGCCAGCTGGCCATTTCGAGGGCCGAGGCGGCGGCCTACATCGAGGCCTACTTCGAGCGCTACCCGGGCATCCGCGACTACATGGAAGCGACCAAGGAGCTCTGCCGCCGCCAGGGCTACGTCGTGACCATCTACGGGCGCCGCTGCCACCTGCCGGGGATCAAGGACCAGAACCCGGCGCGGCGCGGCTTCTCCGAGCGCGCCGCCATCAACGCGCCGCTCCAGGGCTCGGCCGCCGACATCATCCGCCGCGCCATGATCCGCATGCCCGACGCGCTCCGCGAGGCCGGGCTCAAGGCGGCGATGCTGCTCCAGGTGCACGACGAGCTGATCTTCGAGGTGCCCGAGGGGGAGGCCGAGGAGTGCGCCGAGGTGGCGCGCCGGGTGATGGCCTCGGCGGCCCACCTCGAGGTGCCGCTGGTGGTCGACACCGGCCTCGGTGACAACTGGGATGAGGCGCATTAGCCCTATGGCGCCGCGCAGCCCCTGGGACATCGGCGGCTTCCAGGCCGTGGCCGCCGCGGAGCGCCCCTATTGCGTGGCCGTGGTCGGCGCGGCCAGCGGCATCGGCCAGGCGGCGGCCCAGTTCCTCGCCGCCCATGGCGCCGCCGTCGCCTGCCTCGACCTCGACGAGGGGGGCGCTCAAGCAACCGCCGAGGCGATCGTCGCCGCCGGCGGGCGGGCCGGCGCCCGCGCCCTCGACGTCGCCGTCGAGAGCACCATCGCCCCGGCGCTGGCCGCGCTCGAGCGCGCCCTCGGCGAGCTCCACGCGCTGGTCAACTGCGCCGGCATCACCGGCACCACCAACCTCCGCCCCCACGAGGTCGCGCTCGACGACTTCGACCACGTCTACCGGGTCAACTTGCGGGGCGCGCTGGCGCTCTCGCAGGCGGTGCTGCCGGGGATGCTGGCCCGCGATTACGGGCGCCTCTTGCACGTGGCCTCGATCGCCGGCAAGGAGGGCAACGCCGGCATGGCGGCCTACTCGGCGACCAAGGCGGGCCTCATCGGGCTGGTCAAGTCGATGGCCAAGGACTACGCCGAGACCGGGGTCACCATCAACGCGCTCGCTCCGGCGGTGATCCGCACGCCGATGGTCGAGGCGCTGCCGCAAGCCCAGGTCACCTACATGACCGACAAGATCCCGATGAAGCGCTGCGGCGAGCTCGACGAGGTGGCGGCGATGATCGCCTGGATCGTCTCGCCGGCGTGCCGCTTCACCACCGGCTTCACCTTCGACCTCTCGGGCGGCCGCGCGACCTATTGAGGGCGATTCCAGGTCAATTGGAATCGCTCTCAGGCCGCGACTGCGGCCCGCCGGCCCTCCGGCGCGCCCGCGCAGGCGCGGACCCTTGGGTCCGCTGCCGTGAGCGAAAAGAACTTAGGGCGGCGGGGCGCGCTCCGGCGGCGGCGGCGAGCCTCAGGCGTGGTGACTGAAGCGGGCGTGCCGGGCCTCGCTCATCAAGTCCTCGAAATGGCGCGCCGCGACGTGCACCAGGCTGGTGTGGTCGCCGGCCTCGAAGTAGACCTCGGGCTGCGCCGAGAGGGTCTCATCGACCAGCACCTCGAGGCCATAGGCGGCGCCCAGCGGCGGCACCGCGCCGAGATCGCAGTCCTCGAAGAGGCTGGCGATCTCGCCCTCGGTGGCCAGGCTGAGGCGGCGATCGAGCAGGCGCTGGATTGCATCCAGCTCGATCCGGTGGGTGGCCGGCACCACCGCCAGCAAGTAGCCGGCATCGTCGTGCAGGACCACGGTCTTGGCCACGCACTCACCCGATATGTGCGCCGCCTGGGCGGTTCGGGTGGCCGACGGGGTGCGGGGATGGGTGACCAGGTCGAAGGGCACGCCCCGCTCCGTCAGGTGTTTCTCGATCGTGGTCGCGATGGTCATCGTCTGCCTCCTCTCCAAGCCCAGGGGCTGGGCCCATGGCGCGCGACGAGGGGGCGCGCGACGAGGGACGGGGCAACTTCGCCAGAGCCGCAATAATCGATTCTTGGCCCCCAGCGCCGCCGCTCCAAGGCGGCAAATTGTCGCATCCCCACCGCCCCCCTGCAACCCCGGGTGGCGCCCGAAACTGGCGGCCCGGCGCGCTCACTTCCGGCGCAGGACGACCACGAACTTGGCCACGCCGCCGACCCGCACCGCGCGCAAACTGAAGCCCGAGAACTCGTGACGATGGCTGTGGAAGAAGTCCAGCACCTCGGGGTTCAAGAGCTCGTGCCGGCCGATCCCACCCCCGGGGAAGCGCTGCTGGCGCGCCCGCCTTTGGACCCGGGGCGCGGTGGCGCGGGGGTTGGGCGCCGAGCGCCGGGCCATCGCGGGCGCGCGGTGCTGCCGCGGCCGCGCCGGGGAGGCGCCTAGCGGGGGCACCGGCGAGGCGCTCAAGGCGGGCACCGTCGGATTGCTCTGCGCGATGGCGGGCGGGGCGGTGGCGGGCGGGGCGAGGGCGGCCAGCGCCAGCGCGGCGACCAGCACGGGCAGCGGCTTGGCGGTCACGGACCTGTCTGCTCTCGTCATCCTCTCCTCTCCGCATTCCCATCGTTACATGTAGGGGCGCGGCGCACCCATGGCAAAGCCCGGCCCGTCTGCCGCCAACCCGTATGCACCTGTGGCGCGGGCTTGTAAGGTCAAGACGGAACCACCCTTTCGGCCTTCGGCGTGACCCTCGCGAGGAGAGCACAGCATGGCTTGGCAATTCATCGACGTGAGTCACCACGAGCGTGTCGCCGTGGTGCGGTTCGAGCGTTCGGACAACCTCAACGCGCTCTCCCGCGCCCTCATCGCGGAGCTCACCGAGGTGGCGCGCTCGTTCGAGCGCGATCACCACACCACGGCGGTGGTGCTGACCGGAACGGAGCGCCATTTCTCGGCCGGTCTCGACCTCCGCGATCCCCGCATTAGCGAGATTCCCGGGCTGCCCTTGGCCGAGCGCCGCCAAGTGCTCGCCATGGGGGCCTCGATGTGCCGCGCCTGGGAAGAGATGGAGCCCCTCACCATCGCCGCCATCGAGGGCTTTTGCGTCGGCGGCGCGGTCTCGCTGGTGGTGGCCTGCGACCTCAGGGTGATGGGCGCCGGCGCGACCTTGAGGGTGCCCGAGCTCAAGCTCGGCATGAACATGAGCTGGCAGACCCTGCCCCGCCTGGTGCGCCTGGTAGGGCCGGCGCGGACCAAGCAGATCGTCATCTTCGCCGAGGCGATAGGCGCCGAGACCGCCGCGGCCTGGGGTCTGGTCGACCAGGTGGCGGGCGACGGCGAGGCCCGGGCGGCGGCGCTGGGGCTGGCCGAGAAGGCCGCGGCCCAGCCGCCGGTGCCGGTGCGCATGACCAAGCGCGCGGTCAACGCGGCCTCCGGCGCCCTCGATCAGGTGGCCAGCTTCATGGACGCCGACCAGTACGCCCTATGCCAGGTCTCCGAGGACTTCCGCGAGGGGATGGCGGCCTTCGCCGAGAAACGGGTGCCCCGGTTTCACGGCCGGTGAGTGGCGGCGGCGCCAGGAGTGACCGCGGCGGCGCTCGAGCCGCCGTTTCATGAACTCGGCGAAGCGGCCTCGCTGCTCGGGCGTCAGCCCCTGCACGAAGTCGCGCATCAGGCCCGTGATCTCGGACTGGTAGAGGCGGCGGCGCTCGAGCCTTTGCTCCTGGAGATCGGCGAGCACGGCGGCGTCGGGCCGGTCCTTCACGACCTCGTCCCAGTAGGCGCCGGCCACGGCGGCGCTGTCGCTCCGCAGGCGCTGGCGGGCCTCCCGGCGACCCTGGCGCAGGTCGGAGAAGGCCTGGCGCTGTTCGGCGCTCAGGCCGAGGCGTTCCGCCACCGCCGCGGCGCGGCCCTTGACCGTCTCCACGCGGTCGGCGGCGACCTGGGCGTTGACGTAGCCGCCGACGAAGAAGGCGTTGAGGGCGACCGAGACGACGAGCAGGATCCAGGGCAATTTGTCTTTCATGTGTGCTTCTCCAGCGCCGCGATCGGGTCCTCGGCGAGGTCATCGAGATCGAAGTCGAGTTCGCTGGCGACCGCGGCGCTGACCCGCGCGCCGCCCAGGTAAGTGGCCTCGCCGAGGCCGAAGCCGAGCCAGCAGGCCAGAACCAGGGCCGCCAGCGCGCCCGCCGCCTGGGGCCACGACCAGACGGCGACCAGAGCCCTCAGCCAGGCCCGCACGGGTGGCAAGGGCGGGCGTCGGGCAGGCGAGGCGGCGACCACAGCCTCGGGCGCCGGGGTCGGGACGGCGACCAACTCCCTGAGCGCCACCAGCTCTTCGGCGCCGCCGGGGGCGTCGGCGAACCAGGCCTCGACGGCCTCCCGCTCGTCGTCATCGGCGCGCCCCTCGAGCCAGGCCGAGACCAGGTTGGCGTCGGGTGGCGCGGTCTCTGGGGACGCGCCGCCGCGCCGGTAGCGGCGCCACAAGGCGCGATCGCGCTGGTCTTGGTCGTCGAAGCTCGTCATGGTTTCTCCTCATCTCGATATACGCGGACCCCGCCCGCCGCATCCCCGGCCGGCCGGGGCTCCTCCTCGGCGGCGAAATGGTCCCTCAGCCTGACCAGCGCCTTGTGCTTGGTGCTGCGCACGGTGTGGACCTCGACGCCGATCAGCGCCGCCGCCTCCGCCGGGTCGAGGTCCTTGTCGAAGAGCAGGTGGAGGACCAGGCGCTGGCGCGCCGTGAGCAGCCCGGCCGGCAGCCTGAGCCGTTCCTTGAGCGGCGCTTGGGGCGCCGCGACCTCGAGGGCGCGGCGGTCCAGGGATTCGGGGGCCAGGCGCCGGCGGCGCAGGATATCGATGGCGCGGTTGCGGGCGATCACCGTGAGCCAGGTGGCGAGCGAGGCGCGCGCCGGGTCGTAGCCCTTGAGCAGGCGAAAGTCGTTGTCGGCGAGGCGCAAGAATACGTCCTGGGCCACGTCGTTGGCTTCCTGGGTCATCTGGGCGCCGGCGAGCGTTCGCGCCGCCGCCGCCAGCACGACCCGCGAATAGCGCGCGACAAATCCGTCCCAGGCGGTCTTGTCGCCGCGCCTGAGCGCCTCGAGGTCGACCTCGTCCGCGTCCGCTGCCCTGCCCATCACCGGTTATACGGCCGCGCCGGCGCGACCGTCCCCCGCCCGCCCCGGCCCGAGGAAGGGATTTGCCGCGATGCCGCCCCGGCGGGATCGGGGCGCGCGCTTCAGGCCGCTTCCGGGGCGGCGGCGCGCACGCCGGCGTCGACGTAGTCGTTGTACTGGGCGAAGTTGTCCTGGAAGCGCCCCACCAGGGCGCGCGCGGCATCGTCGTAGGCCGCCTGGTCGGCCCAGGTGCTGCGCGGCACCATCGCCTCTTGCGGCACGCCGGGGCAGCTCTCGGGCACCGCCAGGCCGAACATGCGATCGATCCGCATCGGTGCGTCGCCCAGGCTGCCGTTGAGGGCGGCGCTCAGCAACGCCCGGGTGTGGGCGATCGGCATGCGCTCGCCGGTGCCGAAGGCGCCGCCCGTCCAGCCGGTGTTGACGAGCCAGCAATCGACCCCGTGGCGGGCGATGCGCTCGCCCAGCATGCGCGCGTAGACCGAGGGGTGGCGGGGCATGAAGGGGGCCCCGAAGCAGGTCGAGAAGGTGGCCTGGGGCTCGTTGCCCAGCCCCTTCTCGGTGCCCGCCACCTTGGCGGTGTAGCCCGAGAGGAAGTGATACATGGCCTGCTGCGGCGTCAGCCGCGCGATCGGCGGCAACACGCCGAAGGCGTCCGCGGTCAGCATGATCACGTTCTCGGGCTGCCCGGCGGTGCTGGTGGCGCTGGCGTTGGGGATGAAGTCGAGCGGGTAGGAGGCGCGGGTGTTCTCGGTCAGGCTGGCGTCGTCGAGGTCGAGGCGCCGCGTCTCCATGTCGACCACGACGTTCTCCAGCACCGTGCCGTAGCGCTCGGTGGTGGCGTAGATCTCGGGCTCGGCCTGGCGCTCGAGCCGGATCACCTTGGCGTAGCAGCCGCCCTCGAAGTTGAAGATGCCGGCGTCGCTCCAGCCGTGCTCGTCGTCGCCGATCAGGGCCCGCTCGGGATCGGCCGAGAGCGTCGTCTTGCCGGTGCCCGAGAGGCCGAAGAAGACCGCCGCGTCGCCCCGCGGACCGAGGTTGGCCGAGCAGTGCATGGGCAGCACCTGACGCTCGGGCAACAGGTAGTTGAGAATCGAGAACACCGATTTCTTGATCTCGCCGGCGTAGGAGGTGCCGCCGATCAGCACCAGGCGGCGCTCGAAGTTGACGAGCACGAAGACCTCGGAGTTGGTGCCGTCCTGCTCAGGGATGGCGTGGAAGCAGGGCGCCTGGATGATCGTGAAGTCGGGCCGGAACTCGGCAAGCTCCCCGGGCGTGGGGGCGATGAACATGTTATGGGCGAAAAGGCTGTGCCAGGCGCTCTCGGTGATCACCCGGACTGCGACGCGGTAGTCGGGATCGGCCCCGGCCCAGCAGTCCTGGACGAAGATCTCGCGGTCCTGCAGGTAGGACAACATGCGCTTCTCGACGCCCTCGAAGTGCTCGACCTGGATCGGCCGGTTGACGGCGCCCCAGTGGATGTGGTCGCGGCTCGCCCGATCCTCGACGATGAACTTGTCGTTGGCGGAGCGGCCGGTGTGATGCCCGGTGCGCACCACCAGCGGACCGCCCGCCGCGAGCACCCCCTCGCGGCGCCTCAGCGCCTCTTCGTAGAGTGCCGCGACGCCTAAGTTCCAATGCGCGACATCGACGTTCCTTATGCCGTGCTTATCGAGGCCATAACTGCTTATGTAGGGTCCCGCCTGCTGCATCAAGCGCCTCCCAAAACGGACGGACCACGCGCCCTCGCGCCCCGGGGCCTGGCCGTGAACCATAAATCCTCGGACCGCCCTCTCGCCGCTGGCGGCGTGGCGCCGAGTTAAGAACTGTTCACAATAGAGGTGGGTTTTCAGCGGCGCAATATCAAAGGGCGAGAGCCGCGCGCCGCCCGCGGGGCGAGTTCAGCGGTGCTCGGCGCGGGCCCGCTCCAGGAGCGCGATCAGCGCCTCGGGGGCGCCGCCGGCCACGGTCCAGCCCCCGCCGCCCTGCTCCTAGAGGGCGTTGGCATAGAGCGTCAACGCCTCGGCGTGGCGGGCCAGGAAACGGGCGTGATGGCGCGACTCGTGGCTTTCCCGGGCGCGCGCCATCAGCGTCACCCGGGGCCCGCCGAGGCGCAGCTCGAAGTTGGCGGAGCCGTCGAAGAGCCGCGAGAGCAGCCGTCGCATCGCGGCACCGTGGTCAGCGCCGCGGTGGTGGCGCTCCACACCAGCCTTCGCGCGAGCTTCCCGGGTTCATTGCCGTTGTCGCTGATGCCCCGCTCTGCCTCCGGCTCGAGGACCTCGATCCGTCCTCGGTTGTGGTGCGGGCAGGCCCGGGGTGAAAGCCGCGACAGAGTCCGGCGCCCGGTCCCGCGCCGCTTCTCGCACCCGATTCCCTGGTGTAAGTTCGGCCGCGAATGACCACGGACCGGAGCGGAGCGGCGGCCGCCGCGCGACCCCCTGAGGCGGGCCTTCGCGAGAACGTCATCGAGACCGCCAGGCTCGCCGGCCCGGTCATCGTGGCGCGCTCGGGCGGGCTCATCCTGATCGCCGTCGACACCGCCATGACCGGGCGGGCCGGCGCCGACGAGCTCGCCTATCTCGCCATCGGCCTGGCGCCCCAGGTGGTGCTGTTCGTGGTCTGCATCGGCCTGCTCGCCGGCACCGCGGTGCTCAGCGCCCAGGCCGACGGCGCCGGCGCGCGCCACGACTGCGGCGCCATCTGGCGCCTGGCCATGCTCCACGCCCTGGTGCTGGGGATGATCGCCGGCCTGTTTTGCCTCGGCGGCGAGCGCTTCCTGCTGGCCACCGGCCAGGAGCCGGCGCTGGCGCGCGGCGGCGGCGAGGTGATGGCGATGTTCGCCTGGGGCATGCCCGGGATAATGCTCGGCATCTCGACCTCGTTCTTCCTCGAGGGCATCCGCCGTCCCAAGGCCGGCATGGTGGTGATGCTGAGCGCCAACGTGGTCAACGCGGCGCTCAATTGGATCTTCATCTTCGGCAACCTCGGGGCCCCGGCGATGGGCGCCGAGGGCGCGGCGCTGGCCACCTCGGCCTCGCGCTGCGGCATTGCCGCGGCGCTCATCGCCTACGTCTTCATCATGCCCGGCGGTGCCGTTTACGGCATTCGCGGCCCCATCGCCCGCGCCCGCGAGCTGGCCCGCAAATTGCGCCGCATCGGCTATCCGCTGGGCCTCGCCTACGGCCTCGAGACCGCGGCCCTGATGACCCTGGTGCTGATGGCGGGCTATCTCGGCAGCTCGGCGCTGGCCGCCTTTCAGATCGCCCACAACCTGATCTCGCTGGTGTTCATGACTGCGCTGGGCTTCGCCACCGCGACCGCCGTGCGCGTGGGCCACGCGGTGGGGCGGCGCCACCGTCCCGCCATGGCCATCGCCGGCTGGACCGGGATCACCATGGCGGCGCTCACCATGGCGCTCTTCTCAGTGCCCTTCCTGGCGCTGCCCGAGGTCTTGGCGGCCGCCTACACCGACGACCCGGAACTGGCGCTGGCGGCGGCGGCGATGATTTGGGTGGTGGGGTTGCTGCTCGTGTTCGACGGCGTCCAGGGGGTCACCATGGGGGCGCTCAGGGGCGCGGGCGACGTCTGGATTCCGGCCTGCCTCCACCTGTTCTCGTTCTGGGCCGTGGCGATACCGACGGGGGCCCTGCTCGCTTTCCACTGGGGCTGGGGGGCACGCGGGCTGATGATCGGGCTGCTGGTCGGCATGGCGGTTGCCTCGATCATCCTCAGCCTGCGCTTCCGGGTGATCTCGAAACGCGATATCCGCCGCCTGTGACCATCGCCAGATGGTATAGTGTCGTTCGAATCCCTAAATTCCAGGGCGGAGGAGGTCACTGCTGTGTCGCATACGATTGCGCTGGTGGATGATGACCGCAACATCCTCACCTCGGTGTCGATCGCGCTCGAGGCCGAGGGCTATCGTGTCCGGAGCTTCGCCGACGGCTCCGAGGCCTTGCGCACGCTGACCGTTCAGGCCGTCGACCTGGTTGTGCTCGACATCAAGATGCCGCACCTCGACGGTATGGAGCTCTTGAATCAGCTGCGTCGCACGAGCAACGTTCCGGTGATCTTCCTGACCTCGAAGGACGACGAGCTCGACGAGGTGCTGGGCCTCAAGATGGGCGCCGATGACTACATCCGGAAGCCGTTTTCGCAACGGCTCCTGATCGAGCGCATCCGGACCCTGCTTCGGCGCACCGAATTGGCGGGTGGCAAGAGCGCCGAGAACGAAGCGAAAAAGGTTCTGTTGCGGGGCGATTTGATGCTCGATCCGGCGCGCCACATGTGTGCCTGGCGCGAGCAACCGATTCGGCTCACCGTGACCGAGTTCCTGATCCTGCAGGCGCTGGCGGCGCGCCCCGGTCATGTCAAGACGCGTGACCAGCTCATGGACGCCGCCTACAACGATCAGGTCTACGTCGACGACCGCACCATCGACAGCCACATCAAGCGGCTGCGCAAGAAATTCAGGGTCGTCGATGCCGAGTTCTCGAACATCGAGACCCTGTACGGCGTCGGCTACCGCTACAGGGAATCCTGAGGACCAGGTCCATGGCGGCGAGCGGCGGAGCCCGCACCTCGGCCCGGCGGCCCCGGCAACCCGATAGCGAGAGGCCCGCCTTGGCCACTCCCGAGGCCGCCGACATCGACCGCGACGGGCGACCCTCGGGCCGCGGCGACGACCGCGGTGCGAGAACCGGTGATGAGGCCGCCGTTGCGCGGCTCGTGGACCCCGTCGAGCAGGCCGGACGCAAGCGCCAGGCCCGGGCCGCCCGCGAGCCCGCGCCGGCACGCCGCAGGGCGCGGCGCGGACCCATCTCGAGCCTCACCTCGCGCATCCTCGCCATCAACGTACTCGCCCTTGCCATCCTGCTGGGCGGGCTCTTGTATCTGGACCAGTACCGCGACAGCCTCATCGTTGCCAAGCTCGCCGCCTTGACCAGCCAAGCCGAGATCATCGCCGCCGCGCTCGGCGAACGCGCCGTCACCGGCACCCCGGAAGACCTCGCCCTCGACCCCGAGCTGGCGCGGCAGATGATCGGCCGGCTGGTGGTGCCGATCCGTAACCGCGCCCGGGTCTTCGACGCCGGCGGCGCGCTCTTGGGTGACAGCCGCGAGCTCCTTTCCGCGGGCCGCGAGGTCCAGACCGCTGTGCTGCCGCCGCCCGGCACCGAACCCAACCCGGCGCTGCGCGCCGCCGCCCGGGTCTACGACTGGGTCCTCGAGCGGCTGCCGCGCGACAAGGGCCTGCCGCTCTATAGCGAAGCTCCGGATCCCAATGCCGAGGACTATTACGAGGCGGCCCGCGCGCTCCAGGGTCAGGCCGGCCGGGCGCTCCGGGTGCGAGGCAATGGCCGCCTGGTGCTCAGCACCGCCGTGCCCATCCAGCAGTTCAAGAAGGTGCTCGGCGCGCTCATGCTCTCGGCCGGCGACGACGACATTCGACGCAGCGTCCGGGTAGTCAGATTCGCCATCCTCAAGGTGTCCCTGTTGGCGCTCGCCATAACGGTGCTGTTGTCGCTATTCCTCGCCGGCACCATCGCCCGCCCGGTGCGCCGGCTGGCGGCGGCGGCGCGAAGTGTGCGACACGGCCAGGGCCGCCGCGTCACGATTCCCGATTTCACCAGCCGACGGGACGAGATCGGCGAGCTCTCGGGCGCCCTTTCGGACATGACCGAGACGCTCTACCGGCGCCTCGACGCGATCGAGAGCTTCGCCGCCGACGTCGCCCACGAGATCAGGAACCCGCTGACCTCGTTGCAGAGCGCCGTGGAAACCTTGCCGCGAACCAAGAACGCCGAACAAAGCGAAAGGCTGTTGGCCATCATCCGCGACGATGTGACACGGCTCGACCGGCTGATCACCGATATCTCCGAGGCCTCGAGGCTCGATGCCGAGCTTTCGCGTGCGGTCTCGGCGCCGGTCGATCTGCGCGCCCTGCTCGCGACCACGGTCGAGGTCTACCGCACCACCCAGGGCCCGGAGGCGCCGCGTCTCGAGCTCGAGGCGGACGATACCGGCCCGCTCACCGTCGACGCCATCGAGGATCGCCTGGGTCAGGTGGTGGGCAACCTGCTCGCCAACGCGCTCTCGTTCAGCCCGCCGAACGGGGTCATCCGCTTCCGCTTGGCGCGCGAGGGCGAGGAGGTGGTGTTCTCGGTCGAGGACCAGGGGCCCGGCGTTCCGGACCAGGACCTCGAAGCCGTGTTCCAACGCTTCTACACGCTGCGGCCCGAGAGCGAGGCCTTCGGCACCCACTCGGGCCTGGGCTTGAGCATCTCGCGGCAGATCGTCGAAGCCCACGGGGGTCGCATCGAGGCGGCCAATTTGCGTGAGCCTTCGGGGCGGGTCACGGGCATCCGTTTCACCGTCCGACTGCCCGCCTAGCCGCGGTGGTGGTCCGCGCTCGCTTTTGATGACCGATATGCTCGCGTTGACTCAAAGTCGGCCTGGGCGCACCTTTGCGCATCATGGTCCTGCTTCACGGCACCTGCATCGATGTGGCCGGGGTTGGTGTTTTGCTTCGCGGCCCAGCGGGCAGCGGCAAGTCGGATCTCGCGTTGCGCCTGATCGACGGGGGCGCGCGGCTGATCGCCGACGACCAGGTCGAGGTCGAGCACCTCGACGACGCGCTGGTTGCCTGCGCGCCGCCGGCGATCGCTGGAATGATGGAGGTGCGCGGGATCGGTCTGGTGACGGTGCCCTGGCAGCCGCGCGGCCGCCTCGGTCTGGTGGTCGATCTGGTGCCGCCAGAGAAAGTCGAGCGGCTGCCCGCGACCAGCACCACCAGTTGTCAGGGGGTCGACATCACGAGGGTGGCGCTGTCTCCCTTCGAGACCTCGGCCTGCGCCAAGGTCCGGCTCGCGGCGCGGGCGACGCGTGAGAAGCTGGTGCTGAGCCAATGAGCCCGGTCCCTCAACCGAACCCCCAGGCGAGCCGCAAGTCAAACCGCGTGGTGCTCGTCACCGGCCTCTCGGGGGCGGGCAAGACCACGGCCCTGAAGGCGCTCGAGGACCAGGGCTACGAGGCCGTCGACAACCTGCCGCTCTCGCTCTTGGGCAACCTGCTCAAGGGCAACGAGGCGGCTCGTGAGGGCTCTGGCGGGCGCGCCGTGGCGATTTCCGTCGACATCCGCACCCGTGACTTCAGCGTCGAGTCCTTCAACCGCGAGCTGACGCCGCTTCTGGCCCACGACGATCTCGAGGTGATGCTGCTGTTCGTCGATTGCGACGACGACGTGTTGCAGCGTCGCTTCACCGAAACCCGCCGCCGTCACCCCCTGGCCACCGATCGGCCGGTGCGCGACGGCATCTCGCACGAGCGCCAGCTGATGCGCCGGCTCAGGGATCGGGCCCACGTCGTGATCGATACCTCGGACCTCAGCAACGTCGAGTTCAGGCGGCTGATTGCGGGGCATTTCCGCATCGCCGACGAGCCCGGGCTGGCCATCACCGTGACCTCGTTCTCTTACCCCCGTGGGCTGCCCAGAGAGGCGGATCTGGTGTTCGACGTGCGTTTCCTGGACAACCCCCACTACGACCAGCAGCTGCGCACCAAGACCGGCCGCGATCCGGCGGTAGGCGCCTATATCGCCCGCGATCCGGCGTTTACACCGTTCTTTTCGAACCTCACCGCGCTGCTGCTCTCGTTGCTGCCCCACTACACCCGCGAGGGCAAAAGCTACCTCACCCTCGCGATTGGCTGCACCGGCGGCCGCCACCGCTCGGTCTTCGTGGCCGAGAAGCTGGCTCAGGTCTTGCGCAACGGCGGCCACCACGTCAACCTGTGGCATCGCGATATCGACGCGGTGGATGAGGATTGAGCGCCGGCACCGGCCACCAATTCACGGGAGGAGGATCCATGATCGGTTTGGTGCTGGTAACTCACGGTCGGCTGGCCGAGGAGTTCGTCGCCGCCACCGAGCATGTCGTCGGTCCCCAGAGCGGCATTCGCACCATCTGCATCGGCCCCGACGACGACATGGAACAGCGCCGCAACGACATCCTCAAGGCCGTGTCCGACGTCGATTCGGGCGCCGGCGTCATCCTCCTCACCGACATGTTCGGCGGCACCCCGTCCAACCTGGCGATCTCGATCATGGACAAGCCCAAGGTCGAGGTGATAGCGGGCATCAACCTGCCGATGTTGATCAAGCTGGCGAGCGTCCGCGGCGAGGAAGACTTGGCCGAGGCGGTGGGCGCGGCCCAGGAAGCCGGGCGCAAGTACATCAACGTCGCCTCGAGACTGCTCGCCGCCGAGGAACATTGAGGCGCGTTTGAGCGTCGAGGACCGGCAACTGGAGGAGCGGGCGGTCCGCCGCCGGGTGACCATCGTCAACACTCGCGGCCTGCACGCCAGGGCCGCGGCGCGGTTCGTCAAGATGGCCGAGATGTTCGCAGCAGAGATCAGCGTTTCCAAGGACAACACGGTGGTCTCCGGCGCCTCGATCATGGGGTTGATGATGTTGGCGGCCGGCCCCGGATGCGATATCGAGGTCGAGGCCCGGGGGGTCGAGGCCGAGCAGGCCATCGAGGCCCTCACCGCCCTGGTGGCGAACAAGTTCGATGAGGACTGAAGGCGACAGCGGAGCCGGCACGGGCCGGCGCCAGGCCGGGTCCGGCGCCGCCGAGCGCCGGATGGCGGGGCTCGGCGTCTCCCCGGGTATCGCCATCGGGCCGGCCCATGTGGTCGATAGCGCCATGGTCCAGGTGCCCGAGTACGGCCTGCCGGCGGCCAAGGTGGCGCTCGAGCTCGAGCGTTTCGCCCAGGCCGTGACGCTCTCGCGCCGTCAGCTCGAGAAGCTCAAGGCCACGGCGTCGAAGCTCTCGGGCGGTGCCGCCGAGGACCTCGGCTATCTGCTCGAGGCGCACATCCAGATGCTCACCGGCTCGCGTCTCATCCGTGGCGTCGAGCAGCGGGTGCGCCAGCGGCGGGTCAACGCCGAGGCCGCGGTCCAGGCCGAGATCCTGGGAATTACCCAGGGCTTCGACGCCCACGCCGATCCCTATCTCGCGGCCCGCGTCGAAGACATCCGCGAGGCCGGCGCTCGCCTCATCCGCAACCTCACCAAGACTCCCCACCGGGCGTTCTCCGAGCTGCCCAGGGGCAGCGTGATCCTGGCCGAGGAGATCACGCCGGCCGATACGGCGTTGATGGATCCGCGCCGCATCGGCGGCTTCGCCACCGCGCTCGGCGGGGTCGAGAGCCACACCGCGATCATGGCCCGCTCGCTCGGTCTTCCCGCCGTGCTCGGGGTACCGGACCTGGCCAGGGCCGCGCACAGCGGCGATCTGGTCATCGTTGACGGCAACGCCGGCCAAGTCATCGTCGACCCCACGGAAAAGAGCCTGGCCTTCTACAAGCGCGCCCGCAAGAAGGTGCACCGCGAGCAACGTCTACTCGCCCGCCTGAGCTCGTTGCCCGCGGTCACCCGCGACGACGTCGAGATCACGCTTCAAGCCAACGTCGAGCTGCCGAGCGAGATCGAGGCGGCGCACCGGGCCGGCGCCCAGGGCATCGGGCTGTTGCGCAGCGAGTTCATGTTCATGAACCGGGACGACCTGCCGGGAGAGGACGACCAGTACGAATCCTTGCGCGCGCTGGTGGTCGGCATGCAGGGACAGCCGGTGACCGTGCGCACCCTAGATCTCGGATTCGAGAAGCTGGCCTCGTCGTTGGGCGACCACTTCGTCAGCGGCCTCAATCCGGCCCTGGGGCTCCGGGCCATCCGCCTCTCGCTCAAGGTGATCGACCTCCTCGAGACCCAGCTCGCGGCGATGCTGCGGGCCGGCGCCCACGGGCCCTTGCGCATCCTGCTGCCGATGATCTCGAACGCCGGCGAGGTGCGCCAGGTGCGCGAGGCCATGACCCGGGTGGCGCGGCGTCTCAAGCGGCGCGGTGAGAAGATCGCCAAACCGCTGCCGCCGCTCGGGGTAATGATCGAGGTCCCGGCCGCGGCCCTGGCCGCGGACGCCCTGGCTCGCAGCGCCGACTTCTTCTCCATCGGCACCAACGACCTCACCATGTACACGCTGGCCATCGACCGCGGCGACGAACAGGTCGCCCACCTCTACGATCCCTTGCACCCGGCGGTGCTGCGTCTCATCCAGTTCGCCGCCGAGGCGGCGCTGAAAAGCCGCCTCCCGGTGAGCCTCTGTGGCGAGATGGCCGGCGATCCCCGCTACACGGCGCTGCTGCTGGGCCTCGGGCTGCGCGACCTGTCGATGGCCTCGACCCAGTTGCCGCGCGTCAAGCAGCGCATCCGCAGCCTCGACCTGGGCGAGGCGACGCGGCGCGCCGAGGCGATCATGGATCAGTCCGACTCAGGCCGCATCGCCGCCCTGCTCGACGACTTCAACGCCCTTGCCTGAACGCCTGGGACAGCGCTCGTTAACCCATTCTTAAAGATATAAAGATTTCTTTATACTTGTTCGATGGGGGCCTCGTTGCTATATAGCCCAAGATTGGCTCGGGCCGCGGGCGGGGGCCACAGGCGCGCGCCGCGCCGCGGAATATCACCACCGATTCAAGGCGCCAACGTGCGCGCCACCGGAGCGTGAGATGACAGGGTTCACCGACTACAAGGTCGCCGATATCGACCTCGCCGATTGGGGTCGCAAGGAGATCGCCATCGCCGAGACCGAGATGCCGGGCTTGATGGCGCTGCGCGACGAGCACGGCGGCGACAAGCCGCTCGCCGGCGCCCGCATCGCGGGATGCCTGCACATGACGATCCAGACCGCGGTTTTGATCGAGACCTTGCTCGAGCTCGGCGCCGAGGTGCGCTGGAGCTCGTGCAATATCTTCTCGACCCAGGACCACGCCGCCGCCGCCATGGCCGCCCGCGGCGTCCCCGTCTTCGCCTGGAAGGGCGAAAGCGAGGACGAGTTCTGGTGGTGCATCGACCAGACCATCGAGGCACCGGACGGCTGGCGGCTCAATATGATCCTCGACGATGGCGGCGATCTCACCAAGTTGATGCACGAGAAGCACCGCGACCTGATGGCCGCCATCAAGGGGATCTCCGAGGAGACCACCACCGGCGTGCATCGGCTCTACGAGATGGCGCGGAACGGCTCGCTCGCCGCCCCCGCCTTCAACGTCAACGATTCGGTCACCAAGTCCAAGTTCGACAACCTTTACGGCTGTCGCGAGAGCCTGGTGGACGGCATCAAGCGCGCCACCGACGTCATGCTCGCCGGCAAGATCGCCGTGGTCTGCGGCTACGGCGACGTCGGCAAGGGCTCGGCGGCATCGCTCAGGGGTCAGGGCGCGCGAGTCATGGTGACCGAGATCGACCCCATTTGCGCCCTCCAAGCGGCGATGGAGGGGTACGAGGTCACGCGCATGGAGGACGCCGCGCCGATCGGCGACATCTTCGTCACCGCGACCGGCAACATCGACGTCATCACCCTCGACCACATGCGCGAGATGAAGGACCGCGCCATCGTTTGCAACATCGGCCATTTCGATTCCGAGATTCAGATCGCGGCCTTGCGCAACTTCCCCTGGCACCCGGTCAAGCCACAGGTCGACGAGGTCGAGTTCCCCGACGGCAAGCGCTTGATCGTCCTGGCCAAGGGCCGGCTGGTGAACCTGGGCTGCGCCACCGGCCACCCGAGCTTCGTCATGAGCGCCTCGTTCACCAATCAGGTGCTGGCGCAGCTCGAGCTGTGGCAGCGCAGCGAGAGCTACGAGCACGAGGTATACACCCTGCCCAAGCACCTCGACGAGAAGGTGGCGGCGCTGCATCTGGACAGGCTCGGCGTCAGGCTCTCGGCGCTCAGCGAGGCGCAGGCCGAGTACCTTGGCATCAACGCCGCAGGGCCGTTCAAGCCGGACTATTATCGCTACTGAGCGTTCCAAACGTCCGCCGACGCCGCAGGCCCGCCGAGCGCGGTCAAGCGGTGGCTTCCATGGTTAATTTTCGGTTAATATTTCCATAATAGCTTTCAGAGCATTAGCGCGAACACCGGTTTCCCCTCTCGGCCGCGGGGGACCCGGATGGTTCGGTGCTCGGCAGGCGGAACCCGCCCAGTATCGGACGGAGGGCAAGCAACACTTCGATGAATAGGGCGAAGAGCTTAATCGCGGGCACGGTTTTCGGAGCGGCCCTCCCAGGTGAGGCCTGGGCGGCTAGCGACGCCGCCGGGGGGGCGCCACTCATCGCCGCCCTGGCCGTAATCGCCGGCGTCGCGGTCGCGATCACGGCCTGGATCACGGTGCGCCGGCAAAGGGCGGTGGAACGGGAGGCGGTGGCGCTCAAACGCGTGAAGGCGCATCTCGACACCCTGATCGAGGCGACGCCGCAGGCCTTCTACGCCTGGCACGCCGATGGCGGCGAGACTTGCTCGGAGCGGCTCGCCGACTGGCTCGGCACGAGCGCCAGCGCGATCACCCGTTTCCAGGATCTCGCCCCCTACTTCGACCCGGCCGGTTTCGCCGCCCTCGAGAAGGCGGTGGCCGATCTGCATGCCGACGGCACGCCCTTTTCGCTTCCGCTGGAGATCGTGGACGGCGGCCGCAACGTGGCCGCCAGCGGTGTCCCCTTGGCGGCCGACGGCTCCGGGGGGCGGTCGCACGTCGTGTGGCTGGGCGACGTCAGCGAGGAGCGGGCGCGGACCGACCGGCTCGCCGTGGCGGCGGCGCAAGCGGAAGCGGAGCGCGATCGCCTGCACGAAATACTCGATTCCGCGCCGTTCCCGGTGTGGCGGCGCGCCGACGACCTGAGCCTCGACTGGTGCAACAAGGCCTATGGCGAGGCCGTCGACGCCGACCCCGGTGAGGCGGTCACGGCTCCCGGCATCGAGCTGGTTTCGGGCGGCACGCCCGGCATGGCTCTGGCGCTCGCCAGGCGCGTCGCCGAGGCCGGCGAGAGCCAAAGCGAAATCCGGCACGTGGTGGTGGGGAGCGAGCGACGGGCGCTCGAGATCGTCGAGGCGCCGCTGGGTCGGGGCCGGGGCACCATCGGCTTCGCCCGCGACGTGAGCGACGCCGAGGAGGCCAAGGTCGAGATCAAGCGGCACATCGAGGCCAACGCCGAGGTGCTCGAGAGTTTGACCACCCCGATCGTCATCCATGGTCCCGATACGCGCCTGATGTTCTTCAACTCGGCCTACGTCGCTCTGGACGGGCTCGACGAGGACTGGCTCGCCGGCGAGCCCACCCACGGCGAGCTGCTCGAGGCGCTGCGCGAGCGTCGCCGCCTTCCAGAGCAGGCTGACTTCCCCGCCTTCAAGAAGTCACGCCTCGCCCTCTATACCTCGCTCTTGGAGCCACTCGAGGAGATTCAACACCTCCCCGACGGCACCTCGATCCGATCGCGGGTCAGTCCCCACCCCTTCGGCGGCCTGTTGTTTCTGTTCGAGGACGTCACCGACCGGCTCGAGCTCGAGCGCGCCCGCCATACCCTGGTCGCGGTCCAGCGCGCCACGCTCGACAACCTGCACGAAGGCATTGCCGTGTTCGGCGCAGACGGCCGACTCAAGCTCTTCAACGCGAGCTATGCGCGGATCTGGCAGATCGACGAGAACCAGCTGGCGACCGAACCCCATGTCGTCGATGTGGTCGAGCTGGCCAAGCCGTTGTTCCACATGGGAGGCGACTGGGAGTCGTTGAAGGCGCTGGTGGTCGCCCGCGCCACCGATCGCACGCCGCGCTTCAAGCGCCTCGAGCGACCCGACGGATCGGTGATCGACTATAGCTGCGTGCCGCTGCCCGACGGCAACATGCTCAACACCTACTTCGACGTCACCGACAGCGTGCGCATCGAGCGGGCGTTGCGCGAACGCAACGAAGCCCTCGAGACCGCGGACCGGCTCAAATCCGAGTTCATCGCCAACGTCTCCTACGAGCTCCGGACGCCGCTCAACACCATCATCGGGTTCGCCGAAATCCTCACCAACGAGTACTTCGGCTCGCTCAGCGCGCGCCAGAAGGAGTACAGCGTCGGCATCCTCGACTCCTCGCATCATCTCTTGGACCTGATCAACGACATCCTCGACCTGGCGAGCATCGAGGCCGGCCGCATGGTGCTCGAGCTGGGAAGCTTCGACCTTCACGCGGCGCTGGCCAGCGTGCTGGCGTTGACCCGCGAGCCCGCCCTCCAGGAGAGCTTGAACGTCGAGTTCGACTGCCCGCCGGACATCGGCCTGATCGAGGCCGACGAGCGCCGCCTTAAACAGGTGGTCTTCAATCTGATGAGCAACGCCATCAAGTTCACGGCGCCGGGCGGGACGATAACGCTGGGGGCCCGCCGCGAGGCCGGACAGATCGAGCTTTGGGTCGCGGACAGCGGTACGGGCATCCCCGTCGAGGAACGGCAGCGGGTGTTCGCCCGCTTCCAAAAGGGCGGCGGAGAGGCCGAGCGCACGCCCGGCGCCGGCCTCGGGCTGTCGCTGGTCAAGAGTTTCGTCGAGCTCCACGGTGGCCACGTCGAGCTCGACTCGACCTGGGGTGCGGGCACCCGCGTGACTTGCTACCTGCCGGCCAAGGCGGCGCCGAACCGCGCCTTGGCCGTCGCCGGCAGTTGAGCGGCGAAGCCCGGGGCGCCGTCGCCGCCCCGCGGCAGCTATCTTCTCGCCACGCCGTTCGCGGCCACAAAGGGCACTGGCGACGCGGCCTCAAGGTCGGGTCGCTCGCGGCTCGGCGATAGCACCTGACGGTCGTCCGCGCGTCACTCCCGTCATCGATCCGTCGGAGGCGTCCGTTCGCCGTGACGCCGGCCATTCACGCGCCCTGCGCGCTGGTGCCCTGCAAAGCCCGTTCGTCTTCCGGCGCGGCAGCCGATTCCGACGCCGATTGACTCGATGGCTCTGGAACCGCCGCTTGCTCCGGGCGCGGCCGGATTTGGCGAGTGCTTTTCCGGTTGTATTCGAGCAGATGTTTTGCGCTGAAGGATTATGCTTTCTTGTCCATGTAGACCCGGTAGCCAGAGTGGGCAAATGACGGCAATCTGGCCTCGGCTAATCGTGGCCGTGACCGTGGGGAGGCGTTGCCGGGCTGGATGTCGGTGTACGGCACATCGACATTTGTGGAGAACGAGAACGATGAGAGCGGGGCCCCGCCCAGGGAGCCCGGGTCGGACGGGCTTCAGCGCCAACCTTGACCCGAGCCCGGGCGTCGAATGCGATGGGTGCGGCCTCGCCAATCCTGCGGGAGTCGGGACGTGCGCCCATTGTGGCGGGGAGCTTTGGTCCGCTTCGGGATCGCTCCCGCGGCTGCCCGGTCAAGCGGTGATGGGCATGGGGACGCGCATCTTGGAGCGGCCGCCGATCTCGCGCGCCCTTTTCGAGGGCGAACGCAAATACCTCACCGTGTTGTTTGCCGATGTCGCGAACTCCACGGAGTGGATCGCCGGACGAGATCCCGAGGATGCCCACGATCTCCTGCTGCCGGTGGTGACGGCGATGATCGACGCGGTTCATCAATACGGCGGCACGGTCAGTCAGGTGCTCGGCGACGGAATCATGGCCTTGTTTGGCGCCCCCCTGGCCCAGGAAGACCACGCGGCGCGCGCCTGCTTGGCCGCGCTCGCGATGCAAAACGATGGCGAGCCTGCGACGAACGCCGGGTCTCTGCGCTCGCCTGGCATGCGGCTGAGAGTGGGTTTGAACTCGGGCGAGGCGGTCTTACGGGCGATCGAGAACGACTTGAAGTTCGATTATCGGGCCATCGGTGAGATGGTTCATCTTGCCGCCCGGATGCAGGAGCATGCCCTGCCGGGCCAAACTCTCCTCACCGGGACGGCCCGCGAGTTGGCGGCGCACCGGGTGCAAACCAGCCCCGCGGGAGCCATCAAGGTCAAGGGCGTGCGCCGGCTGGTTGCCACTTTCGAGCTGGTGGGCGAGGTACGCAATCCACGACGGGCAGGGCGCTCGCGACCCTGGCAGACACCCGCCTTCGTTGGCAGAAAGCCCGAGATCGCGGTCCTGAATCGAGCCCTCGATGAGGCCAAGGCGGGCAGCGGCCGGTGCTTGGCCCTTGTGGGCGGGGCCGGCGTCGGCAAATCGCGGATAATTCAGGAGTTTCTCGACAGTCGCGCGGTCGAAGGCTGCTTGAAGCTCGCCCATGGTCCAGCGCCGTTCGATGCCAGCGTTCCGTTGCTGCCGGTGAGCAGCCTCGTTCGGACCTATCTAGGGCTCGAGGAGGCCGATGCTCCGGAACAGGTGAGGGACAAGATCGTCGGCCAGTTGCGACGGCTGGAGGCGCGCCAGCGTTACGCGCTGCCGGCCTTGTTGGAATTGCTTGGATTTGCCACGGACGATCGGCGCTGGCACGCCTTGGACGCGACCGAGCGCCGGAAGTTCACCTTCGAGTCCGTCAAGTCGCTGTTCGCTGAAGAAAGCCGTCGGCAGCCCTTGATCGTCGTGCTCGAGGACCTCCACGCCTTCGACAGTGAGACCTTGGCGATACTGGACGACCTGTTGGACGATATCGCCTCGACGCCATTGCTCCTGCTTCTGAGCTACCGATCCGAGTTCGACGCGCAATGGCAGGGACGGCGGTTCTTCACCGAGCACCACGTCCCTCCGTTCTCCGCCGACGAGTCGAGAGCTTTCATCTCGGCCCTGATCGGGACCAAGGACGGTCTCGGGCCTTTGAAGGAAATCTTGATCAAGCGGACCTCCGGTATTCCGTTCTTCCTCGAGGAGTGTGTCAGGGAGTTGATCGGCAACAAGACCTTGGTCGGAAGCGAAGGGGGTTATCGTCTGGCTCGTCCGGTCGAGGAGATCCGAATACCCGTAACCGTACAAGCCGTGTTGGCGGCCCGAATCGACAGACTGAGACCCGAGGATAAGCGGCTCCTATTGACCGCCGCGGTAATCGGGAAGAAGGTCAACGTCAATATCCTGCGCGACATCATTCCGCTCGAACGAAAGGACTTCCACGCGTGCCTCGAACGGCTGCAAGTCGGGGAGTTTCTCGACGTCACACGCTTTTTTCCGGAACCGGAACTTGCCTTCAGGCATGATCTCACTCATGAGGTCGCTTACGGGACGCTGTTGCGGCAGAAGCGGCGCGGGATACATGCGCGTATCGTTCGGATCTTGGAGAAGCGCTACCGGGATCGACTCAGCGATTATGTCGAATTGTTGGCCTACCACTCATACGAAGGTCGGGGCTGGGAAAAGGCGCTCGGATATTGCCAACAAGCCGGTGCGAAGGCTTTGGCGAGGTCGGCTCACCAAGAGGCGGCAACCTTCTTCGAGAGGGCCTTGACGGCTTTCCACTCGCTTCCGGACGATCGAAGAGAGATATCGCAGGCAGTCGATCTTTGGCTTGATCTCGGAGAGTGTTTTTTCCCGTTGGGGGACCGACATCGCGTGCTGGGCTGTATTCGAAAAGCCAAAGCGCTGGCCGAAACCTTGGGCGACAAACGGCGGCTGTGTCGAACAACTTCCTTCATGGCGCTTTACCATTGGATGGCGGGAGATGCCGCCGAGATGGTCGAGTGGCAGTACAGAGCCTGTGCGATAGCCGAAGAAGCCAACGATTTCGACGCCCAGATTCACGCCCAAAGCCGCTTGGCGGTCTTCCTGGTTTATCGAGGCGAACATCGCAGGGCGGGTGCGATTTATGAGAGCATACTAGACTCTCTTACAGATCAACATGTCGATCGCCGTTTTGGCTTGGCTGGCATCGCATCCGTGCTTTGCCGGGTCTCGGCTGCATGGAATGCCATGGAGCTCGGTGAGTTCGAACCGGCGATCGCCATTGGAGAGGAAGGCCTGCGTATTGCCGAGAACGCAAACCATCCCTTCAGCCTCATCTTTGGCTATCGCGAACTGGGAATCGTGAAGACGCATCGCGGGGATTTCGCCGGCGCCATCGCCTTGCTGGAGCGCGGGCGCAAGCTTTCCGAGACCAGCGATGCACCCCTCTTGGCGCCGCCGCTCCTTGCCGCCTTGGGGCATGCCTATGCTCTGTCCGGACGTACCAACAGTGGGCTGTCGCTGCTGCGGCAGGGCATTGCGGAGGCGAGATCCATGAAGCTGATGTTTCGGCTCTCGCGACTGGCGAGTTGGTACGGCGAGGCTCTCTTGAGCGCTGGGCGCCCTGCCGAAGCGCTCGATCAGGCCCGCTCAGCCCTGGATCTCGCGCAGGAGTACGGGGAGAAAGGCCATGAGGCCTGGGCTACCTGGCTGCTCGGCGAGATCTATCTCGGGCGCTATCGTCCCGACGCCGAAAACGCGGCGCTCCACTACCGCCGGGCGATCGCGTCGGCGCAGCACCTGGAGATGAAACCGTTGCTCGCCCATTGCCGTTACGGCCTGAGCAGGGTTCATGCCCTTCGTGGCCGGACCGACGAGTCGCAACTGGAGCTCTCAGCCGCCATCGAACTCTTTGGACGCATGAAAATGATGCCGTGGCTTAAGCGCTGCGAATTCCCGCGACATGATGGCATGAAGCTCGGAACAAGCTCGGGATAACTATCCCTCATATCATATGTATTGGCCGAATACGATAGCTGCTGTGCTCGGAATTTTCTAGGTTTGCCTCGGCGGTGAGTGTATCTATCGCCAATTCAATCATGCATGACGTATTGGTGAAATTGGTATCCAAGTACCGCCGATACAATTCTTCAAACTGATTTGTCAGGATTCGCTCGGAGATCCTCGTGTCGCCATTCTTGGTTCGTTGTGCGGCGAGCTTTTACGTCTGACTTGGATCGCTACTTATTTGGGCCTACCGAGGGTTTTAATTCAGGTCAGATCTGGCGCGCCCTCTACAAATCTTTCCCATATTGGACAGGAAGTAGGGAGGGAAATATTAGCTCTAACGCCAATATCCAACCCATTTTGGCCATTGACCTCCTTTGAGCTTCCCTCCGTTTTCAATTTCTCTGAAACGGCCTCCTCCGCGGCAGCGATGAGGTGCGCCGCATCTTCGATGTTTTCGTCTAAGGCGATTTTGCCTAAGTGCTGCAGGCAGGTCTTAAGCGTCATGAGCCGCAGAACTGGATCTTCTTGATCGCTCTCCAACACTGGCCAACTCCTCGGCAACGACTGTTGCGGTGCACAACGCAACCGTTAACGCCCTACCCCGCAGACAGGGACACAAACTCGTTCGGACTCCCTGGAACGGATCAACCCACTTCGACCGTCCGATGGGATGTTTCGCACAAGACTATCATTCAAATCCGGAGACGGCTGTGAAGTACTTCACAGACAGTCGGTCGAGGGCCGGTGTACGAAGGTTCCTTCTCGACGCTGTGCGTCGGAACCGAAATCTACCGAAGGGAGAACCACTAATGTCTGTGCCTGGGCAAGACGATGGTAGCGGCATCTACGTCCGTGGTGCCGATAGCAGGCTCTATTTCCTTCCCGACGATATGATGGACCCTGTTGTGGTCGATGAGCGGCATGACCAAGGGGCCGGAGTGTCGACCGCGGCGCCGCAGGCCCGCGGCGGCGAGGACGGTGCCTCGTCGGCGGCCTACATCGATCCGGGCGAGCTTCACGCCGACCGGGCCGAGGCCC
>CBDUZE010000024.1:0-65257 GCA_965371625.1 uncultured Alphaproteobacteria bacterium
AAAATCATCGCTGCCGTCAAACGCGGGCACCAAGTGTTAGATTCGATCCACTAGGGAGCGGTCAGCGGTCAGCTGTCAGCGGTCAGCACGCCGTCATCGATGGCGCGCCGGGTAGGGCTGAGAGCTGGAAGCTGACGGCTGAGAGCTAGCCATGGCTGACATCACCGACAATGCCGCGCCGGTCGAGGGCGCGGCGGCGCACGACGCGCCGGTGGCGGAGAACCCGCTGCTCGAGGGCGGCGAGGCGCGCACGACGCTGCCCACGGCGGTCGGCGACGGCGACACCGTGCGGGCCATGCGCGACGATCTGGGCCGCGCGGTGGTGGCGCCGCACGGCCCCCGCGACCTCACCCTGCATAACCGCATCAGCCTGACCACGACCACCGAGACCACCCTGATCGCGGCCGGCGGCGCCGGCGTCTTGCGCGACCTGGTACTGGTGGTGCTCTCGAACGAGAGCGCGACCGAGGTGAGGGTGGATATTCGCGACTCGCTCGCCGGCACCATTCGCTTGAGCGTCGACCTCGCGCCGGACGGCGGCGGCGCGGTGATCCCCTTCCCGGCGCCTTTTAAACAGGCGAGCGCCAACAACGCCTGGACGGCCCAGCTCTCGGCCGCCGTCAGCACGGTCTATCTCACCGCCCAGGCGGTCGAGAACAACTGAATGGAAAGCGCTCGGCTTTCAGCGGTCAGTTAGCTGAACGCCGAGTGCCGAACGCTTGCTCATGCTGGTCTGGAGTCTGAACCTGGGCTTCGCCGCCGGCGGGGCGTTGGCGAGCGACGACCGGGTGGTCGAGGTGGCGGCCCGGCCGGGGATTGTCGTCGGCGCGGTGGAACGCGGGCGCGAGGTGGCGGCGCGGGCGACGGTCAAACCCGGATCCGGGGGGCGGACGGTCGCCGTGCCGACCGGAAACAGAACCAATTGAAGAGCGACGTGGTCGGCTTTCGGCGCTCGGATAGCTGAAAGCCGACGGCTGAGAGCTGAAAGCTGGATTGCATGGCCTTTCTCCTCATCGATCCCGACGAGACCCTCGATTACGTGATGGACTGGTCGAGCTGGCTCGGCGCCGACACCATCGACACCTCCTCGTGGACGGTCTCGCCGACGGGGCCGGTGCTCTCGGGCGAGAGCAACACCGCGACCACGGCCACGGTGTTCGTGAGCGGGGCGACGCCGGGCGAAATCTACGCTCTCACCAACCGTGTCGTCACCGCCGGCGGGCGCACGGCCGAACGCTCCATCAGTCTGAGGTGCGAATCGAGATGACGCGAAGCCTGGAGCTCACCACGGCGGCGGCGACGCTGCCCGTGGACCTCAACCTGGCCAAGGCGCAGCTCAAGCTCGACGACGAGTTGACGGCGGACGACGCCCTGATCCTGGGCCTGGTGCGCGCCAGCGTCGAGGCCTGCGAACGCTTTACCGGGCGCCAGCTCATCACCGCGACCTACACCCTGTTCCTCGACGCCTGGCCGGTCGGATCCACGCTCGCGCGACAATGGTGGGACGGGGTGCGAGAGGGCGCCGACCTGCCGCGCGCGGCGGATGCCGTGGAGCTGCCGCGGCCGCCGCTGCAATCGGTGACCACCATCACCACCTACGACGACGCCGACACCGGCACGCTGTGGGCGGCGAGCAACTACATCGTCGACACGCCGACGGAGGCGCCCGGCCGCGTCGCCAAACGGGTGGGCGCGAGCTGGCCCATCCCGACGCGTGCCGCGAAGGGCATCGAGATCGTCTTCAAGGCCGGCTACGGCGACGCCGCCGGCGACGTGCCGGAGGCGCTGCGCCAGGGCCTGCTGCTGCTTGCCGCCCACCTCTACGAGAACCGCGAGCCGGTGGTCGACGGCGTCGCCGTGGCCAAGGTGCCGCTCACGGTCGAGGCGCTGTGGGGGCCCCATCGGGTGGTGCGGCTGTGAGGATCGGCGAGCTCAGGAGCCGCGTCACGCTGCAGCAGGAAGCCCGCGTGGCGGACGGCGGCGGTGGCTTCAGCAACACCTGGACCGAGCTCGCCTCGAGCCCCACGGTGTGGGCGCGGATCGAACCCTTGCGGGGGCGCGAGGTGCTGCAGGCGATGCAGCTCCAGTCGCCCGTCACCCACCGCGTCACGCTGCGCTATCGCGGCGACGTGAGGGCCGGGATGCGGCTGGTGGCGGGCGCCCGGGCCTTCAACGTCCGTGCCGCGATCAACCTCGAGGAGCGCGGCCGCTGGCTCGAGCTGTTGTGCGAGGAGGGGGTGGCGACGTGATGGCAGGAAAGAGCGCGGTCCTCGGCGGCGAGGAGCTGATCAGCGCCCTCGCGGCCTTCCGCGAGGACGCCCTGGAACGGCTGCGGCGGGCGCTGGCGGCGAGCGCCGACGAGGTGCGGACTCGCGCGCGGAAGTCGATGGAGGAGCCCAAGTCGGGCCGCGTCTATCGCCTGCCGGGCGGCGGGCGCCGGCACCAGGCCTCGGCGCCGGGCGAGGCGCCGGCGGTGGCCACGGGCCGGCTTCGCGCCGGCGTCGGCGTGCGGCTCGGAGCGGACGGGCTCGGCGCCACGGTCGGCGTGCACGACGCGAGCCTCGCCGGCATCGCCGCCAACCTGGAATTCGGCACCCGCACCATGGCCGCCCGGCCGTGGCTGGTTCCGGCGCTGGAGGCGGCGCGGCCGGAGGCCGAGAAACGGTTCCGCGAGGCGCTCGCCAAGGCGGCCCGAAAGGCGGCCGCGAGGGGCCGTTCGCGGTGAGCGGCCGGCATGGCTGACGCGGCCTGGGCCTTGCAGCAGGCGGTCTATGCCGCGCTCACCGGCGATGCCGCGCTGATGGCCATGATCAGCGGCGTTCACGACCACGTGCCGCCGGAGACCGCCTTTCCCTACGTCACCATCGGCGCGGTGACCGCCGTCGACCGCTCCACCATGGCCAAGGACGGCCAGGTCCACACGGTGACGCTCCACAGCTGGTCGCGCGGCCGCGGCCGCAAGGAGGCCAAGGAGATCATGGCCGCGATCCACGGGCTCTTGCACAAGGGCGCACTCAGCGTCGCCGGCCACGCGCACGCCGGCACGATGTTCGAGTTCGCCGAGACCCTGCTCGACCCCGACGGCCTCACCTATCACGGCGTGCAACGCTTCCGCACGGTTACCTTCTCGAACTGAGGGGACGGGGATGGCGGCAGGACGGCTCAAGGCGAAGCTGCCGCGCTTGGGCGGCCTGGGCGAGAGCCGCATCGAGCTCGACGGCGTCGACGTCACGGACGCGGTCGAGGCGATCCGCATCGAGGCCGGGGTCGGACAGCCGACGCGAGCCATCCTAACGATCCCCTGCGAGGCCGAGGTCGAGGCCGACGCCGCCCAGGTGCTCGCGGCGCTCCCGGAGGTCGAGGCGGCCCAGGCGCCCGGCGCGACGGCCAAGGGCGAGCGCAAGCTCTTCACCGTGGGCCCGGCGATGGCGCCCGAGCGGGTGATCCAGCGCCGGCCGCTGGCCCCGGCCGGTGCCGAGGTCTTCGAGTCGGCTGTGGCGGCGCGGGCACACCTCGAGCGCAACGGGCTCGAGGATCAGGCGGTGTACCGGCTCGTGGCCGATGCGGACACTCTCTACACGGATGCCGACACGGGCCATCTGCGGCTCGGGGCGGCGGCACGGATTGCTCCACTTTAGTGGTGCGACTCTGACATTTCGATCCCTCAATGTCAGCCCGCACCACTAGGCTATCTTTTTGATTGTGTTCAATTCTTTTCGACATTTGCTCCCAATTCCATCGCTATCAAATGTCGGAATTGAACAACTAGGAGGCGCGAATGGCCGAGCAGATATGGCAGAACTGCAAGCTGTGGCTGGCGGGATACGACCTGTCGGGCGACATGAATGCGTTGGCGCTCGACTATGGCGCCGAGCTCCAGGACAACACCACCTTCGACGACGACACCCGCTCGCGCCTGGGTGGCCTCAAGACCGTCACGGTCCAGCACGAGGGGCTGTGGAACGGCGGCGACGACCAGGTCGACGAGGTGCTGTTCTCGCGCATCGGCCTTAAGGACGAGGTCATGTCGATCTCGCCCCAGGCCGGCGCCGAGGGCGAGATCGGCTACAGCTTCCGATCGGCGTTGAGCGAGTATTCGCCCGGCGCAGCGGTGGGCGAGATCCTCGCCTTCTCGGTCTCGGGCGAGGCGAGCTCGGGGCCGCTGGTGCGCGGCACCATCGTGCACAACGCCGCGCGCACGGCGAACGGCCAGGGCAGCGCCTTCCAGGTCGGCGCCGTGGGCGCGAGCCAGAAGCTTTACGCGGCGCTCCACGTGGTGGCGGCGAGCGGCGCCACGCCGACCCTCGACGTCATCGTGCAGAGCGACGACGCGGTTGGCATGGCGAGCGCGACCAATCGCATCACTTTCGCCCAGGCCAGCGCCATCGGCGCCCAGTGGGCAACGCCGGTGGCGGGCGCCATCACCGATGACTGGTGGCGCGTCGACTACACGATCGGCGGCACCGGACCGTCGTTCACCTTCGTCTGCATCATCGGGATTCAGTAGCGCTCAGCTCTCCGCGAGCTGAACGCTGATAACCAGGAGAAAAGAGAATGGCCGAATTCGTCTTCACCGACGCAAGCGTCGTCATCAACGCCGTCGATTTGTCCGATCACGTGCGGCAGGTGACGCTCAATTATTCAGCGGAGCTCCAGGACGACACCGCGATGGGCGAGGATACCCGCTCGCGCATCGGCGGCCTCAAGGACTGGTCGATGGAGCTCGAGTTCAACCAGGACTTCGCCGCCGCGGAGGTCGACGTCACCTTGTTCCCGCTGGTGGGCTCGACCTTCACGGTGACGCTCAAGCCGACATCCGCCGCGGTGAGCGCCACCAACCCGAGCTACAGCGGCACCGGGATCCTGGAGAGCTATCCGCCCATGGGCGGCAGCGTCGGCGACCTGGCGGTCGCCGCGATCAGCATCCAGGCGGCCGGCACCCTGACCCGGGCGACCTCGTAGGAGGAAGGGGTGATGTCCAATATCCTCACCCGCGACGATATCCTGGGCGCCGACGATCTTACCCGCGAGCCCGTCGAGGTGCCGGAGTGGGGCGGCACAGTCTTCGTGCGCACCATGACGGGCACCGAACGCGACGAGTTCGAGACCTCGATGTTCGTGGGCCTGGGCAAGAAACGCAAGGAGAACTTCGCCAACCTAAGGGCCCGCATGGTGGCGCTCTGCGCGGTCAACGACAAGGGTGAGCGGCTGTTCACCTACCAGGACGCCGAGGCCTTGGGGCGCAAGAACGCGGCCGCCTTGGACAAGGTGTTCGACGCCGCGCAGAAGCTCAATGGCTTCCGCGAGCAGGACATCGAGAAGCTGGTGGAAAACTCCGACAACGGCCCGGACGACGCTTCTACTTTACCCTAGCCAAAGAGCTGGGGATGTCCGTCGGAGAGATGCTGGGCCGCATGTCGAGCCGCGAGATCGGTGAGTGGCTGGCCTACTTCCAGCTCGAGGCCGAGGACTATGAGCAGAGACAGCGTGTCGCCAAGGCGAGCGGCGGGGTGCGGAGCCGCAAGGGACGGCGACGCGGGCGGTAGGGCGCGTGGACGGCCCTTTCATTTCGGGACGGTTTGGTCGTGACGCGAGCGGGACCCCTCATCCTCAAGCTTGACGCCCGCGCAGGCCCAAGCCAGAGCCACGACCCAGCCAATGAAGGTCCAGCCGAGGAACAGGTTGATGACGAAGATGGCAGCACCATTGTGGTGATGCCGCGTCGCTGCCACGAGGCTCGGCGCCAGATAGATGGCGACCATCGCGAAAAACAGAATCATACCAAAAATGATGTCCATGGCGGCATTAAACATGTGCGGCGCGGGCTCCGCGGCCGATGTGCGAAGTTCGGCGAGGTGCTCTTGAGTTCTATCAGGCCCGGCGCGCGCAAGCTACCCCCCATCGCTGCCATCGATCAAGGATGACCTCATGGCCACAGTCGGACAATTGATTGTCGATATTCGCGCCAAGGTCGGGAACCTGCGCAGTGGTCTGACTAAGGCTGAGAGGTCTGTGAAGGCCTCGACCGGCAAAATGAACAAGTCACTCAGCACGCTGAGCGGCTCGGCTACCAAGCTTGGCGGCTTGTTTGGCACCGGGCTGGACTTGGCGGCGTTTGCAGGGGTCGCGAAGGCGGCGATCCGCACGATGATCGACTTCAACCGCACGATGTCGGAGGTCTCGGCCCTCACTGGGGCCACAGGGCGGGATCTGGCGTTCATTCGGCAAAAGGCCCTTGAGTTCGGTAGAACCACCACCGTGGCGGCCCGTGACGTGGCCGAGGCGTTCAAGCTGATGGCGTCGGCGAAGCCTGATCTGCTGGCGAACGTCGAAGCCTTGGCCGCCACCACCCGGGAAGCCATCACGTTACGAGACGCCGCGGGCATTGAGTTGTCCGACGCGATCAGAACATTAGGCGCTTCGCTCAATCAGTTTAGTGCCGACGCAGATCAGGCAAATCGATTCATCAATGTATTGGCCGCCGGTGCGAAGTTCGGAGCTTCAGAGATAGCCGACACTGCCAACGCGCTCAGGGACTCAGGTACTGTTGCGGCTGCGGCTGGGATTAGCTTTGAGGAGCTCAATGCGTCAATTCAGCTGCTGGCGTCGATTAGCCTTAAAGGCTCGCAGGCTGGCACCCAACTCCGCAACGTGATTCTGCGTCTGCAAAAAGGAGCTGACGAGACTAACCCGAAGATCGTCGGTCTTCAGCAGGCGCTACTTAATCTTGGCAAACAAAGCCTCTCTGCCGGGGAGCTCATGGATCTGTTTGGGCTCGAAAGCTTCGTCGCGGCTCAGCAGTTGATCGCCCAGGCGACCGCGCTTGGTGTGTTGACGGAGAAGCTTACAGACACGAAGACTGCGAGTGAACAAGCGGCGACGAACATGGACAACCTGTCCGGCGATGTTGATAAGCTCGGAACTGCTTTCTCGGGGCTGGGGATCAAGATTGCAGAGGGCACAGGTGGAGGGCTGCGTCAGGCCACCCAGGCGTTGGCAGACTTTGTTAATAAGCTGAACGACAACTTCGAACGCATGGAGCGATTTTCCGAAAACACTAAGGGGTTTGCCCCCATCATTGGTCCCCTCCTCATCGCCCTAGACCTTTGGGCAGAGGCCAATAAAGGGGTCTCGGTTTCTATTCCAATTGTACCCCTGGAAGAGTGGTTCGTAATACAGGAGCGCATGCGGCACTCTACCGGCGAGCTTGCGGGGAAGTTGTTTAGTCTTATGACGACGCTTGGACTCAACGGCGATCAAATTGAACAGTTTTCCGGCGTGCTTAATCAGCTAAGGGAGCGATTCGCAGCGGGAATAATTTCTGTTGACGAATATGGAGCAGGACTTCAGGACCTTGAAACTGATATGAAGGCTGTGGGCGATGCCGCGTCTGACGCAGCCATAGCACAGGCGAAGCTCGAGGAGGCGTTTGACAAGGCTACACGCGCGCTCCTCCCCGTTAAAAAAGCGCAGGCGGACCTCAACGAGTTCGTTGATAAGTTTCTTGATCTCGCGGTGAGGGCGGGTGGTCAAGTACTGGAAGATTTTAGAGCCGGAGTAAATAGGCTTGCGTTAAAGCTCGTCGACGCGGAGACCGCACAAGCTAAATTTACCGAGGGCCAGATCAAAAACATAGATGGCGCCCGAGTGCTCAAGGGCGTCACCGAGGATCTCACAGACGCCTTTCGGGAGTCTACGGACGGCATCAAGCTCATAAAAGGCGTCACTGTTCAGCACACCGGGGCAGTGGCCAATCTGACGAGTACAACCGAGAGGTTGTCGAGCGCCAACGAGCGGAATGCTGAAACCGTCCGCGAGATAGCACGAGCCCAGGATGCCCTGAGCGGCTCGCTTATAAATTTGGCACAGTCGGAAAGCTTGACGCGCGGCATTCTTACCGGCACCGGACTGGGCGGCAGCGAAACACTCAAGTTCGGCAAGGGCGCGATAGTCATCACCTCCTTGGGCGGCCTTATAGCTGGCGCCGGTAAGCCAATCTCAAACAACCCGACTTTCGGTCTCCAGCATGGTGGCTCGTTCAAGGTCGGCGGCGTCGGCGGGCCGGATAGCCAGGAAATACGCCTCAAGGCCACGCCGGGCGAGATCCTGCAGGCAATTCCGCCCGGGCAGGGCGGAGACAGGGGCGATACCGTCATCACCATCAACCAGCGCTTCAACGTCGCCCCCGGCGCCGACGTGGACGGCTTTCGCCGCACGCTGCGCCAGAGCAACCGCATGCTGGTGCGCGCCCTCCAGGACACGGGTTGATGGCCTTCCGCGAAACCCAGTTCCCGGCCAATATCTCGTTGGGCGCCATAGGTGGACCGGAGTTCGCCACCACCGTGGCGGCGGCCGACTCGGGCTTCGAGCAGCGCAACCAACGCTGGGCCGAAAGCCGAGGCGGCTGGGACGTGGGCTCCGGGGTGAAGACCAAGAGCGACTTCGCGGCCGTGCTCGCCTTCTTCCGCGCCTCCGCCGGGATGGTGCATGGCTTCAGGTTCAAGGACTGGACCGACTTCGAGGTCACGACTCAGGTCAACGTCGGCACCGGCGACGGCGCGGACGTGACCTTTCAGCTCGTCAAGGTCTACACCTCCGGTCCGGACACCTACACCCGCACGATCAAGAAGCCGGTCTCGGGCACGATCCGGATGTTCCTCGACGCCGTCGAGCAGTTCGATCCGGCCGACTGGTCGATCGACCTCACCACGGGCATCGTGACCTTCGGCGCGGCGCCGGGCGGTGGGGTGGCGGTGACGGCGCTGTTCGAGTTCGACACGCCCTGTCGCTTCGACACCGACCACATGGCGATCACGGCGCACACCGACGACATCATGGAGTGGGGCGAGATTCCGATCGTCGAGATCAGGCTGTGAAAACCGCCTCCGCCGGGCTCGTCACCCACCTCGCCCTCGAAGAAACCACGCTCAGCCTCTGCGTCAAGATCACGCGCAAGGATGCCTCGCAGCTTTTCTTCTCCGACCATGACAAGGATCTGGTGGTGAGCGGCGATACCTACACGGCGGCGGGCAGCGTGCTCCCGTCGGCCATCGAGTCCTCGCTCGACTACGAGGCGGACAATCTGGAATTTGCCGGCATTCTGAGCGCCGCCGGGGTGACCGAGGCGAACCTGCGCGGCGGCCTCTACGACAATGCCGCGGTCGAAATCTTCCTGGTCAACTGGGTGGTCCTGGGCGACGGCACGCTGCCGCTGAAGAAAGGGTTCCTGGGCCGGGCACAGTTTGATGACAACGGGTACAGCGTCGAGCTTCGCGGCCTCAAACAGAAGTTGCAGGCGACCATCGGCCAGATCGTGCAGGCGACCTGTCGCGTCGACCTGGGCAGCGCTGAATGCGGTGTGAGGCTCCAGCCGCCGATCTGGGGCGCGACCACGGCCTATACGGTGCGCGCGGTGCGGGACGCGGCTACTGGCTCGGTGGTGCGGCCGACGACCGAGAACGGCCGTCACTTCAAGTGCACGACCGCAGGCACTTCGGGCGGTTCGGAGCCGACTTGGGATTTGACCATCGGCAACACCACGGCCGACGGGTCGGTGGTGTGGACGACGATCCAAGGACTCACCGTCACGGGCACGGTGACCGGCGTCACCGATGCTCGAGTCTTCACCGACACCAGCCGCTCGGAGGCGCATGACTTTTTCATGGGCGGGCTGGTGACCTGGACCTCGGGCGACAACAACGGCCTCAAGATGGAGGTCAAGTTGCGACGCGCCGACGCCTCCGACACCAACCAGCGCTCGACACCGCTGACCAAGTTGCCGCGCAACCTGCCCACGTTCTCGCTCGATCGCACGATGCCGCTCTTGAACGGGCGCTTGGTGACCAGCGTCGAGGTCTACCACACCACCGGCGCCCGGGCCGTCGACCTGCATATCCTGGAGCGCACGTCGGCCGGCACCTACGACGTGAAGGCATCGGCGGCGGAGCTCAGCCATACCGGCAGCGGCTGGGAGTCCATAGCACTGGCCTACGCGGTTCCAGCCACGGGTGAGTTCTTTGTCGGCGCCTGGTTCAAGGATGCTGTTCTGAATGTCGAGCTCGACTTCGCCGGCTCCTTCGAGACCCCGATCGCGCGGGCCACTCTCGCCACCGAGCCGGCGGGCGCGGGCAACGCTATCCTTGAAGACATCGGCCTGGTGTTCGCCACGGGCGCCATCTACAGCGCCGCCAGCCCGCCCGGAGGTGCCATCGAGCTGTTCCAGCCCATGGTCAATCCGATCCAGGTTGGCGATCAGTACAAGCTTACGGCGGGCTGCAATAAGTCGACCGCGGCGTGCAAGGTGCCGTTCGACAACATCCTCAACTTCCGTGGCGAACCCTTTGTGCCGGGCGAGATCGAGCTCGTGCGGTTCCAGAACGCGAGCGCATAGATGGCAACGAGACGCCGTGGCGTAATCGATCTCAAGAGCCTCCAGCGATTTAGCGTCCCTGGTGCACAAGCGGGTGGGTTCGCCTCGAAGAGGCCGCTCAAACGCCCGACACCACCTCCCGCCCCGCCCCGCCCGGTGGTGCCGGCGGTCAAGGTTCAGACCCAACGCTTCGGCGGCTCGGTTGCCGAGACCGCGGTTGCGGACCCGGACATCGTCACCGAGGGGTTTCAGCTCACCGGCACCCCGCAGCAGGTCTCGGTCTTCGGCGAGGCGATCCCGCGGACCTACGGATCGATCTTCGTCGAAGGCAACATCATCTGGGCGACGCCGATCACCGAGACCATGCGGGAGTCGGTATCGACCAGCTTCGAGAGCGAGACCAACCGCATCTTCGAGACCCAGCAGACCGAGCTGGGCGATACCGAAAACGTCTTCTTCGACGTGACCACCACGACCCAGCACACGAAGATCACGCGCACCTTCGCGGTGCACGCGGGCTTTGCGGTGGCGTGCTGCAAAGGGCCGATTGACGGCGTCGGGCGCATCTGGGCCAACGGGAATCTGATCTTCAACTTCCGGGCCGACAACTTCAGCGCGACGGTATCGGGAGGGACCATCCGGGTTCACCTGGGCACCGAGACGCAACAGCCCGATCCGCTGATCCAAGCGTCTCAAGGCATCGCCAACACGCCAGCATTCCGCAGCCTGGCCTACGTGGTGTTCGACAACCTGGACCTCGAACCCTACGGCGGCCAGATCCCGGATATCACCGTCGAGGTGGTGACCAACCCGTCATCGGAATCGCCTTACGACACCATCGTCTCACCGGTGGGCCGCGTCGACGGCAAGACCATCGTCCACGCCCGCACGGGTCTGACGCTGCTTGTGGTGACCGGCGCGGGCGCGCTGATCGACCATCGCTCGCTCACGGTGATCGCGGCGGGAACGATCACGGGCGTCTTTGGCAGCGGCATCGGTGTCTTCTCCCGGCCGACGCTCGACGACGTAG
Organism: uncultured Alphaproteobacteria bacterium; assembly: GCA_965371625.1. Taxonomy (GTDB): domain Bacteria; phylum Pseudomonadota; class Alphaproteobacteria; order CBDUZE01; family CBDUZE01; genus CBDUZE01. Next base: position 11,400 of record CBDUZE010000024.1, read on the forward strand.
GTCAGTTTTTCTACATCGGCGGGAAGGCTCAGAACAACGATCCCATCTACAAGATCGACGCGTTCAGCATGGCAGTCGTCGATTCCTTCGGCATCTACTCGGGCCTCGATGGGGCGACCTCGACCATCGCCTCGAACCGCATGATCGCCTACCGCCGCGAGAACCAGGCGCGGACCTTCGTGGAGTCGGGTGTCGATGCGACGGCGCCGCGGGAGATGCTGGCGGCTCACGCCAGAGGCTTCAAGCAAGTGGCCTGGCTCGACCCCTCGGACATGACCATGCTCGGCAAGGTCGGCGCGGGGCAGCCCCATCCCTTCGGCACGCTTTCGGTGGAGCTCGGCTGGTCGGCGATCGGGCCGGGGTTCAAGACCTACACGGTGGCGGCCGACGCGACCACGCTCAAGATTTTCGTGCACCGCGTTCTGGACTCCAGGCCCGCGATTGCCGACACGCCCGACAACATCGTGCTCGAGGATACGATCGACCTGTCGGCATCCTTTACCAGCGCGAGCGCGGAATCTCGCATCCAGTGGATTTCTCAGCGCCAGTCGTTCGCGATCGCCAAGGGCGATGAGGTGCTGTTGTGGCATCCGGTGGACGGGGTGATCGGCGCGACGCTGACCCCGTTCGCCGGCGATGCCTTCTCCGACGGCTGGTGGCACTCGGGTCCGGCGGTTGATGGCCTTTGGGCGATGCGGGGCTCGGGTGACGTGGCCCGGGTGTTGAACGTGCTGAGCTGGAGCCTCGCGGCATCCCCCGACGCCATGGACGATTGGGTGGCCGACGACTACCGCGGCGGCGGCGGTTACGATCCGGTGTTGAGAGCGCTGATCGCCCACGGCACCACCGACATCCGGGTGCTCTACCTGGATCGCATCGGCGCCTCGACGGGGGTGTCGCTGGCGAGCGTGGTGGCTGCGGAGTGCGCGGAGGCCGGGCTCGCCGCTGGCGACATCGACGTGACGGCGCTTACGGGCGACACCGTGCGGGGCTTCATCATCGACCACCTGGCCCCGGCGCGTGAGGGCCTGGAGGTCTTGAGCCAGCTCTACTTCTTCGACGCGGTTGAGAGCGGCAACAAGATCGTGTTCCCGAAGCGCGACGCGGTCTCGGACGCTGCCGTGCCGGAGGACGATCTCGGGGTCGAAGCCGAGCAGGCGCTCGACGAAGGGCGGCTCATGGAGCAGGAGCTGCCGCTCGTCGTCTCGATCACCTACCTGTCGAAGGAGCGCGAATACCAGGAGGCGGTGCAGACCGAGCAACGGGTTTCGGAGGCGGTGGCCACCCAGGAGATCGTCAACATCAAGGTCAACATCGTCTTCTCCGAGGACGATGCGAGGCAGGCAGTTCAGAAGTTCATGGCGCTGGCCTGGACGGCGCAACGCACCTTCAGCTTCAGCCTGGGGCGGAAGCATGCGCGGCTCGATCCGGGCGACGTGATCACGATCACCCGGGGAGGGGTGTCGCATCTGGTGCGCATCCTTGCCGCGCAGGCTGACGGCGGGGTGATCGAGCTCGAGGGCGAAGCTGCGGACCCGGCGGCGCTCGTCAGCACGGTGGGCGGCACCAACGTCGGGGCACGCCTGGGCGTGATCGTCGAACTCGTCAGAACGCAAGGCTTCGTGCTCGACATCCCGATGATCCGGGACGGTGACGACACCGTGGGGCCTTACATCGCGGCGAGCCCCGAGCGCGCCGTGACCGGCTGGCGCGGCTCGAACGTCTACGTCGGCGAGGGCGGGCCCGCCTTCGATCTCCTCGACACCGTGGGCGACGCGGCAATCTGGGGCCGCACCATGGGCGTGCTCGCCGACCAGGCCCGGTGGACCGTGTTCGACCGCACCAACACCTTCACCGTCGCCTGGGTTCACGGCATCGCCGACCTCGCCAGCGTCACCGAGGCCGACGTGCTCAACGGCAAGAATGGCTTTCTGGTCGGCAACGAGATCCTCCAGGCGGCCACGGTCACGGACAACGGCGACGGCACGGTGACGCTCTCGGTGCTGTTGCGGGGGCGCAACGGGACCGAGTGGGCGATCGCCGGCCACGCGGTAGGCGAGGCGGTGATCTTCATCACCAACCTCAGCCCGCACAAGTTGGTGCAGGACGCGGCGCTGATCGGTGTCGAGCGCTTCTTCCGCTTCGATACTCTCGGCACGAGCAAGGTGAATTCGCAGATCATCCCGTTCACCGACACCGGACGGGCCAAGAAGCCTTACGCGCCGTCCTATCTCAAAAGCTCATGGAGCGCCGGCGGTGACATGATCGCTACTTGGCTGCGGCGCTGCCGGCTGCCGGCCGCGAGCGTGTGGCCGAGTGATGGGCCTCTCCCCTTGGGCGAAGACGCCGAGGCCTACGAGGTCGATATCAAGGATCCCGACGGGGCCGTGGTGCGGACCTTCACCGGGCTCGGCGCCGAGACCGTGACCTACACCAAGGCGCAGCAGAACACGGATGGCATCACCCCGGGCTTCACGCCGCTCTGGAACCATGTGCTCACCAACCCCGATGCCGAGACGGGCGATACCACGGGCTGGGTCGCGGACCTTTCGTTCCCCATCATGCAGGCGGTGCAAACGCCATCGGGGTATCCGAGTCCCTTCGAGGGATCGTGGCAGTTCACGGGCCAGGCGGCGCCCAGTGACGACAACGCCATGAGCCAGGAGGTGGATCTAGCGGCGGCTGGCGTGGACACGGGTCGCATCGATGCCGGCGATCTCCGGTTCCGGGTGCGCTCGCAGCGCGGCATCGCCAACGATCCAGACAAGGTCGAGTTCCAAATTCGCTTCAAGGACGCGGCCAAGGCCGAGATCAGCATCGTGGCCGAGGGCCTAGTCGTGCCGACGCCTGTCGACACCTGGGCGCTGGCCACGTTCGTCGCGGACATGCCGGCCAACACGCGCTTCGTCGACGTGATCCTGCACGCCAAGCGCGGCCTGACGTGGAACACCGGCATATTCGATGTGGTCGAGGCGGACACGGGCGAGCGCGGGCCTGGGGTTGACGTGACGATCTACCAGATGAGCGAGCTGGTCGGCCGGGGCTTCGGTCGGCAGGCAACACTTTAGAGGTAAAGCATGGTCGATACTCCGAACCTCGAGATCACTCATCCCGAACAATCGTCGCAGGCGCTAGTGCCAATCAGCGCCGCCTTAGACGACTTCGATGGTGCGGTCGCCGGCTTTCTCATCATCGCGATGGCGGACTCCAACAAGGTGCTCACGGATGAGGAAGCCCTGCGCGAGGCGGTGCACGAGTTCACCGGCACGCTCACCGCCGGCCGCACCATCACGCTGCCCGACAATCAGAAAATCTACCACGTCTGGAACAACACCACGGGCGGCTTCGCGCTGACCTTCGACACCGTGGCTGGCACCGAGACGGTGGTGGTCGCGGCGGGCGACTGGGCGACGCTCGCGGTCGACCCGGGCTTCGACGTGAATCTCGTGCAGACGGCGCTCAGCGGCGTCGTCCTCGAGGCGGACTTCAACGCCCAGACGATCCTGATCGCGGTGGCCGACGACACGCCCTTGCCGGTGGTGATCGCGGCGAGCGAATTCGTCGGGCGCAAGGCGACGGGCGACGCCGGCTTGATGACGGCGGCCGAGGCGCGGACGGTGTTGAACGTCGAGGACAACGCGGACGTGACCGACGCGGCAGGAGTGGCGGCCGCTGGCGCTGTGATGGACTCCGACATTTCCGAGGCCGAGGGCTTCCTGCGCAAGACCGGCGCCGGAGCTTACGAGGGAATCAAGACCAACCTGGGGGCGACGACCGATCCGGGTGCGAGCGACGACTCGGGCGCCGGCTATGCGGTGGGCAGCCGCTGGATCAACGTCACGCTCGACAAGGAGTTCGTCTGTCTGGATGCCGCCGCCGCCGCCGCGGTGTGGATCGAGACCACGGGCGCGGGCGGAGGGGGCGATAGCCATCCGATCGCCGATAGCACGGCGATCGTCAAGGGCTCGGTCGACGCCACCAAGCTGGTGCGGGTCGAGGCCGACGGGCTCACCACCGGCCTCACCCGTGTGCTCACGATGGCGGATCAGGACATCGACCTGACGCCGGGCTCAGGCAGCTTCGAGGCGGCGGACGCCGGGCTGAATTCGATTGCCGGCCTGACCACGGCTGCCGACCGATTGATCTACACCACGGCGCTCGACGTTTATGCCGTGGCGACGCTCACGGAGGCAGGTCGAAATCTCATCGATGACGCCGACACGGGCGCGCAGCGCACGACCTTGGGCCTGGTCATCGGCACCGACGTTCAGGCCTTCGATGCCGACACCGCCAAGCTCGACGTGGCTCAGGAGTGGACATCGCAACAGAATTTCAATGCAACGACGCTGACCGACGCAGCAAATATCTCATGGAACCTCGACACCAACAAGGTCGCCTCGGTCACCCTCGCCGGCAACCGCACGCTGGATAACCCCACCAACCTCAAGGACGGTGCTACCTATATCCTCATTGTCAAGCAGGACGCCACGGGCACGCGGACGCTCGCCTACGGTACTGCATACAAGTGGCCTAGTGGGAATGCGCCTGTCCTTTCAACAGGAGCTAATGACGTAGATATTCTTTCCTTCATCTCAGATGGCACATCGATGTTCGGTGTGGCTAAGTTGGATTTCAGTTAGTATGTTTACTTTTCCTATAACTAGTTTCTCCGGTGGTAATTATAGCGCCAATTCTTCCAAGTTTGATGGGACTAATGATTACATGCTTAGAGGCGGCGATCTTACTGGGGTTAATAACGGCAAAAAGGGCATTTTTTCTTGTTGGCTCAATCTAAATGGCGGTGATGCTTCATTGTTGAGAATCTACACTGCCGAGGCGACAACTCCAGATGGATCGAATTTCTTCACTGTGTTTAGGAACAGCTCTAATCTGTTTGTTATTAATGCCACTAACGTGTCGGGAGAAACAAACCTACTAAGTATAAGAACTTCAGTTACTTATGTGTCAACTGCAAAACATCTTCACATTCTTGCCTCTTGGAATATGGCATCAGCTGGGTCGGGTAGCATTTATATGAATGATATTTTAGATTACAATGAAGTCGCATTTATAGATGGTGCACTAGACTACACCCCTGGTAATAATGCAGTTGGTTCTAGGCCGAATGGCACTCAAAAATTTAATGGCTGCTTGGCGGAACTTTATTTGAATCTTGGTGAATCTCTGGATTTTAGTGTTGCCAGTAACAGACGCAAATTTATAGATGGTGAAAAGTTTCCTGTTAGTCTTGGTTCGGATGGATCGACTCCTACTGGCACCGTACCAGACGTGTATCTCAAAAATGCATTCAGTAGCTTTGGAACTAATTCGGCTGGTGGCGGTAACTTTACTGTGACCGGCTCGCTAGAAGCTTGTGCAAGTAAACCAAGTGACTGATCATGGCTGACCTCCGCTATTTCTTATTGGATACCACACATCCAAGTTATAGCTCTGCCGTGGTCCTGGCTGACACCAGGCACAAACGCGAATGGCCTAATAATATCTTGTCAATCGTCCTAAGTGATGATGGCACCAAGGCGTTAGTTAAAGTAGATGGGGCAGACAGCGCATGGAGACAGGCGGCGCAAGTAGACGGGGTAGGTGGAATGGTGTTAGACATTTTCACCAGGACAGATCATGGCCGCGCTGTTGCTTTATTGTTAAATCCGGAATGGTCCAATCAACATAAGGACACGGTGGATTAGAACCAACGGAGAGCGAGACCATGACCCCTTTTGTACCCGGCCCCCTCGCGGGGCCCTGACCGCACTGGCCGCCTTTCTGGCGGCCTTTTTGTTGGCGCCGCCGGCTGAGGCGCAAGGCTGTCTGCCGCGCGCCGCGGCCCAAGCGCTCTTGATGGAGCGCTACGCCGAGGCGCCGGTAGCCGCGGGCGCCGCCGTGGCCTCGGGCCGCGTCGTCGGTTATGTCGAGGTCTGGCGCTCGAAGGACGGGGCCACCTGGACGATTACCATCACCTATCCCAACAGGCGCACCTGCGCTTTGCTGAGCGGTCAGGACTGGCGGAGCGTGATCTGGCAGGCGCCCGAGGCGGGAGGGGCCACGTGAGCGAGGGCGAGCCTCTCGCCGTGCTGGGCCTGGTGGCGGTCGGCGCGATCATGCTCCTGCGCGAGGTGCTGCCCCCGCTGGTGAAGGGGCGGGTCTGGAAGAACGGCCACGACCGCCGCAAGGCGAGTGCGGCCCAGATCGACAAGGAGCTGAGGGCGGTGGTCCTCGACACCGCGTCCAAGGTCGACGACATCCACGAGTGGAGCCACGAGCTCGCCGGCGCGATCCGCGAACTCAACGTCAACGTCGGCTTTTTGGCGCGTCAGATCGAGCGCCTGACCGGACGATGATCGACGTCGACGATTTCCGCGAGCTGGTGGTGCGGCCGGCGCTCGCTCATCTCGCGCCTTTCGCCCCGGCGATGAGCTCGGCGGCGGCGGAGAACCTGCTCATCGGCACGGCGCTGGTCGAGACCCGACTGGCGGCCATTCGCCAGCAGGGCATCGAGCCGGCGCGCGCCGCCCTGGGCCCGTTCCAGATGGAGCCCGCGACCTGCGCGGATCTGTGGGATCGGTATCTCGCGCGGCGGCCGGAACTCCGGGAGCTGGTGACCGCGACCACCGTGCCCGGCCAGCCACCGACCGGGCAGCTGGCCTGGAACTGGCTCCACGCGGCGGCGATGGCGCGGGTCATGTTCTGGCGCATTGTCGAGCCGCTGCCGGCGGCCGACGATGTCGAGGGCCTGGGCGCCTATTGGAAGCGCCACTGGAACACCGAGCTCGGGGCCGGGACGGTGGCGCGGTTCGTCCTGGTTTACCGACGTTTCGCATCGTGAGCCGGGGCCGTGATGCGATGACCGGGAAACGCCTTCTCGTCATCGACGGCGGCGGCGCCCGCGGCATTCTGCCGGCGACGGTGCTGATGCACATCGAGAAGGTCGCGGGGCGCCCCTGCCACGAACTCTTCGACCTGGTGTGCGGAAACTCCACTGGCGGCATCATCGCCTGCGGCATCGCCAGGCCGATGGCGGCGACCAAGATCCGCGCCCTCTACAGCGAGCAAGGGCCTGAGATCTTCCGCCCGCGCTGGCCGGTCTATAGCCGCTGGCTGGCGGCGCCCAAGTACGACCACCGTCCCCTCGAGGCGATCCTCAAGGAGAAGCTTGGCCGCCAACCCTTCAGTGCCGCGGTCACCCGCTGCATGGTGGTGAGCTACGACATCCGGGCGCGGCGCCCGGTGTTCTTCAAGTCCTGGAAAGACGGCCTCGCGATGTGGGAGGTGGCGCGGGCGACATCGGCAGCACCTTCGTACTTCCAGCCCCACGGCGACTTGATCGATGGGGCCATGGTCGCCAACAACCCGGCGCTGTGCGCCTTCGCGGAAGCACGCCGGCTGTGGCCGGAGCACGAGCTCACGATCCTCTCGCTGGGCTGCGGGGAACTTACCCGGCCTCTGCGGCCGGAGAAGATGAAGGGGCTGTTGTCGTGGGCGCCGCACCTGGTCTCGGGCTTCCTCGACGGTCAATCCGATGCTGTCGATTACCAACTCCTTACCCTGCCAGTCGATTATCACCGCTTTCAGACCCGGCTCGAGCGCGCCTCGGACGACCTCGACGACGTGAGCCCGGAGCAGATCGCGGCACTCATCGCCGAGGCCGAGGCCCTGATCGCGCGGCGCCGGGATGAGCTCGAGGCGGTGGTGGCGAAGCTCGTCGTGCCCATCCAATCCCAAGGCGAGGCGGTTTGAGATGTCCTGGCACTGGCCGCGCTCGAAAGCCGAGTTCGAACGCTACCGAGAGCGGCGGCTGGCGGCGGTCGCGGCCAAGGCGATACGCGTCCGGCTCGGGGTCCTCGTCGGGATGCTGATCGTGCTGGCAGCGCTCGGCTACGCGCTCTTCAGACTGATCTGAAAGGAGACAGCCATGATCCGTGCCCTCGGCTTGAGCGCGGCGCTCGCGCTCTCGGCCTGCGCCGAGCCCCGCGCCATTGGCGCCGCGGGCGAGCGCTTCGACGAAGCGTTGATGGGCTACACCGAGACCAAGGCGGCGAGCCTCAAGCTCCTTCGCGACCGCGCTTACTATCTTATGGACCGGTACAAAACGGCGCTCGAGGGCGAGCGGGCGCTGCGCATGAGCCCGCTGGCGGGTCCCGAGGAGTGGCAGCGGCTGATGGGCGAGATCGAGGCCCTGGAGGGCCGGGCCCGCGACTGAATGGGCGCACCCCCCGGCCTGTGCTATAGGAACCGGGTGTCGCGGCCCTTCGAGCGGCGCGCCGGCCCACCGAATGGCGGCGTCCCGGATTGCCGGAGAGGGGCGGGGGGGGCGAGCGCCATGACCACCACCATCATCGACTTTCGCGCCAGGCTGCCCGAGGAGCTGCGCCCCCGGCAGGCGCCGCCGGCGGCCGGATACCGCAGCCAGTACGACGCGGTCCTCGGGGTTTCGGACAACATCGACAAGACGCTTGCCGACCTGATCGCCGAGATGGAGGCCAGCGGGGTCGAGCACACGGTGGTCCATGCCGAATACGAGTACGGCGATCCCGCCGAGGCCATGAACCAGGCGGTGGCCAAGCTGGTGCGCGAGGATCCGGTGCGCTTCTCGGGCTTCGGCACCATCTCGATGGCGCCCCTCGACATCATGCGGGCGCTGGGCCAGGTGGCCGAGATCGCCGAGCTGGGCCTGATCGGCGTCAGCATCCAGCCCTCGTTCTTCCACCTCGCCATCGACCACGCCAGGCTCTACCCGGTCTACGCCAAGGCCGCCGAGCTCAAGCTGATGATGGCGCTGCACACCGGCATCAACTACTCGGTCAGCCACCCGATCAAGAACGATCATCCCTTGCAGCTCGACCAGGTCGCCTGCGACTTCCCCGAGCTCGTCCTCATCGCCTGTCACGCCGGCTGGCCCTGGACCGCCGAGATGGTGGCGGTGGGCCGCAAGCACCCCAACGTGTTCATGGAGTTCGGCGGCTTGGCGCCGAAGTATGTCGGCGCCCCGGGCTCGGGCTGGGAGGTCATGTACCGCTTCATGAACAGCGTGCTCTCCGAGCAGGTGCTCCACGGTACCGACTGGCCGGTGTTCCCGATGGCGCGGGCCATCGCCGAGTGGCGGGGCATCGGCCTCAAGGACCGCGTGGTGGAGGCGGTGCTGGGGGGCAACGCGGCCCGGCTCCTGGGACGGTGAGGGGCGCCGGCTACTGCCGGTGCGGCAGCTTCAGGTACTCGTAGCGGTCGCCCGAGGCGATCACGATCTCGAGGGGATCGCCGTCCCTGAGGATGGTGAGCGGCACCGCGACGCCGGCGCGGCCCAGCCCCCAAACCTTGCGAAAGAAGTCGGCGAGACGGGCGACGTGGTGTCCGCTGGCACTGACCACCACGTCGCCGGGCCGAATGCCGGCGCGGTCTGCGGGGCCGTCGGGCGCCACCCCGGCCACCACCAGCTGACCGAAGGCCTCGGTGGTGAACATCCCGAGCCAGGGCCGGGAGGTGCCGCTTGCCCGCCCCTTGGTGAGCAGATCCGAGAAGATCGGCTTCAAGAGGTCGATGGGCACGAACATGTTGCCGGGAATCGGATCCTCCCCCGGGAGTGCGTCCTCGACGAACAGTGAGCCGATGCCCACAAGCCTGCCGTCGGCACCGATCAACGCCGCGCCGCCCCAGTTGGGGTGGAGCGGCGAGGTGAAGATGGCCTCGTCGAGCAAGTATTCCCAGTAGCCCGCGAACTCGCGTTTCGAGACCACGTAGCCGCTGATGGTCTGGGCCAGGCCGCCATGGGCCGAGATGATGACCTGATCGCGCTCCTCGAGATCGGCGGACGAGCCCAGCGCCATGGGCTTGACCCCGAGCGGCGCGGTGGCGCGCACGAGGCCGAAGCCGGTGTCGTAGTCGTAGGCGATGGCGGCGCAGGGCACGGTCTTTCCCTCGCCGCTCACCACCTTCACCTCAGTGGACTCGACGATGAGGTAGCCGATGGTCAGCAGCAGCCCGTCGTCGTCGATGAGAACGCCATTGCCCTCCCGTTCGGTGCCCAGGATCGAGGCCGTGAAGGCGTCGGAGGGAATCTCCGTGTGCAGCGGCAGGACGGCGGCGAGCGCGCTTTCGAGATCGAAGGGCAGCTCCTCGGGCTTGGGCTTGGGCGCCGACTTGAGCGCCGGGTGCAAGAGGTGCAGGAGCCCGCTCGGGCGGTGGCCGTTGGCGCGATCGATTCCTTGCATGATCCAGGCCCGTCTTCGGCCTCGAGATGTGCTGCCTCAAGGCCCGAGGCTAACCCCTTGCCGCCCCAGGTCCAATCACCAAATCGCCCGACCGGCCAGGGCGCCGATCTGCGCGCGCTCCGCACATCCCCGCCGGCGGCTCCAGCGCATCCCCCCAAGCCTCGCTCAGGCCTCAATCCGCCGTCGCGCCCTCCAGCAGGTGAGCAATGGCGTTAGCGTAATAGCGGAGCAGCGGGCGCTCCTCGGCCGCGGCGCGGTAAAGACCATCGTCCTCCTCGACCAGGTGGCGCAGGACCAGCATGCGTAAGCCGACAACGACGGCGTAATCGTGGTCCTGGCGAGGAACGTAGAGATGGGCGCCGGCGGTGCGCAGATCGCCGATCAGGCCGTGGACCGCCGCCTTGAGCTCGAGCTCGCTGAGCCAGCGGCCCTCGTTGCGCAGCAGCGTCGTTGCCACCAACGATACCGGCAACACCGGGATTACCTTCCCCACCTCGGCCATCAGCCGGTGGCCGAGCGCTTCGATCTCAACGAAGCGCTCTTCCTCACTCAGCCCCCGAAAATCGACCTCGCGTCGCGACAGGTACTCGCGCATCGAGAGCGGAGCTCCGAAATTGACGCTGGCATAGCCGAAGCGATACCAGCTCCGCCGCGCCATCAGCATCAGGTTGCGGCCGATAAAGCTCAAGGTCGTGGCGAGCGCGAAAGCGCCGCTCCTCTTCTCGCTCGCCGGGTCCAGCCGACGCACCAGGCTGCGGTCCTCGAGCACCCGGTCGTAGTTGATGCCGACCGGCACGAACACCAGGTCGCGGTCGCCATGGGGGTCGAACGCCGCCACCATGTAGGCGAGCAGGCCCAGTTTGGGCGGCCGCAGCCGGCCGTCGCGGCTGAGCCCGCCCTCGGGGTACACCGCCTGGACCACGCCGCCGCGGGTGGCCATGTAGATGTAGCGCGCCAAGACCCGGCGGTAGAGCGGGTTGCCCGAGTCGCGGCGCACGAAATAGGCGCCCAGCGAGCGGATCAGGGTCTGCAACGGCCACACCCGCGCCCACTCGCCGACGGCATAGCTCAGCGCCGTCCGGGTGGCGGCGAGATGGGCCACCAGGATGTAGTCCATGTTGCTGCGGTGGTTCATGATGAAGACGACGCTGGCGTTGGCCTCGACCCCCGACAGCCCGATGTTGTCGGCATAGCCCAGGCGCACGCGGTAGAGCAGGCGGGCGCAGCTTCGCGCCAGCCACGAACCGATACGGAAGTAGGCGTAGGCGTTGAACGACGGCACGATCTCCCTGGCGTAGCGCTCGACCTCGGCCATGACCACCTCGCGCGGCAAGCCTTCGCGTTGGGCCCGGGACTCGACCGCCTGGAGCACCTCGGGATCGTAGCTCAGGCGATCGATCAGCACCTGACGCCGCGTCAGGTTGAAGGACTGGATGCGGAGCTCGAGGCGGCTGTTGAGCTCGTCGATGACCCGGTTCACCCGGCGCCGCACGAACCAGCGCACGCTGGGGATCAACAAGCGGTCGAGGGCGCCAAGGAGCGCCAGCGCGCAGATCGCCAGGAGCAGCCACAGGGGCAGCGCGATCGTCGTCGTCATGGCGTCGCCTCCAGGGCCTTAGAATATCAGGGTCGGGCGCGGGAAACAGGAGCTGGTGTCCCCGGCAGTCGTGAGGCGCCCGCGGCCGTCCGGCTCGACGCGGTGGTTGAACCCGTTTCGAGGCTCATCTAGGCTCGTCAGAGGGATCAAGACCGGCCGCCAGTGAGTAGGTTCTCAGGCGGCCGCCGGCGCCCGACAGCGAGACCTTGGGGGGTAACGTCCATGTCGGCATACGGAAACGTGCTCGACATGATCGGCAACACGCCGATGATCGAGTTCCGCAACCTCGACGCCGCGCCCTGCCGCCTGTTCGCCAAGCTCGAGGCCTACAACCCGGGCGGCTCGATCAAGGACCGCATCGCGCTGAGCATGATCGAGGGCGCCGAGCGCGAGGGCAGCATCGGCCCCGGCGGCACCCTCGTGGAGGCGACCTCGGGCAACACCGGCGTCGGCCTGGCGCTGGTCGCGGCGCGCAAGGGCTACCGCGTGATCATCGTCATACCCGACAAGATGAGCCGGGAAAAGATCGCCCATCTTCGCGCCTTCGGCGCCCAGGTGCTGGTGACCCGCTCGGACGTCGAGCCCGGCCATCCCGAGCACTACCAGACCAAGGCGGCGCGCATCGCCGCCGAGATGGACAACGCCTTCTACGCCAACCAGCACAACAACCCGCACAATCCGCGCGCCCACGAGGAGGGCACCGCGCCCGAGATCTGGGAGCAGATGGGCCACGACCTCGACGCCGTGGTGTGCGGCGTCGGCACCGGCGGCACCCTCACCGGGGTGGGCCGGTTCCTGCGCCGCGTGGCGCCCGAGGTCGAGATCGTGCTCGCCGACCCCGAGGGCTCGATCCTGGTCGAGTACATCGAGTCCGGCAGGCTCGCCGAGGCTGGCGCCTGGCTCATCGAGGGCATCGGCGAGGACGTGCTTCCCCCCATCGGCGACCTTTCGATGCTCAGCCGGGGCTTCACCATCAGCGACGCCGAGAGCCTCCACACCGCGCGCGAGGTGTTCCGCAAAGAAGGCATCATGGGCGGCTCGTCGACCGGCACCCTGGTCGCCGCGGCGCTGAAATACTGCCGCCAGCAGGATCGGCCCAAGCGGGTGGTCACCTTCGTCCCTGACAGCGGCGACAAGTACCTGTCGAAGATGTACAACGATTACTGGATGGTCGATCAGGGCTTCGTCGAGCGCGAGACCTTTGGCGACCTGCGCGATCTCATCGCCCGGCGCCACGAGGAGCGCAGCGATTTCACGGTCACGGCGAGCGACAGCCTGCTCACCGCCTACGGTCGCATGAAGCTCCACGACGTCTCCCAGCTCGCGGTCGTCGAAGGCGACCGCGTGGTGGGCCTGATCGACGAGTCCGATATCCTGCTCGCGGTCTACGGCGCGGAGGAGAACTTCAGCCAAGCGGTCGCCGAGGCGATGTCGACGCGGCTCGAGACGCTCTCCTCGTCGACCGCGCTAAGGGACCTCCTGCCGGTGTTCGAGAACGACTACGTGCCGCTGATCGTCGACGGCGACCAGTACCACGGCCTGGTCACGCGCATCGATTTCCTCAACTTCCTGCGCCGCAAGATGCGTTAATCTGGGGGCGGCCCCCGAGGGTTTCAGGATCCGGGGCGCGTTTATCAGAGGATCCGCAATGGCTGCATACATGATCGTCCAGATCGAGATCGAGGACGCCGAGAAGTACGAGCAATACAGGGCCGGGGTTCCGGCCACCATCGAGGCCCATGGCGGGCGCTATCTGGTGCGCGGCGGCCGCATGGAGCACCTCGAGGGCGAGGCGCCGCTGGCGCGGGCGGCGGTGCTGGAGTTCCCGAGCTTCGAGCAGGCCAAGGCGTGGTACGATTCGGACGATTACGCGGACTTGAAGCGGCTCCGGCAGTCGGCCTCGCGCACCAACCTCATCCTGGTGGAGGGCGTATAGCGGCGCCGCCGGGAGCCTCGCGCCGCGAGGGGCGCGGCCCGGGGTTGGCCCATGATCGAGGTCGTCATCGAGCGCTGGACCAACGTCGATCAGTCGGTCGACTACCTGTGGTCGGTGTGGCACGACGGCGAGCGCCTCGAGATGGGCGGCTCCCTCGCCAGCGCGGAGAGCGCCGAGGACCAGGCCATGGCCTACTGCCGCCAGGCCCTGGGCGCCGAGCCCGACCGGGTGACGCGGCTGTGAGGTAGGGGCGGCTTTTGGGATCGCTGGGCGCGGAGGATTTCGCACCCGCTCAGCGCTGCCTCAGCCCCTCCTTGATGGCGCGCAGGTAGTCCATCGATTCCGGATTGACCAAGGCCGAGAGATCGCCGGCCGGGTCGTCGAGCAGCACCGCGCGGATCACCCGCCGCATCACCTTCATGCTGCGGGTCTTGGGCAGATCGGGGACGAAGTGGATCTCGCGCGGGCGGTAGGAGCGCCCCATGCCGGCGACCACGGCCGCGGTCAGTTCGTCGCGCAGGCGCTGGTCGGGATCGATCTCCTCCTTGGGCACGGCGATGAGCCCGATGGCCGAGCCCAGCAGCGCATCGGGGAGGCCGATCGCGGCCACGTCCGCGACCTTGCCGGTGGCCATCACCAGGGCCTCGATCTCGGGCGGCCCGGTGCGCTTGCCGGCGACCTTGATGGTGTCGTCGGAGCGCCCCAGCAGGTACCAGAAGCCGTCCTCGTCGATGCAGGCGAAATCGCCGTGGCGCCAGACATCCGCGAAATCCCGCCAGTAGGTCTCGAGATAGCGCGCCTCGCCGTCCGCGCCCCAAAAGCCCTTGGTGAGGCCGATCGAGGGCGCCGTCAGCACCAGCTCGCCGACCTCGCCCGGCCGCACCGCTTGGCCGCGGTCGTCGAACACCGCCGCGCCCGAGCCCAGCGAGGGCCCATTGAAGGCGCAAGGCTTGAGCGGATGCACGATCGTGCCGGTGACGATCGAGCAGCCGATCTCGGTGCCGCCCGAGATGTTGATGATCGGGACGCGCTTCCCGCCCACCACCTCGAAGAGCCAATGCCAGGCGTCGGGCGTCGCCGGCTCTCCCGCCGTGATCATCACCTTGAGCGAGCCGAGGTCGTGCTTCTCGACGAGCTCGCGGCCAAGGCGCATGACGCCGCGCGCCGCCGTCGGGGCGATGCCGAAGTGGGTCACGCCATAGCCCGCGATCAGGCGCCAGAAGCGGTCGGGGTCGGGGTGATCCGGAGCCCCCTCGGCGACCACCAGGCGGCCGCCGGCGAAGCTCGGCGCCACCGCCGACAGGGCCCCCACCATCCAGCCGAAATCGCTCAGCCAGAAGAAGCAATCGTGCTCCCTGAAATCGGTCATCAGAACGAGGTCGAGGGCGATCTTGGTGACGAAGCCGACGTGGGTCTGGATGATGCCCTTCGGTTTCCCGGTGGTGCCCGAGGTGAAGGCCAGCGTGAGCGGCGCTTCCGCCGGCAGCTCCTCGGTCTCGGCCTCGGCGTTCTGGGCCGCCACGAGCTCGTGCCACCAGTGATCGCGCCTCGCCTTCATGTCGAGCGGCACCTCCCCCTCCATGTGATCGACGACGATCACGGCCTCGAGCGATGAGGCCTCGGCCGCGGCCTCGTCGAGCACCGCCTTCATCGCCGCGGGCTTGCCGCGGCGCCAGGTCCCGTCGCAGGTAATAACGAGGCGCGCCTCGGCCTCGTTGATCCGCGCCGCGATCGGTGCCGGGCCGAAGCCCGAGAACAGCGGCATGTTGATGGCGCCGATCTTGGCGCAGGCGAAGAAGGCGATAAAGACCTCGGGGATCATGGGCAGAAAGAGCCCCACCACGTCGCCCCGCTTCACGCCCAGCGCGCGCAACGCAGCGCCGAGACGGCCGGCCTCGCGATCGAAGGCGCGGTAGCTGAGTGAACGCCGCCGCCCGTCCTCGCCCTCCCACTCGATGTAGGGCCGCTCCCAGGCCGGCGTGCCCTTGTGCTTCTCGATGCAGTTGAGATAGGCGTTGGTGGTGCCGCCGACGCACCATCGCGTCCACGGCTTGCCGAGCGAATCGTCCATGACCCGGTCGTAGGGCCGGTAGAAGCGGCACCCCAGATAGCGCAGCAGGCCGTCCCAGAACCACGCCGGATCGTCGAGCGCCTTGGCGTTGAGGTCCTCGTAATCGCGCGCGCCGAGCTCGCGGATCAATCCCGTCAGGCGGCTGTTGGCCACGAGCTCGCTCGAAGGCCGCCAGACGATCTCGCCTTGAGTGATCCCCTCCACCTCGCTCCCTCCGCCGGCGCACCGTCCCTGCCGGCAATCCTACACCACCTCGCCCGCCGCCTCCGGGCGCCGATCGCCCGCTGGTCGGCGCGCTACGACGAACGCGTTCTCACCGACCGGGCGGTCTGATTGAAGAGGTAGCTTCGCTCCTCGTCGCTGGGCCCGCCGGTGCGCCGGAACTCCTTGCCGAGGTCGACCGCCCTTTGCACCGCCGGCCGCTCCTTCACGGCCTGGCGCCAGCGCGCGACATTGGCAAAGGGCTCCAGCGATTGCCCCAGCGGCTTGGCGATCAGGATCCAGGGCCAACAGATCATGTCGGCGATGGAGTAGTCGCCAAGGATGAAATCCCGGCCCTCCAGGCGCTGCTCGAGCACGCCCAGGCAGCGGTCGTACTCGTTGGCGTAGCGCTGCTGCGAATAGGGGTGCTCGCCGGGCGCGTAGTTCACGAAATGGCTGAGCTGGCCCGCCATCGGCCCCTGGTTGCCGACCTGCCAGAACAGCCATTCCAGCGTCTCCTTCCACCCCTCGGGGCCATCCGGCATGAAGCGGCCGGTCTTTTCCGCCAGGTAGATCAGGATCGCCCCGGATTCGAACACCGATACCGGATCGCCGCCCGTGTCGTGATCGACGATCGCGGGCATGCGGTTGTTGGGGCTGATGGCCAGGAACTCAGGCGTGAACTGCTCGCCCTTGCCGATGTTGACGGGCTTGAGGCGGTAGTCGAGGCCGCACTCCTCCAGCATTATCGCCACCTTCCAGCCGTTCGGGGTCGGCCAGTAAAAAAAATCGATCATGGGCGGCTCACTCCAATCCGGTTTCCTCACCAGGGCTCGGCAAAGGGGCGGAGCTCGACGTTGAAGGACCAGGCCGAGCGGTCCTGATGGGCGACGTGAAAGACGGTCTCGGCGATCGCCTCGGGCTTGGCGAAGCGCTCGTCGGGGAGCTCGGGGAAACGTCGCCGCGTCCACTTGAGGTCGATGATCGCGTCGATCACCAGGTATGCAACGTGGACCCCTTTCGGTCCCAACTCGCGGGCGATGGCCTCGGCCAGGATACGCTGCGCCGCCTTGGTCGGCGCGAAGCCCGAGAAGTCCGCCTTGCCGCGCCACGCCGAGGTGTTGCCGGTGACGATGATGGCGCCGTGGCCGCGCTCGACCATCGCCGGGGCGACGCCACGGGCGAGGTAGAGGAGGCTCATCGTGTTGACGCGGAAGTTCTCCTCGAGCTCGGCGGGATCGATATCGAGAAATCCGCCCCACACCCCACGCGCCGCGTTGTGCACCACCACCTCCGGCTCACCGAGCTCGGCCCGGCAGCGCGCGATGGCGTCGTCGAGGGCCGCCGGGTCGGTGAGGTCGCAAGGTATCGCGAGGCTCCCGGGGATCTCCGACTCGAACTCCCGGAGCCGGCTTTCCGAGCGCGCCAGCAGGGCCACCCGGTAGCCGCCCTCGGCAAAGCGCCGCGAGACCGCGCCGCCCGTGCCCCGTCCGACGCCGGCGATCAAGGCCACCCGATCCGCCATCGCAATCACTCCCCCCTACGCATCCCGGGCCATCCGGGCCTCGGCCATGTCGCGCAGCTCGTGACGCTGCACCTTGACGCCATTGGGCCCGACCGCGACCGGGAACTCCTCGATGGCGAAGTAGCGCACCGGCACCTTGTACTTGGCGATGCCGCCTTCGCAGTGGCGGCGCAGCGCCTCCTCGTCGGGCGTCGCCCCGCCTTCCGCTATGACGAAGGCGACGGCGCGGTTCCCCCCAGTCGTCGCCACCGCCACGACCTTGCATTCCCGCACCGAGGGATGGGCCTCGACGTGGGCCTCGATCTCCGAAGGGTTGGTAAGAAAGCCGCCCAGCCGCAGAGCGTCGCCGATGCGCGAGAGGAACACCAGGCGGCCGTCCTCCTCGAGGTAGCCGAGGTCGCCGGAGCGGAAGAACCCGTCGTCGGTCATGGCCTCGAGGGTGGCCGCCGCGTCGCCGTGGTAGCCGTCGAAGAGGCCGGCGCTCCGCACCTCGAGCTCGCCGGGCTGGCCGCAGCCGAGAAGCTCGCCGCTGTCGGGATCGCGGACCCGGATCTCGGTATCGGCCGCGGTCGCGTAGCCGCCACCCTGGGCCCTATTGTCGGCTCGGGCGTCGGCGCGCTGAGCGGTGATCAGGGCCTGCATCTCGCTCGAGCCATAGACGCCGACGAAATTGACGCCGCGTTGCGCGCCCTCGGCGACGATGGTGTCGAGCGCCGCGTTGAAGGCCGCGTAGCCAGCGAGGCGGAGGCTGGGGAAGGGTCGCGCCTCGGGCGCCGCCTCGAGCATGCGATGAAAGAGGTCGTCGCTGCCGTACATGTGGGTGACCCCGTGCGCCGTCACCAGGCGGCCCGCTTCGGCCGGCTCGAAGGCGGTCATCGAGACCATGGGGCGGCCCGCCGCGAGCGTCGCCATGGCCAACGAGTGGCCGAACACGCCACAGAAGGGAAGCGCCATCAGGGCGACGCTGTCGGCGGCATGGAAGCCGCTGGCCGCGGCCACGTCGCGGGCGTGGTCGACGATGCTGCGCTGGGTATGGACGACGAGCTTGGGCGCCTTGGTGGTGCCCGAGGTGGTGAAGATGATGCAGGGCGCCGAGGCCTCCGCGTCACCCGCGAAGGGCTCCGGCCCGGCCTCCAGATCTCGGTAGGCGACGACGCGGCGAGCGCTCAAAGGCCCCTTGAGCGGCGCCATCGACTCGACGCCGCCGGCCTCGCCATAGACGATGATGGTCTCGAGGGTGGCAAGCGCCTCGGGCTCGATCTCCTCGAGGATGGCGATGAAGTCGATGTCCTTGAAGCCGGGCCAGAGCGCCAGCGCTCGGGGCCCCGAACGGCCCACGATGTCGGCCACCTCGACGCTCCTGAAGCGGGTATTGACCGAGACGCAGATGGCGCCGAGGCGGGCGCAGGCGAGGCACAGCACCAGCCACGCCGGCACGTTCGGGAGCCACACGGCCACCCTGTCCCCGGCGCCGACGCCGAGCTCGGCGAGGCCCCCGGCGACGCGCCGGCTGTTCCGGGCCAGGTCGCCGTAGCTGACGATGGCGCCACGGTCGACGACCGCCGGCGCGTCGCCGGGATGCGCGGCGACCATCGCCGCGATCGTGGTTCGGCCGCGGGGAAGCGGCAACGGCATCGCCTGCTCCCAACTTGGTGTTCCCCCCATCCTAGCCTCGTCGAACTAAAGTCGTCTCGCCATCTCGGCGGCCTCGTGGACGGTGCGGGGATGGCGGCCGCGTCCGAGGACGATCCGCGCGGCCGCCACCAGCGCGGCGTGCTCGGCCGATCGCCCGACTCTCGTCGACCCGGATATCCGATGCCGCGGCCCGGCCGCCGATCGGAGATTTGCCTTTCATGCCCCACGCGCCGCCGCGCCGATTCGATCGCGCAGGGCGAAGCGGCGGATCTTGCCGGACGCCGTCAGGGGCAGCGCTTCCGTAAAGGTGATGGCGCGGGGCACTTTGAAGCGGGCCAGGTTTTCGCGGCAATGGGCGAGGATCTCCTCGACCCCCGCGTCGGCCCCGGGTGCTCGCACGACGAAGGCGTGGACGTCCTCGCCGCGGACCTCGTGGGGCACGCCGATCACCGCCGCCGATTGGACCGCGGGGTGGGCGTAGAGAACGGTCTCGATTTCCTTGGGAAAGACGTTGTAGCCGTTGGTGACGATCATGTCCTTGATGCGGTCGAGGATGAAGAGGTTGCCGTCGTCGTCGATTCGGCCGACGTCGCCGGTGCGCAGCCAACCGTCCTGGAGCGTGGCCTCGGTCAGCTCCGGTTGTCGCCAATAGCCGATCATAAAAGTGTCGCAGCGGAATTGCAGCTCGCCCGGCTCTCCCCGCGCCACCTCGTTGCCGTCACGGTCGCGGAGCCGCACCTCGATGCCCTCGAGCGCTGGGCCGCACGAGCCCTCGGGCGCCGGCTTGCCCGGGAGCTGCACGCTGGCGACCGTGGTTATCTCGGTGAGACCGTAGCTTTCCACCGTGTCGATCCCCAGGGTGTGCTTCAGCTCGCGGATCAGGGAGACCGGCACCGGACCGCCGCCGACGTCGATCAGCCGCAGGCTCGAGAGGTCGGTGTCGCCCCGCAACGCCGGGTCGAACATGGTCACGAACATCGTCGGCACGCCGGCAAGCACGGTGACGCGGTGGCGCTCGACGAGGGCGAGAGCGAGGTCGGCGGCGAAGGCCGGCAGCACCACCATGGTGCCCCGGACGATGCCGCAATAGAGAAAGTCGAAGCTGTATCCGAAAAGATGGAACGAGGGCAGCAGGGTGAGGAAGCGGTCACCGCGCCGATAGCTGAGCGCCTTGGTGGTCATGCGCGCGTTGCCCAGGAGCTGTCGGTGGCCGAGCACGATGCCCTTGGGAGTCCCGGTGGTGCCCGAGCTGTAGATGATCATCGCCGGCGCCTCGGGCCGGCTTCGCGACCCGGAGCTCTCGGGTGGCGGCTCGGCGAGGGCCTGCTCGTAGTCGCGCCATGGTTCGCCGGGCCAGGCCTCGTCGTCGCGAGCAAGCAGGCGAAGCGCCATGTCGTCGGGGAAAACCTCCGCCGGCAAGGCGGCGAGGCGCGACGACTGGGCAACGATGCCCCGCGCTCCGCAGTCCGCGAACAGAGCGCCGATCTCACGCGCCGTGCTCAGGGTGTTGATCGGCACCGCGACCGCCCCGGCCAGGCCGCAGGCGATGAAGAACTCGTAGAGCGCCCGCGAGTTCCCCAGCAGGCAGGCGAGCCGATCGCCGGGCTCGATGCCCGCGGCCACCAGGCAGGCCGCGAGCCGCCGCGCCCGCGCAAAGGTCTCGGCATAGCTCGAGACGCCGCCCTCGGCCAACACGAGATGGGGGGTATCGCCGCTCTCCGCCGCGGCCTCGGCGAACAGGCCGTCGACGGTGCGGGCCTCGCCCGTCACGACGCGACCCTTGCGGAGCCTGGAGCCGGCGGCTGCGAGCCCGTCAGGGCGACCCTCACCGTCCCGTCCATTGGGGCTTGCGCTTCTCGGCGAAGGCCCGCGGGCCCTCCTGGGCGTCGGCGCTGGCATAGGCCGGGCGGTAGATGCGCCAGGCGAGTTCGAAGCCGGCGTCGCGATCCGCGCTCATGGCGGTCAGGATCGCCTCCTTGCCGCAGGTCACCGAGAGCGGCGCGTTGTCGCGGATGGTGCGGGCGAGTTCCATGGCGCGGGCCCGCACCCGGTCGGCATCGGCCTCGAGATAGTTGATGAAGCCGAGCTCGTGAAAGCGTTCGATCGGGTAGAGGTCGCCGGTCAGCACCATCTCCATTAAGAGCGGCTGGGGCAGCATCCACAGCAGCGGCATGCCCCACGGCGAGCCGCGCCCGATCTTGCTCTCGGTGATGCCGATCTTGGTCCCCGCCAGGCCCACCCTGAGGTCGCAGTTGAGGCTGAACATCATGCCGCCGGCCATGAGGTGGCCGGTCATGGCGGCGATGATGGGGACGCGAACGCGGCGCATGCGGTTCTGGAACGGGTCCTTCATGAAAGTCAGGATGTCCGCGCCGGTCTCCGCCTTCTTGCGCGCCGCCTCCTTGAGATCGAGCCCGGCGCAAAAGGTGCCGCAATCGGCCGAGGTCAGGATCACGACCCGGACCTCGGACGAGTTGTCGATGTCCTCCCAGATCTCGGTGAGGCCGTTGGCGACCGCGATGTTCATGGCGTTGCGGTGTTGCGGCCGGTTGATGGTGATGGTGGCGATGCCGTCCGCCACCGCGAACAGCAGCTCGTCGCTTTCCGTCATGGCTTGAGGTTCCCCTTCGCCACGCTCTCCCGCGCCGCGGGTCGGCTCAAGTACTAGGCCGCGGCCTCGCGCGCCCGGCGCAGCGACCCGCTGTGCATGCACCGGCCCATCAGCGGCCGGCCGATGATGCGCTCGGCGAGGCGCGCCGCCTCGATCAGCGCCTCGAGGTCGATGCCGGTCTCGATGCCGAGCTCCTCGCACATCAGCACCATGTCCTCGGTGCAGACGTTGCCGGCCGCGGTCATCTCGGCTTGACTCGAGAAGGGGCAGCCGCCGAGCCCCGCCACCGAGCTGTCGAAGAGGTCGACGCCGATCTCCAGCGCGGCGTAGAAGTTGGCGGCCCCGAGGCCCCGGGTGTCGTGGAGGTGCAGTCCGACGCGGGCCTCGGGCACGACCTCGCGCACCGCTTCGACGCGGCGCTTGACCTCGTACGGGTTGGCCCAGCCCACGGTGTCGGCGAGGTAGATGCGGGGCAGGGGGCGGTCCTGCTCGCGGCACAGGTCGCGGACGAAGGCGACGCTGTCGATCACCGCCGAGAGCGGCACCTCGCCCTCGAACTGGCAGCCGAAGGCGGTCATGACGTAGACCAACTCGAGCGGTAGGCCGTGGCGGTCGTAGGCCTCGAGCCAGCGCCGCTGGCGCTCGCGCATCTCCAACACCGTGCAGTTGTTGTTGGCCTGCGAGAAGGTGTCGGTGGTGTAGAGCAGGACCTTGCCGTCGAGGTCGACGCCGGGTGTTGCGGCGGCCCGCTCGAAGCCCCGCTCGTTGAGCCACAGCGCGGTGTAGCGCACACCCTCGCGGCGCGCGATGGCGGCGTAGAGCTGATCGGCGTCGGCCATCGCCGGCACCGCCTTGGGGCTCACGAACGAGGCCACCTGGATCTGCTTGATCCCAGTCTCGGACAAGGCGTCGACGAGCTGGGCGCGCTCGGCCAGGGGATAGAGCTTGCGCTCGATCTGGAAGCCCTCGCGGGGCCCCTCTTCGTGGAACTCGACGAACTTCGGTAGCGCACTCATGTCGATCTCCCCTCAGCTTGGAATTACGGTAACGATTTTGGAACCCGCTGCGAAGCCTAACGGCATTGACATAAGCCCTTATCGACCATCTGCGCCGCGGCCGCCCGGAGAAGGGCGCGCTTGCTGCATGCGGGCGACACAGCGGCGCGGTTCGCCTTCGCCGCTTCGTTCGCCGGCCCTTGAGGGCTCGCCCTCAGTTCACCTCCAGGCACTCGACGAGCTCGAAGCTGCCCTTGCCCTTGAGCTCGACCATGCCGAGACTCTTGCCCTTGCATAGGTTGCGCAGCTGTATCCACACCGGGCCGCTGACCACGACCGAGCCTGGCGCCGCCTGCCCGAGGATGCGCGCGGCGATGTTGACCGTGTCGCCCCAGAGGTCGAACAGGTACTGTCGCCGGCCCATGATGCCCGCCACGACCGGCCCCTGGTGGATGCCCACGCGGACCTCCCAGTGGGGCTCGAGCGTTGGGGCTGCGGCGACCATGTCGAGGCCGCACCTGACGCTCGTCAGCAGCGGCTCGTCGACCGTGGTCAAGAGCCCCGCGGTGGCCAGGAAGGCGTCACCGATGGTCTTGATCTTCTCCATGCCGTGGCGCGCGGCGATCTCCTCGAAGGCGGCGACCAGCGTCTGCAGCTCGGACACCACCTGCTCCGGTGGGTGCTGGTCGCAATAGCGGGTGAAGCCGACCACGTCGCAGAACAGCACGGCGACGTCGTCGTAGCGCCGCGACTTCACCTCGTTGGTGGTCTTGAGCTCGCGCACCGCGCCCGGCGGCAGGATGGCGCGCAGCAGGTCGTCGGCCCGCTTCTTCTCGCCTTGCAGGCGGTCGACGTACGAGGCCTCCTGATCGCGTAGTTTCTTCTTCTCCAAAGAGGCGCCGACGCGGGCCCTCAGCAGCACCGTGTTGAAGGGCTTGGGCAGGTAGTCCTCGGCGCCCAGCTCGATGCAGCGGGCGACGCTGTCGAGGTCGTCGATAGCCGAGATCACGATCACCGGGATGTGGCGCAAGGCCATGTCCGACTTCATCGCCTCGAGCACTTGGTAGCCGTTCATCTCGGGCATCATGATGTCGAGCAGCACCAGATCGATGCGCCGCTCGGCCAGCACCTCGAGGGCCTGACGGCCGTTCTCGGCGCTGCCCAGGTTGTCGTAGCCCTCGCGCTCGAGGCGCCGGGTCAGCGTGTAGCGATTGTTCTCGTTGTCGTCGACGACGAGAATCGCCGGGCCCTCGTCGCTCATGCGTTGGGTTCTCCCGGCACCAGGGCCCGGATCTTGTCGAGCAGGCGGGCGAACTCGATGGGCTTGGTGTCGAAATCGTCGCAACCGGCGGCCAACGCCTTTTCGCGATCGCCGGCCATGGCGTGGGCCGAGAGCGCGATCACCGGGATGTGCCGGGTCTCGGGCGCGGCCTTGAGCCGTCGCGTCGCCTCCCAGCCATCGAGAACCGGCAGGCTCAGGTCCATGAGAATGAGGGCGGGCGCCTCGCTCTGCGCCATGGCCACGCCTTGTTCGCCGTCGCCGGCGGCGATGACCTCGTAGCCCTTGCGGCCGAGCCGGCGGGTCAGCATGTAGACGTTGTCCTCGTTGTCCTCGACGTAGAGAATCCTAGTCATCGTCATCCTCGGGCCGGCTCCTGCTGGCGTAGCGCGCCACCAGATCGCGCACTTCCAACAACAGCTCGTCGCGCCCCAGGGACGCCTTTTCCAGCACGTGCATCACACCCCCGTTCAGTCGCTCGTGGTCCTCGGCGCTGAGGTCCGCGGCGGTCACCACCACGACCGGGATGTCGCGGTGTTGGGGCACTTGGCGCAGCTCGGCCAGGAACTCGAAGCCGTCCATCTCCGGCATCATCAGATCGAGCAGTATGAGCGCCGGCTGGCAGCGGTTCAGCGCCTCCAGCGCGGCGCGGCCGTTCTCGGCTTCCACCACTCGCCAGTCCTCGTGCACCAACATCCGGCACATGAGCTGGCGCGTCGCTTCGTCGTCCTCGACGATCAGCACCTGGTCGCCCGTGCCCTGGCCGCGGTACTTGGCGAGGATGGTGCCGAGGCGGCGGCGGTCGATCGGCTTGGTCATGTAGTCCGAGGCGCCCAGGGCGAGGCCCTTGTTCTTCTCGTCGAGGATGGTGAGCATGATCACCGGGATCGAGGCGAGGCCGGGATTCGCCTGGAGCCTTTTCAGCACGTCCCAGCCATCGATGCCCGGCATCAGAACGTCGAGGGTGATCACCGCGAGGTCAAGCTCGGCCGCCAGCTTCAGGCCCTCCTCGCCGTCGCGCGCGGTGACCACGTCAAAGCCTTCACGGGCGAGAAAGCGCCGCATCACGTCGCGCGCGGTCTCGTCGTCGTCGATGACGAGCACGGTGTTGCCGCCCACGGTCGCGTTCTTGGGCGGGATCACCGGTTCGGCCGCGACATCGGCCACCACTTTCACGTCACCGACAATGACGACCGGCAGCTCGATCGTGAAGGTGCTGCCCACACCCGGCTCGCTCGCCACCGCGATATCGCCCCCCATCAGATGGCAGAGGCGGCGGCTGATCGCCAGCCCGAGCCCGGTGCCGCCGTACTTGCGGGTGGTCGAGCTGTCGGCCTGGCTGAACTCTTGGAACAGTTTATCCAGCTGCTCGGGCTCGAGGCCGATGCCGGTATCGGCGACGGCGACGGAGATGCGCTCGCCGCCGGTGCCGGCCCGCCGCGCGACCTCGAGCCGCACCTCGCCCTGCTCGGTGAACTTGCAGGCGTTGCTGAGGAGGTTGAGGATCACCTGCCGTACCCGGGTAAGGTCCCCCCGTATGGTGCCGATGTCCTCGGGGCAGCTCACCACCAGCTTATTGCCGTTCTTCTCTGCCAGCGGCTCACCCGTCTTCGCGACCTCGTGGATCAGCTCGGCAATCTCGAAGTCCTCGAGGTGCAGCTCGATCTTGCCGGCCTCGATCTTGGAGAGATCGAGAACCTCGTTGATCAGGTGCAGAAGTTGCTTGCCGGCGCCGCCGATGCGCCCCAGCGGCTCGATAAAGTCGTCTTGGCCCAGGTCCTCGGCGTCCTCCTGGAGCATCTCGGTGATGCCGATGACCGCGTTCAGCGGCGTGCGCAACTCGTGGCTCATGTTGGCGAGGAAGGCACTCTTGGCCTGGGTCGCCTCCTCGGCCACTTCCTTCGACCGGCGCAACTGCTCTTCCGCTCGGCTGCGTTCGAAGACGCGTCCGAGCTCCACGCCGATATCGGCCAACACTTCGAGAAGCGTTTCATAAGGCTCCACGGCCTTGTCCGAGAGGAACTCCAAGACGGCGACAACCTGTTTGCCGATCAAGACCGGAAGGGCGATGCCGCCCTTCACGCCGAGTTCGGCCGCCGTCGTCGCTCGGGGAGATATCGTGACCTTGGCCACGTCCGTGATCCACTCCGGTTCTCCGCTTGCCAGGACTCGGCCCGGTAAACCGACACCCGGCGCGAAGCGGGTGGTCATCGTCGCCTGTCGAAAGGGGTCGAAGCGCTCGACGTCGTCCAAATGCCAAAGCCTTGAAGGAACCAGCTCAGCCTCCGAGCCATCCGCGAGCAAAAGCGCATGTCCGATCGGCCAGCCGGTATGCTCACAGACCCGATCGAGCGCCAGCTGCATGGTGGCTTCAACGTTGGTGGCCTCGTTGGCCGCCGCGGTTATCGCCTGAGTCAGCTGCAGGAGCTCGGTCTTTTCACGGAGCGCCGCTTCCGTCTCGCGCTCGATGGTCACGTCCCGGATGGTAATGCTCGAGCCGATGAACCCTTCCATCGGAAGGAAGATCGGGGACATGGTCAGGTATAGGCTCTTGCCCGCGACGCTGAAGGTATCGTTGAAAAGCAGGGCCGGATCGCTGACGCATTTTTCCAGAGCCAGTATCAGCCCTTGAAAATAGTCCTCCGGCATGAAATCGAGGAGGTGCTTGCCGATTATGGCTGCGGCCAGGACCTTCACGCCATGCGCGGAACGGAAATCCATCAAGTTGAATGCCGTGTTGTTGCACTCGAGAATCTTGTGATCCTTGTCCAGTATTATGACCCCGTCGCCCAGATAGGTGATGATCGTGTTCAGCCGCCTGAGCGTGATCGACAGCTCGTGCACGACCTGCTGCTCGGCTTCCATGTTCTCGACGATCGCCAGCCAGTGGTCGTCCAAGCGCCGCATGCGGATGCGCGCGGGGATATCGTCGTCGCCGACGCGCAGCTTTATCTGGACGTCCAGGATTCCGTCGCTATAGCTCCCGAGCTGTTGGTGGTATTCGAGTGACTGCTTCCTGTCGCGGGGGCTGAACAGGCTCTCGAGCGCACTCCCCTGCACATCCACGGCAGAGCACCGGAAGTTCTCGCAGAACCGCGCGTTGGCGAACGCGATCTGGCGCTGCTCATCGAGGATCAGCACGCCGGCCGGGAGGCGATCGTATTCCTCAAAGCCGATCATGATCGAAGCCGATCAGGTCGTGCAGGCGCTGGACGTCGTCCTCGCTGCAGCGCCGTTTCCGGATCACGGTCAGCGGATTGCCGTCAAAGAGCGAGCGGAAGATGAAGGCGGGCGAGCGAATCTCGAGGACGCGGAAGGTCTGGTCCCGGCTCACCGGTCCGTAATTGTCTTCGAGTCGTCGCCAGATCTCCGAAACCTGTTGCCTCCGAAAGTAATATTTGTAGGTATCGGGGCCGATGCACCTGTGCGCCTTGACGCGTCGGGGCGAACGGCTCATGCCGGCTCGACTTCGAACTCGCAGCTCACCCGCTCGCAGCAAATGCACGTCTTCTCGTCCGAGAGAAAGGTTCCGAAACGATCCGCCATGGTGCCGGTGCTGTAGATCAGTTCCATCATGCCGGCCGAGACCCCGTTCAACATGAAGCAGCTCGGCTCGTTGGCGGTCGCGTAGCGGCTCCGGAAGCCCAGGGCCTCGTATCCGTTCAACGATTCCATCGCCAACGTGCGTTGCGGCTCGTGCTTCCTGACGTGCCAATTGCCCCAGCCAAAGGCATTGCTGATGGCCACCAGCGCATGGATGTTGTCGGAGGGCTGCTTGATCATCGGGGCGATCAAACCGGCCCACTCCTCCGACGCCATGATGCCATGGAAGGTCGCCGTGCCGCATACCTCGCCGCAATAGATCAACAGGCTCTTGCCGGTGCTGTACAGGTTCTGCTTCTCCATCTCACGCAGAAAGCTGTAGCAGAGAAGGTTGTAGAAATCGGCGGGCGTGCAGGCCAGATAGACGCTGAACGCGGGGATCAGCCCCTCGTCGTCGCCGTAGATCGGCAAGCCGACGATGGCATCGATGATGACGTCCTCGTCGACATTGTCGGAGTGGGTGAAATCTTTCGCGTCCTTGGGCGTGAACTGGAACGATATCTCGGGGAAATCGGCGAACGGCGATTGCCGCTCCTCGTCGATCACGAACCGGCACTGGTCGTTGCCGCTGATCAAGCACGATTCCTCGCGAACCGAGACCTGCTTGCCGGTGACCGCGTTGATCGCCCCTTGGAGATAGCCCTCGGTGAAAGTGCAGACCGGCTCCTGCCTTTGGCCGAAGATCGTGTTCCAGCCCTCGACGAAGTGCGCGGTCGAAGCGGTGACCTCGCCCTGTTCGATGCGCGAGAGATCGAGCATGCCGTAACCGAGATGGGCATAGAGCCCGGCGGCGACGGCGAACTTGTCCTCCGTGCTGTCTTCCGGGCGGAGCGCTTGGCTCACGTGGACCGCGAAAACGTACTCGGCGGCCGTGCGAATGAGGCCTCTACCGTCGATCTGGGCGACGCCCTCGATCGATGCCTGGAGTCGTGAATTGTAATGATGGCAATGGAGTATGACCTCCTTGCCGGAGATCACACGGCGAAAATCCGCCTTATTGTAGACGAGTTCGAAGCGGTCGCTCACCTGCTGTTGCGACAGCATGGGTCCCTCCCTCTGAGTTTCAAGTCGGCACGGGATCCCCCGATCCTCCCCCAAGGAACCCGATTCTCACCCACGGAAAACGTAGCATGACTAGTGATCGAGAACAAATTCGACCTCGAGCCGAAGCAGGCGCCGCGATCTCCCAGCCTGGCCTGGCCGACACGGTGGTCGCGGCTCCGACCAAGGCATCGAGCAGCTGCGCCGCGGCTGCCTGGAGAAGGGCGAGCTTGCTGCATACGGGCGGCACAGCGGCGCGGTTCGCCTAGGCCGCTTGGTTCGCCGGCCCTCCCGCGAATCACCGGGAAAACCGAATCACGACAGGCCGCCGACCTCAGCCGAGTTTTTCAACACGCTCAGCCAACAGCAGATCTAAGAGGGTGCTGGATTTTCGCTCTGGCGGCCCCGCCTTGTGCAGCCCGCGTCAGGTAGCACCCTCTTTCAAGGCCAGCAGGTTCAAGGTCGGCACCGGCTTGGCGAAGCCCTTGAGTTCAAGCTCGCCGACGGGCTCGACCTCGGCGAGGTCTTCAACATCGGCGTGGACCCGCTGGGTAAGCAGGATCTGACCGGCTTCCGCGGCGTCGCACAGGCGCGAGGCGAGGTTCAGCACGGTGCCGATGGCGCCGTAGTGGAAGCGGCCCTCGAAGCCGATCTGCCCGAGCGTCGCGTAGCCGACCGCGATGCCCACGCCGAGCCCCAGGTCGTAGCCCCGTTTGCGCCAACGCTCGACCAAGCCATCCACGGCCACGCGCATGGCGAGGGCCATGCGGATCGCGCGCGCCGCCGGGTCGGGACAGGGCACCGGATCGTTGAAGATCGCCATCAGGCCGTCGCCGGCGAAGTGCTCGAGCGTCGCCTCGAAGCGGAAGATCAGCGGCCCCACCGCCTCGTGATACTCCCTGAGGACGCGCATCACATCCTCGTGCTCCGCGCTCTCCGCGAAGGGCGTGAAACCGCGCAGATCGCAGAACACCACGGTGATTTCGCGGCGGTGGCTGGCCATCAGGTCGTCCGACCCGGAGGAGGCGATGACATCGGCGATCTGCGGCGAGAAGAAGCGCTTCAACTGACCGACCCGGTCGAGCTCGGCGACCTGCTGCGCCACCTGCTTCTGGAGGCTCTCATTCCACTCGGCAAGCCGGGCCGCGTCGGCTTCGATACGCTCGGCTTGCTCTTGAGTCGTGTCGTGCAGCTCCTTGATCCTCAGCATCGACTTGACGCGCGCCACCAGCGCCTTGTGGTCAACCGGCTTGGTCAGGTATTCGTCCCCACCCGCTTCCAGACCGGCAACCACGTCTTCCGCCTCCGCCTTGGCGGTCACCAGGATGATCGGGATGAAGGGAAGCGACGGGTCGCCCTTGAGTCGCCGGCAGACCTCGATGCCGTCCATCTTGGGCATCATGATGTCGAGCAGGATCAGGTCCGGCTTGCGCTCCATGGCGAGCGCCAGGCCTTCCTCTCCGTCGCGCGCGGTGACGATGTCGTAACCGTGCGCGGCCAGGCGGGTCTCCAGGATATCGCGGTTGGCGGGATTGTCGTCGACGATCAGGATTTGCGGCGGGGTTCTCACGATACGCTTCCCTGGTGCGGTTCAGCCGATGTATTCGCGGACCTTGGCGAGCAGCGCGCGCGGGGAGACCGGCTTCGAGAAATAGGCGTCGCAGCCGGCTTCCTCCGCCCTGCTTTCCTCACCGTCCAGGGCATAGGACGTGACCGCGATGACCGGGATGTGCCGCAGCGCGGCGTTGTCCTTGATCCGGCGCGTGGCCTCGTAGCCATCCAGCCCGGGCAACATGACGTCCATGAGGATGAGGTCCGGTTTGTGGGACTCGGCCATCGCCACGCCCTCATGGCCGGTCACCGCCTTGATCACCTCGTAACCGGCACTGGCGAGCATGTCGTTCATGATCCGCATGTTGTCTTCCTGGTCCTCGACCACCAAAACCCGCTTGCTCATGCTCCTTCCCCCCCGTTTTGCTCCACGCGAATGGGCAACGAAAAGAAAAACGTCGAGCCCTCGTCGAGGGCCGATTCGATCCATAGGCGGCCGCCGTGCAGTTCCACCATTCGCTTGGCGATGGCAAGGCCGAGGCCGGTGCCACCGTGTGCCCGCGTGCTGGAGCTGTCGGCCTGATAGAACTCGTTGAGAATTTCGGCCTGATCCGCTTCCGAAATGCCGATACCCGTGTCGGTAACGGCCACTTGGAACTCCCCGTCGGACGCCGACACCCGCACGGACACCTCGCCCTCGTCGCTGAACTTGATGGCATTACCGACCAGATTCAGCAGAACCTGGGAAATTCGTCGGTCGTCGCCGAGCCCCGTGGGCAGGTCGGGCGCCACGCTCGCGTTCAGGGTCAGGTTCTTCTCCGCCGCCAGCGAGCCGACATTCGAAATGACCCCGTTGACGATGTCCTGCATCGAGTAGTCGTTGAGCGAAATCTTCAGCTCGCCGGCCTCGATCTTGGACAGATCCAGCACGTCGTTGATCTGGTCCAGCAGGTGGCGGCCGTTGTGGTCGATACGCCCGATGACCTCGCGAACCTTCTCGGGCACCTCGCCGTAGATGCTGTCCTGGATCAGTTCGATATAGCCCAGGATGGCGTTGAGCGGCGTCCGCAGCTCGTGGCTCATGTTGGCGAGAAACTGCGACTTGGCGCGGTTCGCTCGCTCTGCCTCGTCCTTGGCGGTCTGCAAGTCCGCCTCCGCCCGCTTGCGCTCGGTGATGTCGGTGTAGACCGCGGCGAAGTCGCCGCCGTGGGTCGGGCGCTCGTTGACCTGGACCCAGAGGCCACTGGAGAAATGGATCTCCACCGCCCGTCTCAGCTCGTGCTGGCGCCGGCGGCGCTGGGCGATGTAGTCCTCGGTCGTGCCCTCGATGTCGGGGAACATGCCGGCCTCGAAGGCGGCGGCGAGGAAATCCATTTGGTCGGCCCCGGGCACCACCATGTCGGCGATCTCCTGGCCCACGGCGTCGGCGTAATACTGGCGGTAGGTGCTGTTGCAGAGCACCAGGCGCCGGTCCTTGTCGAAGACGACGAAGCCCTCCGAGATCGCCTCGATCGCCTCCTGCAGCTGGGTTCGCGCCTTCTCCGCCTCGTCCTTGGCGGCCTGCAAGTCGGCCTCGGCCTGCTTGCGCTCGGTGATGTCGGTGGCCACGGTCACCGTCCCGCCCGCGGCGACCCGCTGACGGCGTACGTGATAAACGCGGCCGTCGGGCGTAAAGTCCTCGAACGTCTTGTCCGAAGGGTTGCGCAGGCTTTCTACCCGTTCGGCGACCAGAGCGTCGACATCGCCTTCACCGTGTTGGCCGCGCTCGGCCACGTAGCGTAGATATTTGAGATAGGGCTCCCCAGGCTGCAGCAGCTCTCTCGGCGCCTGGGAGATATCGGCGAAGCGGTCGTTGCATGCGACCAGGTTGAGCTCTTCATCCGTATAAACGAAGCCCCCCGGCATGCTGTCGAGGGCAAGACGGAGCTGGGCTTCCTTCTCGGCCAGCGCTTCCTCGGCCCGCTTGCGCTCGGTGATGTCGGTGGCGATCGTGACGTAGCCGCCCTCGGGCGTCGGCCCGACGCTGAAATTCAGGGTCCGTCCACTACTGACAACGCGCTCGTACACCGACTCCCTGTTAATGTTCCAGCTTGCGACGGCATTCTCCGCCAACTCTTCCGGATCACCAGGCCCGTATTCTCCTTTTTGCGCTTGATACAGAGTTTCATCGCGCAGAGAGCCACCGACATGGATTAGATCCGCCGGCAGATTGTGCATATCGATGTACTGGCGATTGAAAAGTAGGATTTTCAAATCCTGGTCGACCACGACTATCCCGCCCGCCATGTTGTCGAGGGCTAGACGGAGGTGGGCTTCCTTCTCCGCCAGTTCCTCCTCGGCCCGCTTGCGCTCGGTGATGTCGGTGCTGGTGACTACAAAGCCGCCAGACGGAATGGGGTTGCTCAGCAGATCCAGCCAGCGGCCATTGGGGCGGGCGAACTCCCGGCGCCACACACTGGTCATGCGCGTCGGATCCCTGACCACCTTCAACCGCTCTTTCCAGCCTTCGCCGTAATCCTGGCGCATGAACGCGCCGACAATATCGTCGAAGGTCGGCGCGCCCTCGAAAACGCTGTCCGCGAGGTCGAAATGCTCCTGATAGCGCCGGTTGTGGGAGACTAGGTTCCAGTCGCCGTCGAACATGGTCAGACCTTGGCCCATGTTGTCCAGGGTCTGTTGCAGGATGCGGGTCTTTTCAAGGGCTTCGAGCTCCGCACGCTCGCGCGCCGCCTCTATTCGCTTGCGCTCGGTGATGTCGGTGGCGATGCTGACAAAGCCACCCTCCGGCGTCCGCGCCAAGTTGAACCGAAGGGTCCTGCCGCCGGCGATGTCTCGCTCCCAGCTCTTCGATTCGCGCTCCCGGTAGATGGCGAGCGCCTCGTCCACCAATTGCTCCTTGTCGCCGGGTCCGAAATCGCCTCGACCAGCCTGGAAAGTCGCCTCGGCTCGGATATTTTCACCAATCTTGAGAAGACCGGCTGGGAAGTCGTGCAGCTCACAATATTGCGGATTGAAAAACACGTAGTTCAAGTCTTTGTCGAACAGCACCATGCCGCCCGGCATGTTGTCCAAGGCGACCCGGAGTAGCGCTTCCTTCTCGGCCAATTCCCGCTCGGCCCGCTTGCGCTCGGTGATGTCGGTGACGATGGTGACGTAGCCGCCCTCGGGCGTCGGCGCCAGGTAGATCTGAAGCGTCCGACCGCTGCCAGCGATCTCCCGCTCGTAGCTTAGGGCTTCGCCCCTCTGGTAGTTGGCGACCACCTGTTCGACCAGGGCGTCCTTGTCGCCGGGGCCGAAGTCGCCGCGCTCGGCCTGAAAGCGTAATATGTCCAAAAGGGGGCCGCCGACTCTGACGAGGCCGTCGGGGAGCTCGAGCAGCTCGCTGTACCGCTTATTGAAGAGCACGAAGTTCCGCTCTCGGTCGCCAAGCATTATGCCGCCCGACATGTTGTCCAGGGCGACCCGGAGCTGGGCTTCCTTCTCGGCCAGCTGCTCCTCCGCCTTTCGCTTCTCGGTTACGTCGTCGAAGACCGCGACCGTGCCGCCGTCGGCGACGGGCGAGAGGCGAATGTCGATGATCCGACCAGCGGGGGTGCGGGCCTCGCTCACCCGGTCCTCGCCGCTCGTGTAGGCTTCGACGCGGTGCTCGACGAGTTCCTCGACCTCGCCCGGACCGTAATCGCCCCGTTCGGCCAAATAGCGGAAGACATGGGTGATGGAGCGGCCGGGTTCCGTCAGCTCGGCCGGATAGTCGAAGAACTGGTGGACCTTGTCGTTCGCGAGCACGACCTTGAGGTCCGGATCGTAGAGGCTCATGCCGCCCGGCATGTTGTCCAAGGCGACGCGGAGTTGGGCCTCCTTCCGTGCCAGCTCCTGCTCGGCGCGCTTGCGCTCGATCACACGGCCGACCTGGGTACTGACGTTGTCGAGCACGGCGAGCAGGGACTCGTTCGGTTCCGCCGCCTCGGTGTCGAAGAACTCCATCACCGCAACGACCTCGTCGCCGACCAGAACGGGCACCGCCAAGCCGGCCTTGATGCCGATGTCGTCGGCCAGCTCGGCGCGCGGGAAGTTAGGATCCTGGGTGACGTCGACGATCCAGGCCGGCTTGCCGGTCTCGAGCACCCGGCCCGGTAGTCCAACGCCGCGTTCGAAAGTGGTCGCATCGGTGGCCTGGCGGAAGGCCGCGAAGCGCTCGGGCTCATCCAAATGCCAGATGTCGGTCGGGACCAAGGTGTCGGGGGCATGGGGCCTGCACTGATAAACATGCCCGACCGGCCATGAGTTGTAGGTGCAGATTGCGTCGATACAGCCCTTGAGCGCGTCCTCGACCTCCTTCGCCTGATTGGCACTGGCGGCCGACTGGTGCAGCAGTTGGACGAGTTGCGTCTGTTCTCGCAGCGCCTCCTCGGCCCGCTTGCGCTCGGTGATGTCAGTGGCGATCGTGACGCAGCCGCCCTCCGGCGTCGGCGCGATGTCGAACTGGATCGTCCGTCCGCCAGGAAGTGTTCGCTCGTAGCTTTCGGGTTCACCGCTCTGGTAGGGAACAAGCGCCTCTTCGACCAATATGTCCGGGTTGCCAGGACCGTAGTCGCCGCGTTCAGCCTGAAAGCGCATCTCATCGAGAACCGATCCCCCGACTTCGGGAATTCGGTCCGGGTAACCTGACAACTCGAGAAACTGCTGATTGAAGAACACATAATTCTGGTCTTGATCGACGAACTCTATGCCGCCCGGCATGTTGTCCAAAGCGGTGCGGAGCTGGGCTTCCTTCTCGGCCAGTTCCTGCTCGGCCCGCTTGCGAGCCGTGATATCCCCCATCGACCCGGCCATGCGATAGACCTCCCCGGCCTCGTCGCGCAGACCGAAGCCGCGGTCCAGGACCCAACGGTAACTGCCATCGGCACCGCGCGTGCGGTACTCGGACATATAGAATTCGGTTTCGCCGCGCCGGTGCTCCTGCAGAGATTGGTGGTATGACTCGAGGTCGTCGGGATGGATGCGGGACTCCCACTCGGCCGGGGTGGTTTCGAGGTCGCTCGATTGCAGCCCCAGGAGTGTCTGGATGAGCGGCGAGATATAGATCTCGTTTTTCCCCAAATCCCAGTCCCACAGCCCGTCATTGGCCCCTTTCATGGCCAGGGCGTAGCGTTCCTCGCTTTCGCCGAGCTCCTCCTCGCGGTGCTTGAGCTCGGTGATGTCGGTGTAGACGGCGACGAGGCCGCCGTCGTGGGTGCGGCGCTCGTTGATCTGCAGCCAGCGCCCGGTGGCCTGTTGCAGCTCGATGGCGCCCTTCGGGTTGCGGCGCTGTTCGAGCCGCGCGGCCATCCAGATCTCCGGGTCATCGGCCGCCTCGGGCAGCATGCCGCGCTCGATCGCGGCCCGCGTGAGGTCTTCGAAGCGGGTTCCCGGCACCACTAGGTCGGCCACGTCGTCGCCCGCACCGGCGACGAAGAACTCCCGGTATTTGCTGTTGCACAGGACCAACCGATCTTCCGGGTCCCACAGCACGAACCCTTCCGACGCGGTCTCAATGGCCTCGATGAACTGGGTATGGGCGGCCACGGCCTCGTCCCGCGCCGCGGCGAGCTCGGCTTCGGCCCGCTTGCGTTCGGTGACGTCGGTGTAGATGCCGACGATGCCGCCGTCGTGGGTCTTGCGCTCGCTGATGCGCAGCCAGCGCCCGTCGTTCAGCTGGCGCTCGTGCGCCTCGCCGGGGTTGCGATGGCGCGCCAAGCGTTCGGCGATCCAGTCTTCGGGACGATCGGCGGCGTCCACGAGAACCCCGCGCTCGATGCCGGTGCGGAGGATGTCCTCGAACAGCGTCCCTGGTTGAATGATGTCGGCCACGTCCGGGTAGAAGTCACGGAAGCGGCTGTTGAAGATCACCAGACGGTCGTCGGAATCGAACAGGGCGAAGCCTTCCGAGATCGCCTCAATCGCCTCGGTGAGCTTGGTTTGCGCCTCCTCCAGCGCTTCCCTTAGCCTCTTCTCCTCGGTGAAGTCGCCGGTGGAGCCGGCCATGCGGTAGGCACGGCCCTCGGCGTCCCTGAGCGCCAGTCCGTGCGAGCGGGCCCAGTGCCAGGTGCCGTCGCCGTGGCGGAAGCGGTACTCGACCCGCAGCCGCTCGGTCTCGCCCTTGAGGTGTTCGACAAACGCGGCCTTGTAGGCTGGCTGATCGTCCGGATGCATGCGGTCCAACCAGTCCTGCGGGGTCTTCAAGTCCTCGGGCGTCGACCCCAGCATGTCATGGAGCCGCGGCGCGTAATAGACGGTGTCGGCGACGATGTCCCAGTCGTAGACGCCCTCGTTGACAGCCTGCATGGCCAGGACGTAACGCTCCTCGCTTACGCGTAGCGCCTCTTCGAGCCTCTTCTCCTCGGTGATTTCGCCGGTGGAGCCGGCCATGCGGTAGGCACGGCCCTCGGCGTCCCTGAGCGCCAGTCCGTGCTGGCGAGCCCAGTGCCAGGTGCCGTCGGCGTGGCGGTAGCGGTACTCGACCCGCAGCCGCTCGCTCTCGCCCTTGAAGTGTTCGACCACCGCGGCCTTGTAAACCGGCAGATCGTCCGGATGGATCCGGTCCGACCAGTCCTCGGGGGTCTTCAAGTCCTCGGTCGTCAACCCCACCAGGTCATAGATCCGCGGCGCCCAATAGATGGTGTTGGCGACCAGATCCCAGTCGTAGACGCCCTCGTTGACGGCCTCCATGGCCAGGACGTAACGCTCCTCGCTTGCGCGCAGCGCCTCTTCGAGCTCCTTCTGCTCGGTGATGTCGCCGGTGGAGCCGGCCATGCGGTGGACGCGCCCGTCCTCGCCGCGGAGGGCGAGGCCGTGCTGTCGAGCCCAGCGCCAGCTCCCGTCGGGCCGGCGGTAGCGGAACTCGCATTCGAAGCGCTCGCTCCGGCCCTTGAGGTGGGCGACGAGCTCCTGCTGATAACGCGGCCAGTCGTCCGGGTGGATACGGTCGGTCCAGTCGGCGCGGGTCTTCATCTCCTCGGGCGGGATGCCGACGGCGACGTGGACCCGCGGCGAGTAGTAGATCTCGTCGCTCTCGGCGTTCCAGTCGTAGATGCCTTCGTTGACGGCCTGCATGGCCAGCGCGTAGCGCTCCTCGCTCTCGCGCAGGGCCTGCTCGACCCGCTTCTGCTCGGTGATGTCTGTGCCCACCGTCACCGTACCGCCGGCCGCCGCCCGGCGGCGGCGTGTGCGAAGAACACGCCCGTCGGGCGTTATCTCCTCGAATGTCTTACCCGAAGGGTTCCGCAGGCTTTCTATCCGTTCGGCGACCAGAGCCTCGGCATCGCCATCGCCGTACCGACCGTGCTCGGCCAAGTAGCGTAAAAGGTTGGGATAGGGCTCGCCAGGCTGCAGCAGTTCTCTTGGCGTCTGGGATATCTCGCTGAAGCGCTCGTTACAAAGCACAATGTTGAGATCTTCGTCGGTATAAACGAGCAGGCCCGGCATGCTGTCCAAGGCGACCTGGAGTTGCGCTACTTTCTCCGTCAGGTCCCGCTTCGCCGCGTGTTCCCGCGAGATGTCGCGACCGTAGATGTTGATGTAGGTCTCGCCCGTGACCGGTGCGAACGAGAAGGCGAAGACGCGATCGCCGCTTTCGAACTCGGCCTCCCGGACCTCGGCGGTGCGTGCCGCCTCGGCGCATTCCCCGGCGAGGTCGCGCGCGAGCGTCGACTTCTTGCGTCCCTTGAGCAGCCCATTCACCGCGCGCGCCGCCTCGTTGGCGTAGAGCACGGCGCCGTCGGGCATGACCCTGAGCACCGGGTTCGGGTTCTCGGACGGGAACCGGGCGAGATCGGCGAGCTCCTGATCGGCGAGATAGCGATCGCTCGCCTTCGCCCGCATCGACGCGCCGCCTCCATGGGCGGCTTCGATTACGGCGGCGCGTTGTTCGAGCGTATCGATCTCGTCGATCAGTTGCGCTTTCGTCTTGCGAAGGCGCCGCTCCCGGACTGTGGCTGGATTGGGCATATGCCTCTCCTTGCCAACCGGCTTTATCTAGAAAGAAGCCTTACGGAAAGAGACGTTACTACACCGTGGCGAAACGAGCCAATTCGCGCGAGAATCTGGATGCGGTACGTCCGAATCGACCAAATGAGGCATCAAACGGATTTGAACCTGTGAGGTCGGGATATCATGCTGGTGGTGGCCGCCTGGCATCGACGAGCTCGGCGCGCTCGGCCAGGGGCTAAAGCTCGCCCTCGCTCTGGAAGCCCTCGCGGCGCCCCTCGTCGTGGAACTCGACGGGCTTCGGTAGCGCACTCCTGGCGATCTCCCCTCAGGACCGAACCAGCGCCGCTTGGTCGGGCCGGACCTCGGCGACGACGCTGTGGCGCTCGATCATGTCGCCTTCCGCGCAGGCGAGGGTTTCCACCACGCCGTCGCAGGGCGCCGTCAGATGGAGCTCCATCTTCATCGATTCCTGGACCATCAGGATGTCGCCGGCGCTGACCCGGTCGCCGACCTCGATGTTCACCTTGGTCACCTGTCCCATCACCGGCGCCAGCACCCGACCCTCCTCGGCCGCGCTCTCCGCCCCCGTGCCTGCGGCATAGAGCGAGACCCGCGCCGTCGCCGGACCCATCGGGCCGTCGAGGAAGACGGCGTCGCCGTCGATCAGCGCGGTCACCCTCATCGCCCGCGCTCCCGCTACGACATGATAGGCGGCGGGGCCGCTCTCCTCGACCTTGAGACGCAGGCTCTGCTCGCCGATCCTCACCGCAACGTAGCCCTCGCGATCGATGGCCGAGAAGGCGACCTCGCGAAGCCGCTCGCCGATCCGCACCTCGAACGAGGGCTTGCGCGTCGGCGGCTTCTCGGCCCGTCCCGGACGCCAGCCCGTGAAGGCGGCGAGCGTGGTCCACGGGTCCGTGATCGGGCCCTGGCGATAGGCCAGGAGCTTGAGGTAGCCGGCGAGCGCGAAGGCCAGGTCCGTGGCGCTCTCCGCGGGCGCCTTCAGCGCCGCGAGCTCACGCTCGATGAGCGCGGTGTCGAGCCTGCCCTCGACCACGCTGGGGTGGGCGAGCAAGGCGCTGAGGAACGAAAGGTTGGTCTCGACGCCCAGCACCGACACGCCGCCGAGCGCGGCGCGCAGGGTGGTGAGGGCTTGCGCGCGGTCGGCGCCGTGGGCGATCAGCTTCGCCACCATGGCATCGTAGTGCGGCGTGATGGTCTCTCCCGCCGCCACCCCGCTGTCGACGCGGATGCCCTGGTCCGGGAACCGGAGCCCGCGGATGACGCCGGTGGCGGGGAGGAAGCCGTTGTTGGCATCCTCGGCGTAGAGCCGGGCCTCGATGGCGTGGCCGCGGCGGACTACGTCGTCCTGCCCCAACGGCAGGCCCTCGCCGGCGGCGATGCGGAGCTGCAGCTCGACCAGGTCGAGGCCGGTGATCATCTCGGTCACGGGATGCTCGACCTGGAGCCGGGGGTTGACCTCGAGGAAGCGATAGACCTCGCCCTGGACCAGGAACTCGACCGTGCCGAGGCCACGGAACCGGGCCCGCGCCGCTACCTCGCACGCGCTCTCCAGGATCGCCTCCCGGACCGTATCGGGTAGGCCCGGCGCCGGCGCCTCCTCGATCACCTTCTGGTAGCGGCGCTGCAGCGAGCACTCGCGCTCGAAGAGGTGGAGGACGCCGCCCTCCCCGTCGCCGGCGATCTGGACCTCGACGTGACGGGCCCGCTCGAGGTAGCGCTCGACCAACAGGTCGGGCCGGCCGAAGGCGGCCTCGGCCTCGCGCATCGCCGAGGCGATGGCCTCCTCGAGTCCGTCCTCGTCCCGCACCACGCGAACCCCGCGGCCGCCGCCGCCGGCGGTGGCCTTGAGCACCAGCGGCGGTGCCAGCGCCCGGGCCATCTCGAGAAGCTCTCCAGGGTCGGCCGAGCCTTCCGCGCTGCCCTCGATCACCGCGAGCCCGGCGCTCGCGGCCTCGCGCTTCGCCGCGGCCTTGTCGGCGAAGCGCTCGAGGGTCTCGGGGCGCGGCCCGACGAAGACCAGCCCGGCCGCCTCGACGGCGCGGGCGAAGTCCGGGTCCTCGGCCAGGAAGCCGATGCCGGGATGGATGGCGTCGGCCCCTACGGCGCCGGCGGCGGCGATCACGGCGGCGCCGTCGAGGTAGCTCTGGGCCGCCGGCGCGCCGCCGATCTCGATCGATTCGCCGATGGCGCGGACGTGGCAGGCGCCGCGGTCGATGCTGGAATGAACCGTCGCCGCGGCGATGCCGAGTGAGCGGCAGGTCCGGGCGATGCGGCAGGCGCTCTCGCCGCGGTTGGCGATCAGCAGCTTCTCGATCATCTCGAGCCGCCGGCGGCCAAGGCGCGACTACATCCTGAGGACGCCGAAGGGCGTCTCGGGGCTCGGCACCCGCGCCGCGAGGTCGAGCAAGAGCGTCATGACCTCGCGCGTCTCGGCCGGATCGATGATGTTGTCGATCCACAGGTTGGCGGCATAGTTGTACATGCTGGCGAAGGCTTCGTAGTCGCGGCGGATCGGTTCCTTGAAGGATTCCTCGTCCGCGGCCGGCCAGGCCTCGCCCTCGCGCTCGCGTTTCTGGCGCTGCACCATGGCCAGCGTCATGGCCGCCGTCTCGGGGCCCATCAGCGCGGCGCGGCCGTTGGGCCAGCCAAAGGCGAAGCGCGGCTCGAAGGGGCGGCTGCACATCGCCATGTAGCCGGCGCCGTAGGCCTTGCCGATGATGATGTTGTACTTGGGCACGTTGGCCGAGGCCATGGCCGTGATCATCTTGGCGCCATCCTTGGAGATGCCGCCCTGCTCGGCCTCGCGGCCGACCATGAAGCCCGAGTTGTCGGCGAGGAACAGCAGCGGTATGTCGCGCTTGCAGCAGAGGTCGATGAAGTGCACGGCCTTGAGCGCGCTCTCGGAGAACAGGATCCCGTTGTTGGCGAGAATGCCGACCTCGAAGCCGCCGATGTAGGCGAAGCCGCAGAGCAGGGTCTCGCCGTAGCGGGCCTTGAATTCGTCGAAGTAGCTGTCGTCGACGAGGCGCGCCAGGATCTCCCGGGTGTCGGCTGGAATCCGGGGGTCGGCGTCGATCAGGCCGTAGATCTCGGCCGGCTCGTAGCGCGGCTCGACGGGCTCGCGTGGCGGGCGCGTCAGCGCCGGGCGGCGGCAGGTATCGCCGACGATGTCGCGCACCATGGCCAGGGCGTGGCGGTCGCTCTCGGCCAGGTAGTCGGTGACGCCGCTGACCTGGCTGTGCATTTCGGCGCCGCCCAGGGTCTCGCGGTCGACCCTCTCGCCGGTGGCGGCGAAGGTGAGCTCGGGGCCGCCAAGGTGAAGGTAGCCCTGCTCGCGGACGATCACCGTGACGTCGCACAGCGCCGGCACGTAGGTGCCGCCCGCGGTGCAGGCGCCGTGCACCACCGAGATCTGCGGGATGCCCTCGGCCGACTGGCGCACGATCTGGTTGAAGACGCTGCCGTACTGGCCGACGTCGGGGAAGATGCCGGGCTGCTCGGGCAGGTTGGCGCCGCCGCTGTCGACCAGGGTGATGTTGGGCAGGCGGTGCTGCCAGGCGATCTTCTGAGCCCGCACGTGCTTCTTCGCGGTCATGGCGAAATAGGTGCCGCCTTTGACCGGGCCGTCGTTGGCGATGATCATGCAGGTGACGCCCTGGACCTGGCCGATGCCGGTGATGATGCCGGCGCCCGGCGGCACGCCCTCGTACATGTCGGCGGCGGCCAGCTCGCCGAGCTCGAGGAACGGCGAGCCGGGGTCGAGCAGCACGTCGATGCGGTCGCGCGGCAAAAGCTTGCCCTTTGCCTCGTGGCGCGCCTTGGCCTTGGCGCCCCAGCCCTCGTGCTCGACGCGCCGCGCCTGGAGCTCGGCGATGAGCCCGGCATAGGCTTGGCGGTTGCGCTCGAACTCGGGCGCCGACGGCGATAGGTTGGAGTGAAGAATAGCCATGGCTGTTCCAAAGGAGCGCGTACACGCCGCCGCCCCGACCGCCGGCCCCGCGACCGCCGCGATTCAGGGTAA
The DNA here is from genome assembly GCA_965371625.1 of uncultured Alphaproteobacteria bacterium. GTDB lineage: Bacteria > Pseudomonadota > Alphaproteobacteria > CBDUZE01 > CBDUZE01 > CBDUZE01. The sequence continues at coordinate 53,678 of CBDUZE010000024.1, forward strand.
GGTCGGCACCTCGGACCCTAACGATAAATCCCGCAAATGTCGCGATCTCCTCAGGCATGGGATTATCGGCAGGGTAGGTGAGCGGGGGCGACGAGATGACCGGGTCGAAGCACATTGGCTACGCCAGGTCGGGCGCGGTGGCATTGGTGACCATCGATCGGCCGGAGAAACGCAACGCCCTGGCGCTTCGCACCGTCGACGAGCTGTGCCAGGCGATCGCGCGCGCCGACGGCGACCGGCAAGTCCGGGTCGTGGTGTTGACCGGGGCGGGCGAGGGCGTCTTCGCCTCGGGCGCCGACCTCGACGAGCTCCCCCGGGCCCTGGAGTCGCCCGCCGCCGCCGCCGACTACGACGCCCGCGTGGGTGCGCTCTACGACGCGTTGCGCGGCTCGCGTCTCCCCATCGTCGCCCGCATCCAAGGCCATGCCATCGGCGGCGGCTGCCTGCTCGCGCTCGCCTGCGACCTCCGGGTGGCGCGCGAGCCGGTTGCGATCGGCTTCCCGGTGTCGCGGATCGGGCTCATGTTGAGCCCGCGGGAACACCGCCTGTTGGTCGATCAGGTGGGGCCCTCGCGGGCCAAGCTGCTGCTCTTCACCGGACGGCGGCTGACGGCGCGCGAGGCCGCCGAGTGGAACCTGGTCGACGTGGTGGCGGCGGCGGACGCCTTCGACGAGGTCGTCGACGGGCTGGTCGAGGAGATCGCCGCCGCGGCGCCGCTTGCCGTCAAGGCTTCGAAACGGCTGGTCGAGGCCGCGCAATCGGGCCTCGAGGCCGCGGAGACGGCCGCGGCCTGTTACCGCGAGGTCTACGGCAGTGAGGACCTGAGGGAGGGCCTGGCGGCGGTTGCCGAGCGCCGAACGCCGGTCTTCCGCGGACGATAGAGGCGATCATGCTCGAGGGAATCCGTATCATCGACCTGACCATGCACCTGGCCGGGCCCTATTGTACCTGGATCCTGGGCCACCTCGGCGCCGACGTCATCAAGGTCGAGCGCCCCGGGGGCGATCCGGCCCGCGGCACCGGCCCCCACGTCGATGGCGAGAGCGTCTACTTCGCCAGCGTCAATCGCAACAAGCGGAGCATCGTGCTCGACCTCAAGTCGTCCGAGGACAAGGAGACCTTCGGCGCGCTGCTGCGCTCAGCCGACGTCCTGGTGGAGAACTTCCGACCCGGCGCGCTGGCCCGGCTCGGCTTCGACGATCGCAGCCTGGCCCGGATCAATCCCGATCTGATCGTCGCCTCGATCAGCGGCTTCGGGCAGGACGGTCCCTTGAGCGCGCGCCCCGCCTTCGATGTCGTGGTGCAGGGCATGGGGGGCCTGATGAGTATCACCGGGCCCGATGGCGGCCCGGCGACGCGCGCCGGCATCTCCATCGGCGACATCGGGGCGTCGCTGTTTGCCGCGATCGATATTCTTGCGGCCCTCGTCGAGCGCGACCGCGGCGGCGGCGCCCGGCGGGTCGACGTGGCCATGCTCGACTGCCAGCTCGCGCTCCTCGAGAATGCGGTGGCGCGCCATCTCATTGCCGGTGACGTGCCCAGGCCGCTCGGCACCAGGCACCCCTCCGTCGCGCCGTTCCAGGCCTTCCCGACCGCCGATAAGATGATCGTCGTGGTGGCCGAGGGCGACGCGACCTGGGAGCGCCTCTGTCGCGCCATTGGCCACGAGGAGCTGATCGACGACCAACGCTTCGCCAGGGCCGCGGCGCGGCTCGACAACCACGCCGCGCTCGAGGCCGAGCTCACGGCGATCTTCCGCTCCCGGCGTCGGGCCGAGTGGCTGACGACGCTCGAGGCCGCGGACATCCCGTGCGGGGCGGTGAACAGCGTCGCGGAAGCGGTGGCCTCGCCGCAGATCGAGAGTCGGCACATGATCTCGGAGGTGAGGCGCGCGGACGGCGCCGCCTTCCGCTTCGCCGCCTCTCCGATCGGCCAGCGCGGACTCAAGCCCGAGAAGCCCGCGCCCCGGCTCGGCGAGCACAGCGCCGAGATCCTCGAGGAGTTGCGAGGATGAGCGCGCGCGTCAGCGGGGCAAGCCACCGGCCTCGGAGCGGTGAGGGCAGGTCGCGATGCGCATGATCGGGGTCGATGTCGGCGGCACCTTCACCGACGCCGTGCTCCACGACGACGACAGCGGGGAGCTGCGTTGGGCCAAGGCCGCGTCGACTCCCCAAAGCCCGGCCCAAGGGGTGCTCGCCGCGATCGAGGAGAACGACGTGGCGCTGGCCGAGGTCGATCGCTTCGTCCATGGCCTCACCACCGGGACCAACGCCATTCTGGAACGCAAAGGCGCGGCGGTGTGGATGCTGACGACGCGCGGTTTCCGGGATACGCTCGAAATCGCGCGCACCAACCGATCGACGCTCTACGACATCAAGACCCTCAAGCCGCCGCCGCTGGTGCCGCGCCGGCGGGTCATCGAGATCGACGAGCGGCTCGGCGCGGACGGCTCGGCGCTCATCGAGCTGGACCTGGCGCAAGTCGACGCGGCGGCCGAGGCGCTGAAAGGCGAGGCGCCGGCCGCGCTCGCGGTGTGCTTCCTGCACAGCTACGCCAATCCGGCCCATGAGCAAGCCGCGACGGAGCGCCTCCGCGAGCTGTTGCCGGACTGGTTCGTGTGCAGCTCCACCGAGGTGCTGCCCGAGATGCGGGAGTACGAGCGCTTCAACACCACCGCGCTCAATTGTTACATCGGGCCCTTGACCGCCCGTTACCTGGCTACTCTCACGGACCTGCTGCGGCAGCGCGGCTACGCTCGCGCGGTCTATCTGATGATCTCGAGCGGCGGCATCGTGACGGCCGAGCGCGCGGCGCGCCTTCCAGTGCAGACGGTGCTCTCGGGACCGGCCGGCGGCGTCGCCGCGGCGCGGCACTTCGGCGCGCTGCTCGGCCTTGAGAACCTGATCACCTACGACATGGGCGGCACCAGCACCGACGTCTGCCTGATCGAGAACCTGGAGGCGCCGGTCACCACCGACCAGTACATCGAAGGTTACCCCATCCGCGCGCCACAGATCGAGATCGTCAGCGTCGGCGCCGGCGGCGGCAGCATCGCCTGGGTCGAGAGCGGCGATATCCTCAAGGTGGGACCGCGCAGCGCCGGCGCCGCGCCCGGGCCTGCCTGTTACGGCGCCGGCGGGACCGAGCCCACGGTGACCGACGCCAACCTCCTGCTAGGAAGGCTCTCGGCCAAGCTCAAGCTGGCGGGCAGCCTTGCCCTGCGCGAGGACCTGGCGGCCCGCGCGGTGGGCCGCATCAGCGGGCGCATCGCCGGGCTCGACGCCCGTGGCGCCGCCGACGGCATCATCAGGATCGCCGTCGCCCGCATGGTCAGCGCGATCAAGGAGATCTCGATCGCGCGGGGCTACGATCCCCGGGACTTCACGCTCGTCGCCTATGGCGGCGCCGGCCCCATGCACGCCGCCTTCATCGCCGAGGAGCTCGAGATCGAGAACATACTGGTGCCCCCGAGCCCGGGCAATTTCTCGGCCTTCGGCGCCCTCATCTCGGACATCCGACACGACCACGTCCGCACCTATCTGTTGGAGCTCGAAGGCGCCGGGCTCGACACCATCGAGCGAATCTTCGGCGAGATCGAAGAGCGCGCTCGCGAGGCCCTGTTGGCGGAGGGCATGCCGGCGGAATTGGTGACCACGACACGGGCCTGCGGCATGCGCTACGTCGGGCAGTCCTGGGACCTGATCGTGCCGATCCACCAGCGCCTCGAGAGCGCGGAGCAGCTCGAGCGAATGTTTCAGCAGGTTCACGAGCGTCGCTTCGGCTACCGCATGGACGACGCCGTCGAGGTGGTCAGCTTCCGGGTCTCGGCGATCGGCCGGGTCGAGAAGCCCAAGCTCTTCGACTGGCCCTCGGCGGGCACCCTCGAGGCGGCCCAAACCGAGGAGCGGCCGGTCCATTTCACCGCCAGCGCGGGCCCGGCGCCGGTCTACCGCCGCGAGCGGCTGCCCCGCGGCGCCCGCTTCGCCGGCCCGGCCATCGTCGAGGAGATGGGCGCCGTCACCGTCGTGCCGCCCGGCTGGAGCGCCGAGGTCGGGCGCTATGGCGAGATCACCCTGGGGTCGACCAGGCCATGAGCGCGGAGATCGATCCCATCACCCTCGAGGTGGTGTGCGAGGGGCTGATCTCGATCGTGCGCGAGATGCGGGCCTCGATCATCCGCGCCTCGTACTCGTCGGTGATTTACGAGCTCGACGACTTCTCCTGCGCCCTCTTCAACGCCGCCGCCGAGATGGTGGCGCAGTCCGAGGACCATCCCGGCCACGTTATCCCGATGCCCTGGTCGGTGCGCTGCGCGATGGAGGACTTCGAGGGCGACATCGAGCCCGGCGACATCATCGTCCTCAACGATGCCTACCGCGGCGGCACCCACCTCAACGACGTGACCCTGCTCTATCCCGTGTTCGAGGGCGACGAGCTCATTCTCCTGCCCGCCGTCCGCGCCCATTGGGCCGACGTCGGCGGGATGACGCCGGGCAGCTACTCGGGCCTCGCCACCAGCATCTTCCAGGAGGGCCTGCGCATTCCGCCGATCAAGCTTTATGAGCGCGGCGTGCCCAATCGCGCGGTGATGGCGCTGATCCAGTGCAACATGCGCTTGCCCGAGCATCGCCTCGGCGACCTCAAGGCGATGATGGGCGCCTGCAGCGTCGCCGAGCAGCGCCTGCGCAAGCTGTTCGGGAAATACGGCCGCGAGCTGGTGCTCGAATGCGTGGCCCGCAACCTCGACCGCTGCGAGGCGCGCATGCGCGAGTGCATCGCCACCCTGCCCGACGGCACCTACGTCTACGAGGACTACCTCGAGTACTACGACGACGGCCGCTTCGACCCGGTGCTGATGCGCCTCGCGCTGACCATCGATGGCGACCAGGTCACCGCCGACTTCGAGGGCAGCAATCCCCAGGTGCCGGGGGTCGTCAATTCCTCGCTCGCCGTCGCCGGAGCCGGCGTCTTCGTGGCGCTGAAGTCGACGCTCGATCCCGGCGGCGCGGTCAACCACGGCGTGTTCCGGCCCATCAAGCTCGAGGCCCCCGAGGCCTCGATCGTCGACGTCCGCCCCGACGCCCCCGCCGGCGCCCATGGCGAGGTGCGCAAGCGGGCGATCTCGGTGATGCTGGGGTGTCTCTCGCAGATCGTGCCCGAGGCGGTGTCGGGGGACCTCAGCGGCACCTCGTTTCCGAACTCGATCGGCGGTCGCCACACCGGGCGCGATCGCGATTACGTCTACGTCGAGGTTCCGGCGGGCGGCAACGGCGGATTCGAAGAGGCCGACGGCTCGAGCGCCTTCGTCAATGTCGACTTCGGCAACATCCGCTCGATCCATACCGCGGAGCAGCTCGAGAACGAGATGCCGTTGCTGGTGGAGCGCTCGGTGTTGCGCCCGGATTCGGGCGGCCCCGGCGCCTCGCGCGGCGGCCTCGGCATGAGCCGCGAGGTGCGATTGCTCGACGACGAGGCCATTTACTCGGTGTTGAGCGACCGCGCCGTGATCCCGCCGTTCGGCGTGCTGGGCGGCGGCAGTGCCGCGCCGGTCCGGGTCGCGGTCGAAAGCGATGGTTCCGAGGTCGAATTGGCGACCCCCGGCAAGGCCACCGGGCGCACCATCCGCCGCGGCGACATCGTGGTCATGCAGTCGGCCGGCGGCGGCGGTTACGGCGATCCCCTGACGCGCGAGCCCGAGCGGGTCGCCGAGGACGTGCGCGCGGGCTACGTCTCGGCCGAGAGGGCGCCGATCGACTACGGCGTCGTCCTCAACGACGATGGTGGCGTCGACAGCTCTGGGACCACCGCGCTCCGCGAGCGCCTGGCCGCGGAGACGCCGCGGCTCGCGGTTGCGCCGGACGAGAGCCCGCCCTACGACGGCATCCGCGGGCGCCAGCGCCGCCTGCGCCTGAGGCCGGAGCTGGCCACCACCCTCGACCTCGAGGATGGCGATCTGGTCGAGCTCATCGGCCGCCACGCGGCCCCGCTTCGGGCCTGGGTGAGGCTCGATGGCGGGGCGCCCGAGGAGGCGCTCCCGCTCGACGCCTTTGGCCGCCGGGTGCTCGGCGTCGCGGCCGGGGACAGGGTGCGGCTGCGCAAGCTCGAGACCATCGTCCGGCCGGGCGAGCGGCGATCCTGAGATGCGACGGCCGGCCCCTCGCCCGAGAGCGATTCCAGGTCGCCTGGAATCGCTCTCAGGCCGCGACTGCGGCCCGCCGGTCGCCCGGCGCGCCCGCGCAGGCGCGGACCCTCGGGTCCGCTGCCGTGAGCGACAAGACGCTAGAGCGGGTCCGATCAAAGCGGAACCGCTTTAGCCCTCGGGCGAGGCGAAGGTAAAGAGCCGTTTCGGCGTCGCGATCAGGATGGTGTCGAGCTCGTCGCGGGTGAAGCCGCGCCTCAGCGCCCTGGGCACCACGTTCTCGACGATGTGGGCGTAGCCGCAGCCCCCGTACCTGCGCAGGTAGATCTTGTTGTCGCAGTCCTGCGAGATCACGATCTGCTTGCCGAAGCCCTGGTCGATGAGAAAACGCAGCCAGCGCAGGCGTTCGGCGTCGTTGGGCTGATCGACGTCGAGATTGTGGACGTAGTGCGAGTGCTCGTGGCCGAAGAGGTCGTACTCCAGCACCACGCCGCTCTCCGCCAGCCGCACCAGCTTGGCCTCCTCGAAGATGGTGCGGTCGATGTGGCAGATGATGGTGCGCTCGAGATCGGCGCCGGCATCGCTCAGGATCGCGACGATCTCCCGCGGCGCCTCGTCGTTGCGGCCAGGATGGACCATGAGCGGCGCGCCGCTCAGGCGCTGGGCCCGTGCCGAGGCCTTCAGGACCTTGCGCTCGACCGCCATGAGGGGCCAACTGCAGCCGACCTCGCCGATCAGGCCGGGGCGGATCTCGGTGCCGTCGGCGCCGGCGAAGATCTCGGCGCAAATGACTTGCGTGATCTCGTCCTCGCTCATCTCGTCGACCGTCGGGGGCAGGGATTGGGCGACGTAGTACGAGCAGCCCATGATGACATGGAGGCCGGTGGCCCTGGCGATGCGCCGGAGGCCCTCGGGATCGCGGGCGATGCCGATCGGGGTGACCTCGACCAGGGTGCCGCCGCCGGCGCGCTTGTAGTGCATCGCCTCCTCGATCGCCAGCGCCTCGTCGAGCACCGTGGTGCTGTCCAGGTTGTCGTGGCCGGCGTAGTACATGCGGCTGAGCGTCGCCATGTCGAGCGGGGCGTGGAAGGTCTTGCGCGCCTCCTCGTCCTCGGGCTCGTGGTAGAGGTGGGCCTCGTCGACCAGCAGGTGCTCGTGGGTGATCGTGGTCCCCATCGCCGCGGGCTCGATCAGACCGAGGACGGTCTGGACCTTGCCCGCAAGCCGTCGGCGGATCTCATTGTCGCTCATGGTCGGCTCCACGCGCGGGTCGGCCCGGTTAGGTCAGCTCGTACCGGTCGTTGTCGGTGTGGCTCAGGCGCTCGGCTCCGTCCTCGGTGATGAGGATGATGTTGCCGAGAATGATCGACGTCCCCTGGTACTGGGAGATCGAGGGCTCGAGCGAGTAGATCATGCCCGGCTCGAGAACGTGAGGGGCGCCGACCAGGAGGCTGGGGAAGGGCAAGAGGCTGAAGTTGAGGCCCACCCCGAAGCCGGTGCGGGCCGGGAAGTACTCGTCGAAGCCGCCGCGCGCCTGCCGCGAGATGCGATCGATCTCGGCCACCGGCACGCCGGGCTTCATCGCCGCGAAGGCGGTCTCGAAGGCCCCCTTGACGATCTCGTAGGCGCGGCGAAAGCCCTCGTCCGCCTTGCCGACGACCACGGTGCGCGGGATGTTCGCGGTGTAGCGATAGCGGGTGCCCCAGAGCTCGATCATCACCACGTCGCCCGCTTCGATCACGCGGTCGGTGGGCATGCCGTGGAAGAGGCCCGAGCGCGGCCCCGTCCCCAGCAGCGTCGGGAAGGGCTGGTGGGTGCTCCCCGAGCGGTGCATCGCCTCCTGCACCCGGGCATAGACCTCGAACTCGGCTACCCCGGGGCGCATCACCTCGTACGCGGTCTCGAGGCCGATGTCGGAGCACCGGGCGGCATGGCGCACGAGCGCGATCTCGGCCGCCGAGTGGATCATGCGCATCTCCTGCCCGATCTCGGTGACGTCGACGATCTCGACGCCCGGCAGCTCGGCCCCGAGACGGCGGTAGTCGGCGATGGTGTAGGACCAGTGGCCGAGCTCGATGCCGAGACGGCCGTTCTCCGGGAGGCCCATGTGTTCGAGGATCTCGAGGGTCCGGGCCAGCGGGTCCTCGCCGTGGCTCCAGACCCGGATGTCGTCGATCCAGCAGCCGGTGCGGGCGAGCTCCGACTCCGCCTTGTGGGCCAGGAGGACCACCTCGTCGCGCTTGGGCGCGGCGCAGAAATGCTGGTAGTAGAACCAGATCCCGGCCGGATCGAAGCCGGTGAAGTAGTGCATGTTCTCGGGCACCGCGCCGAGGTAGACGTCGATGCCGCGCGCATCCAGGACCTCGCGCAGTCGCGCCACCCGGCCCCGGTACTCCTCGACCGAGAACAGGAGCGCGCTCTTGTCGGTCATGCGGTCCATTCTCACACCTCCGTGCTGGCGATGACGGGCGCGTCGGCGCCGCCATCGAAAACGGGCTCCGGCACACTGTAGCGCCGCAAGCCGTTTCTTTTCAAAGCATTGGAATGGTCGGAGTGCCCGGATTCGAACCGGGAGCCCCTGCCTCCCGAAATCACAGGCTCAGAACAAGCGATACCAAGAACCGACATTGAATCAACCACATACGCTCTTGCACATGGTCCTGTTTTCCCAACCACGTGGTTAAGTTGTGGTTTGTACGGGGCTTCACTTGGCAACATGAATGGGCGGCAGATGACGGCCAGGCGTGGAATAACGGAAAGCACAGACCGTCAACCCCATGGAGCCACATCCCGCAGGTCCAAATCGCGGGGCCGTTACATGACTTGTTTAACCCCGCCCCTGCGCATCCCGCTGCGGCCCGCCGCGTAGATGTGGCATACGGGCGCCGACCCGACCCACGCGCGACTATCGCCCTTCCCCAGGCCGCTCAGGTCTGTCCTGGATGGCGAGGGCGATCCCCCGGGGCTGGTAAGCCGACATCGAGGCGCGATGTCTGCTTTTCAGCCGATTTCGTCAGCTTCACCTCCGGGAGCGGACCTTCCTGACGATGCCGCCGTTCGTCTGCACTTGACCCCAAGCGGTCATTCCGGCAGTCCGGCCTTGTGTAAGCCGTCGACGATCTGTTCGAAGCTTTCCGAGTTCTTGTAGGGCAAGACTTCGCGTCGTTGGTCGAGTGAGAATTCAGGATTTATCGCCTTGATCTCGCTCCAGACAACTCTGGCCTCATCATGTCTGTTCATATGGCCATAGCAAGACGCCAGCAGCATCCGCGATGAATCAGATTGCGGGTTACGAACAAGTCGGCGCTGCAGGAATTCAACGGCCTCATCGTAACGGCCCAGTTGAAAATACGCTTGTGCCATAAAATGCAGAAACGCCGCCGAATGGTGGGGATCCAGCCGTACCGCCCGCTCAAAGTAATCGAGGGATTCGTCGGCGCGGCCTGCATATTGGAAGAAAAAGCCGAGCTCAAACAGGCCATGGGCATAATTGGGATCGAGTTCCACTGCACGCTCGGCTTCCGCAATGGCTTCGTCGTGTCGACGCAGCCAAAGAAACGTGCTCCCCAAGGCAATGTGAACATGGGCGTCGTCGGGCATGAGTTCGGCGCCGCGCTTCGCCAGATCATGGGCGTGTCTGAGGGAGGCCTGTGGATCTTCGCTCCAACCGTTGACGTAGTCGATCGCGTGAACTTGCGCGAGATAAGCGTACGCTGGACCGAAGCTTGGGTCGGCTTCGACAGCTTGATCAAGAATTTCTTTGGCCAGCTTCGTATCCTCATTTTGCCCGCGCAAAAACAGTTCGCGGCCACGTAGCATAAGTTCATAAGCAGCTAGATTTTCGGTTCCCCTTTGACCGATCCGGCGCTTTTCCTCTTCGCGCAGGGTGACGGACAGGGCCTGTACGATGTTTGCTGTCACCTCATCCTGCACGGCGAAGATATCCGTCAGATCGCGGTCGTAACGCTCAGCCCAGAGGTGGCCGCCGCGCTCGGCCTCGATCAACTGGGCGTTGATACGCACGCGATTGCTAGCTTTGCGGATGCTTCCTTCGAGTGCAAAGCGGACACCGAGCTCGGCACATACCGTGGCCACGTTGAAGGTCTGGCCCTTGTAGACGAAGGCCGAGTTGCGCGCGATCACGAACAAGCCTGAAAGCTTGGAGAGATCGGTGATGATGTCTTCGGTAATACCGTCGGAGAAGTATTCTTGCTCTGGATCGCCGGACATGTTGGTGAATGGCAGAACGACGATGGATGGCTCATCGGGCAACGATTGGGGCTCGTCCGCCCCGGTGGGCTCGTCCGCCACAGCTGCTCGGTCCGTAACCCAGCGCCATACATGGACCGGTCTGTCGATGTTCTTGACCTCCTGCTCGCCCATGTCCTCGAACGGGGCGTCGATGCGGTCGCGAACCTGTTCGTAGACCCCGCCCGAAACGCACAACCCTCCAGGCTCAGCAAGGCCCTCCAACCGTGCCGCTATATTCACGCCGTCGCCGTGGATGTCATCTCCGTCGATCACCACGTCGCCGAGGTTGATACCGACCCGAAACTCAATCCGCTTGTCTTCAGGTAAGTCCGAATTGCGTTCGGCGACCGCCTGCTGTGTCTCCACGGCGGCGCGTACCGCATCCACGACGCTCGGAAACTCCGCCAGCATGCCATCACCCATCAGCTTGACGATCCGCCCGTGGTGCTCAGCGATCTTGGGGTCGATGAGATCGGCACGCAGTGCCTTGAGGGCCGTGAGAGTGCCTTCCTCGTCAGCCCTGATCAGCCGCGCGTAGCCGACCACGTCGGCGGCCAAGATGGCGGCGAGACGACGCTCCATCGGTATCCTCCCTGCCGGGGAGCTTAGCGGCGAATGAAGGAGGAATCTACGCGCGCTGACGGCAGGCCCGAATGTCGCCTCTTGGCTGAAGGTGTTGAAGAACTCCGGCGGCGACTGCCTCGGCGCAACGATGGAATCGAAACGGGGGCCCCGGTGAATCATTCTTGCTCTGACTGAGCTGTGCGCGAATCAATCTTGCGCGCGAGCGGCCCGAAAATAGTTCTTCAACAGCCTCGGCTAGGAAGCGAAGTTCTGGCCAGGGTGCTGCCACGACCGCTTCGCCCCCAAGAGCCGACCTCAAAGCCCGGATGTCCGCTTCGCCCTCGATTTCTTCCGCTTCACCTCGGGCAGCAGACCTTCCTGACCGCCCCGCCAAGGTCCGCAGGTGACCCCAAGCAGAGGTTCCGACCGAGGTGAAGCAAAGTCAGTTCTTGGGCTCGATACGTATGTTGAGGCACTGTCGAATGCCTAAACGCCTCGAAAACCGTGCGCTCCTTTCGAGGTGCCTTTCGCGTCGATGGCGGGGGGCGCCGCGAAGCTCAATCCCGGTCGTTGTCGCCGACCAGATCGCCGATCGTGCGCGCCAGCTCTTTCAGGCTGAACGGCTT
>CBDUZE010000025.1:0-60208 GCA_965371625.1 uncultured Alphaproteobacteria bacterium
CCGCGAGGGCGGCCGCACCGTCGGCGCCGGCGTCGTCGCCTCGATCATCGAGTAGCAGCGCGGCGGGGATGAGATCGAGCGAAGCGCGGCCGTGATTGATTTCAAAGCGAGGCGATGGCGCGCCATCCGGAGGCCGTTGACGGTGGGCGGCCAAGGCGCGCCGGTGGTCGCGGCCGGTAGCTAGGAGTGTAGCTCAATTGGCAGAGCACCGGTCTCCAAAACCGGGGGTTGGGGGTTCGAATCCCTCCACTCCTGCCAGCGCCGCAAGTGGCCCCGCGCGCAAGCGCCGCGCTTGAACGGCGCGGCCGAGACAGTCGAGACGATTGCGATGGCGAAGACGAACCCGGGCGAGTTCATCCAGCAGGTGCGCCAGGAGGCCTCGAAGGTCACCTGGCCGACGCGCAAGGAGACCGCGACGACCACGCTGATGGTGTTCATCATGGTGATGTGCGCGGCGCTGTTCTTCTTCACCGTCGATCAGATCCTGTCGGCCGGCGTGCGCCTGGTTCTGGGGCTCGGAAGCTAACGCGATGGGGCAGCGCTGGTACATCGTGCACGTCTACTCGGGCTTCGAGAAGAAGGTCGCCCAGTCGATGCGCGAGCAGGCCCAGTCCAAGGGCATGGGCGAGCTCTTCGAGGAGATCTTGGTGCCCACCGAGGAGGTGGTGAAGATGCGCCGGGGCCAGAAGATCAGCTCGGAACGCAAGTTCTTCCCGGGCTACGTCCTGGCCAAGATGGAGATGACGGACGAGAGCTATCACCTGGTCAAGAACACGCCCAAGGTGACGGGCTTCCTGGGCACCGGCCACAAGCCCTCGCCCATCACCGAGGCCGAGGCCGACCGCATCTTGCGCCAGGTCCAGGAGGGGGTGGAGCGGCCCAAGCCTTCCATCACCTTCGAGATCGGCGAGCAGGTCCGGGTCTGCGACGGCCCCTTCACCTCGTTCAACGGTCTGGTGGAGGACGTCGACGAGGAAAGGGCTCGGCTCAAGGTGGCGGTGTCGATATTCGGCCGCCCGACCCCGGTGGAGCTCGAGTATTCGCAGGTGGAGAAGGTCTGACGGCGGCCCCCGCGCCGGCGCCCCGGTCGGGGCGTCTCCGGCGCCGGAGCCTGACGGCGGGCGGTGGCAAGATCGGCTAGGCGGGCAAGCGCTCGGGAACTGACATGGCGAAGAAGATCGACGGATACATAAAGCTTCAGGTGCCCGCCGGGCAGGCCAACCCGTCGCCGCCGATCGGCCCCGCCCTGGGTCAGCGCGGCGTCAACATCATGGAGTTCTGCAAGGCCTTCAACGCTCAAACCCAGGGCCTGGAGCAGGGCATGCCGATTACCACGGTGGTCACGGTCTACACCGACCGCTCGTTCACCTTCGAGACGAAAACGGCGCCGGCCTCGTACTACATCAAAAAGGCGGCGAAGCTCGACAAGGCCGCCAACGAGCCGGGCCGCGAGACCGTGGGCTACATCACCATGAAACAGGCGCGCGAGATCGCCAAGGCCAAGATGGCCGATCTCAACGCCGACGACCTCGAGGGGGCGGCCAGGATGATCGCCGGCTCGGCCCGCTCGATGGGCATTGAGGTGAGGGACTAAAGCGATGGCCGGTGCCGGCAAACGACTGAACAAGGCGTGGGACGCCATCGAAAGAGGCGCCCACTACGGGGCCACGGACGCGGTCAAGCTGGTAAAGGAGCATGCCGGCACCAAGTTCGACGAGACCATCGAGGTGTCGATGAACCTGGGTGTCGATCCGCGTCACGCCGACCAGATGGTGCGGGGCACGATGCAGCTCCCCAACGGCACCGGCAAGGTGGTGCGGGTGGCGGTCTTCGCCAAGGGCGACAAGGCCGAGGAGGCCAAGGCCGCGGGCGCCGACCTGGTCGGCGCCGAGGATCTGGCGGAGCGGATCCAGGGTGGCGAGATCGCCTTCGACCGGTGCATCGCCACCCCGGACATGATGTCGGTGGTGGGCCGGCTCGGCAAGATCCTGGGACCGCGCGGCCTGATGCCCAATCCCAAGCTCGGCACCGTCACCCAGGACGTGAGCGCCGCGGTGGGCGCGGTCAAGGGCGGTCAGGTCGAGTTCCGGGTCGAGAAAGCGGGCATCGTGCACGGCGGCATCGGCAAGGCGAGCTTCAGCGAGGAGGCCATCCTCGAGAACCTGCGCGCCTTCGTCGACGCGGTGGTCAAGGCCAAGCCGAGCGGGGTCAAAGGCACCTACGTCAAGAAGATTGCGATCAGTTCCACCATGGGGCCGGGGATCAGGATCGAGGTTCCCAGCCTGATCGGGGGCTAAGGGCCCCCGGCGGGAGAGTTGTGAGAATTTCCGCCGTCCCCGAGGGTCGGCGGAAGCGGGGGTTCGGGACCAGATCCGGGCCTTCGAACCTGTCCGAGACTGCAGGCGCCGGAGCGGCTCGCCGTGACGGCTAAAAGGCGTCGCCCGCCTGCACAGACAGAGGTTGATGCCGTGACTCCGGGCCCGGCGCGCCGGGCCACCCGCCACATCCGGCGGCGGACAAGCGGTTCGAACTCTGGGACAGGCGAGCCGGATCCGTGCGCTCGCCGGGCGGGTCCCAACGCAGCCGGGGACGGTCAGGGCGAGGTGCCCGATACCGGCCCCAATGTCGGAGACGAGGAGTGGATCGAGCTCAAAAGGAAGAGCTGGTCGCGGACCTGAACCGGACCATTTCGGACGCTGGCCTGGTGGTGGTGACCCACTACCGCGGCATCTCGGCGGCCGAGGCTCTCGACCTGCGCCGGCGCATGAAGGACGCCGGGGCCAGCTTCAGAGTGACCAAGAATCGGCTCACCCGTCTCGCCCTTCAGGGCACCCCCTACGAGCCGCTCAGCGAGCTGTTCACCGGTCCGACGGCGATCGCCTTCTCGGACGATCCGGTAGCGGCGGCGAAGGCGGCGGTGGGGTACGCCAAGCTTAACGACAAATTGGTCGTGGTCGGCGGCGCCCTGGGGGAAACCGTGCTCGACGAGAGCGGCGTCGAAGCGCTGGCCGCGTTGCCCTCGCTCGACGGGCTGAGGGCTCAGCTCATCGCCCTGCTCGGCACCCCGGCGACCCGAGTGGCCGCCGTGCTGCAGGCGCCGGCCGTTCAGATGGCCCGCGTCCTTGGCGCCCGCGCGCGCGAGGAGGCGGAGGCGGTCTGAGGCCCGCTCGATCGTGACCCGAACAGTTCGAACCCAGGAGTAAGTGCAATGGCTGATTTGGAAAAGATTGCCGAGGAGCTTTCCGGCTTGACCGTCATCGAGGCGGCCGACCTGTCGAAGCTGCTCGAGGAGAAGTGGGGCGTCTCGGCGGCGGCCCCGGTGGCCGTCGCAGCGGGGCCCGCCGCGGGCGCCGCTGAGGCGGCGGAGGAGGAGGAGCAGACCGAGTTCACCGTTCTCCTCGCCTCGTACGGCGAAAAGAAGATCAACGTCATCAAGGAAGTCCGCGCCATGACCGGCCTCGGCCTCAAGGAGGCCAAGGACCTGGTCGAGGCGGCGCCCAGCGAGGTCAAGGAAGGGGTCAATAAGGAAGAAGCGGCCAAGCTCAAGGAGCAGCTCGAGGCCGCCGGAGCCACGGTGGAGATCAAGTGACGCGTCGAAGCTACCGGTGACCGCGCCGGGGGCCGGGCGAGGGCGTTCCACCCCGAGGGCGCGGCGCGTCGGCGACGCGCTGGGGCCGGTGAAAGCTGGGGGAGCCGGCCGCCGCCGCACTGAAGCACTAAACGTTTAAGGAGCAGGCATGGCACTGTCCTTTACTGGTCGTAAGCGGATACGCAAGAACTTTGGCCGCATTCCGCCGGTCACCTCGATGCCCAACTTGATCGAGGTGCAACGCAACTCCTACGAGCAGTTCTTGCAGATGCACGTGCCCGCGGAGCGGCGCGAGGACGGCGGTCTGCAGGCGGTGTTCAAGTCGGTGTTTCCGATTTCCGACTTCTCCGAGAGCGCGCTCCTGGAGTTCGTCAAGTACCAGTTCGAAGCCCCCAAGTACGATGTCGAGGAATGCCAGCAACGGGGCCTGACCTACGCCGCGCCGCTGAAGGTGACGCTGCGGCTCATCGTCTTCGAGGTCGACCCCGAGACCGAAGCGAAGTCGGTCCTCGATATCAAGGAGCAGGACGTCTACATGGGCGACATGCCGTTGATGACGAACAACGGCACCTTCGTCATCAATGGCACCGAGCGGGTGATCGTCAGCCAGATGCATCGCTCGCCCGGAGCCTTCTTCGATCACGACAAGGGCAAGACCCATTCCTCGGGCAAGTTCCTGTTCACCGCCCGCGTCATCCCCTACCGCGGCTCGTGGCTCGACTTCGAGTTCGACGCCAAGGACATCGTCTACGTGCGCATCGACCGCCGCCGCAAGCTGCCGGTGACGACGCTGCTCTACGCCCTCGGAATGACGGGTGAGGAGATCCTCGACTTCTTCTATCGCATGGTGGTCTACAAACGGGACAAGAAGAGCGGCTGGCGCACGGCCTTCGAGCCCGACCGCATGCGTGGGGTGCGCATCAACCGCGATCTGGTCAACGCCAAGAACGGTAAGGTGATGGCCGAGGCGGGCACCAAGATGACGCCCCGCCAGGCGCAAAAGCTGGTCAAGCAGGGTCTCAAGGAGCTGCTGGTCAGCTCGGAGCATCTCAGCGGCGCCTACGTCGGTCAGGACCTCATCAACGACAAGAGCGGCGAGATTCTGGTCGAGGCCGGCGACGAGCTCAACGAGGAGCTGGTCACCAGCCTCGAGGAGGCGGCCATCGCCGAGCTGCCGGTGCTCGACGTCGATAACGTCACCATCGGCGCCTACATCCGCAACACCATGGTGATCGACAAGAACAACAATAAGGATAGCGCGCTGATCGACATCTACCGCGTCATGCGGCCGGGCGAGCCGCCGACCGTGGAGACCGCGGAGGCCCTGTTCCGAAGCCTGTTCTTCGATTCCGACCGCTACGACCTGTCGGCGGTGGGCCGGGTCAAGCTGGCGGCGCGGCTGGGGTTCGACGGCGACGATTCGATCCGCGTGCTGCGGCCCGAGGACATCCTCGCCGTGATCAAGACGCTGGTCGAGCTCAAGGACGGCCGTGGCGAGATCGATGACATCGACCATCTCGGCAACCGCCGGGTACGCTCGGTCGGCGAGCTGATGGAGAACCAGTACCGCATCGGGCTGCTGCGGATGGAGCGGGCGATCCGCGAGCGCATGAGTTCGGTCGAGATCGACACCGTGATGCCGCACGACCTGATCAACGCCAAGCCGGCGGCCGCCGCGGTGCGCGAGTTCTTCGGCTCGTCGCAGCTCTCCCAGTTCATGGACCAGACCAACCCGCTCTCCGAGATCACCCACAAGCGGCGCCTCTCGGCGCTGGGGCCGGGCGGGCTGACGCGCGAGCGCGCCGGCTTCGAGGTGCGCGACGTCCACCCCACCCACTACGGCCGAATTTGTCCGATCGAGACCCCGGAAGGGCCTAATATCGGGCTCATCAACTCGCTCGCGACTTACGCCAGGGTGAACCAGTACGGCTTCATCGAAAGCCCCTACCGCCTGGTCGCCAACGGCAAGGTGAGCGACGAGGTGGTCTACCTGTCGGCGATGGACGAAGGCAAGTACACCATCGCCCAGGCCAATGCCCAACTCGACAAGCGCGGCCGCTTCGAGGCCGACCTGGTGAGCTGCCGCAAGGCCGGCGATTTCACCATGGTGCCGCCCCGGGAGATCGATTACATCGACGTCTCGCCCAAGCAGCTGGTCTCGGTGGCGGCGGCGCTGATCCCGTTCCTCGAGAACGACGACGCCAACCGCGCCCTGATGGGCTCCAACATGCAGCGCCAAGCGGTGCCCTTGATCCAGACCGAGGCGCCGCTCGTCGGCACCGGCATGGAGGAAGTGGTGGCGCGCGATTCGGGGGTCACCATCATCGCCCGCCGCTCGGGCGTGGTCGAGCAGATCGATGCCACCCGCATCGTGGTGCGGGCGAGCGAGGAGACCGACCTCTCGGTGCCGGGCGTCGACATCTACAACCTGCTCAAGTTCCAGCGCTCGAACCAGAACACCTGCATCACCCAGCGGCCCTTGGTCAAGGTGGGCGACATGGTGCAGGTCGGCGACATCATCGGCGACGGTCCCAGCACCGACCTCGGCGAGCTGGCGCTGGGCCGCAACGTGCTGGTCGCCTTCATGACCTGGGGCGGCTACAACTTCGAGGACTCGATCCTGATCTCGGAGCGCATCGTCAAGGAGGACATCTTCACCTCGATCCACATCGAGGAGTTCGAGGTGATGGCGCGCGACACCAAGCTCGGCCAGGAGGAGATCACCCGCGACATTCCCAACGTCGGCGAGGACGGGCTCAGGAACCTGGACGAAGCGGGCATCGTCTACATCGGCGCCGAGGTCAACCCGAGCGACATCCTGGTTGGCAAGATCACGCCCAAGGGCGAGTCGCCGATGACGCCCGAGGAGAAGTTGCTGCGGGCCATCTTCGGTGAAAAGGCCTCGGACGTGCGCGACACCTCGCTACGGGTTCCGCCGGGCGTATCCGGCACCGTGGTCGAGGTCCGCGTGTTCTCGCGCCGCGGCGTCGACAAGGACCAGCGGGCGTTGGCCATCGAGCGCGACGAGATCGAACGTCTGGCCAAGGACCAGGACGACGAGCGCGCCATCCTCGAGCGCAACATCTACGCCCGGCTCAAGGAGCTTCTCTCGGCCAAGGTGGCGGTCAGCGGGCCCAAGGGCTTGAAGCGCGGCGGCAAGGTGACCGAGGCCTCGCTCTCGGAGCTGACCCAGGGGCAGTGGTGGCAGATCGTGCTCAAGAACGAGAAGGCGATGGCCGACATCGAGCAGCTCAAGGCCCAGTTCGACGAGGCCAACGCGCGGCTCCAGGCGCGCTTCGAGAACAAGGTCGAGAAGCTCCAGCGCGGCGACGAGCTGCTGCCGGGCGTGCTCAAGATGGTCAAGGTCTTCGTCGCCGTGAAGCGCAAGCTGCAGCCCGGCGACAAGATGGCCGGCCGCCACGGCAACAAGGGCGTGATCTCGAAGATCCTGCCGATGGAGGACATGCCCTACCTCGACGACGGCACACCGGTCGACATCGTGCTCAACCCCCTCGGCGTGCCCTCGCGCATGAACGTGGGGCAGATCCTCGAAACCCACCTGGGCTGGGCCTCGGCCGGCGTCGGCCGTCAGATCGGCGAGGTGGTCGAAAGGTTGAGGCGGAACGGCAAGCGCGAGGAGTTGAAGCGCACCCTCAAATCGATCTACGGCGACAAGCACTTCAAGGAGAGCATCGCCGGGCTCGACGACGACGAGCTCTTGGAGCTGGCCGGCAACCTGACCAAGGGGGTGCCGGTGGCGACGCCGGTCTTCGACGGCGCCGACGAGCACGATATCGTCGAAATCATGGAGCGTGCCGGTCTCGACACCTCGGGCCAGGTGACGCTCTACGACGGTCGCACCGGAGAGGCCTACGATCGCAAGGTTACGGTCGGCTACATCTACATGTTGAAGCTGCACCACCTGGTCGACGACAAGATTCATGCCCGCTCGATCGGCCCCTACAGCCTGGTCACCCAGCAGCCCCTTGGCGGCAAGGCGCAGTTCGGCGGCCAACGCTTCGGCGAGATGGAGGTGTGGGCGTTGCAGGCCTACGGCGCCGCCTACACGCTGCAGGAGATGCTGACCGTGAAGTCCGACGACGTCGCCGGCCGCACCAAGGTTTACGAGGCCATCGTGCGCGGCAACGAGTCCTTCGAGGCCGGCATTCCAGAGTCGTTCAACGTCTTGGTCAAGGAGTTGCGATCGCTCGGCCTCAACGTCGAGCTGTCGCAGCACAACTACTAGCGGAGGCGGCGCGGCGCGACGCCGAGCAAGGCGCTCGAGCCGCACCCGAGTTCCACCGTCCCCGGGGCGGTGTCGGAAGAAGAAGCGAGGAGCACACGGTGATGAACGAGTTGATGAACATTTTCGGCCAGCCGATCGGGACCCAGAGTTTCGATGAAATCAAGATCTCGATCGCCAGCCCGCAGACCATCAACTCCTGGTCCTTCGGCGAGATCAAGAAGCCCGAAACCATCAATTATCGCACCTTCAAGCCCGAGCGGGACGGCCTCTTCTGCGCCCGCATCTTCGGGCCGGTGAAGGACTACGAGTGCCTGTGCGGCAAGTACAAGCGGATGAAGTACCGCGGCATCATCTGCGAGAAGTGCGGCGTCGAGGTGACGCTCTCCAAGGTTCGTCGCGAGCGCATGGGTCACGTCGAGCTGGCCTCGCCGGTGGCGCACATCTGGTTCTTGAAATCGCTGCCCTCGCGCATCGGCCTGCTCCTCGACATGACGCTCAAAGAGCTCGAGCGGGTGCTCTACTTCGAGAACTTCGTCGTCATCGAGCCCGGCCTGTCGCCGCTCAAGCACCGTCAGCTGATGACCGAGGAGCAGTACACCGAGGCCCATAACGACTACGGCGAGGACGCCTTCACCGCCGGCATCGGGGCCGAGGCGATCCGCGACTTGCTGGGCCAGCTCGACCTCGAGGTCGAGCGCAACACGCTGCGCGCCGAGCTCGCCGAGGCGACCGGCGAGGCGCGGCCCAAGAAGCTCGCCAAGCGGCTCAAGGTGATCGAGGCCTTCATCGCCTCGGGCAACCATCCCGAGTGGATGATCCTGACCGTGGTCCCGGTTATCCCGCCCGAGCTGCGTCCCCTGGTGCCGCTCGACGGCGGTCGCTTCGCGACCTCGGATCTCAACGATCTCTATCGCCGCGTGATCAACCGCAACAACCGGCTGAAGCGGCTGATCGAGCTCCGCGCGCCCGACATCATCGTGCGCAACGAGAAGCGGATGCTGCAGGAGGCGGTGGACGCGCTGTTCGACAACGGGCGGCGCGGTCGGGTCATTACCGGCGCCAACAAGCGACCGCTGAAGTCGCTTTCGGACATGCTCAAGGGCAAGCAGGGCCGCTTCCGCCAGAACCTGTTGGGCAAGCGGGTCGACTACTCGGGCCGCTCGGTGATCGTGGTCGGGCCCGAGCTCAAGCTCCACGAGTGCGGCCTGCCCAAGAAGATGGCGCTGGAGCTGTTCAAGCCTTTCATCTACGCCCAGCTCGAGAAGCGCGGCATGGCAGCGACCGTCAAGATGGCCAAGAAGATGGTCGAGAAGGAACGCTCCGAGGTTTGGGACATCCTCGAGGAGGTGATCCGCGAGCACCCGGTGCTCTTGAACCGGGCCCCGACCCTCCACCGCCTCGGCATCCAGGCCTTCGAGCCGGTCCTCATCGAGGGCAAGGCGATCCAGCTCCATCCGTTGGTGTGCGCCGCCTTCAACGCCGATTTCGATGGCGATCAGATGGCGGTCCACGTGCCGCTGTCGCTGGAGGCGCAGCTCGAGGCCCGCGTGCTGATGATGTCGACCAACAACATCCTCAGCCCCTCCAACGGCAAGCCGATCATCGTCCCCTCCCAGGACATCGTTCTCGGCCTCTACTACCTGACCATGGAACGGGTCGGCGAGCCCGGCGAAGGCATGGTGTTCTCGGGCATCGGCGAGATTCGGCTGGCCCTCGAGCACGGGGTGGTGACGCTCCACAGCAAGATCGGCAGCCGTTACCTGACGGTCGACGCGGACAGCAAGCCGGTGATCCAGCGCCTCGACACCACGCCGGGCCGCATGCTGCTGTCCGAGGTGCTGCCGCGCCATCCCCAGGTCCCGGTCGAGATGATCAACCAGTTGCTGAGCAAGAAGGAGATCAGCGCGGTGATCGACGTCGTCTACCGTCATTGCGGGCAGAAGGAGACGGTGTTGTTCGCCGACCGGCTGATGAACCTCGGCTTCACCTATGCCTGCAAGGCCGGCATCTCGTTCGGCAAGGACGACATGGTGGTGCCCGTGGCCAAGGAGAAGCTGGTCGAGGAGACCCGCGAGCTGGTCAAGCGCTATCAGCAGCAGTACGTCGACGGTCTCATTACCCAGGGCGAGAAGTACAACAAGGTCATCGACGCCTGGTCGCAGTGCACCGACCGGGTGGCCGACGAGATGATGAAGGGAATCTCGTCGACCGGCGTAGATCCCAAGACCTCGCGCGAGCATCAGCTCAACTCGATCTACATGATGGCCCAATCGGGGGCCCGCGGCTCGGCGGCGCAGATGAAGCAGTTGTCGGGCATGCGGGGCCTGATGGCCAAGCCCTCGGGCGAGATCATCGAGTCCCCGATCATCTCGAACTTCAAGGAAGGGCTCACCGTGCTGGAGTACTTCAACTCCACCCACGGCGCCCGCAAGGGCCTCGCCGACACCGCGCTCAAGACCGCCAACTCGGGCTATCTGACGCGCCGGCTGGTCGACGTGGCGCAGGACTGCATCATCGTCGAGGTCGACTGCGGCACCAAGGAAGGCCTTAGCGTCAAGGAGGTGGTCGAAGGCGGCGACATCATCGCCTCGCTCAACGAGCGCATCCTCGGTCGCACCGCCGCCGTCGACATCGTCGACCCGCTGTCGAGCAAGGTGGTGTTGAAGGCCGGCACCATGATCGACGAGATCGCGGTCGACCGCATCGAGACGGCGGGCGTGGAATCGGTGGTGATCCGCTCGGTGCTGACCTGCCTGAGCCGCATCGGCGTCTGCGGCAAGTGCTATGGCCGCGACCTCGCGCGCGGCACCCCGGTCAACGTGGGCGAGGCGGTGGGCGTGATCGCCGCCCAGTCGATCGGCGAGCCCGGCACCCAGCTCACGATGCGCACCTTCCACATCGGCGGCACCGCCCAGGTCGCCGAACAGACCAGCTTCGAGGCCTCGATCGACGCCACGGTGCGGATCTCCAACCGCAACGTGGTCATCGACTCGGACGGCCGGCCCGTGGTCATGGGACGCAACTGCGAGATCGTGCTGGTCGACGAGAACGGACGCGATAAGGCGCGCCACCGCGTGCCCTATGGCGCGCGGCTGTTCGTCGACAAAGACGATCACATCAAGAAGAACCAGAAACTCGCGGAGTGGGATCCCTACACCATCCCGATCATCACCGAGCGCGAGGGCATCGTGAACTACGTCGACCTCGTCGAGGGCATGTCGATGCGCGAGATCGTCGACGAGACGACCGGCATCTCGAACCGCGTGGTCATGGATTGGAAGCAGCAGCCCAAGGGCTCGGATCTGCGACCGCGCATCACGCTGCGCGACGACAAGGGCGAGGTGGTGACCCTGGCCAACGGGCTCGAGGCCCGCTACTTCCTGTCGATGGACGCCATCCTGTCGGTCGACGACGGCGCCGAGGTCCACGCCGGAGACGTGCTGGCCCGAATCCCCCGCGAGTCGACGAAGACCCGCGACATCACCGGCGGCCTGCCGCGGGTCGCCGAGCTGTTCGAGGCGCGGCGACCGAAGGATCACGCCATCATCAGCGAGTGCGACGGCCGCATCGAGTTCGGCAAGGACTACAAATCCAAGCGGCGCATCATCGTCAGGCCCGAGGACGGCAAAGGCGAGCCCACCGAGTACCTGGTGCAGAAGGGCAAGCACATCAGCGTCCAGGAGGGCGACTTCGTGCAGCGGGGCGACCTGTTGCTCGACGGCAATCCGGTGCCTCACGACATCCTCAAGGTCATGGGGGTCGAGGCCCTCGCCACCTATCTGGTCAACGAAATTCAAGAGGTCTACCGGCTGCAGGGCGTCAAGATCAACGACAAGCATATCGAGGTGATCTGCCGCCAGATGCTGCAGAAGGTCGAGATCGAGGATCCCGGCGACACCACGTTCCTGATCGGCGAGCAGATCGACCAGATCGAGTTCGAAGACACCAACGAAAAGCTCACGGCGGAGGGCGGCACCGCCGCCACCGCCAGCCCGGTGCTGCTCGGCATCACCAAGGCGTCGCTGCAGACGCGCTCCTTCATCTCGGCGGCATCGTTCCAGGAAACCACCCGCGTGCTGACCGAGGCCGCCGTCTCGGGCCGCGTCGATGACCTCGCCGGCCTCAAGGAGAACGTCATCGTCGGCCGCCTCATTCCGGCCGGCACCGGGGCGATGATGAACCGGCTCAAGGAGGTCGCGATGCGCCGCGACCAGGAGATCGAGGCCGAGCTCGAGAAGGCGGCGGAGCTGGCCGCCGCCGAGGCCGCGGCCGCGGCCGCGGCGGAGGAAGTGCCGGTCGAGGACTGAGGGGGCGGCGTCGCCAGCGCGTTCTGGCGCCCGCGCGGCGCTCCCCGGCAAGCTCATTCCCGACTTTTCGGCTGGCTCGGTGAGCGTTGGAAATAAAGGAAAAACCGCTCCTTTTTGGACTTGACGGGTGGGGGGGGCGTTACTAGTATGCGGCCCTCTTCGGAGGGGTGCAGGTGGTAGGCGGCCGGCCTAGACGCTGCGCCATTGAATTAAGGTGGAACAGACACGCTAGGCCCCGCGGGTGGGCGAAACCAACCCGAGGGCGGGTGACGCATCGTCACCTGCGGCCGTGGTTGTCGCGTACGCGGCAAGAAACGCCAAAGGAATGAGATGCCGACGATCAACCAATTGATCCGCAAGCCGCGCAAGTCGCCGTTGCCGCGCAACAAGGTGCCGGCGATGGAGGCCTGCCCGCAGAAACGAGGGGTCTGCACCCGGGTCTACACGACCACGCCCAAGAAGCCGAACTCGGCGCTCCGTAAGGTGGCGCGGGTCAGGCTCACCAACGGCTTCGAGGTCACCAGCTACATCCCGGGCGAGGGCCACAACCTGCAGGAGCACTCGGTGGTGTTGATCCGTGGGGGCCGTGTCAAGGACCTGCCGGGCGTGCGCTATCACATCATCCGCGGCGTGCTCGACACCCAGGGCGTCCAGGATCGCCGCCAGCGCCGCTCGAAGTACGGCGCCAAGCGGCCCAAGTAGAGCCCGGATAGAGGAAGCAAGAGATGTCCCGTCGCCGCGCCGCCGAGAAACGAGCGGTTCTGCCCGATCCCAAGTTCGGCGACCAGGTGGTCACCAAGTTCATGAACTCGCTGATGTACGCGGGCAAGAAATCGGTGGCCGAGGCCATCGTTTACGGGGCCTTCGATCTGATCCAAAAGAAGACCGGCCAGGATCCGCTGCAGGTCTTCCATGAGGCGCTCGAGAACGTCAAGCCGACGATCGAGGTGCGCTCGCGGCGGGTCGGCGGAGCCACCTACCAGGTGCCGATCGAAGTACGCCTCGAGCGCCGCCAAGCGCTGGCCATCCGCTGGATGATCTCGACGGCGCGGGCGCGCTCGGAGAACACCATGACCGAGCGGCTCTGTGGCGAGCTCTTGGATGCCGCCACCAACCGCGGCACGGCGGTCAAGAAACGCGAGGATACCCATCGCATGGCCGAGGCCAACCGGGCCTTCTCGCACTATCGCTGGTAAGGGGCGGCGGCTCGAGACGAGAGCACCAGGGTCATGGCACGCACCACCCCCTTAGAGCGCTATCGCAACATCGGCATCATGGCGCACATCGATGCCGGCAAGACCACTGCGACCGAGCGCATCCTTTATTACACCGGGCGCTCGCACAAGATGGGCGAGGTCCATGAAGGCGCCGCCACCATGGACTGGATGGAGCAGGAGCAGGAACGGGGCATCACCATCACCTCGGCCGCGACCACCTGCTTCTGGCGCGACCACCGCATCAACATCATCGACACCCCGGGCCATGTCGACTTCACCATCGAGGTGGAGCGGAGCCTGCGGGTGCTCGACGGCGCGGTCGCCATCTTCGAGAGCGTCGCCGGGGTCGAGCCGCAGTCCGAGACGGTGTGGCGCCAAGCCGACAAGTACGGCGTGCCGCGCATCTGCTTCGTCAATAAGATGGACCGCGCCGGTGCCGACCTGTTCCGTTGCCTGCGGATGATCGAGAAGCAGCTCGGGGCCAAGCCGCTGCTCCTGCAGTTGCCGATCGGCAGCGAGGCCGAGTTCGCCGGCGTGGTCGATCTGATCGATCCGCGGGCGCTGCTGTGGAAGGAGGAAACCCTCGGCGCCGAGTTCTACAAGAGCGAGATTCCCGACACCCTCAAGGCCCAGGCCGAGGAGTACCGGGCCAAGCTGATCGAGAGCGCGGTCGAGTTCGATGACGACGCACTCGAGGCCTATCTCGAGGGCAAGGAGCCGGATCAGGCCACCCTCAAGCGCTGCATCCGCCGAGGTACCCTGAGCGGCGCCTTCGTGCCCGTGCTGATCGGCGCCGCCTTCAAGAACAAGGGCATCCAGCCCTTGCTCGACGCGGTCGTCGATTACCTGCCGGCACCCACCGACGTGGCCGCGATCCGCGGCCTGGACCCGAACGGCGAGGAGGTGAGGCGACATTCGCGGGACGATGAGCCCTTCGCGGCGCTTGCCTTCAAGGTCATGACCGACCCCTACGTCGGCTCCTTGACCTTCGTCCGCATCTACTCGGGCGTGCTCGAGAGCCGCGCCAAGGTGCTGAACTCGGCGAAGGATCGCCACGAGCGGATCGGACGCATGCTGCAGATGCACGCCAACAGCCGCGAGGACGTCAAGGAGGCCCGCGCCGGCGACATCGTGGCGCTAGCGGGCCTCAAGCAGACCGCGACCGGCGACACGCTGTGCGATCCCGAGCACCCGGTGGCGCTCGAGCGCATGGAGTTCCCGGATCCGGTCATCGAGGTGGCGGCCGAGCCCAAGACCCGCAACGACCAGGACAAGATGTCGGCGGCCCTCGCCCGCCTGGCCCAGGAGGACCCCTCGTTCCGCGTCACCGTTGATCCCGAGAGCGGGCAGACCGTGATCAAGGGCATGGGCGAGCTCCACCTCGAGATCATCGTCGATCGGCTGCGCCGCGAGTTCAATGTCGATGCCAACGTCGGGCCCCCCCATGTGGCCTATCGCGAGACCATCACCAAGAGCACCGAGGTCGACTACATCCACAAGAAGCAGACCGGCGGCGCCGGCCAGTTCGCCCGCGTCAAGCTCGAGCTGGAGCCGCTCGCGCCCGGCTCGGGGGTCGAGTTCGTGAGCAAGGTCTATGGCGGCTCGGTGCCCAAGGAATTCGTACCCGCGATCGAGAAGGGCATTCGCAGCGTCGCCGAGGGCGGCGTGCTGGCCGGCTTCCCGCTCATCGACTTCAAGGCGACGCTGGTTGACGGCAGCGCTCACGACGTCGATTCGAGCGCCCTGGCCTTCGAGATCGCGGCCCGCTCGGCGTTTCGCGAGGGTGGGCTGAAGGCGGCGCCCAAGCTGCTCGAGCCGATCATGCGGGTCGAGGTGGTGACGCCCAGGGATTACCTCGGCGACGTGATCGGGGACCTGCAGAGCCGGCGCGGTCACGTCACCGGCACCGACAGCCGTGGCGTCATCTCGGTGATCACGGCCATGGTGCCGCTCGCCAACATGTTCGGCTACGTCAACGGCCTGCGCTCGATGAGCCAGGGGCGGGCCCAGTACTCGATGCATTTCGATCATTACGAGCAGGTGCCGCAGGCGGTCTCTGACGAGGTTCGCGCCAAGCTGGCGTGAGCGGCAACGAATAGACGAGGTCCGGGACGGAGCAGCGAAACGATGGCGAAGCAGAAGTTCGAGCGCTCGAAGCCGCATTGCAATGTCGGCACGATTGGCCACGTTGATCACGGCAAGACGACGCTGACGGCGGCGATCACGCGGATACTGGCGGAACGTGGGGGGGCCGAGTTCACGCCGTTCGACGAGATCGACAAGGCGCCGGAAGAGAAGGCGCGGGGCATCACGATCGCCACGGCGCACGTCGAGTACGAGACCGAGAACCGGCATTACGCGCACGTCGACTGCCCCGGCCACGCGGATTATGTGAAGAACATGATCACCGGGGCGGCGCAGATGGACGGCGCGATCCTGGTGGTCTCGGCGGCGGACGGACCGATGCCGCAGACCCGCGAGCACATTCTTCTGGCGCGCCAGGTCGGGGTTCCGGCGATCGTGGTCTACATGAACAAGGTCGACCAGGTCGACGACCCGGAGCTTCTGGATCTGGTCGAGCTCGAGGTCCGGGAGCTGTTGTCGATTTACGACTTTCCGGGCGACGACATCCCGATCGTGCGGGGCTCGGCGCTGCAGGCCCTTGAGGGCGGCGACGCGGAGGCAGGTGAGGCCTCGGTTCTGGCCCTGATGGAGGCGATCGACGGCTATATACCGCAGCCCGACCGGCCCAAGGACCGTCCCTTTCTGATGCCGATCGAGGACGTGTTCTCGATCTCGGGTCGGGGCACGGTGGTGACGGGTCGGATCGAGCGCGGCACGGTGAACGTGGGCGAGGAGGTCGAGATCGTGGGTCTACGGGAGACCCGCAAGACGACCTGTACCGGGGTCGAGATGTTCCGCAAGCTCTTGGACCAGGGCGAGGCCGGAGACAACGTCGGCTGTCTGCTGCGCGGGATTGGCCGCGACGAGGTTGAGCGCGGTCAGGTCTTGGCCAAGCCGGGGAGCATCACGCCGCACACCAAGTTCAAGGCCGAGGCCTACATACTGACCAAGGAGGAGGGCGGGCGACACACGCCGTTCTTCACCAACTACCGGCCGCAGTTCTACTTCCGCACCACCGACGTGACGGGGGTGGTGCAGCTGCCGGAGGGGACCGAGATGGTGATGCCGGGGGACAACGTGGCGATGGAGATCGAGCTGATTGTGCCGATCGCCATGGACGAGGGGCTGCGCTTCGCTATCCGCGAGGGCGGCCGCACCGTCGGCGCCGGCGTCGTCGCCTCGATCATCGAGTAGGGAAGGAACGCGGCCCCGCCCCGGCGGGGCCATCGCTTGAATAGGGCACGGTCATGGAAAGTCAGAATATCCGAATTCGGCTCAAGGCGTTCGATCATCGCGTCCTCGATCAGTCGACGAGCGAGATCGTCAACACCGCCAAGCGGACCGGCGCCCAGGTACGGGGCCCGATCCCGCTGCCGACCAAGCTCGAGAAGTACACCGTGCTGCGCGGTCCCCACATCGACAAGAAATCGCGTGAGCAGTTCGAGATCCGCACCCACAAGCGGCTCTTGGACATCATCGACCCCACCCCCCAGACCGTCGACGCGCTGATGAAGCTCGATCTGGCGGCCGGGGTGGACGTGGAAATCAAGCTCTAGGGAGCGGCCCGATGCGCTCGGGGATAATCGCCTACAAGCTCGGCATGACGCGGATCTTCGACGCCGACGGCGGCCACGTCCCGGTGACCGTGCTGAAGGTCGACAACTGCGAGGTGGTGGCCCAGCGCACCCGGGAGCGGGACGGCTACGACGCGGTCCAGCTCGGCGTCGGCAAGGCCAAGGTCAAGAACGTCACTCAGCCGCTCCGCGGCCACTTCGCCAAGGCCAACGTCGAGCCCAAGCGCAAGCTGGCCGAGTTCCGGGTCTCGCCCGAGGCGATGCTCGCGGTCGGTGCCGAGCTCGGCGCCACGCACTTCGTGGCGGGCCAGTTCGTCGACATCGCCGGCACCACCATTGGCAAGGGTTTCGCCGGGGCCATAAAGCGCCACGGCTTCCACGGCCTGGGGGCGAGCCACGGGGTCTCGGTCTCGCACCGCGCCCTCGGCTCCACCGGCCAATGCCAGGATCCGGGCCGCGTCTTCAAGGGCAAGAAGATGGCCGGTCACATGGGGGCCGAGCGGGTCACCATGCAGAACCTGAGAGTGGTCTCGACCGATGACGAGCAGGGCCTGATCCTGGTCAAGGGCGCGGTGCCCGGGGCCAAGGGCGGTTGGGTGTTGGTCTCGGACGCGATCAAGAAGACCCTGCCCGACGAGGCGCCGTTCCCCGGCGGGCTGCGCGGCGGCGCGCAGCCGGCGGCCGAGGGTGGCGACGAAGCGCCGGTCGAGGGCGAGGCCACGCCCGAGACGGGCGACGAAGCCCCGGCCGAGAAGCAGGACGAGGAGTGACGGCGGTGAAGACCAAGGTCACGACGCTGGACAACAAGAGCGCCGGCAACATCGACCTCGACGAGGCGGTGTTCGGCCTGCCCGGGCGCGCCGACATTCTGCAGCGGGTGGTGACCTGGCAGCTCGCCAAGCGGCGCGCCGGCACCCACAAGGTCAAGACCCGGGGCGAGATCGCGGGCAGCGGCGCCAAGCCGTGGCGCCAGAAGGGCACTGGCCGGGCCCGCGCCGGCAGCCGCCGGGCCACCCAGTGGCGGGGCGGCGCCACGGTGTTCGGACCGGTGGTGCGAAGCCACGCCTTTGCCCTGCCCAAGAAGGTCCGCAAGCTGGGTCTCAAGACGGCGCTCTCGGTCAAGCAGGCCGAGGGCAAGCTGGTGGTCGTCGACGAGGCCCGGCTGGCGGAGGCCAAGACCGGCGTGTTGGCCAAGATGCTGGCGAAGCTCGGCTGGTCGTCGGTGCTGGTGGTTGACGGTCCCGAGGTCGACGCCAACTTTGCCCGCGCCGCCGCCAACCTCCCCGGCGTCGACCTGCTGCCCCAGCAGGGCGCCAACGTCTACGACATCCTGCGCCGCGACACCCTGGTGCTCACCAGGGCCGCGGTCGAGCACCTCGAGGCGCGACTGAAATGAACCGCGAGCGCATGTACGACCTGATCCGCGGCCCGGTGGTGACCGAGAAGTCCACCCGCGGCTCGGAGTTCAATCAGGTGACCTTCCGGGTGCCGCTCGACGCCACCAAGCCGGAGATCAAGGCCGCCGTCGAGCAGTGCTTCGAGGTCAAGGTGACCGGCGTCAACACGCTTCGCGTCAAGGGCAAGGTGAAGCGCTTCAAGGGCCGTCTCGGCAAGCGACCGGACGTCAAGAAAGCGATGGTTACGCTCGCCGAGGGCGATTCCATCGACGTCACGACGGGGGTTTGAGCGATGGCGCTCAAGACATTCAGGCCGGTGACGCCGTCGCAGCGCGGGCTGATCCAGGTCGACCGCGGCGGGCTCTGGAAAGGTAAGCCCGTGAAGGCGCTGACCCAGGGCCTGACCGGCTCGGGCGGGCGCAACAACGCCGGGCGCATCACCGCGCGGCGTCGCGGCGGCGGCCACAAGCGGCGCTACCGGATCGTCGACTTCAAGCGCCGCAAGTTCGACGTCCCGGGCACCGTCGAGCGTCTCGAGTACGACCCCAACCGGTCGGCGTTCATCGCCCTCATCCGTTATCAGGACGGCGAGCAGAGCTACATCCTGGCGCCCCAGCGCCTGCAGGTCGGGGGCTCGGTGATCGCCGCCGAAAGCGTCGACATCAAGCCCGGCAACGCCATGCCGATGAAGAACATCCCCATCGGCACCATCATCCACAACGTCGAGATGAAGCCGGGCAAGGGCGGCCAGATCGCGCGCGCCGCCGGCACCTACGTTCAGCTCGTGGGCAAGGACGCGGGCAACGCCTTGCTCCGGCTCGCCTCGGGCGAGCAGCGCGTGGTGGCGGCCGACTGCATGGCCACCATCGGCGCGGTGTCGAACCCCGACAACAAGAACATCAAGCTCGGCAAGGCCGGACGCAAGCGCTGGCTCGGCAAGCGCCCGGCGGTGCGCGGCGTGGCCATGAACCCGGTCGACCACCCCCACGGCGGCGGCGAGGGCCGCAGCTCGGGCGGTCGCCATCCGGTCACGCCGTGGGGCAAGCCGACCAAGGGCAAGCGCACGCGCTCGAACAAGGCCACCGACAAGTACATCCTGCGGCGGCGGTCGGCGAAGCGAAGGAAGTAAGGAGACGGTCGTGGCTCGTTCGGTTTGGAAAGGTCCCTTCGTTGACAGCTACGTGCTGAAGAAGGCGGAGTCGGCGCGCGCCACGGGTCGTAAGGAGATAATCCGGATCTGGTCGCGGCGCTCGACCATCCTGCCCCAGTTCGTGGGGCTCACCTTCGGGGTCTACAACGGGCGCAAGTTCGTGCCCGTGCTCGTCACCGAGGACATGGTGGGGCACAAGTTCGGCGAATTCTCGCCCACCCGCACCTATCACGGCCACGCCGCCGACAAGAAGGCGAGGAGGATCTAGCGGTGTCCAAGCGCGCCGGTCCAATAGAGCTCGCCGATACCGAGGCCAAGGCCGTGGCCATGCCGATCAGGGTCAGTCCGCGCAAGCTGAACCTGGTGGCCGAGACCATCCGCGGCAAGGACGTCAACGCGGCGCTGGCCGAGCTCACGTTCTCGAAGCGGCGCATCGCGCGGGAGGTCAAGAAGGTGTTGCAGGCGGCGATCGCCAACGCCGAGAACAACCATCAGCTCGACGTCGATCGCCTGTTCGTCGCCGAGGCCTACGTCGGCAAGGGCATGGTGATGAAACGTTGGCGCCCGCGGGCGCGCGGTAGGGTGGGGCGGATCGTCAAGCCGTTCAGCCGCCTTACCGTGATCGTGCGCGAGCGCGAGGAGGCAGCTTAATGGGTCAGAAAGTCAATCCGATCGGGCTCCGGTTGGGCATCAACCGGACCTGGGATTCGCGCTGGTACGCGCGCGACGCCGACTATGGCGACCTCTTGCACGAGGACCTCACCATCCGTCGCTACCTGATGGATCGCTTGAGCCAGGCCGGCGTCAGCAAGGTGGTGATCGAGCGTCCCACCAAGAAGGCCAGGATCACCATTCACACCGCCCGTCCGGGGGTGGTGATCGGCAAGAAGGGCGCCGATATCGAGCGCCTGCGCGCGGAGCTCACCAAGATGACGGCGAGCGACGTGCACCTCAATATCGTCGAGATCCGCAAGCCCGAGATCGACGCCAAGCTGGTGGCCGAGAACATCTCGCAGCAGCTCTCCCGACGCATCGCCTTCCGCCGGGCCATGAAGCGGGCGGTGCAGTCGGCGATGCGGCTCGGCGCCCAGGGCATCCGCATTCAGTGCGGCGGCCGCCTCGGCGGTGCCGAGATCGCGCGCACCGAATGGTACCGCGAGGGCCGCGTGCCGCTGCACACCTTGCGCGCCGACATCGACTATGGCCAGGCCACCTCGAAGACGCCCTACGGCACCTGCGGGGTCAAGGTCTGGGTGTTCAAGGGTGAAATCATGGACCACGATCCGATGGCCCAGGACAAGCGGGTCGCGGAACAGCAGGTCAAGCGCTGAGCGCGCGGGACGATATCGCAAATGTTACAGCCCAAGCGAACCAAGTACCGCAAGGCCCAGAAGGGCCGCATTCACGGTCATGCCAAGGGCGGCACCAATCTCAACTTTGGCGCCTACGGCCTCAAGGCGATGGCCCCGGGGCGGGTGACGGCGCGCCAGATCGAGGCCGCGCGGCGCGCCATGACCCGCCACATCAAGCGCGCCGGACGGGTGTGGATCCGGGTCTTTCCCGACGTGCCGGTCAGCACCAAGCCGGCCGAGGTGCGCATGGGCAAGGGCAAGGGCTCGCCGGACTTCTGGATCTGCCGAGTCAAGCCGGGCCGGGTCATGTTCGAGCTCGACGGCGTGGGGCCGACGGTGGCCCGCGGCGCCCTCGAGCGCGCCGCCGCCAAGCTGCCGCTGGCGACCCGCATCATCAGCCGGATCGGCTAGGGAGGGCGGGGCATGAAGGCCGAGGAACTCCGGGGCAAGACGGTGGACGAGCTCAGCGATCAGCTGCACGACCTCAAGAAGGAAGCGTTCAACTTGAGATTCCAGCGCGCCACCGGGCAGCTCGAGAACACGGCGCGGGTGCGTCAGGTGCGGCGCGACATCGCGCGCCTCAAAACGACTCTGCGCAAAACGCGCGAAGCGCCAGCATTGTAGGAGGCCCGGGCCATGTCGAGACGGGTGCTGCAAGGGGTGGTTGTCAGTGACAAGGGCGACAAGACGGTCGTGGTTCGCGTCGAGCGTCGCGTCATGCACCCGAAGTACAAGAAGATCATCCGCAAATCGAGCCGGTTGCATGCCCATGACGAGGGCAACCGGTTCAAGACCGGCGATGCGGTGCGCATTCGCGAATGTCGGCCGATCTCCAAGCTGAAGAGCTGGGAAGTGATCACCGGCCCGGCCTGAGCGGCGGGCGGCGTAAGGACAAGACGAGCAAACCATGATCCAGGCCGAGACAAACCTCGAAGTCGCCGACAACTCGGGCGCACGACGGGTGCAGTGCATCAAGGTGCTGGGCGGATCGAGGCGCAAGACCGCCTCGGTGGGCGACATCATCGTGGTCTCGGTCAAGGAGGCGATCCCGCGCGGGCGGGTCAAGAAAGGCGAGATCCAGCGCGCCGTGGTGGTGCGCACCGCCAAGGAGGTGCGGCGCGCCGACGGCAGCGCCATCCGCTTCGATCGCAACGCCGCGGTGCTGATCAGCCCCCAGGGCGAGCCCATCGGCACCCGCATCTTCGGGCCCGTCACGCGCGAGCTGCGCGCCAAGGGCCACATGAAGATCATTTCCCTGGCCCCCGAAGTATTGTGAGCGGCGAGGTGTCGTGATGGCTGCCAAGCGCAAGATCAAGAAGGGCGATCGGGTGATCGTCATCGCCGGCAAGGACAAGGGCAAGAAGGGCGAGGTGCTCAGGGTCATGCCCGAGCGCGGCCGCGTCCTGGTGCAGGGCGTCAACCTGGTCAAGCGCCACCGGCGGCCGAGCCAGAACCAGCCCGGCGGCATCAGCGAGATGGAGGCGCCGCTGCACATCTCGAACCTGGCCTTCGAGGACCCCAAGACCGGGGAGCCCACGAGGGTCGGCTACAAGTTCCTCGATGACGGTCGCAAGGTGCGCTTCGCCAAGCGCTCCGGCGAAATCATCGATCTCTAGGGCGCGGGGTAACGGCAATGGAGCGACTGCAGGAACGCTACGCCACGGTCGTGCGCCCGGCGCTCGAGAAGCAATTCGAGTACCAGAACCCGATGCAGGTGCCGAAGCTCGAAAAGATCGTCGTCAACATGGGCGTCGGCGAGGGCTCCCAGGACAACAAGAAGATCGCCGCCGCGGTCGCCGACCTGACCGCCATCACCGGCCAGAAGCCGGTGGTCACCAAGGCCAAGAAGTCGATCGCCGCGTTCAAGCTGCGCGAGGGCATGCAGGTGGGGTGCAAGGTGACGCTGCGGCGCCGCCGCATGTACGAGTTCCTCGACCGCCTGGTGACCATCGCGCTGCCGCGGGTGCGGGACTTTCACGGTCTTTCGGGCCGCAGCTTCGACGGCCGGGGCAACTTGGCTCTGGGGCTCAAGGAGCAGATCGTGTTTCCCGAGATCGACTACGACAAGGTCGACGCGATCCGCGGCCTCGACATCGTCATCTGCACCACGGCACGGACCGACGAGGAGGGCAAGGCCCTGCTCGCCGGCTTCAACCTGCCGTTCACGAACTGAAGCCACGGAGACCGCCATGGCAAAGAACAGCGTTATCGAACGCAACAAGAAGCGCCAACGCATGGTGACCGAGTACGCCGCCCGCAGGGCCAAGCTGAAGGCGATCACCCGCGACATGTCGGTGCCGGCCGAGGAGCGTTTCGCGGCCCATCTCAAGTTGGCCGAGCTGCCGCGCAACTCGTCCCCCAACCGCGTCCGCAACCGCTGCGCGATCACCGGGCGGCCGCGCGGCTACTACCGCAAGCTGAAGCTGTCGCGTATCGCCCTCAGGGAGCTGGCCTCGGCGGGCCAGATCCCGGGCATGGTGAAGTCGAGCTGGTAGGGGAAGGTTAAGCCATGGCGATAAACGACCCCCTGGGTGACATGCTGACCCGGATCCGCAACGGCCAGCGCGCCGGCAAGTCGATGGTGGTGTCGCCGGCGTCGAAGCACCGCGTCGCCGTGCTCGACGTGCTGGAGCGCGAGGGCTACATCCGCGGCTTCCTCGAGCGCGAGTTCGATCAGGGCAAGGCGGAGCTCGAGATCGAGCTCAAGTACTACGAAGGCGAGCCGGTGATCCGGGAGATCAGCCGGGTCTCGAAGCCGGGCCGCCGCGTCTACTCGGGCATCAAGGAACTGGCCAAGGTGTACAACGGCCTCGGCATCTCGATCCTGTCGACGCCCCGGGGCGTATTGTCCGATTCCGAGGCCCGCGCCGCCAACGTCGGCGGCGAGGTGCTGTGCAAGGTGTTCTAGAGGACGGCCATGTCTCGCATCGGCCAAAAACCGGTCCCCGTGCCCGACGGCGTCGAGGTCGAGCTCAGCGGCCAGGACCTCACCGTCAAGGGCAAGAACGGCGAGCTCAGCCTGACGTTCGTCGACGAGGTCTCGGCCTCGCGCCAGGGCGACGAGATCGTGATCAAGCCGCGCGACGGTTCCAAGCGGGCGCGGACCATGTGGGGCCTGCAACGCTCGCTGGTCGACAACATGATCACCGGGGTCTCCAAGGGCTTCACCATCAACCTGCATATCCTAGGCGTGGGATACCGCGCCGCGGTTGTGGGCAAGGTGCTGAAGCTGCAGCTCGGCTTTAGCCACGACATCGAGCACCCGATTCCCGAGGGCATAAAGATCGCCTGCGAGCGGCCCACGGCGATCGAGGTCTCCGGCATCGACCGCCAGCAAGTGGGACAGGTGGCGGCCGAGATTCGCGCCTATCGACGGCCCGAACCCTACAAGGGCAAGGGCATCAGATACGCCGGCGAGGTCGTCCACATGAAGGAAGGCAAGAAGAAGTAGGGGCCCGGAGATGGCTACGCACAGGGACCTGTTCGAGCGCCGCAAGAGGCGGACGCGCACCCGCTTGAGGAAACTTGGCAGGGGCCGGCCGCGGCTCTCGGTGTTCCGCTCCAGCAAGCACATCTATTGCCAGCTCATCGATGATCAGCGCGGCCTTACCCTGGCCACGGCGTCGACGCTGGAAAAGGAGCTGCGGGGCTCGTTGAAGGGCGCCGCCGACAAATCCGCGGCCGCCGCGGTGGGCAAGCTGATCGCCGAGCGCGCCAAGGCGGCCGGAATCAGCGAGGTGGTCTTCGATCGCGGCGGCTATCTCTACCACGGGCGCGTCAAGGCGCTGGCCGACGCCGCCCGGGAAAGTGGAC
Organism: uncultured Alphaproteobacteria bacterium; assembly: GCA_965371625.1. Classification (GTDB taxonomy): domain Bacteria; phylum Pseudomonadota; class Alphaproteobacteria; order CBDUZE01; family CBDUZE01; genus CBDUZE01. Next base: position 24,770 of record CBDUZE010000025.1, read on the forward strand.
TCTCGTTTTAGGGTGGGTTGGGAATCATGAGACGACCCGAGATGATGGATCGCGGCGAGAGCGAGTTCGTCGAAAAGCTCGTTCACATCAACCGCGTCGCCAAGGTGGTGAAGGGCGGCCGCCGTTTCGGCTTCGCCGCCCTGGTCGTGGTCGGCGACCAGAGGGGCAGGGTCGGCGCCGGGCACGGCAAGGCGCGCGAGGTGCCCGAGGCCATCCGCAAGGCGACCGAGGCCGCCAAGCGCCGCTTGATCCGGGTGCCGCTCAGGGACGGCCGCACCCTGCACCACGACGTGCGCGGCCGCTTCGGCGCCGGCAAGGTGATTCTGCGCACCGCCTCGGCGGGGACCGGGATCATCGCCGGGGGCCCGATGCGGGCCGTCTTCGAGGCCCTCGGCGTGCAGGACGTGGTCACCAAGTCGGTGGGGTCGGCCAACCCTTACAACATGGTCAAGGCCACCTTCAGCGCCCTCGGCAAGCTCGCCTCGCCGCGCCAGGTGGCGGCCAAGCGCGGCAAGAAGGTGAGCGAGATCGTGGGCCGCCGCGACGCCCAGGAAGAGGCCCGGGAGTAAGGCCATGGCGGGCGCCAAGAAAACCGTCCGGGTGACCCAGGTGCGCAGCCCCGTGGGGCGTCCCAAGGGCCAGCGCCAGACGCTGATCGGCCTGGGGCTCAACAAGATGCACCGCAGCCGTGAGCTCGAGGACACCCCGGCGGTGCGCGGCATGATCAACAAGGTACGCCACCTGGTGCGGGTGGACGAGACGGAGGCTTAGGGCCCGCGGGCTCCGAGGATCGCCGGCGATGAAATTGAACCAGCTATCGGATCGACCTGGCGCCAAGCGCGTGGGGAAGCGGCTTGGGCGCGGCCCCGGCTCGGGCAAGGGCAAGACCGCGGGGCGCGGTCACAAGGGCCAGAGGTCGCGCTCGGGCGTGGCCATGAAGGGTTTCGAGGGCGGCCAGATGCCGCTCAACCGGCGGCTTCCCAAGCGAGGCTTCAAGAACATCTTCAGAAAGCACTTCGCGGTCGTCAACCTGGGCCGTTTGCAGGAGGCCATCGAGCGCGGCGCCCTGGACTCGAAAAGCATGGTGACCATCCCCATGTTACAGGAGGCCGGATTGGTGGGGCGGCTGCGCGATGGGGTGCGCCTCCTGGCCAAGGGTAAGCTGACCACGAAGCTCACGATCGAGGTCTCGGGTGCCTCCAAGGCGGCCGTGGCGGCCGTCGAGAAGGCGGGCGGCAAGGTCGTGTTGGCGGCGGGCGGCAAGACCGGCGAGGCGAAGCCCAACGCCGCGCCAGAGGCGAACGAGGGCGCCGAGAGCGCTTCCTAAGGGTCGCGAGGGTCCCCGACGGTCATGGCTTCCACAGCAGAGAGTTTGGTCTCCAACATCAATCTCGGAGCCTTCGCCAAGGCCACCGAGCTCAAGCGCCGGATCTGGTTCACGCTCGGCGTTCTGGTGGTCTATCGGCTCGGCACCTACGTCCCGATCCCGGGTATCGATCCGTCGATCCTGGCGGATATCTTCCAGCAGAACCAAAGCGGCATCCTGGGCATGTTCGACGTCTTCGCCGGCGGCGCGCTGGGGCGCATGACGCTGTTCGCGCTCAACGTCATGCCCTACATCTCGGCCTCGATCATCATCCAGCTCATGACCACGGTGTCGCCGCAACTCGAGCAGCTCAAGAAAGAGGGCGAGCGCGGGCGCAAGAAGATCAATCAGTACACCCGCTACGGCACGGTGCTGTTGGCCGCGCTTCAGGCCTATGGCATCGCCGTCGGCCTCGAGGGGGCGACGGGGAGCCAGGGCAGCGCGGTCATCGATGCCGGCTACTTCTTCCGCGCCACCACCGTCATCACCCTGGTGGGCGGCACCGTGTTCCTGATGTGGCTCGGCGAGCAGATCACCGCGCGCGGCATCGGCAACGGCATCTCGTTGATCATCATGGCGGGCATCGTCGCCCAGTTGCCGAGTGCCGCGGTGGGCACGCTCGAGCTCGGTCGCACCGGCGCGCTGTCGACCCTGTTCATCCTGTTCCTGATCGTCATGGTCGCCGGCGTCATCGGCTTCATCGTCTTCATGGAGCGGGCACAGCGGCGCATCATCGTCCAGTACCCCAAGCGACAGGTCGGCAACAAGATGTTCGGGGGGCAGAGCTCGCACCTGCCGCTCAAGCTCAACACCGCCGGCGTGATCCCGCCGATCTTCGCCTCGTCGCTCCTGCTGCTGCCGATCACGGTGGCCAACTTCAGCGCCGGCCAGGGGCCCGATTGGCTGATCGCGATGACCGCCATGCTGGGGCGCGGCCAGCCGCTTTATCTCGCGTTCTACATCGGCGGCATCGTCTTTTTCTGCTTCTTCTATACCGCGGTGGTATTCAATCCGGTGGACACGGCCGACAACCTGAAGAAGTATGGCGGCTTCATCCCCGGCATCCGGCCGGGCAAGAACACGGCCGAACACCTGGATTACGTGCTGACGCGCCTCACCGTGGTCGGCGCCGGCTATCTCGCCGCGGTATGCCTGCTGCCCGAGATTCTGATCTCGCGCTACGCGGTGCCGTTCTACTTTGGCGGCACCTCGCTCCTGATCGTGGTCAGCGTCACCATGGACACCGTGGCCCAGGTGCAATCGCACCTGCTCGCGCACCAGTACGAGGGCCTGATCAAGAAGTCGAAGCTGAGGGGGCGGAACCGGTGAACCTGATCCTCTTGGGACCGCCCGGCGCCGGCAAGGGCACCCAGGCGCAACGCATCCAAGAGCGTTGCGGCCTGGTGCAGCTGTCCACCGGCGACATGCTGCGCGCCGCCGTGAGCGTGGGCACCGAGGTGGGCCGGCAGGCCAAGGACATCATGGAGCGCGGCGAGCTGGTGTCCGACGACATCGTCGTCGCCATCATCGCCGACCGCGTCGACCGGCCGGACTGCGCCGCGGGCTTCATCCTCGACGGCTTCCCGCGCACCACCGCGCAGGCCGAGGCGCTGGACCGCATGCTCGAGCAAAAGGGCCTGAAGCTCGATCGCGTGATCGAGATGGCGATTGTCGACGACGCCCTCATCGAGCGGCTCACCGGGCGCTTCAGCTGCGCCCAATGCGGCGCCGGTTACCACGACAACTTCAAGCCGACCAAAGTGGACGGCGTCTGTGATCAGTGCGGGGCCCGGCAGTTCACGCGCCGCAGCGACGACAACCGCGAGACCCTGGCCTCTCGCCTCGAGACCTACCACAACCTGACGGCGCCGCTGCTCCCCTATTACCGGAACAGGGGCATCCTCGAAACGGTCGACGGCATGGCCGATATCGACGAGGTGGCGCAGCAGATCGAGACGGTTCTGGAGGCGGCCTGAATGCGCTGCCGGTCGCGCCCGAACCTTGACCTGGCACGGATCGCGGCCGGTCTGCGATCGCCTCGCCGAGAGCGGGCGAGATTTGAGGAGAATGAGCCGTGGCGCGAATAGCGGGCGTCAATATTCCGACCGGCAAGCGGGTCGAGATCGGATTGACCTATATTTTCGGCGTCGGGCGTACCCGGGCCAAGTCGATCTGCGCCAAGGTCGGCCTGCTGCCCGAACGGCGCGTCAACGAGCTCACCGACTCCGAGGTGATGCAGATCCGTGAGATCATCGAGCGCGACTACCGGGTCGAGGGCGACCTGCGCCGCGAGGTGGCGATGAACGTCAAGCGGCTCATGGACCTCGGCTGCTATCGGGGCCTGCGGCATCGGCGCGGGCTGCCGGTGCGCGGTCAGCGCACGCACACCAACGCCCGTACCCGCAAGGGCCCGGCCCGGCCCATCGCGGGCAAGAAGAAATAGCGCCGGCCAGGACGATCCCGCGCATAGCGCCGGGTCGAGGCAAGCAAAAGGAAAGAACAGGGTTCAAGGATGGCTAAGGAAACCAAGCGAGTACGCCGCCGCGAGCGCAAGAACATCACCAACGCCGTGGCCCACGTCAGCGCGACCTTCAACAACACCATGATCACGATCACCGACCAGCAGGGCAACACCATCGCCTGGTCGTCGGCCGGATCGCAGGGCTTCAAGGGGTCGCGGAAGTCGACCCCCTACGCGGCGCAGATGGCGGCGGAGAACGCGGGCATCAAGGCCCAGGAGCACGGCGTCAAGATCCTCGAGGTCGAGATCAGAGGGCCGGGGTCGGGTCGCGAATCGGCGCTTCGCGCGCTGCAGGCGATCGGCTTCACCATTACCTCGATCCGGGACGTGACGCCGATCCCCCACAACGGCTGCCGGCCGCCCAAGCGGCGCCGGGTGTGAGGGGTCGTCGAAGCCGGTCGAGGAGGCGAGGCGCCGGGGAGACCGATCGGCGAAACCTAAAGGGTTGTGCGGGGCATTCGGCACAACAACGCATGAGGACGAGTAGGTGGTTCAAATTCACAAGAATTGGCAAGAGCTTATAAAGCCCGGCAAGCTGGCGATCGAGTCGGGCGACGACGCCCGGCGCGTGGCGACCGTGGTGGCGGAGCCGCTGGAGCGCGGCTTCGGCCTCACGCTGGGTAACGCGCTGCGGCGCATTTTGCTGTCGTCGCTGCAGGGTGCCGCCGTGACGTCGGTCCAGATCGACGGCGTTCTGCACGAGTTCTCTTCGCTGCCGGGCGTGCGCGAGGACGTGACCGACATCGTCCTCAACCTGAAGTCGCTGTCCATTCGCATGCACGGCGAAGGACCCAAGCGCATGACGCTCAAGGCCGAGGGGTCGGGCGAGATCACCGCCGGCAAGATCGAAACCGGCCACGACATCGAGGTACTCGAACCGGATCAGCTCATCTGCACCCTCGACGAGGGGGCGCGGGTGAGCATGGAAATGACCGTCGAGACGGGCAAGGGCTACGTGCCCGCCGAGCGCAACCGCTCGGAGGATGCGCCGATCGGGGTGATACCGGTCGACGCGCTCTACGGCCCGATCAAGAGCGTCGCCTACAAGGTCGAGAACACCCGCGAAGGTCAGATCCTGGACTACGACAAGCTCACGATGCAGGTCGAGACCGACGGCACGCTGTCGCCCGAGGACGCCGTCGCCTACGCCGCGCGTATCCTCCAGGATCAGCTTCAGCTCTTCATCAACTTCGAGGAGCCGCAGGCGATCGAGCGCGAGGAGCAGGTCGTCGAGCCCGAGTTCAACCGCAACCTGCTGCGCAAGGTCGACGAGCTGGAGCTCTCGGTGCGTTCGGCGAATTGCCTCAAGAACGACGACATCGTCTATATCGGCGACCTCATTCAGAAGACCGAGGCGGAGATGCTCAGAACCCCGAACTTCGGCCGCAAGTCGTTGAACGAGATCAAGGAAGTGCTTGCGCACATGGGCCTGCATCTGGGCATGGAGGTGCCCAACTGGCCGCCCGAGAATATCGAGGACATGGCCAAGCGTCTGGAAGAGCCTTACTGAGCCGGCGCGCCGAGGAGCGTTTTTCAGGCGCCGGACGCGGCCGCGCCCGAGCCGAGCAGGCCCGGCGAGAACCAGAGGAGAGAGTGCGATGCGTCACCGCAAGAGGGGCCGCAAGCTCGGCCGCACGAGCGCCCATCGCCAGGCGATGCTGGCCAACATGGCGGCCTCGCTGATCAAGCACGAGCAGATCACGACCACCCTGCCCAAGGCCAAGGAGCTCAGGAGCGTCGTCGATCGCCTGATCACGCTCGGCAAACGCGGCGATCTCCACGCCCGCCGCCAGGCCATCGCGGCGCTCGGCGACAAGGCCATGGTGCGTAAGCTCTTCGCCACCCTCGGCCCGCGCTACGCCGAACGTGCCGGCGGCTACACCCGCGTGCTCAAGGCCGGCTTCCGTTATGGCGACGCGGCGCCGATGGCGGTCATCGAGCTGGTGGACCGGGATCCCGAGGCCAAGGGCCTCGACTCAGGCCCCAGCCAGGAGGCGGAAGGCGCCGAGGAGCTCGAAGCGACTGCCGCCGGTTGAGGAGCAGCGGGTATCGCGGCATGTGGCGCGACCGTCCGACGGCTGGGCGATGATTGGGGGCAGCTTGCGACGCTGCCCCTCTTGTTTGTTATTGATGTAAACTGTCTCAGGTCGGCGATGAGAGAGAGAGAACGGCAATGACAGCGGGCGCGAAGTTGTTTGCCCGTGGCAGGCCCGGGACGCGGTGGCTGTTCTTGGCGGCATTGGTCGCGGGCCTGGGCGCGCTGTCGGCGCTGGCCCAAGACAAGGCGCTGCCACAATCGCACCAGCAGATCGAGCTCTCGTTCGCGCCCTTGGTCAAGCGGGTGGCGCCCGCGGTGGTCAACATCTACGCCCGCAAGGAGGTCGCGCGGGCGCGCTCGCCGTTCTTCGACGACCCCTTCTTCCGTCGCTTCTTCGGCGAGGACTTCGGCTTCGGTCGGCCCTCGAGGCGCATCGAGAACTCGCTGGGATCGGGCGTCATCGTGCGCGCCGACGGCGTCATCGTCACCAACAGCCACGTCATCGAGGACGCCGACGAGATCATCGTCGCGCTGGCCGACCGGCGCGAGTTCGCGGCCAAGGTCATGCTCGCCGACGAGCGCACCGACCTCGCGGTGCTGCGCATCGACGTTCAGGGCGACGCGCTTCCGGTGCTCGAGCTTCGCGACTCCGACGACCTCGAAGTGGGCGATCTGGTGCTGGCCATCGGCAACCCCTTCGGCGTCGGCCAGACCGTGACCAGCGGCATCGTCTCGGCCTTGGCGCGCACCGGCCTCGGGGTCTCCGACTTTCAGTTCTTCATCCAGACCGACGCCGCGATCAACCCCGGCAACTCGGGCGGCCCGCTGGTCAGCATGGACGGCAAGGTGGTGGGCATCAGCACCGCGATCTTCTCGCGCTCGGGCGGCTCGCAAGGCGTGGGCTTCGCGATTCCCTCGAACATGGTGGCGATGGTGGTTCACGGCGCCGTCACCGAGGGCAAGATCGTGCGTCCCTGGCTCGGCACCTCGGGCCAGGCGGTGACCGCCGAGATCGCCCAATCGTTGGGCCTCGAGCGGCCGACCGGGGTGCTGATCAACGAGGTCTATCCCACCGGTCCGGCGGCGCGGGCCGGGCTCAAGGTGGGCGATGTGGTGCGCGCCGTCGACGGACGCAAGGTCGACGACCCGCCGGGCCTGGTGTTCCGCATCGGCACTCGCCCGGTGGGCGGCAGCGTAACCCTGACCCTGCTGCGCGCGGGCGAATCGCTCAGCGTCGAGATCGACCTCATGCCGGCGCCCGAGGATCCGCCCCGCAACGTCACCCTGCTCGAGGGCAGCCACCCCATCATGGGCGCCACGGTCGGTAACCTGTCGCCGGCCTTCGCCGAGGAGCTCGGCCTCGACACCCTGGCCCGGGGCGTGGTCATCCTCAAGATCGCGCGCGGCAGCCCCGCCCACCGCCTGCGCCTGCGCCCCGGCGACATTGTGATTTCCTTGAACAACACCCGCATCAACACGGTGGTCGAGCTGCAAGAGGCGCTGCGCGCCGCGCGCGGCGGCTGGCGCATCGGACTCAAGCGTGGCGAGCAGAAGCTGAACCTGGTGGTTCGCACGTGAGCACCCTGTTCGAGGCGGCCGGCATGGCGGACGGGGCACCGCGTCCGCTGGCCGACCGCCTGCGGCCCGCCACCCTCGCCGACGTGCTCGGACAGGACCACCTGCTGGGGCCCGAGGGGCCGCTGGGGCGCATGGTGGCCGAGGGCCGGCTGGCGTCGTTGCTGCTGTGGGGCGCGCCGGGCAGCGGCAAGACCACCATCGCCCGCCTGCTCGCGGTCCACGCCGAGCTCCATTTCGAGCCCATATCGGCGGTGTTCTCGGGCGTCGCCGACCTGCGCAAGGCCTTCGAGCGGGCCCGCGGCCGCCGCGAGCAGGGTCATGGCACGCTCCTGTTCATCGATGAGATCCACCACTTCAACCGCGCCCAGCAGGACGGGCTGCTCCCGGTGGTCGAGGACGGAACCGTGATCCTGGTCGGCGCCACCACCGAGAACCCGTCTTTCGAGATCAACGCCGCGCTCTTGTCGCGGGTCCAGGTGCTGGTGCTCAAGCGCCTCGACGAGGCGGCGCTGGAGGAGCTCTTGAGGCGCGCCGAGGAGATCGAGGGCGCGAGCCTGCCGGTGACGCCCGAGGCGCGGCTGTCGCTGCGGGCGATGGCCGACGGCGATGGCCGCGCGGTGCTCAATCTGGCCGAGGAGCTCCTGGCGCTGCCGCCTAAGCCGCTCATCGACAACGCCGGGCTGGTGACCGCGGTGCAGCGTCGGGCGCCGCTCTACGACAAGTCCCAGGACGGCCACTACAACCTCATCAGCGCCCTCCACAAGAGCCTGCGCGGCTCGGACACCGACGCCGCGCTCTACTGGCTGGCGCGCATGCTGACGGCCGGCGAGGCGCCGCTCTACATCGCCCGCCGCCTGGTCCGTTTCGCCTCCGAGGACGTCGGCCTGGCCGATCCCCAGGCCCTGGTTCAAGCCCTGGCGGCCAAGCAGGCCTATGACTTCCTGGGCTCGCCCGAGGGCGAGCTGGCGCTCGCCCAGTGCGTGATCTATCTCGCCACCGCGCCCAAGTCGAACGCCGCCTACCGGGCGCTGGGCGCGGCCAGCCGCAGCGCCCGCGAGAGCGGCTCGCTGATGCCGCCGATGCACATCCTCAACGCCCCCACGGGGCTGATGAAGGAGCTCGGCTACGGCGCGGGCTACGCCTACGACCACGACACCGCCGAGGGTTTCTCGGGCCAGGACTACTTCCCCGACGACCTGGCCCGCGAGACCTTCTACCACCCCGGCGAGCGCGGCTTCGAGCGCGACATCGCCAAGCGCCTGGCCTATTGGCGCAAGCTGCGCCAGCGGCTCAAAAGCCAAGAGGACTAGAGCAATTCCAGGTCACCTGGAATCGCTCTTGATTCTTTTCGCTCACGGCAGCGGACCCAAGGGTCCGCGCCTGCGCGGGCGCGCCGGAGGACCGGCGGGCCCGAGGGTCCCCACTGGCGCGGCCTGAGAGCGGTTCCAATTGATCTTGAACCGCTCTAGCCCGGCGGTGGGCGGGGTGCGCGTCCTCGAGGTGGACGCCGAGGAGGACGGGCAGCGCCTCGACCGCTGGTTCAAGCGGCGCTTTCCCGGGCTCGGCCACGGCCGCCTCGAGAAGCTCTTACGCACCGGTCAGGTGCGCGTCGACGGCGCCCGCGCCAAGGCCGGGCTCAGGCTCAAGCCGGGCCAGCGCATCCGCATCCCGCCGCTGGGCGAGGCCCTCTCGCGGCCGCCGCCGGCGCCGCGGCCCGAGCTCCGCGCCGGCGATGCCCGCATGCTCGCCGCGGCGGTGCTGGTCCGCGACGACTCGGTGATCGTCCTCAACAAGCCGCCCGGGCTCGCGGTCCAGGGCGGCAGCAAGACCGTGCGCCACCTCGACGCCATGCTCGACGCGCTGCGCTTCGGCTCAAGGGAACGGCCCCGGCTCGCCCACCGCCTCGACAAGGACACCAGCGGGGTCCTGGTGCTGGGGCGCACGGCGCGGGCCACCGCCAGGCTCGCCGCCGCCTTTAAGGCGAGGGCGGCGCGCAAGACCTACTGGGCGGCGGTGGTAGGGGTGCCGCGGGCGCCGCGCGGGCGCCTCGAGAGCAGCCTCGCCAAGGGCCGGGCCACAGGGCCGAAAAAAGGCGGCGAGCGGGTGACCGAGCGGGCCGGGGGCAAGCCGGCGGTGACCCTCTACCAGGTCGTCGACAAGGCGGGCCGGCGTGCCGCCTTCCTCGCCCTGATGCCGCTCACCGGCCGCACCCACCAGCTCCGTGCCCATTGCGTCGCCCTCGGCACGCCGATCCTGGGCGACGGCAAGTACGGCGGCGCGGCCGCCTTCGTCTCCGGCGCGGGGCTCGACGCCAGGCTCCACCTTCACGCCCGCGAGATCGTCCTGCCCCATCCCGAGGGCGGCGTGCTGAGGGCGACGGCGCCGCTCCCCCCCCACATGCGCGCGACCTGGGACCTGCTCGGCTTCGACGCGCAAGACGACGGCCAACCCTTCGCCGGCGAGCTGTCCGATTTTCCGCCGCTGCGCTAGACTCTTGTCGCTCACGGCAGCGGACCTGAAGGTCCGCGCCTGCGCGGGCGCGCCGGGGGGCCGGCGGGCCGCGGTCGCGGCCTGAGAGCGATTCCAGGTAACCTGGAATCGCGCTAGGATCGGCGCCGGAGGTTTCGGGCAGGCGCGGGGATGCTGGTTCTCACGGCGGACGAGGCGGTCGCCATCATCGGCGACGGCTGGACGGTGGCCACCAGCGGCTTCGTCGGCTCGGGCCATCCCGAGGCGGTGAGCCGGGCGCTCGAGGCCCGCTTCCTCGCCGCCGGCCAGCCCCGCGACCTCACCCTGGTCTACGCCGCCGGCCAGGGGGATCGCGAGAAACGCGGCGCCAACCGCTTCGCCCACGAGGGTCTGGTGCGCCGGGTGATCGCCGGTCACTGGGGCCTGGCGCCGGGCCTCGGCGAGCTCGCCGCGGCGGGCAAGATCGAGGCCTACAACTGGCCCCAGGGCGCCATCAGCCAGCTCTACCGCGCCATCGCCGGGCGCAAGCCCGGGATCATCAGCCAGATCGGCTTGCACACCTTCATCGACCCGCGCCACGACGGCGGCCGGCTCAACGGCGTCACCACCGAGGCCCTGGTCGAGCTGTTCCGCCACGGCGGCCGCGAGTACCTGTTCTACCGCGCCTTTCCGATCCACTGCGCGCTGATCCGCGGCACCACCGCCGACGCCCGCGGCAACATCACCATGGAGCGCGAGGCCTTCACCCAGGACGTACTCTCGATGGCCCAGGCGGCGCGCAACTCGGGCGGCATCGTCATCGCCCAGGTCCAGCGCCTGGCCGCGGCCGAGAGCCTCGATCCCAACCTGGTCAAGGTGCCCGGAATCCTGGTCGACTACGTGGTCGTGGCCGCGCCCGAGGACCACTGGCAGACCTACGAGGAGGTCTACAACCCGGCCTATGGCGGCGTGAGGAGCGAGGCGGAGGAGGAGGACTTCACGCCCCTGCCAATGAACATCCGCAAGGTGATGGCCAGGCGCGCCTACCTCGAGCTGGCGCGGCTCGAGCGGCCGGTGGTCAACCTCGGCTTCGGCGTGCCCGAGGGCATCGCCGCGGTGGCCCGCGAGGAAGGGGCGAGCGGATTCACCCTCACCGTCGAGGTCGGACCGATCGGCGGCACGCCCGCGGGCGGCCTCTCGTTCGGCGCCTCGAGCAACCCCGAGGCGATCATCGACCAGGGCTACCAGTTCGACTTCTACGACGGCGGCGGCCTCGACATCGCCTTCCTCGGCCTGGCCCAGGCCGATGGCCAGGGCAACGTCAACGTCAGCCGCTTCGGCGACCGCATCACCGGCGTCGGTGGCTTCGTCAACATCTCGCAGTCGGCGAGCGAGGTGGTGTTCTGCGGCGCGCTCAGCGCCGGCGGCCTCGAGGCCATCGTCAGCGGCGGCAAGCTCGAGATCGTGCACGAGGGCCGGATCAAGAAGTTCGTGGCCAAGGTCGAGCACCTGAGCTTTAACGGGCCCTACGTCGAAAGCCTGGGCCACCGCGTGCTCTACGTCACCGAGCGCGCCGTGTTCGCGCTGCGCCAGGGGCGGCTGGTGCTGATCGAGGTGGCCCCGGGGGTCGACCTCGAGGCGGAGGTTCTGGGGCGCATCGACGCCGAGGTGACGGTCGCGGACGAGCTCACGGAGATGGACCCGCGCATCTTCCGGCCCGAGCCGATGGGCGAGGAGCCGTGAGGCCCGTCTTGCGCTAAGATCGCCACGGCCCAGAGGGGTGCCCCGAAGAGTCACGAACAAGGAGACCGCCGATGTCCGCCGATCCGCTGGCTGAGCTCCAGGACCGCATCGCGATCAGCGATGTCCTTCATCGCTATGCCGCCGCCATCGACGGCAAGGACTGGGCGCGCTTGCGCTCCTGCTTCACCGACGATCTCGAGGCCGATTTCCGCTCCTTCGGCGGCCTCGAGGTGGTTCGGGGCGCCGATGCCTGGGTCGCGGCCATCCGCTCGACCATCCAGGGCATGGACGCGACCCAGCACCTGACCGGCAATCACACTCACCGGCTCGATGGCGATCAGGCGAAGCTCAGCGCCGACGTCCAGGCGGTGCACATCTTCGCCAACCAGCGCGGCGATGCTGAGTACACCATCGGCGGCGCCTACGATTGCGACCTGGTGCGCACGGCGGAGGGCTGGAGGATCCGGCGCTTCGTCCTGAAGGTGCGCTGGCACCGCGGCAACCGCCACATCATCAGGCTCGCCACCCGCGCCGCCAAGGCCTGAGAGCGATTCCAGGCAAGCTGGAAGCGCCCTGGGGTGTCATGCAGGGGCGGGCTGCTTGGCCTGGTCGTCGCCCCTGAGGTCGCGATGGATGGCCCGGGCCGCGCTCTTGCCGGCGCCCGCGGCGAGGATCACGGTGGCGGCGCCGGTGACCACGTCGCCGCCGGCATAGACCCGGGGGCGCGAGGTCTGGCCGCTCTCCTCGTCGGCGACCAGGCAGCCCCAGCGGTCGCTCTCCAATCCCGCGGCGCTCCGCTGGAGCAGGGGGTTGGGCGCGTTGCCGATCGACAGCACCACGTTGTCCATCGCCATCACGAACTCCGAGCCCGGAATTGCGAGCGGCCGCGCGCGGCCCGACTCGTCGGGCTCGCCGAGCTCCATGCGCTGGCACTTGAGCCCGGTGACCCAGCCCTCGTCGTCGCCCAGGATCTCGATTGGATTGGTCAGCCAGTGGAACTCGACCCCTTCCTCGATGGCGTGGTGGTACTCCTCGATGCGCGCGGTCATCTCGGTCTCGCTGCGGCGGTAGACGATGCGCGCTTGCTCGGCACCCATGCGCCGGGCGGCACGGATGGTGTCCATGGCGGTGTTGCCGGCGCCGATCACGGCCACCCGCTTGCCCACCTTGATCGGCGTGTCGGCATCGGGGAAGCGGTAGGCGCCCATCAGATTGATGCGGGTCAGGAACTCGTTGGCGGAGTACACCCCGTTGAGGTTCTCGCCCGGGATGCCGAGGAACTTCGGCAACCCGGCGCCGGTGCCGACGAACACCGCGGCAAAGCCCATGCCCTCGAGGAGGTCGTCGAGGGTGATGGTCTTGCCGACGATGACGTTGCACTGGATCTCGACGCCGAGGCGCTCCAAGAGGCCGATCTCCCAGTCGAGGATATCGTTGGGCAGCCGGAACTCCGGGATGCCGTAGCGCAGCACCCCGCCGGGGGCGTGCAGGGCCTCGAAGATGGTCACCGGGTAGCCCATCCGCGCCAGCTCGGCGGCGCACACCAGGCTGGCCGGACCCGAACCGATCATCGCCACGCGCTCCGCGCGCCACGGGGGCGGGTGGTCGTCGGGCCTGGGCTGGGCGCGCTCCCAGTCGGCGACGAAGCGTTCGAGATGACCGATCGCCACCGGGACGAAGCGCGTGCTCATGTGGCAGAGCTCCTCGCACTGGGTCTCCTGGGGGCAGACCCGTCCGCAGATCGCGGGCAGCGGGTTGGCGGCGCGCAGGAGCGCCGCCGCCCGGGGCATGTCGCCGGCGGCGATGGCGTGGATGAAGTCGGGGATGGGGATGCCCACCGGGCAGCCATCGACGCAGATCGCGTCCTGGCAGCGCAGGCACCGTTCCGCCTCGAACATCGCCCGCGGCGCATCGTAGCCCTGGTTGACCTCGAGGAAGTCGTGGGCGCGGGCGCCGGCGTCGCGCTCGGGCATCGGCGTCTTGTCGAGGCGCTTGACGGGCATCAGGGCGCTCCCGCCGCAGCCTGCCGGCTCGCCGCCTGCCGCTCCAGGTCGACGTACATCTTGTTGCGCCGCACGGCCTCGGCGAAGTCCACCTGATGGGCGTCGAAGAACGGCCCGTCGACGCAAGCGAACTTGACCTCGCCGGCGACCGTGACGCGGCAACCGCCGCACATCCCGGTGCCGTCGATCATCAACGGGTCGAGCGAAACCTCGGTGGCAATCGCCGCCGGGCGTGTGGTTTCGGCCACCGCGCGCATCATCGGCATCGGACCGATGGCGAGGACGCGGTCCGGCGGCCCGGGGCCAGCGCCGGCGATAAGCTGTTGGAGGCGCTCGGTCACGAAGCCCTTGAAGCCCGCCGAGCCATCGTCGGTGCAGAGCTCGAGGGTGTCGCAGGCGGCGCCGAGCTCGTCGACCAGGATCAGCAGCTCCTGGCGGCGCGCGCCGATGATGGCCGTGGTGCGGGCGCCCCGGGCCGTGAGCTCGCGCATCAGGCAGAGCAGGGCGGCGGCGCCGAAGCCGCCGCCGACCCCGGCCACGTGGCCGCCGGGCGCGAGCTCCAGGGCGTTGCCGAGCGGCCCCACCAGATCGAGGATCGTCTCACCTTGCTCGAGCGCCCCGAGGAGCCGGGTGGTGACGCCGACCTCCTGGACCACGAGGGTGATCTCGCCCTGTCCGCGGTCGTAGTCGGCGATGGTCAGGGGGATGCGCTCGCCGTCCTCGTGGACGCGGACGATCACGAACTGCCCCGGCCCCGCCGCCGCCGCAACGAGCGGCGCCTCGACCCTGAACAACTTGGTGACGGGGGTCAGGACCCGTTTCTCGATGATCCGTGCCATGGCTCAAAGGCCCGGGTGCTCGTGCATCGCCTTGAGGCGCCGCCAGCGCCGCTCCACCTCGGCCTCGATGGCCTCGAGGTGCGCGGCGTTGTCGGGCGCCCCCAGGTGCTTGGTCTTGCCCATGAGTCCGAGCCACGCCGCCACCTGCCGCCGTCGCCCGACGGCGTCGGGGTCGTAGGTGATGACGGTGTGGCCCTTCTCGACCTCGTAGAGGGGGAAGAAGCAGGAATCCACCGCCGCCTGCAGGACCTCCTCGGCGGCGTCGTCCTCGGTGCGCCAATTGAGGGGGCAGAACGACAGCACCTTGCCGTAGACCAGGCCCTCGCGGCGGGCATACCACTGCGCCTTGGCGATCTTGCGCATGAGATCCTCGGGATAGCCCTCGCTGGCGGTGAAGACGTAGGGCAGGTGACAGGCGGCGAAGATCTGGGCGGTGTCCTTGTGGTGAGTGACCTTGCCGGTGCGCGCGCGGCCCACTTCGCTCGTGGAGGTACGGTGTCCCATGGGCGTGGCGTAGGAGAGCTGGGCGCCGGTGTTCATGTAGCCCTGATTGTCGTACTCGAGGATGATCATGCGGTGGTTACGGTGGGCGGCGCCCAGCGCCGAACCCATGCCGATGTCCATGCCGCCGTCGCCGGTGACCATCATGAAGGTGATCTCCGGCGATCCCGGCAGCTCGCCGCGGCGCCTCCGCTCCCAATACATCTCGACCAGGCCCGAGAGCGTCGCGGCACCGTTCTGGAACAGGTTGTGGATGTAGGTGATGCGGTGCGCGGTGCTCGGATATCCGGTCGTCACCACCATGGCGCAGCCGGTCTGGAAGAGCACCACGAGGTCGCCCTCGAGGACGCTGTAGGCCTGATGCAGCACCGGGAAGATGCCGCAGCCCGGGCACGCGCCGTGACCGGGCGCGACCCGGCACGGTACCGCGGTCATGGCCCACAGCGGCTCGAGCTCGACCTTGAGGCGGCCGCTTTTCTCGTCCTGCGTGACCTTGGCCATGCCGCGCGAGACCTCCTCGCTGGTGATGGCGGGGAGACCCTGCGGCGGACCCTGGCCGGGTTCTCCGGCATGGGTGCCGTGATAGGCGAAGGGCTTGGCGACCGTCCCGCTGCGCGCCGCCGCCAGCGCCTCGGCGAAGAACTGCTCGGCGTCGGCGTCGTAGAAGTCCTTGCCGCCGAGGCCGTAGACGCGGCTCAGGACCAGGCTGCGGTTGTCGGGGTCCTGCTGCAACGCGGCCCGCACCTCGAGCGCCAGGTTGCCGCCGTCGGCGCCGTAGGAATCGCCGCGGTCTCCGACCAGCACCGCGGCCACGCCGCGGAACGCCTCGCGGAGCTCGTGGCCCGGGAACGGCCGCAGCAGGTTGGGCGAGACCACCCCGACGCGCTGGCCCTGGGCGCGCAGCCGGTCGGCGACCTCCTTGGCGGTCTCGGCGGCGGAATTGAGCAGCACCACCGCGGCCTCGGCGTCGTCCATGCGATAGGCGTCCACCATCGGGTAGGCGCGTCCGGTGATGGCCTCGAGCTCCGCCAGCACCTGCGGCACCACCCGCCGCGCCGCCTCCATGGCCAGCGCGAGCTGCATCTTGTTGTTGATGAGGTCGGGATCGTTCATGTAGGGCCCGAAGGTCACCGGCCGGGTCGGATCCAGCGCCGTGAACGGTGCCTCGGGCCGGCCCAGGAACTCGCCCACCACCTCGGGCTCGTCGAACACCTGGAGACGGCGCCGCTGATGGCTGGTGAAGAAGCCGTCGTAGGCGAGCAGGACGGGGAGGCGCACGTCGGCGTGCTCGCCGATGCGCACGGCGGCGAAGTTGAGGTCGTAGACCGCCTGCGGGTCGCGCGCCAGCAGGATGATCCAGCCGGTGTTCAGGGCGAAGTAGAGGTCGGAGTGGTCGCAGCGGATGTCGAGCGGCCCGGAGACCGCGCGGGTGGCGACGTTGAGCACCATCGGCACGCGCGTCCCGGCCTGCACCGGGAGCTGTTCCAGGGCGTAGAGCAAGCCCTGGGACGAGGTCACGTTGAGCACCCGGCCGCCGCCCAGGGCGGCGCCGTAACAGATGCCGGCGGCGCCGTGCTCCCCGTCGCCCGGGATCATGACGATGTCGTGCTCCCCCTCGGCCTGCATCTTGGCCAGGGTCTCCGCCACCTCGGTCGAGGGGGTGATGGGAAAGTAGCCCATCAGATGAAAGCCGATGTCGCGCGCCGCCAGCGCCGCGGCCTCGTTGCCGCCGCGGAAGTCGGCGCGCTGGCGGGCCGGCCGCCGCCGGCCCTGGCCGGCCCCGGGCCGCTCCTCTCGGAGCGCCTCCGCGCTAGGCGCCACGACCGTCACCGCTCCGCTCCGCCAGCTCAGGGAACAGCGGCACGCGCAGCTCCTCCGCCAAGCCCGGCCGTTCCGCCTCACGGGTCATCGCGCCGGTGGAGCAGCTCTCGACGCAGCGCAGGCAGCCCTTGCAGTAGCGATAGTCCACGCCCTTCAGGCGCGCCACGGTGGGCACCGGGGCGGTGCCCTCGAAGGCCCAGACCAGGCACAGGTCCGGGCACACCAACGCGCACATCCCACAGTGGATGCACTTGTCGGGATCGAGCACCGGCAGCCATCCGGTGCGCGAGGTCGTGAGATCGTTCCACACCGTGTTGCCGGCGGCCGGGATGACTCCCCCAATGGGCGCGGTCTCGTATCCCCAGGCCGGGTTCGGGCGCAGGATCGGCAGGTTGCCGCTCGCCTCGCCGACCTCGGGCAAGACCTCGAACTCCCGCGCCCCGCGCCGGAAGGCGCGCTCGTTGGCCGCCACCGCCTCCGGCCGCCGCTGGGCGAACTCGTCCGTGAGCGCCTCGAGCAGGATCTCGGAATCGAGGAACGGCAGCGCCGCCGCCAGGGTGCCAATCAACACCGCATTGGGCCGCGAGCGCTCGTCCACCGCGATGCCCTGGGCGTCGACCCGGATGACCCTCACGGAGCGCGGCAAGCGGCTGAGCCCGGCCGGCGGATGCCCCGCCGCTCCAGTGAAGATCAGGGTGCCGCGCTCGCGTATGCCGGCCAGGGTGGCGGGATGGCCCAGGAGGGCGTCGTGAAAGACCACGATGACGTCGGGTGACTCGACGGGCGCGCTGGTGCGGATCGGCCGCTCGGCGAGCCCGAGGCGGATGAAGGACCTCACCACCGAGCCCTTCTTCTCCGAGCCGTAGGAGGAGAAGTGGGCGCCGTTGAGGCCCATGCGCAGGACCGCCGCCGTGGCCAGTATCTGGCCCGCCGCGTGAGCGCCGAGACCGCCGATGGACTCGAAGCGGAGCTCAAAGAAGCGCTCCGGATTGGGTAACGATACTTTCCTGTTCACGAGTGCCGTTCCGATTCTCTCGCCTTCGAGGTAAATCTCGTGTCGGCTGTCCGCGCCTTGCCCATAACCAGGGCCTGAAACGACCCATGGCCCCGATTCTGGAGTGACCGACGGGTCGGCGCATTGATTTGCATCAGGTCCGAAACGAGAACGTTTGGCGCGGCTCGCCGGCGCTATCCGGAGACCCCGCGGGCCGCCGACTTGGACCTGGGCAGGCGCCGATGAAGGGCGCAAGGCCGAACTGCCAGGGTTGCGGCGTTTGGCGCCGCGCGACGACGTCACCGCCCGTCAATCGTGGTGTGGATCGGCGCTCCAGCCCCGGCTCCACCCGCACTCGCAGAAGCCATTCTCGCAGCGTTCGTGCGGCACCGGCAGTTGCTCGAGCGCGTCCGAGACCAGCCAGCGTTGGCCCCACGTCGGCTTGCAGATCGAACAGCCGCACACGGCATCGAGCTCGACCTTGGTGGCCCCCTCGGCGGTCAGGCTGCGCAGCAAGGCGCGGTGCGCCTCGCGCTGAAGCGGAAGGTGGTGTTGCCCCTGCTCGTGGAGCGCCCGCGCCATGGTGCCGAGAACTTGGGACATGGCGAGGTGGTCGCCTCGCTCCTTGGCCTCGTGAAGGGCAACGTCGGCGAGCTCCCAGAACACCTCGCCGGGCGTCGCCGAACCCCGATCCACCAAGAGCTCGATCACTTTCTCGTCGAAATCGTCGCCCGACAGACCGAGCGCCCTGATGCAGGACCTGAACTGGGTCCGTTCGGCGCGGCGCGAGCGGCGTTCGCCGGGCTCACCTGGCCGGTCCTCAGGCAGCGCCGAAATCCCTCCGCGCGCTCGAGGCGCGAGAACGTGCACGCTCATTGCGGTCTCCTCTCGGCTCGAGAGGACCGACTCCCCGACCCCAAAGGCTACGCCGCGACGGCCCAAGCCGCCATGCGACATCTCGTCTCACCGGCTTGCGGCGTCGCCTCCTCGAGGTTTCGCGGCATGGCCCTTTGCCCCGCCCCGGGATAACCTAGCGCCCCATGACCGCGGTGGGCCGGCCGAGCAGATCGCAGGCGCTGCTCCTGGAGCGCGAGCGCAGGGGCGTTCGCACCCTGACCCTGGTGCGCGGCGCGTTCGTCCTGGTCATGATGGTGATCCACTGGATCGTCGGCTTCAGCCTGTTCGAGAAGCTCGCGGCGACCGCCCTGGCGGCGCTTTGGCTGGCGGCGATCGCGCTGTTTCTGGGCCTGCTCGCCCGCCGCCGGGCGGTGAGCGCGGTGGGGCTCGCGGGCAGCCTGATGGACATCCTGATCCTCGGCGCCTTCGCGCTGATCTGGTATCTCTCGGTGGGCGGCGCGGCGGTCCCGCCGGCCTACATGCTGAAGACCCAGCTGGCCGTGGTCACGCTTGGTTTCATCGCCCTCAACGGGTTGGCGATCCGCCCCCTCTATCCCATCGTCGTCGCCATCGGCGGCATCGCCGTTCATGGCGGGCTGCTGGCCTACGTGCTCAGGGATCCGCGCACCATCGTGTCGTCGGATTTCGTGGACTCGGTGATGGGGCCGGCGCTGAGCCTCGAGTTCGTGTTCGTGACCATGTTCGGCTTCGCCGCCGTGGGCGCGGCGCTGGGCTATCTCACCCACATCGCGCGCCGCACCGTGGTCCAGGCGGTCCGGCTCGAGGTCACCGCCTCGCAGCTCGGGCGCTACTTCTCGCCCGGCGTCCGGGAGCGCATCTCGGGCGAGGACGAGACCCTGCTCGGGCCCGGCGGGCGGACCCAGGAGGTGGCGGTGATGTTCTGCGACATCCGCGGCTTCACGCGCCTCACCGAGACCCTGCCGCCGGTCGAGGTGATCGAGTTCCTGTCGACCTACCACGCCCGCATGGTCGAGGCGATCTTCGCGCACGGCGGCACCATCGACAAGTTCATCGGCGACGCCATCATGGTCACCTTCGGCACCCCCGATCCGCGTCCCGACGACGCCGAGCGCTCGGTGCGCGCCGGGATCGCCATGAACGCCGCCCTCGACGCCCTCAACGCCGAGCGCGCGCGGCGCGGCCTCGACGAGATCCGCCACGGCATCGGCATCCACCTTGGCCCCGTCATCGCTGGCAACGTCGGCACCGAGGAGCGGCTCGAGTACACCGTGATCGGCGACACGGTCAACCTGGCGAGCCGCATCGAGGAGGCCTGCAAGATCCTCGGCGAGTCGTTCCTGATCTCCGAGGCGGTAAGTGAGCGCCTGCCCGCCGAGCTCGCGGTGCGCCCCCTCCTGGAGCAGCCGGTGAGAGGGCGTGAGGCCCCCGTCCGGCTCTACGCCGTCGGCGAGCCTTCGGCATGACGGTTTGGCGTCGCTCCGGCATCTTGAAATGTATCTCATTCGTGATACATTACGACCAGAAGTGAAGGAGATCGGTCATGGCCAAGACGGAGATGATCCGGGCCCGGATGGAGCCCGAGATCAAGCACGACGCCGAGGCGGTCTTCAAGGCGCTCGGTCTCTCGCCGACCGAAGCGATCACCCTGTTCTACCGGCAGGTGTTCCTGCACAACGGACTGCCGTTCGAGGTCAAGATTCCGAATGCCGAGACCCGCGAAGCCATGCGTCGGGCGATCGAGGGCGAGAACCTTACCGAGTGGGCCGATCTTGAGGCCATCAAGGCCGCGCGGAGTTGATGCGCCGGCTCAAGACCACGAAGCAGTTCGAGCGTGATCTCAAGAAGGCCGGAAGACGCGGCAAACCGCTCGACAAGCTGTGGTCTGTGGTCGAGCGCCTGCTGAAGGATCAAGCGCTGGAGCCGAGACACCGGTGCCATAGGCTAACCGGCAACTGGAAGCCCTTTCAGGAGTGTCACATCGAGCCCGACTGGCGGCTCGTCTGGAGCGATCCCGAGGGCGAACTGATCCTGGTCAGGACCGGCACCCATTCGGATCTTTTCGATTGATCGCCCGCTCCTCATTCCCGCCCGCCGCCTAACCGCGGGGGCTATATGGCTTGACGCCGTGGTCGGGGATCCACAGCCCCTCGGGCGGCGGGCCGCTCTGATAGAAGACATCGATGGGGATGCCGCCGCGGGGGTACCAGTAGCCCCCGATGCGCAGCCAGTTGGGCGCGATCTCGGCCGCGATGCGCTTGGCGATGCTGAGCGTGCAGTCCTCGTGGAAGGCGGCGTGGTTGCGGAAGGCGTGGAGGTAGAGCTTCAGCGACTTGCTCTCGAGGATGCGGTCCTCGGGCGAGTAGTCGATGACCAGCTTGGCGAAGTCGGGCTGGCCGGTGACCGGACAGAGGCAGGTGAACTCGGGGCAGGTGAAGCGCACCAGGTAGCCCGTGTCCTGGTGCTGGTTGGGGACGCTCTCGAGCACCGCCTCGTCGGGCGAGGGGGCAAGCTCGACCGTGCGGCCCAGCAGCGTCAGGTCCTGGTCAGCCATCTCCGGGTCTCCGCTGTTGGCACTCAAGGTAGCCCCAGCCCGGGCGCTCGGCAACACCCGGGTGGCGGCGCCCGCCGGGCCGGCGGCGTGGCGAAGAGGCGCCGAATTCCCTACAGTTACGGCGCTTCCCTACCCGGCGACGCAAACCATGGCGTAGAACCCCTTGACCAAGCCCGAGCGCCGACCGCGGCTCGTGGTGTTCGATTGCGACGGCACCCTGGTCGACAGCCAGCACCTGATCGCCGAGGCCATGGCCGGCGCCTTCGCGGCCGCGGGCGAGGCGGCGCCCGAGCCCGGCCGGGTACGCCGCGTCGTCGGCCTGTCGCTGGCCGACGCGGTGGCTGAGCTGTTGGGGCAGGTGGACGGCGGCCGCGGGCTAAGCGCGGTCGAGGCCATCGTCGGGCATTACCGCCGGCGCTTCGCCGAGCTGCGCCGCGGCCCCCACCACGAGCCCTTGTTCCCCGGCGCGGTGGCGGCACTCGACGCCCTCGATGCGGGCGGCTTCCTGCTCGGCGTGGCCACCGGCAAGTCGTTGCGCGGGCTCACGGCGACGCTCTCGCGGCACGGCCTCGAGCGCCGCTTCGTCACCCTGCAGACCGCCGACCGGGGCCCGGGCAAGCCCCACCCGGCGATGCTCGAGCGCGCCATCGCCGAGGCCGGCGTCACGCCCGAACGCACGGTGCTGGTCGGCGACACCACCTTCGACATGGAGATGGCGGGCAACGCCGGGGTGGCGGCGATCGGCGTCTCGTGGGGCTATCATGAGGCCGCCGAGCTCGAGGCCGCCGGCGCCGGCGCGGTGATCGAGACCTTCGCCGAGCTGGCGCCGCTGGTGGCGCGGATGTTGGATGAGCGGGCATGGGCGTAGGCCGCTTCATGGCCCTGCTCGCGGCCTTAAGCCGGCAGCGCCCGTTGCGGGTGGCTCTCGCCCCCGATTGGTGCTATGTGCAGCCATCCGTGCCAAGCCCCGAGGGCGGCAGCAGCGGCGGGCGTCAGCCATGGAGGACATACTTCGCGAGCTCGAGGAGAAGCGCGCCGCGGCGCGCGCCGGCGGCGGTGAAAAGCGGATCGAGGCCCAGCACGCCAAGGGCAAGCTGACCGCGCGCGAGCGCCTGGAAATCCTCCTCGATCCGGGCTCGTTCGAGGAATACGACATGTTCGTCGAGCACCGCGCGACGGACTTCGGCATGGCCGAGCGGACCATCCCCGGCGACGGCGTGGTCACCGGCCACGGCACCGTCAACGGCCGCCGGGTGTTCGTCTTCAGCCAGGACTTCACGGTCTTCGGCGGCTCGCTCTCGGAGACCCATGCCGAGAAGATCTGCAAGGTCATGGACCAGGCGATGAAGGTGGGGGCGCCGCTGATCGGTCTCAACGATTCGGGCGGCGCCCGCATCCAGGAGGGGGTGGCCTCGCTGGCCGGCTACGCCGAGGTCTTCCAGCGCAACGTGCTGGCCTCGGGCGTGGTGCCGCAGATCTCGTTGATCATGGGGCCGTGCGCCGGCGGCGCGGTCTACTCGCCGGCCATGACCGACTTCATCATCATGGTCAAGGACACCTCCTACATGTTCGTCACCGGCCCCGACGTGGTCAAGACGGTGACGCAGGAGAGCGTCAGCCTCGAGGAGCTGGGCGGCGCCGTCACCCACACCACGCGCTCAGGGATCGCCGACCTCGCCTTCGAGAACGACCTCGAGGCGCTGACCCAGGCGCGCCGCCTGGTCGACTTCCTGCCGGCCTCGAACCGCGAGCGCCCACCCAGGCGCCCGCCCGAGGACCCGGCGGAGCGGGTCGAGGAGTCCCTCGACAGCCTGGTGCCGGCCAACCCCAACAAGCCCTACGACATGCTGGAGCTGATCGAGAAGGTGGTCGACGAGGGCGACTTCTTCGAGATCCAGCCCGAGTTCGCCCAGAACATCGTCGTCGGATTCGCCCGCATGGCCGGCGCCCCGGTGGGCATCGTCGCCAACCAGCCGATGGTGCTGGCCGGCTGCTTGGACATCGAATCGGCGCGCAAGGGCGCCCGCTTCGTGCGCTTCTGCGACTGCTTCGAGATCCCCATCGTCACCTTCGTCGACGTCCCCGGCTTCCTCCCCGGCACCGCCCAGGAGTACGGCGGCATCATCAAGCACGGCGCCAAGCTGCTGTTCGCCTTCGCCGAGGCCACGGTGCCCAAGGTCACGGTGATCACCCGCAAGGCTTACGGCGGCGCCTACGACGTGATGAGCTCGAAGCACCTGCGCGGCGACGTCAACTACGCCTGGCCCACGGCCGAGATCGCGGTGATGGGGCCCAAGGGCGCGGTCGAGATCATCTTCCGCGCCGAGGTCGGCGACGAGGCCAAGATCGAGGCCCGCGCCGAGGACTACCGGGCCAAGTTCGCCAACCCCTTCGTGGCCGCCCGCAAGGGCTTCATCGACGACGTCATCCTGCCGCGCAACACCCGCCTGAGGCTGTGCCGGGCGCTCGCCATGCTGCAGGGCAAGAAGCTCGAAAACCCCTGGAAGAAGCACGCCAATATTCCGCTGTGAGCCAATATTCCGCTGTGAGAAGGGGCGGTCTCGAGCTTCGGCGCGACCTCATGGGTCGGCGCCGGAAGGGTCCGAGGAGGGGATAGGGAAGCCTGAGGTGTTCGCCAAGATCCTGATCGCCAACCGGGGCGAGATCGCCTGCCGGGTGATGCGCACGGCCAAGCGCCTGGGCATCCGGACCGTGGCGGTCTATTCCGAGGCCGACGAAGGCGCGCTCCACGTGCGCGAGGCCGACGAGGCGGTATGCGTGGGCCCGGCGGCGGCGGCCGAGTCCTATCTCGCCATCGAGCGCATCGTCGAGGCGGCCCGGGCGAGCGGCGCCGAGGCGGTGCACCCGGGCTACGGCTTCCTGGCCGAGAACGCGGCCTTCGCGGCGGCGCTCGAGGCCGCGGGCGTGACCTTCATCGGCCCCGGGCCCAAGGTCCTCCGGGCCATGGGCGACAAGATCGAGGCCAAGAAGCTGGCCGCCGCCGCCGGCGTGAGCACCATTCCCGGGCACCTCGGCACGGTGGCCGACGACGCCGAGGCGCTGCGCCTCGCCGAGGACATCGGCTACCCGGTGATGATCAAGGCCACCGCCGGGGGCGGCGGCAAGGGCATGCGCCTGGTCGAGGACGCGGTCGGGATGCGCGAGGGCTTCGAGCGCGCCGCCAGCGAGGCGCGCTCGAGCTTCGGCGACGAGCGCCTGTTGATCGAGAAATTCATCAGCCCGTCGCGCCACATCGAGATCCAGGTGCTGGCCGACGGCCACGGCAACGTCATCCACCTGGGCGAGCGCGAGTGCTCGATCCAGCGCCGCCACCAGAAGGTGATCGAGGAGGCGCCGAGCCCGTTCCTGGACGCCGCGACGCGCCAGGCCATGGGCGCCCAGGCGGTGGCCCTGGCGCGCCAGGTCGGCTACCGCTCGGCCGGCACGGTCGAGTTCATCGTCGATGCCGAGCGCCGCTTCTACTTCCTCGAGATGAACACCCGGCTCCAGGTCGAGCACCCGGTGACCGAGCTCGTCACCGGCATCGACCTGGTCGAGGAGATGATCCGCATTGCCGCCGGCGAGCCGCTATCGCGGGGCCAAGCCGAGGTGGCGATCGAGGGCTGGGCGATCGAGAGCCGGATCTACGCCGAGGACCCGCGGCGCGGCTTCCTGCCTTCGGTAGGGCGGCTCGCGCGCTACCTGCCGCCGCCCCAGAACGCGCACCTGCGCATCGATTCGAGCGTGCGTGAGGGCTCCGAGATCACCATCTTCTACGATCCCCTGATCGCCAAGCTCTGCACCTTGGGCGCGGATCGCGACCAGGCCATCGAGCGCATGCGGGCGGCCCTCGACGCCTTCCACATCCGCGGCCTCTCGCACAACCTCTCGTTCCTGGCCGCGGTGATCGGCCATCCGCGCTTCCGCCAGGGCGAGCTCAGCACCGATTTCATCGACCAGGTCTACGCCGAGGGCTTTCACGGCGCCGAGCTCGAGGGCGACGAGGAAGCGGCCCTGGTGGCGGTCGCCGCCGCGGTCCACTGGCGTCACCTGGCCCGCGCCCGAAGCGCCGACGAAGGCGACGGCGATGGCGGCCTCGCCCACGAACAAGCCGACGCCCACGAACATACCCACGCCCACCAACACGAATGGGTGGTGGAGGGCGTCGGCGCCGGGCAACGGGTGCGCGTCGCCGAGGCCGGGGACGGGCTGGAGGTCTCGTTCTCCGATCGCGCGCTCGCCGTCGCCGGGGATTGGCGGCCCGGTCTCCCGGTGTTCCGCGGCAGCGTCGATGGCCGTGAGGTGAGCGTCCAGGTCGAGGTCCTGGCCGAGGGCTACCGCCTCGCCCACCGCGGGGCCGAGCTGACGGTCACCGTGCGCACCCCGCGCGCCGCCGAGCTCGCCGCGCTGATGCCGGTCAAGACCACGGCCGACGCCTCGAACCAGGTGCGCTCGCCGATGCCGGGCCTGGTGCTCTCGATCGCCGTGAGCGAGGGCCAGGAGGTCAAGGCCGGCGAGCCGCTGGCCGTGGTCGAGGCGATGAAGATGGAGAACGTGCTGCGGGCCGAGCGCGACGGCACCATCGCCCGGGTGCTCGCCGAGCCGGGCCAGAGCCTGGTCGTCGACCAGGTCATCCTCGAGCTGGTGTAGCTAGGGCAAGGAGCCGGGCGGGGCGCCCGGAGAGCGCGATGAGAGTCCTCGACTGGTATTTCGATTTCATCTCGGGCTACGCCTACCTTCAACACGAGAGCTTCGCGCGCTTCCCCGGCGACGTCGAGATCCGCTACCACCCGGTGCTGTTCGCGGGCCTCTTGGCGCACCACGGCCACAAGGGGCCGGCGGAGATCGCCGAGAAGCGGCGCTTCACCTACCGCCAATGGGTGTGGCAGGCGGCGCGCCTGGGCATTCCCTTCAAGATGCCGCCGGCGCACCCCTTCAACCCGCTGCGCGCGCTGCGCCTGGCGCTGGCGCTCGAGTGCGACCCGGGGGTCGTGGCCACCATCTTCCGCTTCATCTGGCGCGACGGAGAGGACATCGAGGACGAGGCGAGCTGGCGCCGTCTCACCGCCGAGCTCGGGGTCGGCGACGCCGAGGCGCGCATCGGCGATCCCGCCGTCAAGGCCGAGCTTCGCGCGGCCACCGAGCAGGCGGCGGCGCGGGGCCTCTTCGGCGTGCCGACCTTGGTGGTGGGCAAGGAGCTGTTCTGGGGCGCCGACGCCACCGAGATGGTGCTCGATTTCCTCGCCGAGCCGGGGATGTTCGAGGGCGGCGAGATGGCGCGGGCGAGCAAGCTGCCGGTGGGCACCGCGCGCAAGGTGTGAACGCCCGGGTGGCGATACAGCGAAAGACCGTGCGGGTGCGCATCGAGGGGCGGGTGCAGGGGGTGTGGTTTCGCTCCTGGACCTCGGAGAGCGCCTGGGCGCTCGGGCTCGAGGGCTGGGTGCGCAACCGTGCCGACGGCAGCGTCGAGGCCCTGTTCTCGGGTCCCGCGGAGGCGGTCGAGCGCATGATCGAGGCCTGTCGCGAGGGCCCTCCGCTGGCCCTCGTCGCCCACGTCGAGGTCACCCCCGCGGCGCCCGAGCCCGGCGCCGGCTTCCGTCAGCTACCGACGGTCTGAACCGCGAAGGTGCGCTCGAAGCTCGCCTTGAGGGCGGCGTCGAGCTCGGCCATCGTCACCGTGAGCCCGAGGTCTGCGAGCGAGGTCACACCATGGCCGACGACGCCGCAGGGAACGATGCCGTCGAAGTCCTCGAGCCGCGGGTCGAGGTTGAGGGCGACCCCGTGATAGGTGATCCAATGGCGGATGCGGACGCCGATGGCGGCGATCTTGTCCTCCTTGCCGCCGCCGCGGTCGATCCAGATGCCGACCCGGTCGGGGCGCCGCTCGCCCCTTAAGTTGAACCCGGCCAGGGTGTCGATGAGCCAAGCCTCGAGCTTGCGCACGAAGCCGCCGACGTCGCGACCCCGGGGGCGCAGATCGAGCATCACGTAGGCCACCCGCTGACCCGGCCCGTGGTAGGTGTACTGGCCGCCGCGCCCGGTCCGGTAGACCGGCAGCCGCCCCGGCTCCAAGAGGTCGGCGGGGTCGGCGCTGGTGCCGGCGCTATAGAGCGGCGGGTGCTCGAGCAGCCACACCAGCTCGCCGGCGCGAGCCTCGCGGATCGCCGCGACGCGCGCTTCCATGGTCGCCACCGCCTCGGGGTAGGGTACGAGGTCGTCGCTGATCCGCCATTCGATCGCGCTCATGAGCGGAGGCTACCATAGGCCGAGATCAGGCGCCGCCGGCGCGACGCCCGTGAGGGCTCGCCATACCTCGCCATTACCATTACTCGCCATTAACTGAACTCGCCATTAACTGAAAAGTAACAGCGACATGGCATCGTCGCGCCTATCGCAAACGGCTGGAGGGCACGGTGAGGTGAGCGCTGTCAGTGGCGTAAGCGTCGAAATATCGGTGATCCTGGGCAAGTCGTTGATGCCCATCCATCAGCTTCTCAAGATGGGGCGCGGCGCCGTCATCGAGCTCAACGCCCTTGTCGACGACCCGGTGCTGATCTACGCCAACAACCGCCTGATCGCCCGGGGCGAGATCATGGTCTCGGGCGAGAACGTCGCCGTGACGATCACCGAGAACGTGGCTGACGCCGAGCTTTAGGCGGCGCCGGCCCGCGAGCTCGCTCAGCATCAAGCATTTGTCGGAGCAGCGGCTGCTCGCGATCACCGCCGCGACCCCCTTGGGGTCTCAGTCGGCGGGGCCGGCACCTTCCCCGCCGGGCGCCGTGAGCTCGCGCATGTAATCGATGAGCTCGGCCAGCTGGCGATCGTCGGCGATGCGCTGCATGGGCATCTTGGTGCCGGGCAGGAAGGCGTCGGGGCCGTCGTGAAAGAGCTCCCTCAGGGTGGTCGCGCTCCAGGCGAAGTCGGCGCCGACCAGCGCCGAGGAGTACTTGTAGCCCGCCACCGAGCCGGCGCGGCGGCCGAACAGCCCGGCGAAATGGGGCCCCGATCGCCGCACCCCATTGGCGCTCAGGGAATGGCAGCGGGCGCACTTGCGAAACAGCCGCGCTCCCGGATGGTCGCTCTCGAGCCAGGGTTTGGGCTCGGCCGTGTCGTCCGACGACAGGCCGATCTGATCGCCGCTTTCCAGGTGCCAAACGCGCACCCGCTCGTCGGAGCTGGCCGAGAGCGCGAAGCGTCCGTCGGGCGAGAAGGCAACCGCCCAGACCGGCGATTCGTGAGCCCGGATGGTGCGGATCGGTCGCCCGGTGGCGAGGCTCCAATGGATGATGAAGCCATCGCGGCCCGCCGTCAGGGCGGTCTTGCCGTCGGGCCCGAACACGGCGCCGAAGACGGGGCCGTCGTGGCCCTTCATGGTGCGGATCTCGGCGAGACCCGGCAGGTCCCAGAGGCGCACGGTCTGGTCGGTGCCGGCGGAGAGCAGTCTGGTCCCGTCGGGCGAGACCGCGATCTGGGTGACGCCCCAGCCGTGGCCTTCGAGGGTGCCGATGAGGGCGCCGCTGGCCGTGTTCCACACCCTCAAGGCGCCGTCGTGGGCACCGCTCACCACCACTTTGCCGTCGGCGCCGAAGGCCACCGCGTTGACGTTGCTGGGCTGTGGAATGGTGCGCACCAATTCGCCCGTGGCGGCGTTCCAGAGCCTGAGCGTGCGGTCCCAGCTGCCGGTCGCCGCGAGGGCTCCGTCCCGCGACACCGCCACCGCCATGACCTTGGCCTGGTGTCCGTTGAAGCGTCGCAACAGGGTCGAGGATTCGAGGTCCCAGAGAATGGCGCTGCGATCGTCGCTGACGGTGAGCGCACGGCGCCCGTCGGGGAGGAAGGCGACCGCGTTGACCGGCCCGAGGTGCTCGTTGAGCTCGGCGACCTCGTTCTGCTCGACGAAATCCCAGAGCCGGGCGGTGTAATCGAAGCTGCCGGTCAGCACGATGCGGCCGTCGGGAGAAATGGCCAGCGCCCGCACCATACCGCCGTGGCCGATCATGTCGGCCGCCGCCGGGCCGGAAGCCGTCAGCGCCAGGGCCCAAGCCAGGCCGGCCGCCAGCGCCACGCGAATCGGCGGCCGCGACGGGGCCGCCACGAGGCGGGCCGAGCTGGCGCGGATTCCGGCGGCGGGCCTCGAAAAGCTCATTTCCCAGGGCCTGATCGCGATCATCTTTCCTATCCCTTCATCGCGGTCCCAGGCGGAGGTCCTTGTCACTCGTCCTCGTCGCGCCCTTCCTCCCGGGCGCGCAGATAGTCGTCGGTGGTGCGGACCAGGGGTCGGGGCGCCCCGGTCATGGGATGGTGGTCGTCGAAGGTGGCGAAGACCCGGCAGTCGTCGCACATCCTGATGCGCTCGAGCGCCTTTTCATTGCCCGCGTACATGGGGTGGTCCGCGAGCTGCTCCACCATGCGCTCGACCGAGGCCCGGGTGCCGAACGGCTTGCCGCACTGGACGCAGTGGAACGGTTCCTCCTCTTTGATCACCGTGGGCGTGGCCGCGTCGGCGGAGAAATTGAGCCGGGGTACTAGCGCGATCACCGATTCCGGGCAGGTGTTGCGACACAGGCCGCACTGGATACAGGCCTGCTCGTTGAAGCGCAGCATCGGCTTGTCGGGGTTGTCGAGGAGCGCCCCGGTCGGGCAGGCGCCGACGCAGGCGAGACAGAGGGTGCAGCCTGCCACGGCCACCTCGAGCGTCCCGAAGGGCGCGCCGGCGGGCAGCGGCAGCACCGCTTGAGGCTCGGGCGCATGGCCGTGAAGATGCCTCAACGCCAACATGATCAGGTCCCGCTTGCCACCCATCGGCAGGAAGCTCGCCGTCGGCGCGGCGGCCGCGGGGCCGAGCGCCCAAAGGCGCGCCTCGAGCGCCTCGGGGTCCTGTTCGTCGATCAGCTCGACCCGGCCCGAGCCGTAGCCGAAGCCCGAAAGGATGGTCTCGGAGAGGCCGATCTGGGCCGCCAGCCCGTCGAGCTCGCCGCGCTTCTCGGGGCCGGCCAGGAACAGCACCCGGGAGGCGCCATAGGCCAGCGCGAGGCTGAGGAAGTCGAGCCCGAGTTGGGTCACCTCGTTGACCGCGAAAGGCAGCAGGTTGGCGGGCAGGCCCCGCCCGTGGCGACCCAGCAGCGCGATCATCTCGTCGCCGAAGCGCGAATCGTGGACCAGCAGCACCGCGTCCTCGCCGCCGCCGCGCCGGTAGCTGCCGAGCAGGGTGTGCAGGCGTCGATAGAGCGTATCCCCTGGGGGCAAGGCGTAGCGCGCGGCGCCGGTGGGGCAGACGCTGGTGCAGTTGCCGCAGCCGGCGCAGGCGAAGGCGTCGATCGCCACGGCGTCGCCGTCGGGCCGGATCGCCGAGGTCGGACAGATGTCGAGGCAGCGGGTACAGCCGACCTTGCCGCTGCGCGAGTGGGCGCAGATCGAGGCGTCGTAGGCGACGTAGAGCGGTTTCTCGTACTCGCCCACCATATCGGCGATGTCGAACAGGGCCCGCTGCAGCAGCGCCGGGTTGCCGGGGTCGGGATTGAAGTATCCGTCGCGCTTCTCGGGCGTGGCGAGCAGCGGGCCGTCGCCGGTGATGTCGAGGATCACGTCGCAGGCCAGTTCGACGCGCTTCTGCGGCGCCGCGAACTCGAGCTTTTCCCGCGACGAGGGCCGCGCCGGCGCGTAGCCGTCGACGGCCACCTCGAAGGCGCCGAGATGGCCCCGGAGCCCGGATATGACGCCCCTGAACACGGGTACCTCGGTGAGCCGCGGCGGCACCATCTCGCCCGGCTCCTTCAC
Organism: uncultured Alphaproteobacteria bacterium; assembly: GCA_965371625.1. GTDB lineage: Bacteria > Pseudomonadota > Alphaproteobacteria > CBDUZE01 > CBDUZE01 > CBDUZE01. The sequence goes on from CBDUZE010000025.1 coordinate 55,829, forward strand.
CAAGGCGATGGGGTGAACCCGGTCGGCGAGCTGCCTCGCGAGCTCGATCGCGGTCTCGTCCCGGCCGTAAACCAGCACCCGTCCCTCGGATTTGAGCGTCAGGCTGCCGGTGCCGGGGACGTCGACCGCCGCCTCGGCGAGCAAGGCCGCGATCTTGGGCAAGGCCTTGTCGGCGGCCGCGGACCAACCCGCGCGTTCGCGGATGTTGGTGAAGGTGACCTCGGTCTCGCTGCCCGCCTCCGCCAGGGTCTCGAGAAAGAACGGCGCCTCCTGGGTGCAGGCCACGATCACCGGCGTGCCGTCGCGCGTCGCCTGCGCGAAGTTGTCGATCTCGGCGCGGCACAGCTGGCTGTTGATGCGGGGCGCGCTCCCGGCGTCACAGGCCCTGGCGAGCGCCTTGCCGTCGAGCACCATGGTGCCCTCGCAATCGCAAATCAGGACCTTCTTGCCCGAGAGCTCCATCGCCCAAGCTCCTTCCCCACCAACGCCCGCCGCGGTTTCGGCCGTGGCTCATCGGGCGTGGATCATACGGACTTGCCCTCTTTCCGCAATCGCCAATAAGCGCCGCTCGGCACGCGGGACGCGCGCATCAGCCTTGTCTTTCTGCAGCGGGCGGCCTATGGCTGACGGGCGGACAAAGGGACCTATATGAAGTATTGAGTATAGGGTGCGCGGCAAGGATTTGGAGGAAGCGGCGTGATTCGTGACTGCCTGCCGGTCGGCGTGGTACTGGAACGGCGTGAGCTCGACAACCCCTGGCAGAGCCATAGCTGGCACGCGGTGGAGGTGGTGCCAGGGGCGCCGACGGTGAGCGAATGGCGCAAGCTCGACGAGGGCGAGGGCTGGACGCGCTATCACGCGGCGACGCTTGAGGTCGAGCTGTTCCGTGGCGAGACCGAGGGCTACCGCTACAACCTCTCGAACGAGGTGCCCGCGGTCTACGTCGTGCTGCGGCCGAGCGAGGAGGAAGAGCTCGGCGTGGAGCCCTTCCTGGCCACGGTCTGCCCCTACGAAGCGCAGGATTACCAGGAGACCGACGACGAGATCGTCGACCCGGTGCCGATGCCCCGCGACATGATCGCCTGGGTCGGACGCTTCGTCGAGGAGCATCACGTCGAGCAGCCGTTCCACAAGCGCAAACGGAAACGTCACAAGCTCGAATGGGGGCGTCCGCCCCGCGAGCGGACACCGGGCGGATGAGAGATGACGGGCGATGATGAAGGATTCCTGAGGCGCTGGTCCCGCCTCAAGCAGGACGGCGAGAAGGCGGAGCCGGAGGAGCCCGGGGCGGAGCGCTCTCCGCTTCCGGCGCGCGGCCAGAGCGACGAGGCGGCCGAGAGCGGCGAGGTCGAGGACGCGGCGACGCGCGACGAGATCGACGAGGCGGCCTCGCAGGAGCTCGAGCTGCCGGACATCGATAGCCTCGACAAGGACTCCGATTACACCGCGTTCATGCGCGAGGGCGTGCCCGATGCCCTGCGCCGCCGGGCCTTGCGCAAGCTGTGGCTGAGCGATCCGGTGCTCGCCAACCTCGACGGGCTCAACGACTACGACGAAGACTTCGCGGCCCTGTTCCAGACCGTGAGCGAGGTCACGCAGAAGGTTTCCGACGCCGCCAGGTCCATGGCCGACGACAGCGAGGGCGAAGAGAAAGAGGGCGAAGAGGAAGAAACTGTGGAAGAGGGCGTCGAGAGGCCCGAGGACGAGGCCCCGCCCGGCGCCGAGGGTGTGCGCGAGCAAGTCGAGGCGGCGGACGCCACCGGGGGCGGCGAGCGCGCCTCGGTGGACGACGCGGCGCCCGCCGACCCGGACGGCGAAGGGGGAGCCAAGGCGGGCCCGAAACCGTCGCCGGGCTGAACCGAGGCCGCCGCCGGTTTCGAGGCCGCCGCGTAACGTTTCATTCCCGCAATAAATTTGGCGTTGTTCGAGGGTTAAACGGCAATTAGATTTAGTTGCAATCTAAATTTTGCGTGTGCGTCCGAATTGCCAACGAGCGGCGGCGCACAAGGCAAGAGCAAGACCGGAAACAGCGGATCATGGACCGTTTAGGGTTGACCCTGGGGGTGAATGGGCGCACTATTTCCGGGTACTGAAAATATTTCCAAGCCATCGTCAAGAGTGGCGGCACAGGGGACGGAGGCCTTTTTGGGCGGAGCGCCGGTCGAAGACTCCCAAATAGCGGAAGAAGACATCCTCAGGGCGAATTTCTATTCGCTGCTGGGCCGTTTGCTTGCGAGGCCGTCCGACCGCGCGACCCTCGACACGGTGGCGGCTCTGGAGGGCGACGATACCGAGCTCGGGCAGGCGCTCCAGGCCTTGGCGGCGGCGGCCCGCGCCTCGACCCTGGAGGCGGTGGACGACGAGTATCACGCGCTGTTTATCGGCTTGGGCAACAGCGAGCTCACCCCTTACGAATCGTATTATCTGACCGGCTTCCTTTACGAGAAGCCGCTGGCCAAGCTGCGACTCGACATGGCCGAGCTCGGCATCGCCAAGGCCGACCAGATCGGCGAGCCCGAGGATCACATCGCCGCGTTGTGCGAAATGATGAGCGGGCTGATCACCGGCGCCTTCGGCGAGGTCACCGATCTCGTCGAGCAGCAGAGCTTCTTCAGCACCCATATCGCGCCTTGGGCGGAGCGCTTCTTCGAGGATCTCGAGCGCTCGCCGACGTCGACCTTCTACATGCCCGTCGGCACGGTGGGAAAATTGTTTATTTCGATTGAGAACCAAGCGTTTGCAATGGCGGCCTAGCGCCGGGGCAGGGCGGAACCCCCTAGGCACGATCCGTCGATATGAACTCGCCAGGGAGAGGGTGAGACCATGAAGCGAGAGAAAGACCTGAAATCGGCTGGGCGCCGGGACTTCTTCAAGAAGGCCGGGGCCGGTCTGGGGGTCGCCGGGGCGGTCGCAGTAGGCCTCGCGAACGGCACCGCGGAGGCCGAGGTCAAGCTCGACCGCGACTCCAAGAAAGGTGGCTACCGCGAGACCGATCACGTCAGGCGGGCCTACGAGCTAGCCAGGTTCTAGCTCACGATGATGCTTTTGTTCTAAGGGAGACGACGATGCTCAGGAAAAAGACCAACGGGGTAGCGAATGGCCCCCGTTTGTCGAAAGCGCTGGCCGGCACCATCGGCGGCGCGATCGATCGCCGGGCATTCCTGAAGGGGTCGGGACTGGCTGCCGGTGGCGCCGCCGTTCTGGCAGGCATGAAGTTTGGCATGGTCAAGAAGGCCGACGCCCAGACCACCGCCGCCGGTGAAGTCAAGAAGGTGCTCTCGGTGTGCAACCACTGTTCGGTGGGCTGCGCCATCACCGCGGAGGTGCAGGGCGGCGTCTGGATCGGCCAGGAGCCGAACTTCGACAGCCCCTTCAACCTCGGCGCCCACTGCGCCAAGGGGGCGAGCGTACGCGACCTCGCCCACGGCGAGCGGCGGGTCAAGTACCCGATGAAGCTCGAGGGCGGCAAGTGGAAGCGGATGAGCTGGGACGACGCCATCAACGAGATCGGCGACAAGATGCTCCAGATCCGCGAGAAGTCGGGACCCGATTCGGTGTACTGGCTGGGCTCCGCCAAGCACAGCAACGAACAGGCCTATCTGTTCCGCAAGTTCTACGCCTTCTGGGGCTCCAACAACGGCGACCACCAGGCGCGTATCTGCCACTCGACGACCGTCGCGGGCGTGGCCAATACCTGGGGCTACGGCGCGATGACCAACAGCTTCAACGACATCCACAACTCGCGCGCCATGATTCTCGTCGGCAGCAACCCGGCCGAGGCGCATCCGGTGGCGTTGTTGCACATCCTGAGGGCCAAGGAGCAGAACAACGCGCCGCTGATCGTCTGCGATCCGCGCTTCACGCGCACCGCGGCCCACGCCGACGAGTACGTGCGCTTCCGCTCCGGCACCGACGTGCCGCTGATCTGGGGCATTCTCTGGCACATCTTCGAGCACGGCTGGGAGGACAAGGAGTTCATCCGCCAGCGGGTCTGGGGCATGGACCAGATCAGGGCCGAGGTCGCCAAGTGGACGCCCGAGGAGACCGAGCGGGTGACCGGCGTGCCGGGCTCGCAAATGAAGCGGGTGGCGCGCACCATGGCCAACAACCGCCCCGGCACGATCATCTGGTGCATGGGCGGAACGCAGCATCACAACGGCAACAACAACACGCGGGCCTACTGCGTGCTGCAGTTGGCGCTCGGCAACATGGGCACCGCGGGCGGCGGCACCAACATCTTCCGCGGCCACGACAACGTCCAGGGCGCCACCGACATGTGCGTGCTGTCGCATTCGTTGCCCGGCTACTACGGCCTCAAGACCGGCTCGTGGAAGCACTGGGCGCGGGTCTGGGATGTCGACTACAACTGGCTCCTGAAGC
>CBDUZE010000026.1:0-58375 GCA_965371625.1 uncultured Alphaproteobacteria bacterium
CGGCCGTGCAGGTGCACCGCCATCAGGCCGCCCTCTCATCGAGTTGGCGCGAGAGGATGGCATCGAACTCGCCGGCGAAGCCCTCGAGCCGGTTGGCGTAGCGCCCGAGGTCGTTGGAGAACTTGTTGTAGGCGACCACCGCGGGAATCGCCGCGACCAGCCCGAGGGCGGTGGCGAACAGCGCCTCGGCGATCCCCGGGGCGACCACGGCGAGGTTGGTGTTCTTGGTCAGGGCGATCGCCTGGAAGCTGTTCATGATGCCCCAGACGGTGCCGAAGAGGCCCACGAACGGCGCCGTCGAGCCGACCGTGGCGAGGAAGCCCAGGTAGCGCTCCAGGCCCTCGACCTCGCGGTTCATGGTGAGCTGCATGACCTGGCCGATGCGGGCCTGAACCCCGGCGCGCAGCGAATCGTCGCGCGTCAGCCCCATCGACGAGGAGCGTCGCCACTCGCGCATCGCCGAGACGAACAACATCGCCATGGGATGATCGGGGCCGCTCTTCATGCCGTCGTAGAGCTCCTCGAGCGAGCCCCCCGACCAGAACGACTGCTCGAATTCTTCCGCCTGGGCCTCGAGGCGGCGGAAGCGCATCAGCTTCTCGAAGATGATGGCCCAGCACCACAATGAGGCCAGCAAGAGAACGAGCATCGTCGCCTTGACGACGATATCCGCCCGCAGGAAGAGGCTCCACAACGAGAGGTCCGTGACCGGCATCGAACCGGCGAGCGCGGCCGCGTCGACAAACTGACTTTGCATGGACTTAAGCCCCCAACTCCATTCGAGAGAGCGCTTCGAGCGCCGCGCGCACCGCCGTCGGCAGCCGCCTTGGCCGGCCCTCGCGGTTGACGCAGGCAAGACGCACCAGCGTGCGCACCAGGTCGGCGCCCTCGCGCTTGACCACCTGCTCCGCATTGATCGTGGCGGGGCCCACCTTGAGCACCCGGGTGTGCACCTCGAGCTCGTCGTCGAGCCGCGCCGGCGCCAGATAGTCGACCTCGCAGCTACGCACCGTGAAGGCGAGGCCGTCAGCGGCCAGCAACTCGCGCTGCGTGATGCCGGCGAGGCGCAGCATTTCGGTGCGCGCGCGCTCGGTGAACTTGAGGTAATTGGCGTAGTACACGATCCCGGCGGCGTCGGTATCCTCGAAATAGACCCTGAGCGGCAGCACGTGGACCCCGCCCGTCATGACGCCGCCGAGTTCAGTCATCGACACCCTCCGTGGCGGCGAGGAAATTGAGCTGGGCGGCGAGCGCGCTGGGCACCTCGAGCTCCAGGTGGTCGAACGCCGCCGGCGTCAGCAGCCGGCCGCGCGGCGTGCGCTGCACCAGGCCCTGTTGGATGAGATAGGGCTCGATGATGTCCTCGATCGCGTCGCGGGGCTCGGACAGCGCCGCGGCGATGGTGTCCACGCCGGCCGGGCCGCCGCCGTAGCCGTCGGCCAGGCAGCGCAGGTAGCGCCGGTCCATGGCGTCGAGGCCGCGGTGGTCGACCTCGAGCCGCCGCAGCGCGGCGTCGGCGGCCGCGGCGTCGATCGAGGCCACGGCGGCGACGGCGGTGAAGTCGCGCACCCGGCGCAACAGCCGTCCGGCGACCCGCGGCGTGCCGCGCGAGCGCCGCGCGATCTCGGTCGCGCCCTCGGGCGTCAGCGCGAGCCCCAGCACCTGGGCGCCGCGGGAGACGATCAGCTCCAGATCCGAGGCGGCGTAGAACGTGAGCCGGGACGGGATGCCGAAACGCTCGCGCAAGGGCGTGGTGATGAGACCCGAGCGGGTGGTGGCGCCGATCAGGGTAAAGGGCGCGAGGTCGATACGAACCGAGCGCGCCGCCGGCCCCTCGCCGATGATGAGGTCGAGCTGGAACCCCTCCATCGCCGGATAGAGAATTTCCTCGACCGCCGGGTTGAGGCGGTGGATCTCGTCGATGAACAACACATCGTTGGGCTGCAGGTTGGTGAGCAGGGCGGCGAGGTCGCCCGCCTTTACGATCACCGGGCCCGAGGTGGCGCGGAAGCTCACCCCGAGCTCGCGGGCGACGATCTGGGCCAGGGTTGTCTTGCCGAGCCCCGGAGGCCCGTAGAACAGCACGTGATCGAGCGCCTCGCGGCGCCCCAGCGCGGCGTCGATGAACACCCGCAGGTTGTCGCAGACCTGGGCTTGGCCCACGAACTCGCTGAGGCGCTGTGGCCTAAGCCCGGCCTCGCCGGCGTCGCCGCCCGCCACCTCCGCCGCCACCAGGCGCCCGTCGCTCATGTGCTGAGCTCCCTGAGGCCACGCCGGATCAGGCTCTCGACCGCCGCCTCGGTGCCGATCTCACGGGCCGCCGCCGACACCGCTCCAAACGCCTCGATCCGGTCGTAGCCCAGGTTGACCAGGGCCGACACCGCGTCGGCGGCGTTGCCGTCGGCCGCCGCCGGCGCCGGCACGCCGGCGGCCGCAGGCCCAAGCGCCACCTCGGCCACCTTGTCCTTGAGCTCGGCGACGACGCGTTGGGCGAGCTTGGCGCCGACCCCGTTGGCCCGGGTCAGCGGGGTCTTGTCCCCGGCCGCGATGGTGTGGGCCAGATCCTCGGTCGAGAGCGCCGAGAGGATGGCCAGCGCGACCCGGCCGCCCACGCCCTGGACCGACTGCAGGAGCCGGTACCACTCGCGCTCGGCATGATCGGCGAAGCCGTAAAGGTGGATGTGGTCCTCGCGCACGTGGGTCTCGATGAAGAGTCGGGTGGTCTCGCCGCGCCCGGGAAGGTTGCGCAGCGTCCGCGCCGAGCAGTAGACCAGATAGCCGACGCCGCCGACGTCGATTACCGCCCAATCGTCGCCGACCGCATCGACCAGTCCGCTGAGCTTGGCGATCATCGCGCGCCCTGCGCCTCGGCGGCGACCAGCCAGCGATCCAGGCTGGCGGCGTGGTGGGCGTGACAGATAGCCACCGCCAAGGCGTCCGAGGCATCGCCATCGGCGGCCCGGCAGCCGGGCAGCAGGGTCTCGACCATCATGCGAATTTGCTGCTTGCCGGCGTGGCCGGTGCCGGCCACCGACTTCTTGATCAGGTTCGCTGCGTACTCGCTGACCGGAATTCCGGCCAGCGCCGGCGCCAGCAGCACGACGCCGCGCGCCTGGCCGAGCTTGAGCGTCGAGCTCGCGTTGCGGTTGACGAAGGTCTGCTCGACCGCCGCCGCCTCGGGCCGGTGGATGGCGATCACCCGCTCCAGGCCCTGGTAGATCTGGACCAGCCGCTCGGCCAGGGGGCGCGAGCTCTCGGACTTCACGCAGCCGTTGGCGACATGGCTCAGGTGGTTGCCGTCGACGGCGATGACACCCCACCCGGTGCGCCTAAGGCCGGGGTCGAGTCCGAGCAGCATCATGGCCGTGCCCACCGCGCCTCAGGCGCCAAGCTGCTTCAAGACCGCGTCGGGGACCTCGAAGTTGGCGCAGACCTGCTGGATGTCGTCGTTGTCCTCCAGCGCCTCCAAGAGCTTGAACACGGTGGTCGCCTGGTCCTCGTCGATGGCGACTGTGCTGCGCGGCTTCCAGGTCAGCGCCGCGCTCCGGGGCTCGCCGAAGCGGCTCGCCAGGGCCTCACGGACCTCGTTCAGCGCCTCCGGCGCGCTCGTCACCTCGTGCCCGCTGCTCCGCGAATCGCAGTCCTCGGCCCCGGCCTCGAGCGCGGCCTCGAACATCTCCTCGACTTCGGCCGCTTCCGGCCCATAGAGGATCAATCCGACACGCTCGAACTGGAAGGCCACGCTGCCGCTCTCTCCGAGGTTGCCGCCGTGCTTCTGGAACGCGGTGCGCACCTCGGCGGCGGTGCGGTTGCGGTTGTCGGTCAGCGCCTCGACGATCACGGCGACGCCCCCGGGGCCATAACCTTCGTAGCGGATCTCCGCGTAGCTGACCCCGTCGTCGTCGCCGGCGCCGCGCCGGATCGCCCGCTCCATAGTGTCCTTGGGCACGTTGGCCGCCTTGGCGGCAGCCACCGCCGAGCGCAGCCGCGGGTTGGCGGCCGCGTCGGGTTGGCCACTTCGCGCCGCCACCGTGAGCTCGCGGATCAATCTGGTGAAGATCTTGGAGCGCTTGGCGTCCTGCGCCCCCTTTCGATACATGATGTTCTTGAACTGGGAATGACCGGCCATTCCAATCCACACCCTTAATCTATGAATACGGTTACCGGCTATATACCAGATGTTGTGCTGAGGCGCACGAAACGGGGATCAGGAATCAGGCGCGTACGGCTACCAGAGCATTGTGGCGACATTGCGGCGTGGGGCGGCGTGGGGCGGCGTGGGGCGGCGTGGGGCGGCGTGGGGCGGCGCCAAGCGCCGCGCTCATCCCGGACCCGATGGCTCAGGTCGGCCAATGCGGCATGAGGCGCCCGCCCAAGCGCAACGGCGCCACGTGAACGGCGAGGCCGGTTTGGTCGTCGCTCTCGACGTAGACGCCGCACAGCGTCGCCTCGCCGAGGGCGGGCTCGAAGCGCCCGTCCGGCAGCTGCCTGGTGAAGCGGCGCAGCGGACCCTCCTTCTCCATGCCGATGATCGAGTCGTAGTCGCCGCACATGCCGGCGTCGGTCTGATAGGCGGTGCCGCCGGTGAGGACCTGGGCGTCGGCGGTGGGCACGTGGCTGTGGCTGCCCACCACCAACGAGACCTGGCCGTCGCAGAAGTGGCCGAGCGCCATCTTCTCGCTGGTCGCCTCGCAGTGGACGTCGACGAGGACGAAGTCGACGGTGACGCCGAGCTTGATCTTGGCGAGCTCCGACTTGGCGCCGGCGAAAGGATTGTCGATCGCTTCCATGAACACCCGACCCATGACGTTCATCACCATCACCTTGCGCCCCCGGGGGGCGTCATAGGTGCCGACGCCGCGGCCGGGGGTCCCCTCGGGGTAGTTGATCGGACGCAGCAGGCGATGGTCACCGTCGATGTAACCGATGATGGCGCGCTGTGCCCAGATGTGGTTGCCGCTGGTGATGACGTCGACGCCGGCTTCGTAGAACTGGCGGCAAATTTTCTCGGTGATGCCGAACCCGCCGGCCGCGTTCTCGCCGTTGACGACCACGAAATCGAGGTCCAGCTTGCGGCGCAGCCCCGGCAGCTGGTCGCACACCACCTGGCGCCCCGCGCGCCCCACCACGTCGCCCAAGAACAGTACCTTCACCCGATCTTCCTCGCTTCCCGCTCGCTCACCACCCAGTCGAGCCGCTCGTCGCCCGGCGTCCGGGGCAGCTCCGCCACCTCCTGTGCGCCATAGGCGAGCCCCACCGCCAGCACTTTGCGGCCCGCACCGCGAAGTGCGGCGAGGGTGCGGTCGAAGTAGCCGCCACCATAGCCCAGCCGATAGCCGCCGGCGTCGACGGCAAGAAGCGGCACCAGAAGTAAGTCGGGGGTCACCGGCGCCGCCTCGGCAGGCGGTTCGGAGACGCCGAAGGCCGTGACCTCGAGCGCCATGCCGGGCGCCCAGGCGCGGAAGATGAGGGCCTCGCCGCGCGCCGCCACCACCGGCAGGCCGCACAGATGGCCGCCGTCATGAAGCCGCCGCATCAAGGGCCGTGGATCGATCTCGTCGCGCATCGGCCAGTAACCCGACACCGCGGCGCCGGCGCGCAGCGGCACCGCGGCCAGGAAATGATCCGCGAGCCGCTCGGCCGCGCCGCTTCCCGCCGCCGCCCTGGCCCGCCGCCGCCGCTCGGTGCTCTCTTCCCGCAGCCGTCGTTTGGCCTCCCAGAGGCTCACCGCCGCCTCCCCGCCTGCCGAGCGCGTGACCGTCGGGCGCCCCCCGGGCCCGCTTCCCGCCCGAGCGCAAGTGAACGGGCCCGCCACGGCCGCCCGCCCATTCGTACCCTCTGTGGCCTGCTGATGCAGGTGGGCACCGTGTGTCCGGAGCCACGGCTCCGGTCAGGGACAGCTCCCAAGAGGATCGATAATGGCCCCAGGGATAGATGGAGCGGTCGAACCGAGCAGTACCCGTCCGCTCAATAATTTAGGAGTTCTCCAGCTTGGCGGCAAGATCTTCAAGTCTGCCGGCGGTTTCGCTGATGATGGTTTCGGCCGCCTTGGCGACCTCGCCGCCGGCCGCGTCGCGGGCCGTCGAGGCCTCCTCGAGCGCGCCCCGCAGGCGCTCGATCTCGTCGTGGGCGTTGGCGAGATCGTCGGAGGTGAGCAGGCCGGCCAACAAAAGGAGGCGCGTTTCGCCGACCTGGCCGAGGTCACCGACGATCTCGCTCACGCGCTTGTCGAGAAACTCGGCCAGGTAGGCGACGTGGCTTTCCTGGCCTTCCTCGCAGGCCACCTCGTAGCTGTGCCCGTTGACGGTTACGCTGACGCGCGGCACGTCAGCTGTCCAGAAGGGATTTGAGCTCGCCGATGGTGGCGTCGAGGCGTTGCGACACGGTATCGGTGACTTGGCGCAGCGCCTCGTAATCGGCCTCCATTTCGCGAAGCCGCTGGCCCAGGGTTTGGTGCTCGTTCTTGAGCGCGCCAAGCTCGGCGGCAATGGCCTCGCTCTCGCCATCCTGTCCCGGCTCGTCGCGGGTCAGCACTTCCTCGAGACGTCTCAAGACTTGCTCCAGCCGGGCCTTGGCCGTCTCCATATTCTGGGGAAATTTTTCGTTCATTTCAGAGACTTAAGGTCTACTTTCCAAAGTGCTACCATAAGACGGGTGAAGGGACGCGTCAACCTTGGGCGGCGCCGCGCGGGCGTCTCCGACGGCGCTCCGGGGCGGCCAACAAGCCGGTTGACGTGATCCGAGTTGACGGTCATGTTGGCCTCGGTCCGCTTACCCCGGGGCACGCCGGGCGCGGGCCGTTTGGGTTGGCGTTTCGAGACTTTCGCCCCGGGGCTCAGGGCTGCCGCGCGGGGCCGGGGTCCGCGACCTGAGAACCAAGCATGACCTTTCCCGAAAAACAGCGCGTCCCGGGCGCCGTGGGCCACGCGGAGATGGCCAAATCGATCCGGGCCCTGGCGATGGACGCGGTCGAGGCCGCGAACTCGGGCCATCCCGGCATGCCCATGGGCATGGCCGACGTCGCCACCGTGCTGTTCAGCCGTCATTTGAAGTTCGACCCGGCGTGGCCCGAGTGGCCCGACCGCGACCGTTTCGTGCTCTCGGCCGGTCATGGCTCGATGCTGCTCTACGCCGTCCTCCACCTCACCGGGTACGAGGACTTCAGCCTCGAGGAGCTCAAGAACTTCCGCCAGCTCGGCAGCCGCACCGCGGGGCATCCCGAGTACGGCCTGGCCCGCGGTATCGAGACCACCACCGGACCCCTGGGCCAGGGCCTGGCCAACGCCGTCGGCATGGCCCTCGCCGAGCGTCTGCTGGCGGAGCGCTTCGGGGCCGAAATGGTGGACCACGCGACCTACGTGATCGCCTCGGACGGCTGCCTGATGGAGGGCATCAGCCACGAGGCGGCATCGTTCGCCGGCCACCTGCGGCTGGGCAAGCTCATCGTCCTCTTCGACGACAACCAGATCTCGATCGACGGCCCCACCGAGCTCGCCACCAGCGACGACCACGTCGGGCGCTTCGCGGCCTACGATTGGCACGTCCAAGAGGTCGACGGCCACCACCCGGACGAGATCGACGCCGCCCTCGTCAAGGCGCGCCAGGACGAGCGCCCCTCGCTCATCGTCTGCGGCACCATCATTGGCCTCGGCGCCCCCAACAAGCAGGGCTCGGCCGCCACCCACGGCGCGCCCCTGGGCGCCGAAGAGGTGGCCGCGGCGCGCGAGATGCTGGGCTGGCCCCACCCGCCGTTCGAGGTGCCGGACGAGATCCGCGAGCGCTGGTTGGAGGCGGGCGGGGGCGGCAAGGCGGCGTCCCAAGTCTGGCGCCGGCGCTTACTGGCCCTGACGCCGTCCCAGAGGGAAGCCTTCGAAGGCGCCCTCGAGGGCGCCCTGCCCGCCGGCTTCGACGCGGCGCTCGACGAGCTCAAGCGGCGGTTCGTCGACGACGCCGGCGTGATCGCCACGCGCAAGGCCTCCCTGGCGACGCTCGAGGTGATTAACGGGTTGATGGCCGAGACCATCGGCGGCTCGGCCGACCTTACCGGATCGGTCAACACCAAGAGCTCGGGCCTGGCGGCGATCAATTCCGACGATTACGGCGGGCGCTACCTCCACTACGGCGTCCGCGAGCACGCCATGGCGGCGGTGATGAACGGCCTGGCGCTCCACGGCGGCTTCATCCCCTACGGCGGCACCTTCCTGGTGTTCGCCGACTATGCCCGCCCGGCGATGCGGCTCTCGGCGCTCATGGGCCAACGCGTGATCTACGTCATGACCCACGACTCGATCGGGCTCGGCGAGGACGGGCCCACCCACCAGCCGGTCGAACACCTGGCGTCGCTGCGCGCGATCCCCAACCTCAACGTCTTCCGCCCCGCCGACGCGGTCGAGACCGTGGAGTGCTGGGCGCTGGCGCTGAAGGCCACCGCGACGCCCTCGGTGCTGGTGCTGACGCGTCAGAGCCTGCCCGCCGTGCGCCGCCAGCACGGCGACGCCAACCTGTGTGCGCGCGGCGGCTACGAGCTGGTGAGCGCCGAGGGCGAGGCCCGGGTGACCCTGATCGCCACCGGCTCCGAGGTGGCGCTGGCGCTCGAGGCGCGGGAGCTGTTGCAGGCCGCGGGCATCGGCACGCGCGTCGTTTCGCTGCCCTGCTGGGAGCTGTTCGAGGGTCAGGACGACGCCTACCGCGCCCAAGTGCTGGGCAAGGACACCGTGCGGGTGGCGGTCGAGGCCGCCGCGCCCATGGGCTGGGATCGCTACGTCGGCGAGGCGGGCGGCTTCGTCGGCATGACCGGGTTCGGCGCCTCGGCGCCTTACCCGGCGCTTTACGAGCACTTCGCGATCACCCCTCAAGCGGTCGTGGCGGCGGCCAAAGAACGACTAGGCTAACGACTAGGCCAAGGAGAGCGGAATGGCGGTACGCGTGGCCATAAATGGTTTTGGGCGCATCGGGCGCAACATCCTTCGCGCCATCCACGAAGCGCGGCGCCGTGACCTCAAGGTGGTCGCCGTCAACGACCTCGGCCCGGTCGAGACCAACGCCCATCTGCTGCGCCACGACACCGTGCACGGGCCCTTCCCCGGCACCGTGAAGGCGTTCAAGGGGGCGATCGACATCGGGCGCGGGCGCATCAGGGTGACGGCGGAACGCGACCCCGCCAAGCTGCCCTGGAGGGAGCTCGGCATCGACGTGGCAATGGAGTGCACGGGCCTCTTCACCAGCCGTGACGCGGCGGCCCAGCAGCTCGACGCAGGGGCCGGGCGGGTGCTGGTCTCGGCCCCCGCCGGAGGCGCCGACCTGACCGTGGTCTACGGCGTCAACCACAAGAAATTACGCAAGTCGCACCGCGTGGTTTCGAACGCCTCGTGCACCACCAACTGCCTGGTGCCGGTGGCCCAGGTGCTGGATCGGGCGGTGGGGATCGCCCAGGGCTTCATGACCACGGTGCACGCCTACACCAGCGACCAGCCGGTGCTCGACACCCTGCACAAGGACCTGCGCCGGGGGCGCGCCGCCGCGATGTCGATGGTGCCGACCTCGACCGGCGCGGCGCGGGCGGTGGGACTGGTGCTGCCCGAGCTCGCCGGCAAGCTCGACGGCACCGCGGTGCGGGTGCCGGTGGCCAACGTCTCGATGATCGACCTGACCATCGTGGCCAAGCGCAAGACCAGCGCCGAGGAGGTCAACCAGGCGATGCGCAAGGCCGCCAGGGGGCGGCTCAAGGGCATCCTGGTGGTCAACGACGGGCCCCTGGTGTCGAGCGACTTCAACCACCACCCGGCGAGCTCGATCTTCGATCTCACCCAGACCCAGGTCGTCGAGGGCCGCCTGGTGCGGGTGCTCGCCTGGTACGACAACGAGTGGGGCTTCTCCAATCGCATGGCCGACACCGCGGTGGCCTTGGGCAAGCTCGGCTGAGCGGCCGCACCGCGGCGCCGCCATGGCCGCCCTCCGCACCCTCGACGACCTCGAGATAGGAGGCAAGCGGGTGCTGGTGCGGGCCGACCTCAACCTGCCCCTCGACCGCGGCCGGGTCGGCGACACCCTGCGCATCGAGCGCCTGGCGCCGACGCTCATGGAGCTCACCGACGGCGGCGCGCGGGTGGTGATCCTCTCCCACTTCGGCCGGCCCCAGGGCCGCGTGGTGGCCGAGATGTCGCTGCGCCCGGTGCTCGCGCCCTTGAGCGCGGCATTGGGCGGCAAGGCGGTGGCCTTCGCCGGCGACTGCGTCGGCGCCGAGGCCGAGGCGCTGGTCGCCGCCCTCGGCGACGGCGAGGTGGCGCTGCTCGAGAACCTGCGCTTCCACGCCGGCGAGGAGAGCAACGACCCGGAGTTCGTGGCCCGGCTCGCGGCGCTCGGCGAGCTCTACGTCAACGACGCCTTCTCCTGCGCCCACCGCGCCCACGGCTCGGTGGTGGGGCTGCCGAGGCTCCTTCCCGCCGCCGCCGGACGCGGCATGGAGGCCGAGCTCAAGGCGCTCGGCGCCGCGCTCGAGGCCGCCGAACGCCCTCTCATGGCGGTGGTCGGCGGGGCCAAGGTGTCGACCAAGCTCGAGCTCCTGCACAACCTGGTCGCCAAGGTCGACGTCCTGGTCATCGGCGGCGGCATGGCCAACACCTTCCTCCACGCCCGCGGGCTGGAGATCGGCCGCTCGCTCGCGGAGCAGGCCATGGCCGCGACCGCGCGCGCCATTCTGAGCCGCGCCGAGGTCGAGGCCTGCGAGATTATGCTGCCGGTGGACGCGGTGGTCGCGGAGGCTCTCGAGCCGGGCGCCGCGATCGAGACCGTGGCGGTCGAGCGGGTGCCCGCCGCGGCGATGATCCTCGACATCGGGCCCGAGACCGCGGCGCTTGTGGCGCGCAAGCTCGAGGACTGCCGCACGCTGCTGTGGAACGGCCCGCTGGGCGCCTTCGAGACGCCGCCCTTCGACCGCGGCACGACCCGGCTGGCGCGCGCCGCCGCGGCGCTTACCGAGGCCGGGCGGCTGATGAGCGTGGCCGGCGGCGGCGACACCCTGGCGGCCCTCAACCGCGCCGGGGTCGCGGCCAGCTTCTCTTACGTCTCGGCGGCGGGGGGCGCCTTCCTCGAGTGGCTGGAAGGCCGCGAGCTGCCCGGCGTCAAGGCCCTCGAGGTCTGAGGCCATGGCCCGGCGCCGGTCCCCCACGGTGGTCGTCTTTCACGACCTCGACCAGGCCCGCGCCGCGCTCGCCGCCGCCGCCGAATGCGGCCGGCCCGTGACCTTGCGCACGGCCCCGGGGGCCGCCGCCTATGCCGGGCCCGCCTATCTCAAACGGGTGACCGACAGCGCCCTCGGCGCGCACCCGGGCTCGGGCTCGGAGGCCGTCATCGACTGCGGCGACGATCCGGGCGTGGCCCTCACCGCGCTGCGCCTGGGGTGGCGCCGGCTGCTCTTCGACGGCCACCGGGAGGCGAGCGCCAAGCTCGCCGACATGGCGGCCCAGATGGGTGCCGAGGTGACGCGAGCACGGCCCCCGGGGCTCGATCTTTTGGATAATCGCGAGCCGCTCGGCGCGTGCCGCGCCTACCTCGCGCGCCGACCATGACCTTGACCCTTCGGGGGTCATTGCGCGCGGCCGGGTCCTGCGCTATTCAAGGTCTCAAGGTGTCGAGCATCGTTGCCGATAGATCCTGGAGACGGCCATGAGAGTGACGCGGAAGGTCAGGGAGATCCTCTCCTGGTACGAGAGCGACACCCCCGGAACCAAGGCCAATCTGGCGCGCATCCTGATGAACGGGCGCCTCGGCGGCAGCGGCAAGGTGATCATCCTGCCCGTCGACCAGGGCTTCGAGCACGGCCCGGCGCGGAGCTTCGCCGCCAACCCGCCGGCCTACGACCCGCACTACCACTTCCAGCTCGCCATCGACGCCGGCCTCAACGCCTTCGCCACGCCGCTGGGCATGGTCGAGGCGGGCGCCGACACCTTTGCCGGGCAGATCCCGATCATCCTCAAGGCCAACAGCGCCAACTCGCTCTACTCCGACAGCGAGGCGCCCGACCAGGCGGTCACGGCCTCGGTGCGGGACGCGCTGCGACTGGGCTGCGCCGCCATCGGCTTCACCATCTATCCGGGCTCGGGCGCGTCCTACGACATGATCGAGGAAATCCGCGAGCTCGGCGCCGAGGCCAAGGCCCACGGGCTGGCGGTGGTGGTGTGGTCCTACCCGCGCGGCGGCGGGCTCTCCAAGGACGGCGAGACGGCCATCGACATCGTCGCCTACGCCGCCCAGATGGCCTGTCTGGTGGGCGCCCACGTGGTCAAGGTCAAGCTGCCGTCCGATCACCTCGAGCAGGCGGCGGCGGCCAAGGTCTACGAGGCCGAGGCCATCGACATCTCGTCGCCGGCGGCGCGCGTGCGCCACGTCATGCAGGCGGCGTTGGGCGGCCGCCGCATCGTCGTCTTCTCGGGCGGCGCCAAGAAGGGCGCCGGCTCGGTCTTCGACGACGCCCGCGCCATCCGCGACGGCGGCGGCAACGGCTCGATCATCGGCCGCAACAGCTTCCAGCGGCCGCGCGACGAGGCGATCGAGATGCTGCGGACGCTGATCCGCATCTACCGGGGCAAGGAAACATCGAGCCAAGCCAGACCGAGGCCGGTTGCCGCCTCTACCTGATCACGCCGCCCGCGCTCGAGCCCCGGGCCTTCGCCGGCGCGCTGGAGGCGGCGCTGGGCGCCGGCGACGTGGCCTGCCTGCAGCTCCGCCTCAAGGAGGTAGACGACGAGGCGGTGGACGACGAGACGGTGCTGCGGGCGGCGGCCGAGCTGATGCCGCTGTGCCACGCCCGCGACGTCGCCTTCATCGTCAACGACCGTCCCGACCTGGCGGCGGCGGCGGGCGCCGACGGCGTCCACATCGGCCAGCAGGACGCCGACTTCGCCAGCGCCCGCCAGGCCATGGGCACGGACGCCATCGTCGGCGTGACCTGTCACGATTCGCGCCAGCTGGCGATGGAGGCGGCCGAGGCCGGCGCCGACTACGTCGCCTTCGGCGCCTTCTATCCCACCGCCACCAAGGCGCCCAAGAGCCGGGCGGAGCCCGAGATCCTGGCCTGGTGGAGCGAGATCTTCAAGATCCCCTGCGTCGCCATCGGCGGCATCACGGTCGCGACTTGCGCCCCCCTGGTCGCCGCCGGGGCCGATTTCCTGGCGGTGAGCGCCGGGGTCTGGAACTTCGCCCAGGGCCCCGCCGCGGCGGTGGCGGCGTTCAACGACGAGATCGCCCGGGCGCTGGCGAAACGCGGCTGAAGCGCTTTATTTCGCCGCGATCACCATGATCTCGACCTTGTACTCCGGCGCCGCCAGCTTGGCCTCGACGGTGGCCCGCGCCGGCGGGTTGGCGGGGTCGACCCAGGCCTTCCAGACCTCGTTCATGAGGCTCCAGGTCGAGATCTCGGTGAGCCAGATATTGGCGCTCAAGAGCTTCGACTTGTCGCTGCCGACGGCGGCCAGGTAGCCGTCGATCTTGTTGAGGATTTGCTGGGTCTGGCCCACCACGTCGGCCGAGGGGTCGTCGGCGACCTGCCCGGCGAGATAGACGGTGTCGCCGTGGATCACCGCCTTGCTCATGAGGGGGCCGACTTCGTGGCGTTCGATGCTCATCGCGTTGTCCTCCCTGGATCGATTGCTTGCCGCGCCGGTGCCGCGACGGCCCTGCTTTGTAGACCGGCGGCGCGGCCGAGGACAAGCCCGGCCGAGGCGGCGCGCCCGGCCCCGCCGAGATCCCCGGCGGGGCCCCATCCCGCCGTTGAATCGCCCTGGTCAAGCTGATAGGTTCCGCGCCGCGAGCGCCTCCCAGCCTGCGGCTCATCCCACCATGAAGATCAAAGGCAACGAGATCCGTCGCGGCACCGTCATCGAGCACAAGGGCGGGCTGTGGCTGGCGGTCAAGATCCAGCACACCCAGCCGGGCAAGGGCGGAGCCTACCTTCAGGTCGAGCTCAAGAACCTGCGCGACGGCTCCAAGCTCAACGAGCGCTTCCGCTCGACCGCGAACGTCGAGCGCGTGCGCCTCGACCAGAAGCCGCATCAGTTCCTTTACGCCGACGGCGACCAGCTCACCTTCATGGACACCGAGAGCTTCGACCAGGTGCAGCTCGACCGCGCGTTGGTCGGCGAGCAGGCGCAGTTCCTGCAGGACGGCATGATCGTCACCATCGAGAGCTACGAGGGCGCGCCGCTGGGCGTGGCGCTGCCCGAGACGGTGGTGATGACGGTCGGCGAGACCGAACCGGTGGTCAAGGGTCAGACCGCCGCCGCCTCGTACAAGCCGGCCCTTCTCGAGGGCGACATCCGGGTCATGGTGCCGGCCTTCATCGCCAGCGGCGACCGCATCGTCGTCAGCACCGCGGACGCCGCTTACGCCAAGCGCGCGGAGCGCTGAGCGGGGCGGCGGTGGCCCATCGCTCGGCTCTCATCAACGTGATGGCGGGCGCCGCCAGGAAGGCGGCGCGTGGCCTCAACCACGACTTCGGCGAGGTCGAGCAGCTTCAGGTCTCGCGCAAGGGACCGGCGGACTTCGTCTCCACCGCCGACCGCAAGGCCGAGCGGGTGCTGATCGAGGAGCTCATGCGCGCCCGCCCCCGCTACGGTGTGCTCTCGGAGGAGAGCGGCGCGCAGGCGGGCGCCGACACCAGCAACCGCTGGATCGTCGATCCCCTCGACGGCACCTTGAACTTCCTGCACGGGATCCCCCACTTCTGTCTCTCGCTGGCGCTCGAGCGCGACGGCGAGATCTTCGCCGGCGCGATTTACGACCCCTTGCGCGACGAGCTGTTCTGGGCCGAGAAAGGGGCCGGCGCCTACCTCAACCACAGCCGCCTCAGGGTCTCGGGCCGCCGGCAGCTTCGGGAGGCGGTGCTGGCCACGGGCATCCGCTTCATGGGCGAGCCCGAGCGCCCCCGCTTCCTCGCCCGCCTCGAGGCGATGATGGTGCTGAGCGGGGGCTTCCGGCGCTTCGGGGCGGCGGCGCTGGACCTCGCCTATGTCGCCGCCGGCCGCTACGACGGCTTCTGGGAAGCCGGGCTCGAGCCCTGGGACATCGCCGCCGGCATCCTGCTGGTGAGCGAGGCGGGCGGGTTCGTGAGCGCGCTCGACGGCGGCGCGGAAATGCTCGAATCGGGCGACGTGGTTGCCGCCAACCCTCATCTCCACCCGCTGATCCTGAGCGCTCTCGGTGAGGTCGACGCGGCTGAGCCGGGCTCCGCCGAGCGCCTGGGCGCCAGGGCGTGAGCGGGCTCGGCGCCTCGTTGTTGGCGCGGGATTGGCGCGGGATTGGCGCGGGCGCGGGCGCCGCCTCGGCCCGCGATGGTTGACTGGACAAGCGATTGTGCTGGAATATCGCCATCGCGCGGGTAAGGATTAGGCGTCGGGAATGGGCTCCGGCGGTCCCAAAGTCGCCACAATGGTTTGCTAGGTCGACTGCCGGAAACCCGCCGCCGCCCGTGCATGCGGCGCCACTTTAGGGATACTATCGGATGGTGCCGTCCCATCGAATGCCAACAGGCGATCGCGCGGGGCGGACGGCGGGCGGGGCACGGAGCATGAAAACTAGCCGTCGATCGAGCTTGAACCGCTCTTGCCGCTGGCGCCGGGGGCTGCTCGCCGCGGTCCTCGTGGCTGGAGCGGCGGCTTTCGCAGGAGCCGCAGCCGAGGCCCAGGAGACGGTGATCATCGGGGGCAGCGGCCGGCCTCCGATCGAGGTCAACCTCGACGTCATCGAGGAGTATGGACGCGCGCTGGCGCCGCAGCGGCGCCTGCTGATCCCAGGCCAGCCGCCGCCACCGCTGGCTGGCACCCTGGTGCTGCACCCGCCCCGCGGCGTGGCCGCGCCGAAGCTGACTCCACCGCCAGCGGTGGCGACAGCCCCGACCCCGGCGCCGGCACCGAGAGCGGCACCCGTCCCGGCGCCCCCGAAGCCGGCCGTTGCCGCGGTCACGCCGCCACCGCCGCCGGTGCCGAGCGTGGCCGCCGCCCCGCCGCCGCCGGCGGCGAGCGCGGTGCCGACCCCGGCCCGGGCGCCCGCGCCGGCGCCCGCCCCACCGCCGCCTCCCGCACCGCCGGCACCGCCTTCCGTTGCCCCCGCGCCCGTCCCGGCACCGCCGCCGGCACCGCAACAGCAAGTGGCGGCGTTGCCCTCGGCCCAGTTCATCAACATCGACGATCAGCAAGCCCTGCGGGTGATTTTCAGCGGCGCCAGCACGCGGCTCTCGCCCCAGGGCGAGCAGCAGCTCAAGGAGCTGGCTGCTCAGCTCGGGGACAGCGATACGCGGCTCCAGCTCAAGGCTTATGGCGGCGGCTCGAGCGAAACCGTGAGCGCGGCGCGGCGGCTCTCGCTGTCGCGGGCGCTGGCGGTTCGGTCCTACCTGATCGAGCAGGGCATCCGCAGCACCCGGATCGACGTGCGTGCCCTCGGCATCGCCAAGGACGGCGGACCCGCCGAACGTGTGGACCTCGTCCTTCTGGCGCGCTGACCGCGGCGAGCCCAGGCCGCGGCGACGCTCGCCCGCCCATTGAGCGACGCGTGGCATGACCCGACCGCAGCGCTTTCTTACCCGCATGATCCTGTTCCTGGTGGCGGTGCTGGCTGTCCTGGGGGTGCTGCTGCGGCCGGTGATCGAGGCCTTTCTCGCCAATCCGGCGCTCAACGGGCTGATCGGCGGGGTATTGCTGGTGGGCATCGTCTACATCTTCCGCCAGGTCCTGACGCTCCGGCCCGAGGTCGAGTGGATCGAGACCTATCGCCGCAGTCAGCCCGGCCTCTCGGTACAGAGCCAGCCGGTGCTGCTGGCGCCGATGGCGGCGATGCTCGGCGAGCGCAGCGGACGCATGACGCTGTCGGCGCTCAGCACCCGCTCGCTCTTGGACAGCATCTCCTCGCGCCTCGATGAATCGCGCGACATCTCGCGCTACCTGATCGGGCTGTTGATCTTCCTCGGCCTGTTGGGGACCTTCTGGGGCCTGCTGCAGACCGTGGCCGCCGTGGGCCAGACGATCGGCGGACTGTCGGTCGGGTCGGGCGACTTCGCGAGCTTGTTCGACACCCTGCAAAAGGGTCTCCGGGCGCCGCTCACGGGCATGGGAACGGCCTTCAGCTCGTCGCTTTTCGGCCTCTCCGGCTCGCTCGTGCTCGGCTTCCTCGACCTCCAGGCGGCGCAGGCCCAGAACCGCTTCTACAACGACCTCGAGGAATGGCTGGCGAGCTACACCCGGCTCTCGAGCGGGGGCCTCGGCGACGGCGACCAGTCGGTGCCGGCCTACGTCCAGGCCCTGCTGGAGCAATCCGCGGATACCCTCGACGAGCTTCAGCGCACCATGGCTCGGGGTGAGGACAGCCGCGCCTCGGCCAATGCCACGCTGCTGGCGCTGGCCGAGAAGCTGGCCATGCTCACCGACCAGATGCGGGCCGAGCAGAACCTGCTGGCCAAGCTCGCCGAAGGCCAGATCGAGATGAAACCGGTCCTGCAGCGCCTCGCCGTGGCGGCGGAGAGCGACCACGGCGGCCTCGACGAGGCGAGTCGCAACCACCTTCGCAACCTCGACGTCTACGTCATGCGGCTCCTGGAAGAGACCTCGGAGGGGCGCAATCAGGTGGTCCACGAGTTGCGCAGCGAGATCAAGCTCCTGGCCCGCACCATCGCCGCCCTCGGCGGGGAACAGCGCTGAGCGAGGCGATCGCCCCGAGCCATGGCCACGGGACGCGTCCGCTACGACCGATCGAGCAACATCTGGCCGGGCTTCGTCGACGCCTTGGCGACCTTGCTGCTGGTCATCACCTTCCTGCTGTCGGTCTTCCTGCTCGCTTACTTCTTTGTCAGCCAGGCCTTGTCGGGCCGCGAGGAGGCGCTGGCACGCCTCAGCCAACAGGTCAACGAGCTGGCGGAGCTGCTCTCGCTCGAGCGCCAGGCCAACGCCGACCTCAGGCTCAACGTGGCCCAGATCTCGGCCTCGCTGCAGAAGTCGACCGAGGAGCGCGAGTTGCTGGGGATCAGGCTCGACGAGCTCACGGCCCGCGCCGAGCGCGCCGAGGTGGCGCTGGCCGACGCCGAGGCGATGCGCGCCGAGATCGAGGCGGCGCTCAAGGAGGCCGAGCGGAAGGTCGCCGCCGACCGCGAGACCATCGAGCTCAAGCTCAAGGAGATCGCCAGCCTGCGCCGCGACATCGCCAGCCTGCGTGTGGTGCGGGACGACCTCGAGAGCCAGGTCGGCAAGCTCTCGGCGGCGCTTCAGGAGCGCGAGAGCGAAACCGGCACGCTCCGCGATCGCACCAAGGAGCTCGAGGCGCGACTGGCCAGCGAGCGGGAGCGGACCCTGCTGGCGCAAAAGGAGATCGAAGAGCGCGACATCCATCTCTCGGAGCTCCTCGACCTCTACACCGATATGGAAAGCGATCTCGAGGCCGAACGCGAGATCTCGGCCGGCGCACGCTCGCAGATCGCGCTCCTCAATCAACAGGTGGCGGCGCTGCGCGAGCAGCTCAAGCGGATCGCGGCGGCGCTCGACATCTCGGAGGCGAAGTCGAAGGAGCAGAACGTGGTGATCGCCGACCTCGGCCGGCGGCTCAACCTGGCGCTCGCCAGCAAGGTCGAGGAGCTCGCCCGCTACCGCTCCGAGTTCTTCGGCCGGTTGCGCGAGGTGTTGGGCGACCGCCATGACATCCGCATCGTCGGCGACCGCTTCGTGTTCCAGTCCGAGGTGCTGTTCGAGTCGGGCTCGGCGGAGCTGGGAGCCGACGGGGCGCAGCAGCTCGCGGCCCTGGCCACGGCGCTGATCGAGATCGCCCGCCAGATCCCGGCCGAGCTGCAGTGGATCCTGAGGGTCGACGGCCATACCGACCGGGTGCCGATCGCCACCGCGCGCTTCCCCACCAATTGGGAGCTGTCGACGGCGCGGGCGCTCTCGGTGACCCACTTCCTGGTGGCGCAGGGAATACCGCCCCAACGGCTCGCCGCCACCGGCTTCGGCGAGTTCCAGCCCCTCGACGCGCGCAACGACGAGATCGCCTTTCGCCGCAACCGGCGCATCGAGCTCAAGCTCACCCAGCGCTGAGGCCCGGGGTTTCGATGGCCGCGCCATCGCCGTGGACGCCCGCGCCGCCATGAGCCCCGACCTTCGCGACGATGCGGTGGCCCGCGAGTACGCCAGGCTGGCGGCGCGCTACGACCGCCGCTGGTCGTTCTACGTCGCGGCCACCATCGGCGAGACCCTGAGGCGGCTCGATGCGCGGCCCGGCGACAAGGTGCTCGACGCCGGCTGCGGCACCGGCGCCCTTCTGCACGCCCTTTCGCTGGTCTCTCCGGAGCTCGGTCTCACCGGGCTCGATCTCTCACCCGAGATGCTCGACGTCGCCAGGGCCAAGCTCAGTCCGTCGGTGGAGCTCCACGAGGGGCGGCACGAGACCCTGCCCTTCGCCGACACGAGCTTCGACCTGGTGGTCTCGACCAGCGTCTTTCACTACCTGCGGCGCCCGGCGCAAGCGCTCGCCGAGACCCGGCGGGTGCTGCGGCCGGGGGGCCGCATCGTCGTCACCGACTGGTGCGACGACTACCTGACCTGTCGGATTCTCGATCCCTTTCTCCGCCTCTTCAATCGAGCCCACCATCGCGTCTACGGCAGCGACGAGTTCAAGGCGCTCCTGGAAGCGGCGGGCTTCGCGGCGGTCGAGGTCGAGCGCTACAAGATCAGTTGGGCCTGGGGCATGATGACGGGGCGCGGAACCAAGGCCCCGTGAGGTCGAAGGCCGATGGACCATCGACAGGGGGCGCCGGGATCAGGCATCGTGCCGCTGCCGGTGTCGATTCGGGGGCGGACCTCTCTTCGCGGAGTAGCGCCATGGCGGGATGGTTGGAGACCTATCGCGGCTGGGTGACGCCCTGGGAGTGCGACATCATCGAGCACCTGACCATCGCCTACTACTTCGCGCGCTTCGCCGACTCCAACCTGGCGCTCATGGAGGCGGTAGGCATCGGGCCCAGCTACATGAGCGAGGCCGGCCGGGGCTGCGCCGCGGTGGATTGTTACGCGCGCTTCATGCGCGAGCACCGCGACGGCGACGTGCTGCACCTCGAGGCCGCGATCCTCGGCGTCGAGGAAAAGATCTTCCACAGCGGCCACAAGGTGTTCGATTCGGCGAGCGGCGAGGTCACCGCGACCGTCGAGCAGAAGCTCATCCACCTCGACCTCGAGCGCCGCCGGGCCATCGCTTTCCCGCCCGAGCGCCGCCGGGCCCTGCGCGACGCCGTGGTCGAGTGGGACGGTCCGCGGCGCGATAAGCGCCATATGCCCGAAGGCACCGAGGGCTTCATCGACGGCGTCCGCGACACCGTCAAGCCCTGGGAGATCGACGTCTTGGGGCACCTCGGTGTCCAGTTCTACGTCCATCGCTTCTCGGCCTCGGCGGCCCACGCCATGGCCGCCTTCGGCATGACGCCGGATTATGTCCGCGACCAGCGCCGCGGCATGTCGACCTTCGAGATCGACGTCCGCTTCCGGCGCGAGCTCCACGCCGGCGACCTGGTCGCGGTGAAGACGGCGCTGGTCCACGTCGGCAGCTCGTCGTTCCGGTTCCTTCACAAGATGTTCAACCTGCGCTCGGGCGAGCTGGTGGCGCTCATGAGCCAGTTCGCCGTCCACCTCGACATGGACGCGCGGCGGCCGATGGCGCTCCCCGACGAGCTTCGCGCCCGGGCCGAGGCGATGCTCGTGAGCTGAGGATCGCACCCCAGGCATCCCCATCAGGCATCCCCATGGCGAGAGGAGACGATCCGCGATCCTGGAGCGCCGAGCAGGGCTACGAGGCCCGGGTCGGGCGCTGGAGCCGCCTCGCCGCCAGCGCCTTCCTCGACTGGCTCGCCCTGCCGACGGGCGGGCGCTGGCTCGACCTCGGCTGCGGCACCGGGGCGCTGACCCAGGCCATCGTGGAACGCGCCGCGCCGCGCCGGGTGGTCGGCATCGATCCGTCGAGCGCCTCGCTGGCCTACGCCCGCGGACGGCTAAGCGACCGGCGGGCCGGATTTGCCCGTGCCGCGGCGGAGCAGCTCCCCTTCCCGCCCGACGCCTTCGACACCGCGGTCTCGGGGCTGGCGCTCAACTTCATGAGCGACGAGGCGGGCGCGGTTCGGGAGATGAGGCAGGTGGTCCGGCCCGGCGGCCCGGTGGCCGCCTACGTCTGGGATTTCGCCGGCGAGATGCAGCTCATGCGCCGCTTCTGGGACGCGGCGCGGACCATCGACCCGGAGGCCGCCAGGATGGATCAGGGCGAGCGCTTCCCGATCTGCAAGCCCGGGCCGCTGGCGACGCTGTTCCGGGGCGCGGGCCTCGATGGCGTGGAGACCCGGGCCATCGACGTGGCCACGGTGTTCGCCGATTTCGACGACTACTGGGCGCCGATGGGTATCGGCGGCGGCTCGATCGCCGGCTATTGCCAGTCGCTTTCCGAGGCCCAACGCTCGGCCTTGGCCGAGCAGCTCAAGCGCTCCCTCCCGTTCGCGCCCGACGGCTCCATCTCGCTCTTCGCCCGGGCCTGGGCGGTTCGCGGTCTCGTGCCGCGCTAGAGCGAGGCGCGCCGGGGACGAGATCCGGGTCGGGGCGCGAACCGAGGAGGCTCCTGCGATGACGCCGTCCTTTCCCAACCTGTTCTCGCCGCTCACCATCCGGTCGACGCGGTTCCGCAACCGCGTCTTCTCGACCGGACACATGACCACCCTGGTCAGCGGCGGGCTCCCGAACGACGACCTCGTGGCCTACCACGAGGCCCGCGCCGCCGGCGGTGCCGCGCTGGTGATCGTCGAGGTCGCGGCGGTCCACGAGACCGCAATCTTCACCACCCACACCATCGACGCCACGAGCGACGACTGCATTCCCGGCTACCGCGCCATCGCCGAGGCGGCGCAGCGCCACGATTGCCGTGTCTTCGGCCAGCTCTTCCATCCCGGCCGCGAGATCATCGAGTCGATCGACGGCAGCACGCCGGTCTCGTTCGCGCCCTCGGCGACGCCCAACGAGCGCTTCCACGTCACGCCGCGGGCGCTGCCGAGCGCCCTCGTCGCCGAGATCGTCGCCGGCTACGGCGACGCCGCGCGGCGCTTCGAGCAGGCCGGCCTCGACGGCGTCGAGATCGTCGCCAGCCACGGCTACCTCCCGGCCCAGTTCCTCAATCCCAGGGTCAACCGGCGCCAGGACCGCTATGGCGGGGACGCCGCCGGGCGCCTGCGCTTCCTCAGCGAGATCGCCGCCGACATCCGCGCCAAGGTGGGGCCCGAGTTCATCGTCGGGCTGCGCATCTCGGGCGACGAGAAGGCGCTCGACGGGCTGACCCCGGACGAGGCCACGGCGGCCTGCGTGGCCCTCGACGCGGCCGGCGCCGTCGACTACCTCAACGTCATCGCCGGTTCCTCGGCGACGCTCGCCGGCTCGATCCACATCGTGCCGCCGATGACCGTCGAGAGCGCCTATCTGGCGCCTTACGCGGCCGCCGTCAGGGCCCGGGTCTCGGTCCCGGTGTTCGTCGCCGGACGCATCAACCGGCCCCACGAGGCCGAGCAGGTGATCGCCGCCGGCCAGGCCGACATGTGCGGCATGACGCGGGCCCAGATCTGCGACCCGGAGCTCGCCAACAAGGCCCGCGAGGGCCGCGTCGACGACATCCGCGTCTGCATCGGCTGCAACCAGGCCTGCATCGGCCACATGCTCGGGGGCTACCCCATCTCCTGCATCCAGCACCCTGAGAGCGGGCGCGAGCGGCGTTACCTGCCGCGGCGCAAGGCGCCGGCGGGCAAGAAGGTGGTGATCGCCGGCGGCGGCCCGGGCGGCATGAAGGCGGCGGCGGTGGCCGCCGAACGCGGCCACAGGGTCACGCTCTACGAGCGGAGCGGGGAGCTCGGCGGGCAGGCGCTGCTCGCCCGACTGCTCCCGGGCCGGGCCGAGTTCGGCGGCATCGTCTCCAACCTCGAGCGCGAGATGGTGGTGGCGGGCGTCGAGGTGCGCCGGAACGAGGCGCTCACCCGCGACCTGGTCGAGCGCGAAGCGCCCGACGCCGTGATCGTCGCCACCGGCGCCCGGCCGCGGCCCGCCCAGCTCGAGGGCGAAGGGCACGTGGTCGAGGCCTGGCAGGTGATCCGCGACGAGGCCAACGTCGGCGCCTCGGTCCTGGTCGCCGACTGGCGCTGCGACTGGATCGGGCTGGGGGTGGCGGAGAAGCTGGCGCGCGCCGGCTGCCAGGTGCGGCTCGCGGTCAACGGCTACATGCCGGGTCAGGCCATCCAACAGTACGTCCGCGACCACTGGGTCGGCGTCCTGCACCGCCTCGGCGTCACCGTCATCCCCTACGCCCGTCTCTTTGGCGTCGATCGGGACACGGTCTACCTTCAGCACACCACCAGCGGCGAGCCGATCGTGGTCGAGGGCGTCGACACCGTGGTTGCGGCGCTGGGCCACGAATCGGTCTCGGCGCTCGAGCTGGAGCTCGAGGGCTGGGGCGGCGAGGTGCTCCTGGTGGGCGATTGCCTGGCGCCGCGCACCGCCGAGGAGGCGGTCTTCGAGGGCCTCAAGGCGGGCACCGAGATCTGAAAGCTCGTGCTAGGCTGAGACCGCCACCCCGGGAGCACTCAGACACGACCGAGGGATCAGCAACAGGAATCAACGCGGAGGCATTCTCATGAGCGACAGCGCAGCCGCCGGCACCATGCTCTACTTCTATCCGCGCCATCGCAAGTCGCCCTTCTTCGAGGCCACCCAGCGGGCCGGATGCCAGGCCTACGGCATCTACAACCACATGTACCTCCCGGCCCGTTACGACGAGCCGGTGACGGAGTACTGGAGCCTGGTCAACGACGTGACGCTGTGGGACGTCGCCGTCGAGCGCGTGGTCGAGATCACCGGGCCCGACGCCTCCGAGTTCACCAATAGGCTGACGCCCAGGGACCTCACCAAGTGCGCGGTGGGCCAGTGCAAGTACGTCTTCATCACCGCGGCCGACGGCGGCATCATCAACGATCCGGTGCTGTTGCGCGTGGCCGAGAACCAGTGGTGGTTGGCGCTCGCCGACAGCGACGCCGGCCTGTGGGCGAGGGGCGTGGCGGTGAACTCGGGCCTCGACGTCGCGGTGGCCGAGCCCGAGGTCCATCCGCTCCAGGTCCAGGGGCCCAAGTCCAAGGCGGTGATGGCGGCGCTGTTCGGCGAGGCGGTGCTGGAGATCCGCTATTACTGGTGCCGCGAGGCCGATCTCGACGGCATTCCGGTGGTGATCGGGCGCTCAGGCTGGACCGGGGAGCTCGGCTACGAGATTTACCTGCGCGACCCCAGTCGCGGCGAGGAGCTGTGGCAACGGATCATGGAGGCCGGGGCGCCCCACGACATCCGCCCCATCGGCCCCTGCGAGGCGCGCCGCGTCGAGGCCGGCATCTTCAACTACGGCGCCGACATAACGCTCGAGAACAACCCCTTCGAGCTCACCGGCCTCGAGCGCCTGGTCGAGGATCAAGCGGCCGATTACGTCGGCAAGGAGGCGCTCTTGGCGATCAAGGCCGAGGGGGTGCGGCGGAAGCTGGTGGGCATCACCTTCGAGGCCGACGAGGAGCTGCCCCGGCCCAGCAGCGCCTGGCCGGCGTTAAAGGACGGCGCCAAGGTCGGCCGGGTGACGGCGGCGGTGCGCTCGCCGCGCCTCGAGCAGACCATCGGCTTTGCCTGGCTGCCGATCGCGCTGGCCGGGCCCGGCACCCAAATCGAGGTGGCGACGCCGGTGGGCGCCAGGACGGCGCGGACCACGACGCTGCCCTTCCTCGATGCCAAGAAGTTGGTTCCAAAAGCTTAGGCGTCGGGCCCGGCGCCGCGTCTTCGCCGCCGCTCCCGGCGGCGCAACGCCGCTATCAGGCCGGCGGCCGCGAGGGCGAGAATGAGCGCCGCCGCGAAGCCCTTGCCCCACGGCGGCGCGTAGCCCAGCACCAGCGTTCGCGTCCCCGCCGGCGGCCTCACCACGACCCGGCCCCAGTCGTCCGCCGTCACCGCGAGCGGCCTGCCGTCGGCCACGACCCGGCTCCCGGGACGGGCCAGGAAGTTGAGCACCACGGGCCCGCCGGCGGCCCAGTCGGGGAGCGCGACGCTCACGCTGTCGCCCCGGTAGCGCAGCTCGAGGGGCCGGGCGGGCGCGCTCGCGGCGAAGGCCAGCGGACGGGCGCCGGCAAGCTCGATGAGTTGGAAGTGGGGGCGTTCGAGCCTAACGACGCCGTGCGCGCCGAGCGCCGCCGCGAGGAAGCGCTGGCGCTGACTGAGCCGCTCCTTGCCGGCCCGCACGCCCAGGGTGACGAGATCCGGGTCGAACACGATCAGCCAGCGCACGCCATAGGCCCGCGCCGCCGCCGCCGGGTCCTCCAGGAGGCGGGCCCACTGCCGCCGGGTCTCCATGGTGTTGAGCACCAGGGTGTCGTAGCCCCCGAGCGAGGGCAGGCGGAAGAGGCTGGGGAAGTTGTGCTGCAGCGAGGCCACGTAGCCCAGCGCCACGGTGTGCCTGGGCGCGATCGGCAGCACCCGGCCCCGAGCCGCCGCGTCCGCGCCGACCAGGATTTCGCCGAGCTCCGCGGGCAGCGGCGGATAGGGATCCTCGGCAAAGCTATAGAAGCTGGGCTTCGCCTGGGCCACGTGGAGCAGCATGAGCGCCGCGGTGGCGGTGCTGAGCACTGGCGCCCAGGCGCCCCGCAGTGCGCCCGCGCGCAACTGGTTCTCGAGGAAGCGGGCGCCGCCCAGGCTCAGGAACAGCACCACGAAGGGCAGGAACTTGAAGGGATGGTTGAACTTGTCGAACCCCGGCAGCTTGGCCAGGGCGCCCCACAGCGGCGCGTAGTTGCCGAGGGCGAACAGCAGCGCCACGGCCCCGCACACCAGCCACAGGTTGGGCGCCAGCGCCCGGCGCGGCAGCCGGCCGGCGAGGGCGAGCGCCACCAGGCCGCTCAAGGCGACGACTCCGGCGCCGATCATGAAGGTGCCGGCATAATAGAAATGCCCCATCAACTCGAGGTCGAGGTTGCCCCAGCCGTTGGGGTGCTGGGCCCGCGCCAGCGGGTAGGGGAGCAGCATCGCCGCCAGCCCCTCGAGGATGCCGAGACCGCCCCCGCCCTGACGCTCGACGCCGGCGGCGAAGCTCCATTGAACGAGGAGCAACGGCGCCGCCACGGCGACGCCGATGAGCAACGCCGCCGCCGCCCACATCAGCTTACGCGGCGGCATCTCCCCGGCGCTCCAGGAAAGCGCGAGGGCGAGGGCGACGAAGAGGATCGCGTAGCTCCACATCTGGGCGTTGCCGGCATGGAAGAAGGCGCCCACCGCGAGGCCGCTGAGCACGACCCAGCCCAGGCCCGGCGTGCCGCGCCGCAAGCGCTCGACGGCGACCACCAGCAGCGGCGCCCACAGCGCCACCGGCAGCATGTAGTACCAGGAGCGCCCGCCGATCAGGAAGTAGCCCGAAAGCGCGAAGGAGAGCGCGGCGGCGGCGGCCAACGCCGGCCTCACGCCCGCCGCCCGGCCGGCCCAGAAAGCGGCCACGAAGCCCGCCGCGAGGTGGAGAAACGCGAACACCTCGAGCGCCGCCGAGGGCGCCCCCAGGAGGCGGTCGGCGACGGCGCAGGAAGCCCAAGTGGGGGGATAGGTGAGGGCGTAGACGCCGACCCCGGCCAGCGGCGCGCCCATCTGCTGGAAGGGGTTGAAGTCGGGGAAGGCGCCCTCGGCCAGCACCGAGCAGCCGTGCAGGATGACGGGGAGGAACTGGACGAAGTTGTCGTCCTGGGTGAAGTAATAGGGATCGCGGAGCTCGAGCAGGAGCGCCGCCGCCGCCACCACCGCGAGTCCGAAGCCGAGCCAGGGCGCCGCGCGGCGAGGCGCGCCGGGCGCCGAGGGTTGGCATCCTGAGCGCTCGCCGATACGCAAGCCCGCGGCCGCCACCGCGCCGAGGCGGCCCGGCGAGGCCAGGGCGCGGCCCACGAGTGAGAGCACGAAGGCGACCGCGGTGGCCACGGCGGCGACCAGCACCGCCCGCGCGGCGAAGCGCCCATCGCCCGGCCAATTGCGCATGGCGCGCCCGGCGGCCAGCCTGGAAGGCGCGGCGCGGAGCTCCGCCGGGGCCTCGAGGACCACCCGCCCGCCGCCGAGCTCGGGCCGCCATGAGGGGCCGCTCGCCCGCCGCCACCCGGCCACCAGGCGCTCGCGGTCGTAATTCTCGGAAGCGTCGCCGATCGCGACCTCGACGCTTGTCAGCGCCGCGAAGGCGGCGTCGGGCAGGACGAGCATGAAGCCCCGCACCCAGCGCCCCTCGACCTCCCATCGGGCCACCTGCGCGGTGCCGTCGGCCTCGATGCGCCCGGGCTCGGCCTCGATCCCCGCCTCGATCAGGGTGTCGTAGATCAGGCGCGCCCCGCCGAGCTCGGCGGCCGGCCCGATGGTCAGCGCGACGCGGAGCGGCCGCGCCGTGGCCGCCGATTCGATCTGCCCCCACATCCCGGCCATGAGGGCCCAGACGAAGACCAGGGCGAGCACCCAATAGAGGCCGATCGGGCGCTCACCCGCCATTGTCGGATGCCCTGCGCCCCGAACGCCGGCCCCTCGCCCGCCCGCTTCGCGGCTCCCTGCGCCGACTTGGGGGCGAGGGCCGGGGCGAAGGGGAGGCCGGCCGGCGCGGGCTCACGTCGCGGCCTGGACCAGGCGCTTGAAGAGGCGGCTCAGCTCGGCGAAGTCGTCGAACACCAGGTCGGCGCGGCCCTCGCCCTCGGCCACCACCACGCCGCCGTGGCGCTTCTGCAGGGTGATGGCGTCGATGCTCTCGCGCGCGCCCTTGATGTCGGTCTCGGGATCGTCGCCGATCATCCAGATGCCGCCGTCGCCCGGTTGCAGCTTGTCCACCGCCAATTGGAACGGCGCCCGGTCGGGCTTGTCGCGGCCCGCCTCCTCCGAGGTCACGACGTAGTCGAAGTAGTGGTCGAGGCCCAAGTAGACGATCTTGCGGAACTGTATCTGCGCCGTGAGATCGGTGACCACGGCGGTGGGGATGCCGGCGATGCGCAGCTCGTCGAGGAACTCGACAACGCCCTCGAAGAGGCGGGCATGGGAGAGGTAGGTGCGCCAGTAGGTCTGCTCGAGATCGAGCGCCAGCAGGACCTGGGTGTTGAGCCCCAAGAGCTCGAGCAGGCGCTGGAAATACAGGAGCCGGCTGTGCGACGAGGCGGTGGCGCCGAGCTGCGCCTTGACCTCGTCGCGGGCGCGGGCGTAGCCCTCGTCGAACTGCCGGGGCTGGATCGAGAGCACATTGGTGGCCTTGGCCCGGGTCGCGGCGAGCCCCGCCTCATGGGCCGGCCCATAGGGGTAGAGCGTGTTGTCGGAGTCGAGCAGGACCGCCGCCGGCAGGGTCTCGAAGCGCTCGGGCCGATTGAGCTTGAGCGTCATGCCAGCCGGCTCCCCAACGCCTGGACGGACTGCGCCATCGCCACCAACTGCATCACCCCGGTCATGCCGCCCGACCACTTCGGCTCGAGGTCCAAGAGCTCGTCCATGTGGGGCACCAGCTGCCGCGCCGCCAGCACCACGTCCTCGTCGCTGACGTCGCCCTCGATCGTGATCTCCACCGCCGACGAGCCCTCTACCAGGGTCACGTCGACGTGCAGCCCGCAGATCCCGATCAGCACCCGCACCAGCGATTCGTAATAGATTCCGTGGCGCAACAACACCCCAAGCTTGAGCGGAATCGCGGCGCGCTTTGAGTCCGCCGCGAGCAGCGTCGGGTGGATGGGCTGGAGCGAGAAGACCAGGTCGGCCTCGCCCGCCTGGGGACCGATGAAGCGGTCGGCGTCGGCGGCGCGCTGCTCGATCGCGGCCTGGACGCGCTCGGGCTGGTGGCCGCGCTCCCGGGCGTCGCGCTGGAGCTTGAAGTGGCGGCGCAGCGCCTCGTCCATGTCGAGGAAGATGGCGAGGTCGTAGCGGGCGCGCAGCACCGGCAGGTAGAGCGCGTGCAGGCCGCTGGTGACGATCACGTCGTTGTGGGTGATCAGCCGCGCCGGGGTGAAGCGGCCGCTCTCGTGATCGTACTGGCGGCAGCGAACCGACTTGCCGTCGGCCAGCGCCAGCACGTCGGTGGCGAACTGATAGAGATCGTTGGCGCGCGGGTGGAGGTGGGTCATGGTCTGCCACATGGGCTTGTGGCGGTCCCACAGGTGATAGTCGTCGCCCGAGACCCCGGCCACCGAATGGGCGCCGAAGAGCCCGGCGAGGGCGTCGGCGAGGGTATCCTTGCCCGAGCCCGAATCGCCGGCGATGCCGATCACCAGCGGCCGCCGGCTGAGGCGGTAGTAGTCGTTGCGCTGTACCCCCTCGCGCGCCAGCCGCAGGCTCAGCACCACCCCGGTCGCCACCAGCAGCGAGAGCACCAGCGACGGGACGCGGGGCCGCAGATCGACGAGCGTCGCCAGCGGCGACCGCAGGTCGAGGTCCAGGGCCGGCACCGCGGCGCCCGTCGACTCGAGCAGGTTGAAGGCGATGAACAGGAGCGAGAACCCGGTCACCAGGCCGATGCCGGTGCGGCCCTCGCCGAGCTGATGCAGCACCAGGAAGGGCATCACCCACAGGAACCAGCCCGGCGAGGCCGGGGTCAATAGCAGCACCAGGAAGAAGGCCAGGCCGAGGATGGCGATGAGCAACTCGAAGCTCATGCGCCGCACCCGCCAGGCGACGAACAGCACCACCAGGTAAACCAGCGGCAGCACGTAGACCTCGAGCCGCTCGTCGAGCCGCACCGCGACGTTGTAGAGCTTGTCCATCTCGGGCGTGCCGAGCACCATCTGCTGGACCCCGGACGAGAGCAGGTAGGGCCCTTGCAGCGCCACCGCCGCGACGCCGAGAGCGAGGACGAAGGGCAGGGTGAGGGCGCGAAGCCGGCGGTTGCGGAAGAGGTAGAGGAGGACGAAGGGAACCGGCATCACCATGCTCAGCTTGGTCGCCACCGCCACCCCCATCACCGCCCCCGCCGCCCAGGCGTTCAAGTTGCGAAGCAGCAGCAACGACATCGTGAGCAGCAGCACCGGCAAAACGTCGACCTGCCCGTGCCAGTAGCAGATGTAGAGCACCAGCGGCGACAGCCAGTAGAGCAGCAGCAGCTTACGGTCGCGCGATCGGGCCAGCTCCATGATGGTCAGTAAGAGCAGGAAATCGGCGGCCAGGATGCCGAAACCGAAACCGATCTGGGCCGCCGCGCTGGTGCCGAGCATGCGGTCGAACAAGGTGCCGATCACCGCGCCCGGCGCCATGAACAGGTACATCACCGGGCCGTAGGGAAAGGCCATCGGATCGCCGCCGGTCGCCAGGTGGGCGGTCCAGGGATCGATCGAGGGCGCCCACACCGCGCGTTTCAGGAAGGGGACGAACCAGATGGCGCTGGTCTGGGGCACGACCCAGCCGATCAACACCAGGCGGATCGCCAGGCCGGCCTGGAACAGGGGATCGCGCATCAGGCGCGGCATGCTCAGCTCCACAGCTCAGGCTCCTTGGTGCACACGGCGTCGAGGGCGATGCCCTCGGCGGCGATCAAGGCGCGCATGCCGGCGATTTCGCGGGGCTCGTCGCGGCCCTGGAGCTCGGGCGAGACCAGGCACAGCTTGAAGCCGGCGCGCTTGAGCCGTTCCGCCTCGGCGCCGGCGAGCGGAAAGCGGCTGAAGCAATCGAGCCATACCCAGTCCACCATGCCGGCCAGCGCCAACGCGGTCTCCACCGATTCGTACTCGGAGACGCGCACCGCCGAGCGACTCTCGCCGCTGAGCGCGGTGCGCATGAGGAAGGGAAACGACTGGTCGAGGAAGAAGAAGTCGGCGATACCGCGCCCCGCCAGGAGGCCGAGCAAGCGCTCCTCGAGGCCTTCTTCCTTGACGTTGAGGACCAGCAGGCGGTGGCTATAGGCGGCGAGCCAATCCTCGAAGGGCTCGCCGGCGACGAAGGGCTCATGGTGCACGATCAGGCCCTCGCCGGCGCTGCGCACGTCGACCTCGACCCCCAACTCTGGCGCCGTCGCCTCGAGCTCGGCGCGGGTGTTGCGGCGGTGGCGGACAATGATCATCGGCCCTCGCCCGCCCCCTACCGGACTCGCCTTTTCCCAATCTCGAGCCTGAGCTTCAAACTGTAGCGGATGGTGTGGAGGATGAAGTCCCGCTTGGCTTGCCAGTCGACGTTCCAGTGCGAGACGCCGTGGGCGCGCTCACCGAAGCGGACCGGGATGCGGCGCACCTCGAGACCAACTTTCAGCGCCTGGTAGTAGGCATAGAGGTCGAGCGAGAAGTCATGGGGCGGACGGTACCAGGCGGCGAAGAAGTGGCGTGGGAACATGGTGGGCTGGGCGTTGATGTCCCAGAGCGGCGCCCACAGGAGCAGGCTCTCGAAGGCGGCCATGCCGATGGTGAAGGCCTGATCCGCGACCGGGCGCCCGCGGCGCAGGCCCTTGACGAACAGGCGTCCGGGGTAGGCGGCCCTTTCGAACAGCGCGAGCCCCTCGAGGACGTCGGCCGGATCGGTCTGCATGTCCGCGTGGCACCAGGCGAGGGTCTCGCCGCGGGCGGCGCGCAACCCTTCGAGGATGCCGAAGCCGTAACCCTTGTTCTCGTCGACCCGGATGGTGCGGCAGCCGGAGTAACCCGGCAACAGGTCGGCCAGGACCTCGGCGGTGGCATCGGTCGAGCCGTTGTCCACCAGCACCACCTCGACCTCGCTGCCGTCGCCGGCCACCACGGCGCAGCGCGGAATCAGGAGTTCGAGGTTCGCGGCCTCGTTGTAGCAGGGGATGATCAGCGAGAGCTTCATTCGCCTCGTCCTCGGGCCCAGGCTTCCGGCTTGAATACCAGGAACTTCATGCCAAGGAAATTCAATGTCGCCGAGGCGCCGGTGGCGGCCAGGAAAGCCATGGCCAGGGCCGGCTCGCCTCCGCCGAGAAGGAACAGCGCGGCGCTGTTGATGCCGACGTTGACCGCCAGCGTCGCGGCGTAGAGCGCGCAGAAGCCGACGAAGCGCCGCCGCCCGCCCTCGGCCGCGAATGTCCACAAGCGATTGGCATGATAGGCGAAGACGGTGCCGGCGATGAAGCCGAGCCCCTTCGCGAGCGCGACCGCCAAGCCGACCCACATCAAAAGCCGATAGCTCGCGAGGTCGATGGCGACGGTGGTGGCGCCGACCACGAGGAAGCGGCCGACCTCGCCCCGCATCCGGGTCCCCCAAACCCCTGTCATGGCCGCGACCCCGGCCAAGGCGGCTCGAGGGCGGCGTAGCGCCTCTCGAGCGCGGCGCGCGCCGCGCCCGGTACGTTGCCGTCGCACTCGAGCCGATAGCCGTGCGCGGGCCACTTGTGGAAGCACGACTGCCAGTACTCGAACGAGCGCAGCTCGTCGGGCGTCCCCCAACAGAGGTAGTGGTCGACCTCGAAGAGACGGCAGGTGAGGCCCAGCGCGATGGCGTCGTTGATGCAGGTGTCGACGTAGAACTCGCCGCCGACGCGGGCCTCGCGCTCGATCATGCGTTCCGCCGCGGCCACGAAATCGCGGGCGCGCTTGAAGGTGAAGGTGCCGATGACGATGGGGTCGGTGGCGGGCGCGGCGAGCGGTGTCTTGACCGAGACCCGGGTGATGCGGTCGCCGTCGCTCTCGAGCCAGCCGTAGGCTTGCGGCTGTCGCGCCGCCCCGGGATGGCCGCGCGCCGCCCACACCAGGACGTCGCTCTCGGGCGCGGCCAAGAGGGCCTCGAAGGCGCCGCCGTCGTAAAGCGCGCCGTTGTCGCAGGCGCCTATGGTGAGCGGCCGCTCCGGGTCGAGGCCGTCCATGGCGAGGAGACAGGTGCGGGCCTGGCCGTCGGTGGGCGCCTCGAGCATCACCACACGGCTCTCGGGGTAGCGCTCGCGCAAGGCGCCGGCGATCTCGTCGCACCCCGGCAGGTCGCGGCGCAGCACGAAGACGCGCTGCTCCGCCTGGGGCAGGTCGGCGACCGCCCGCACCACCATGGGCTCGCCCGAGACCGGGACCAGGGGCTTCGGGATCTCGTAGCCTTGGGCCGCGAAGCGGGCGCCGAGACCGGCCATCGGCACCATCACCGCGCCGCCCTGTCGCGGCTGCGCCTGGCGCCCCTGGCCGAGACGCGCGAAGGCCCACGACCAGCGCTCGTACTCGGCCAGGTCATCGGGCGTGCCCCACTGCATGAAGTGCTGCAGCTCGTAGACGGCGATGGCGCGGCCGGCCTCGAGCAGGGGCTTGTAAGCGAGGCTCACATAGTGCTCGCCGCCGACGTTGAGGTCGCGGCGCAGGCACTCGGCGACGGCATGGCGCAGGATCTCGCCGGAGGCGAAGTAATAGGTACCGGACGAGGCGTACTCCGCCAGCGGCGTCGCGGTGAAGGGCCTCTTTTCCTGAATGTCGAGGACCCAGCCGTCCTTCTCGCGCATATAGGCGTAGGTGCCCGCGCCCAGGGAATGGGGATGGAAGCCGCGGTAGGCGGGGATGGCGCCATCGCACGCCGTTACGGCGACGAAGCGCTTGAAGTGCGTGTAGTCCCAGTAACAGGCGAAGTCGCAGTAGTTGACGATGGTGGGCTCGTCCCCGTCGAGCCGCTCGGAGACCTGGGCCACCGCGTGCACGGGGCCCAGGTCGTGGGGCTCGATGGCGACGATCTCGGCGCTCGGGCGCAAGCGGCTCAAGGTCTCGCCCATGGCGAATTCGCGGGCCTCGAGGTGGTCGCGGTTGCAGATGAAGAGCACGTCCTCCTCGCCCGGAAAGAGGTCGAGCACGTGGGCGATGATGGGCTTGCCCTCGACCGGGATCAAGGGCTTGGGCACGGTGTAACCGGCGCGGCGGAAGCGCTCGCCGAAGCCCGACATGGGGATGACGATCTTCACGCCGCCCCGCGCTTCGGCCAGGGGCGCGGCGCGGCGCGGGTCGCCGTACTCATGGGGGGCCGCCGGGCGCGCATGGGGGTTCGGTATTGCCGCTTTTCGTTAAGCCATTGGAAACAGGCCGTAAAGCAACTCCGGCCCCGTTCTCAGTCGCCCTCCCATTATAGCCCAGGACAACCCAAAGCCTCCGGGCGGTTTTGAGAACGAGCCGCAGCCTCTATTTACCCATCCCTGCCATCGTCTGCGCAAGGTAATGGAGCGCCACCCGCCCTCGCTCACTTTCGATCGCGTGGAACGCCTCGACCAGTTCCAGGGCTCGCTGCTGCGTCGGATCGCTGATCGCCGCGGCCCCCTTCCGCACGCCCTCGAAGAAGGTGTCCACCTTCACCCCCAGCGCCTCGGCAAGCACTAGCAGCTTCTCTGCCGGGATCCGATTCGTACCATTTTCATATTTGTGAAGTTGCTGATAGCTAACGCCGACCATACCGCCAAGATCCACCTGCGTCAGGCCCAGGAGAAGGCGCCTTTCCTTCACGCTGGCGCCGACCTGTCGGCGGATATCCGTCAACCTTTTGTCGACTGGCTTTCGCGCCATGGAACCCTCCTTTCTGGATTATCGTTACCAACTGATAGGTTTGTTATATTCATATTCAATAGATTAGTATGAATACTAACGGGTTGGCGGCGCGGCGACAAGAAAGATTATAGGGGCGCCAGATCCGGTGAGGTGGTCCTGGATCGTTGGACAGCCTGGCGGCATGCGACACCTCGGACATCACCCTCGTCCTCGAGCGCGCCAAGAGCTGATCCCCAAATCGCGGCGCCGTTAGACCGCGCCGCGCGCGCGGGCTAGACTGCCGTCTGCGGCGCCTCCGGGAGCGGGCGCGGCCGGCATGGGCCGGGCCGGGCACCGGAAGCGCGGCGAACCAGGAGGTATGGACGGCGGTGATTTACGAACTCAGGACCTACACCCTTCGCCCCGGCACCGCGGCCGAGGTGATGGGCAACTCGGGCGAGGTCGCGCGGCCCATCCGCGGCGACGACTACGGCAAGCTCGAGGGCTACTGGATGACCGACATCGGCCCCTTGAACCGGGTCATGCACCTGTGGAGCTACGCCGACCTCAACGAGCGCCAGCGCCTGCGCGCGGCGCTGGCGGAGAACCAGGCCTGGGCCAACGACTACCTGCCGCTGATCCGCCCCCATCTGGTGAAGCAGGAGATCCGCCTGCTACGGCCGGTGGCGCCGCTCAAGGCGCCCGCGGCCGAGGGCAACGTCTACGAGTTCCGCAACTACCGCATCGCCGCCGGCAAGGCGCCCGAGTGGGTGAGCCACGTCGAGCGTGCCAGGGCGGTGCGCGAGAAGTACTCGTTGATCGTCGGCCTCTGGATCACCGAGGCGCCCGAGCCCAACGAGGTCTGCCACCTCTGGGCCTACGAAGATCTCAACGCGCGGGCGGCGGCGCGGGCGGCGGCGGCTCAGGACCCGGAGTGGCAGGAGTTCCTCGCCAAGGTGATGCCGCTCATTGAGGAGATGCACTCGACGGTGATGCTCCCGGCGCCGTTCTCGCCGCTGCGCTAGGGGAGAACGGCCCGGTCAGCTCGCGGCCAGGGGCTGGGCGCGTTCCTCCAGCTCGGCGCCGAGGTCGAACTGCAATGCTGCCAGGCGGGCGTAGAGACCGTCCCGCGCCAGGAGCTCGGCGTGGTTGCCGATCTCCACCACCTCGCCCTGGTCCATGACCACGATGCGGTCGGCCTTGAGCACGGTGGCCAGGCGATGGGCGATCACCAGGGTGGTGCGCCCGATCATCAGCCTCTCGAGCGCCGCCTGCACCAGCTGCTCGCTCTCGGCGTCGAGGGCGCTAGTGGCCTCGTCCAGCAAAAGCAGCGCGGGGTTGCGCAGGATGGCGCGGGCGATGGCGATGCGCTGGCGCTGGCCGCCCGAGAGGCGCACCCCGCGCTCGCCGAAGAAGGTGTCGAAGCCCTGGGGCAGGCGGTCCAGGAACTCGGTCGCCGCCGCCGCCTCGGCCGCGGCGCGGACCTCGGCGTCGCTGGCCTCGGGGCGCCCGTAGCGGATGTTGGTCCAGGCGTCGGCGGCGAAGATCACCGGGTCCTGGGCCACCAGGCCGATGCGGCCGCGCACCGCCTCGGGCGCGGCGGCGGTGAGCTCGACGCCGTCGAGCAGGATGCGTCCCGCCTGGGGATCGTAGAAGCGCAGCAGGAGATAAAAGACCGTGGTCTTGCCGGCGCCCGAGGGGCCGACGATCGCAACCTTCTCGCCGGCCTCGACCTCGAGCGAGAACCCCTCGAGCGTCGGCAGCTCGGGCCGCGAGGGGTAGTGGAAGGTGACCGCCTCGAAGGCGAGCGCGCCGCGGGCCGGCTCGGGCAGGGCGACGGGGTTTGCGGGCGCGGCGATGTCGGGCTTCACCGCCAGCAGCTCGAGGAGCCGCTCGGCGGCGCCCGCCGCGCGCTGCAGATCACCCCATACCTCGCTCAGGGCGCCGAGCGCGCCCGCCACCACCACCGCGTAGAAGACGAAGGCGGTGAGCTCGCCCCCCGTCATGTCGCCCGCGAAGACGTCCTTGCCGCCGACCCACAACACGGCGTCGACGGCGCCGAAGACGAACAGGATGACGACTCCGGTGAGCCAGGCCCGCATCCGCACCCGGCGGATCGCGGTGCTGAACGCCGACTCGACCTCGCCGCCGAAGCGCCGGCGGTCGAGGTCCTCGTGGCAGAAGGCCTGCACGGTGTGGATGCTTGAGAGCGACTCGCCGGCGCTGGCGCCGAGGTCGGCCACCCGGTCCTGGGTCTCGCGCGAGAGCCGCCGCACCCGGCGCCCGAACAGGATGATGGGCAGCACCACCGCCGGCACCACCAGGAACACGAAGCCGGTGAGCCGGGGGCTGGTCACCACCAGCATGATGCTGCCGCCCACGAACAGGAGCAGGTTGCGCATCGCTACCGAGGCGCTCGACCCCACCACGGTCTGGATCAGCGTGGTGTCGGTGGTCAGCCGCGACAGCACCTCGCCGGCGCGGGTGATCTCGAAGAAGGCCGGGCTGAGGCCGATGACGTGGCTGTAGACGTCGCGGCGGAGGTCGGCGGCGACCCGCTCGCCGAGCCAGGAGACCAGATAGAAGCGGCCGAAGGTGGCCGCCGCGAGCACCGCGACGACGCCGAGCAAGGCCGCGAAGTAGGTGTCGAGAAAGGCCTCGTTGCCGGAGCCGAAGCCGAAGTCGATGACGCGCCGGAGGGCCTGACCGATGGCCAGCACCGCCACCGACGCCACCACCAGGGCCACGAAGGCCCCCGCCACCACCTTGGTGTAGGGCCGCACATAACCCAGCAATGCACGCAGGTAATTGAGATCCCGGCTCACCGGCCGCTCGCCGCCGGCTTGGTTTCCGGCCCCGGTTCCGGCCCGAGTCCCGGCCCCGGTTCCGGCCTGGGTCTCGGCCTCGGTCCCGGCCTCGCTCACTGCCTCGACTCGTCGCTAGGACTTGGCCTTGGGCCCGGGCCCGGGGTCACGCCGAGCGGCCGCGACGGGGTTTCCCGGGCACCATCAAATCTCGTCATGTCGACAACCATGTAACTCTCTACCGAGCGGGGCGGGGCGGTAAAGGCGAGGCTCGGTATAGCAACTGGGACCTGGCGCAACAAGCGCCCCAGAGCGGAGGCAGATCGGCGCTTGCCGGTGGGCGCCGCTTTGCGTATAAGACCTGCCTCGCAACCGGGATCCGACCGATGAAGAAAGAAATCCATCCCGACTACCACGAGATAACGGTGGTGATGACCGACGGCACCACCTTCAAGACTCGCTCGACCTGGGGCAGCGAGGGCGACACCCTCACCCTCGACATCGACTGCCTCTCCCATCCCGCCTGGACCGGCGGCGCGCGGCGGCTGGTCGATACCGGCGGCCAGGTCGCCAAGTTCCAGAAGCGCTTCCAGAACTTCGGTCTGAAATAGCTCGGGCGCCCGCCGCCTCAGTCGAGGCCGCGCATCACCATCTCGTCGAGCCGGAGCACCCGGCGGTAGAGCCGCTGGCTGCGCTCCATCAGGCTCTTGAGGCGCGGCGGCAGGTACCCGGAGACCGCGCCGTTGTCCCGCAGGCAGAGCTCGGCGGCGGCGAGGCGATAGGAGTCGTGGCGCACCTCGGCGGTGCTTATCTCGCCCGCGTGGAGCGCCCGCTGGGCGAGAAGCCAGGCCATGACCTCGGTCAGGCGGGTGGTGAGGCGCAGGGTCTCGCAGCTCAGCAGGACGCGCACGTCGGGCTCGAGAAAGCGGCCTTCGGCCGCGCCGCCGTCGCGGACGTAATCGCGCGCCTCGACCACCAGCGCCAGGGTCTCGTCGTAGGTCTTGGAAAAGAACGTCGTCGCCGACAGCCCAGTGGACATCGCTTACCTAGCCTCTCCCCCGCTGGACCACCCCGGCGGGCTTCCGCGCCAGTATAGCCGCGGATGGGACCCGCCGGCGCGCCCACAAATCATTAGTCGCACCGCCCACCGGCGCCACCACGCCCGGGCACAGTCTGCGCCGCGCCCAGTTAAGAGCGGCTAAACGCCAATGATTGAGTAATCTAGCTTCAATACTAGTTGAAAGGGTATAAACCCTCTTGAACGGCGGCGCCGATTTCTTATCTATAAGGTGCGGCGGATGCCTCCTCGAGGGTCCGTCGCGAACACGCCGGCCCGGCCATGATGGCGGGTCGAGAACCAGGATCATGTTGCTTCAACGGAAGGATGTGACGCCATGCGTACCTACG
This sequence comes from uncultured Alphaproteobacteria bacterium, assembly GCA_965371625.1. Taxonomy (GTDB): domain Bacteria; phylum Pseudomonadota; class Alphaproteobacteria; order CBDUZE01; family CBDUZE01; genus CBDUZE01. The sequence continues at coordinate 38,674 of CBDUZE010000026.1, forward strand.
ATCTCACCCCCTTGCTGCGTTCCACCATCGGCTTCGACCGCTTCAACCGGCTGCTCGAGGCGGGTACCAAGCTCGACGAGAACGCGCTCGCCTATCCGCCCTACAACATCGAGAAGACCGGCGAGGACGACTACCGCATCACCATGGCGGTGGCCGGATTCAGCGCCGACGACATCGACGTCACGGCCAAGGAGAACACGCTCGTGATCTCGGGCAAGGCGTTGCCCGAGCGCGAGGGCACGACCTACCTCCACCGGGGTGTCGCCGGCCGCGCCTTCGAGCGCCGTTACGAGCTCGCCGATACCATCAAGGTAGTGGGCGCGAGCCTCGAGAACGGTCTCCTGCACGTCGATCTGGTGCGCGAGATCCCCGAGGCGCTCAAGCCGCGCAGGATCGCGATCGAGGCCAAGGCGGCCTGAGCCCGCCCGAGCGCGCCGAAGCGACCGCCGCGCCGGCACCGTTCGGCGCGCGGTCGCCACGATCGCCGCCCCTGGATGAGGATAAGGAGGGCAACGATGCCGGCCAGGAACGTCTTCACCTCATGGCGCAAGGAAGGGCGCGGCTCGAGCGAGAGCGACAAGGAGATCCGGGGTTCGACGAGTCGGAGCTCGACGTCGAACTCAGCGACGATCGCCTGACGATCCGCGGCGAGAAGCACGAGGAGCACGAGGAGGACGACGAGACGGAGCGCAGCTATCACCTGCGCGAGCGCAGCTACGGCGCCTTTGAGCGCGCCATCCCGCTGCCCCCCGGCATCGACGCCGGCAAGACCACGGCGGCGTTCGAGTTGGGCGTGCTCACGGTCACGATCCCGAAGACCGCGGCCGCCCGCAAGGCGCGAAAGGTCGCCATCAAGACCAAGTGACGCGGCAAGCCGGCGCGAGCCTGCGAGGGGCGCCCACCGGGCGCCCCTTTGCCGTGACGGCTCCCGCCCCCGCTCAGAGGAACTCGCGCAGGGCGTCGAGCAGCTCGTCGGGGCGCTCGACCATCATCATGTGGCCGCAGTCCTTGATCATCACCGTGCGCGAGCCCGCGATCGCCGCCGCGAGCCCCTGGGCGCGCCGCGGCGGGGTCATGATGTCGCCGTCGCCGAGCACCAACAGGGTCGGGCAGCGCACCCCGGCCGCCGCCTCGTCGCCGCCGCGGTAGTCGTTGCAGGCGGCGAGGTCGTTGTAGAGCACGCCGTCGCCGGCCCGTTCGAGCAAGCGCAGCCCGTCTCCCATCATCCACAGCCCCGGCGCGCGGTGGCCCCCGAGGTGGGCGGCGCGGCCGTGTCCCCAGGTGACGATCAGGTCGCTCGCCAGGTGGTCGTTGGCCTTGGCCGCGGCCAGCAGGTCGTCGTTGACCGCCATCGGCAGGCTGATGCCGACGACCACCAGCGCGGCGACGCGATCGGGCGCCCGCGCCGCCGTCTCGAGCGCCGTCAGCGAGCCCATGGAGTGGCCCACTAGGGTGGCGCTCGCCACCCCCGCGGCGTCGAGAAAACTCAGCAGCCAGGCGGAGAGCTCGGCGATGGTGGGAAGCGGCGGCCCCTCGGAGCGGCCGTGGCCCGGCAGGTCGACGGCCAGCACGCCCCGGCCGTGGTGGGCTAGGTAGCGGCTCTGCAGCGCCCATGTCGAGTGGTCGAGGCCGGCGCCGTGGACGAAGACGATGGTGGGCCGGCCGGGGTCGAAGTCGCGGCCGCCGGTCGCGCTGTAGGCGCGCTTGCCGTTAACCGTGAGTTCCATTGCGCACGACCTTTTGCGAGGCGTGAAGGGCGCGGCCCAGGTCCTCGATCAGGTCCTCTGAGTCCTCGAGGCCGATCGAGAGCCGCACCATGTCCTCGCCGACCCCCGCCACCCGCAGCGCCTCGGCGTCCATCTGCTGGTGGGTGGTGCTGGCCGGGTGGATCACCAGCGACTTGGCGTCGCCGACGTTGGCGAGGTGCGAAAAGAGGCGCAAGGATTCGATGAAGGTGCGGCCGGCCTCGCTCCCGCCGACGATGCCGAAGCTTAAGATCGCCCCCGCGCCCTTGGGCAGGAGCTTCGCGGCGAGGGCGTGATCGGGGTGCTCCTCGAGCTCAGGGTAGATCACCCAGGCCACCGCCGGCGACTGCTTCAGGAAAGCGACGATGGTGCGGGTGTTCTCGACGTGGCGCGCCATGCGGACGTGCAGGGTCTCGACCCCTTGCAGGATCTGAAAGGCGTTCATCGGGCTCATGCAGGCGCCGAAGTCCCTCAAGCCCTCGGCGCGGGCGCGCATGACGAAGGCGGCGGGCCCGTACTCCTCGGCGAAGTCGATGCCGTGATAGCCGGCGTAGGGCTCGGTGAGGGTGGGGAACTTGCCCGAGGCCTCCCAGTCGAAGGTGCCGCCGTCGATCAGCGCCCCGCCGATGACCACGCCGTGACCGCCCAGGAACTTGGTCGCCGAGTGGTGGACGATGTCGACGCCGAGCTCGATGGGGCGGCACAGATAGGGCGTGGCGAAGGTCGAGTCGACCATCAACGGCAACCCGGCCTCGTGGGCCACCGCCGAGACCGCCGGCATGTCCAGCACCTCGAGCCCCGGGTTGCCCAGGGTCTCGCCGAACAAGAGCCGGGTCTCGGGGCGGATGGCGCGGCGGAACTCGTCCGGGTCGCGGGGGTTGACGAAGGTGGTCTCGATGCCGAAGCGCGGCAGGGTGTGGGTGAACAGGTTGTGGGAGCCGCCGTAGATCGAGGCCGAGGAGACGATGTGAGCGCCGGCGCCCATCAGCGTGACGATGCCGAGGTGCAGCGCCGCCTGACCGCTCGCCGTGCACACCGCGCCGATGCCGCCCTCGAGCGCCGACAGACGTTCCTCGAGCACCGCCGTGGTGGGGTTGGAGATGCGCGAGTAGATGTGGCCCGCGCGCTCGAGGTTGAAGAGCGCGGCGGCGTGATCGGTGTCGCGGAAGACGTAGGAGGTGGTCTGATAGATGGGCGTCGCGCGCGCGCCCGTCACCGGGTCGGGATGCTGACCGGCGTGAAGGCTCAGGGTATCGAACTTGAGGTATCTGGGATCGGCCATGGTGCGCCCCTTCGGTATCGCCGCCGGGCCCTACTCGGAGCGCCGGCGGGGGTCCAGCGACTGGACCGGTCACGGGCGAGAATTGAAGGCGGACCGGGGCGTCGGGCGCCCCTCGCCGCCCGGCGAAAGATTAAGGAGGCCGCAGCCTCACGACCCCCGTTCTCCTTGACCCCTCGACCCGTCGAACTCGCGTTCGCCCGCACCCTTATAAAGCCGCCTGAGCGAGGGTCAAGGGGCGCCGCGCGGAAGCCAAAAAAAGAGCCGCTCCGGAGAGCGGCTCAAGTCAACAGGGAGGCGTCAAACAGACTGGAAGTGATATCCGGCCGGTTGGCGACCTGCCGAATATCTAGCGCATATACTAGAGCGATAGTTTTAACGAAAGGTTAACGTGAGGCTCTCTTTAGATCAAAGACTTAGGCCGATTCCAGAGCCCGATGCCAGGCCCGGAAACCCGCCGGATTCCGCCACCACGAACCACGGAGTCCAAGGCGATGAAGCTCATCATTGCCGGCGGGCGCAACGAGCGGTTCACAGCGGCCGAGATCGCCGCGCGCCACCGGCTCGACGCGTGGATCGGGATCGACGAGGTGGTGTCGGGAGGGTGCCGTGGCGCGGACAAGCAGCGAGAACGCTGGGCCAACGCCCACGGCATCCCGGTGAAGCCGTTTTCAGCGCGGTGGCCACGCCGCCCCGGCAGATGTGGCGCGTAGAGGTCTTCGGTGAGCCGGCAGCTCAGCGGGGCAAATGGGTTTTGGGCTTGCTCCGTCTTGTCCTCACCGCTTGGGCCCTACCACCCTGATTTCGAAGAGGTGCGGGAGCGCATTCGCTTGGAGCGGGCGACGCGATCGAGACCGGCTACTTCGGCGGCCGCCGCCGCCGCGGGGAGCCCCGCTGGCACGAGCGCTGGGGGCGGACTCGCCTACCGGCCACGCCCGTGCGCGTCCGCCTCCAGTTCACCGACGAGCGGTGTTATTGGCCCGAGTTCAAAGTGGGGTTACGTCTTAGCCGTTGACAAGAAAGTCGGGCAAACGTCGATCGAGGAATCGCCCCCGTCACCGAACGACAGCTCCTACGGAACACACCAAAGCGGCTCGACGACATCGTTGGTGGGATCGATCAAATTCGACGTGATATTCTTAACCGTCGTCACATAACAATCCCCTGTACCCGCCGGCGCATTAATAAGTTTGAACGTCACCGAGCCATTGCTATTCGTTGTGCCGGTACCACCCCAAACTCTGCTCGTGCCTTGCAACGCGGATTCGATGCCCACCGAGGCTCCAGCGACCGGTCCGCCGAGGTCGTCGCGAAGATCGATCCTGACGCTTAGTCTCTTCTTCCTTCCGCCCGTCAGGATGTGTGTGATATCGACCGCATCCACGAACGTCGGCCCCACCGGTTGCGGTTTGACCTCGATCGTGGCGCTGTCTGATCCGGTCGCGCCGTCGTTGTCGGTGACCTCCGCGGTGATGACGTGGATTCCTTCGACAAGCACGGCGTCGAAGCTTTCGCCCGTCCCAATTTCGCCGACGACAAGATCGGAACTCCAGCTCAAATTCGCCGTCAGCACCACATCGTCGTCCTCGGTGTCCATGGCGCTCCCGGCGAACGAGACCGTGGCCGCACCACCCGTGGAGAAGATCACGGCACCATCCGCGGGATCGGAAATCGCGACCGTCGGCGCAACGTTTCCGACGGTGACCGTGACTGAAGCGCTTCCCGTAGCGCCTCCCGAGTCGGTCACCTCCGCGGTGATGACGTGGACACCGTCCGTCGTCAGCACCGCGTCGAACATGCCACCCTCGCCGATGTTGCCGTCGAGATCGGAACTCCAGACCAAGCTTCCGGTAAGCGGCCCGTCCTCGGTGTCCGTCGCGGTGCCGTCAAACATGACCAATGCACCCGAGTCGAAAGGATCACCGTTAGTGGGGCTTGTGATGACAACGACAGGTGTCGCGTTGCCGGGGCTCGTAGCCACGTTGACCAAGCCCTCGTGATTTGAATCGGGGTCCTTGGTGTCAAAGGTGCCATCAGGCCCCCACGAGGTTTGGGGCTCCGCCGAGCCGATCAAGGCCTGCCGGATGACTGCGACACCGCCTGCGTTAGTCGCTCTCCCATTTAGCGCGATCTCGAGCGCCACGGCGCCGGCGACGTGCGGCGAGGCCATGCTGGTGCCACTGATGGAGTTGTAACCGCCGTTGTTCCAGGTCGATTCGATCAGCACTCCCGGCGCTGCAACATCGATCGCCGCCCCCAGTGATGTCACCGGGTTGCCGGGCGCGACGCTGGCGCTGAAATTCCAGAAACGAACCAGGGTGTCGTCGGGAACTACCTCGACGATGTTTCCTTCGCCATCGAGGACCACGAACCCCAAACCAATGCCGCCCGAATGGCCATCGTCATCCGCCAGCCCCGAGACCGCTGCAACCTCGGGATAGGCCGCCGGAATGACATCGCTCAAGTGCCCGAAAACACCATCCGTTCCGAACACGTCCATGCCCGCGTTACCCGCCGCGGCCACCAATACGACACCTTCCGATACCGCGGCCTGAACGGCGGTGCGCAAAGCCACCGACTGTCCTAGGGCGCTCAGGCTCATGTTGGCCACCTCGATTTCGGCGGCATTGCTGGTGACGTACTCCAGACCCTGGATAATATCGGAAATGAAACCTGACCCGTCGGAGCGCAGCACTTTCACACCCCACAACCTCGCGCCAGGAGCGACGCCCACCGCGCCGATGCCATCGTCGAGAGCCGCGGCAATGCCCGCCACGTGGGTACCGTGGCCGTTATCATCATTGCCATCGCCGCCCCTTTGGCAATTGGGTCCCCTGGTGCAATCGACCGCTGAATGGACGTTGAGATCCGGGTGGTCCAAGTCGATACCGGTGTCGATTATGGCAATGTCGGCGTCGACTCTGGTATCTACCCCGTCGATCTCGGCGATATCGTTCAGGTCAGCGCCGATCCGTGACACGCCCGTGGGGAAGCCCGCGGGCAAATCGTGCACGGACGCGTACGCATATAAATCCGGTTCGACCAAAGCGACATCTGGATCGCCGCTCAACGCTTCGGCAACGACCGCAGGCATGCGCGCGGCAAATCCCTTTAGTGCCGTCTGATAGCTGTGTTGAACCCTGAATCCATGTCGCCGGCCCATTACAGCGGCCAGTCCACGCGGGTCCGCGACGCCATCTTTGAAGACGACGATGTATTGTCCGGGAACCGCCCCTTGAGGCCGCGCCACGGCCGTGCCAGCGGTACCAAAGCTTTGGGGCTGCGCCAGGGCGCCGTTGATGCCGAATGCGAAGAAAGCCAGCGCCAAGCCGACCAACGGCCCCAGGACGCGGTGACCGCGGGCGTGTCTATTGCTGATCATTTTAGGTTTCCCCTGCGGGCCGAGCGGGGCCCATGTCAATCTCGTCAAAATTTTCGGACTAATAGCCGAATCGGTCCCCCAGACCATCATCCATTTGGGTGACGTTCCCAAATCTTGACGCACTCTACCTTTGGAATCCTCAAAAATCTGTGACCGTCATCACGTCCGTTTGTGATCGTCATCACATCCGGCGGCGCCAGGCGACGCGGTGGCGCGCCTCGCCGACGAATTCACCGACGAGCTCGAGGTCGCGACCGGCGTCGCCACCAGGCCGGGTGGCGGCCTGAGCTCAGATGCGGAAGACCGCCTCGGCGTCGCTGCGGCTGGCCTCCTTGGTGGCGATGATCTCCTTGATGCGGGCGATCTCGGCCTCGAGCTCGGCGATGCGCTCGGTGAGCTCCTCGATCGACCAGGTCTCGAGGTCGGGCGATTTCACCTCTTGCGGAGGCGGCGCGATGTCATCGGTATCCATCGTTCATCCTCGGCACGCATTGTCCGTTGCCAGTGTGATCGGAACGTAATAGACCTGCAACCCCGTGAGGCCGAAGGGAAAAAGAGGCACGAACCGTCATGAACGCGCCGCTGCCGGAGACCATGACCGCCATCGAGATCGTCGAGCCCGGCGGGCCCGAGGTGCTGAGGCCCACCGAGCGGCCGCGGCCCGAGCCCGAGCTCGGCGAGATCCTGGTCAAGGTGGCGGCGGCCGGGGTCAACCGCCCCGACTGCATGCAGCGCGCCGGCGGCTACCCGCCGCCGCCGGGGGCCTCCGACATCCCCGGCCTCGAGGTCGCCGGCAGCATCGTGGCGCTGGGCGACGGCGTGGCCGAGTGGAGCCTGGGCGACGAGGTCTGCGCCCTGGTCACGGGCGGCGGCTACGCCGAGTACTGCGTGGTGCCGGCGCCCCAGGCCCTGCCGCTGCCGCGCGACTTCGACATGACGCGGGCGGCGGCGGTGCCCGAGACCTACTTCACGGTGTGGACCAACGTCTTCGAGCGCGGCCGTCTCGACGGCGGCGAGCGGTTCTTGATTCATGGCGGCGCCAGCGGCATCGGCACCACCGCGATCCAGCTCGGCGTCGCCTTCGGCGCCCGCGTCTTCGCCACCGCGGGCACGGCCGAGAAGTGCGCCGTGTGCGAGAAGCTCGGCGCCGAGCGCGCCATCAACTACCGGGAAGAGGACTTCGTCGCCGTGATCGGCGAGCTCACCGGCGGCGAGGGCGCCGACCTCATCGTCGACATGGTCGGCGGCGACTACCTCGAGCGCAACCTGGCGGCGCTGGCGAGCGAGGGGCGGCTGGTGCAGATCGCGCTCCAGCATGGCGCCAGAGCCGAGATCAACGTCCTGCCCTTGATGGTGAAGCGGCTCACCTTCACGGGCTCGACCCTGCGGCCGCGCACGGTCGAGCAAAAGGCGGCCATCGCCACGGCGCTTCTCGAGAACGTGTGGCCGCTCCTGAACGAGGGTCGGGTCGGCCCGGTGATGGACTCGACCTTCCCGCTGGCCGAGGCCGCCCAGGCCCACGCGCGCATGGAGTCGGGCGCCCACATCGGCAAGATCGTGCTCACGGTCTAGCGTTCGGTAACTTTAACCCCGGCCGCGATCGGATTATCTATATGATTCAGTTGGCAAGAGATGGCGCGCGCGGAGGGCGTCTCGCGCAACCCGGGCGCCGCCGGAAGGAGATTTCATGACCGCCCCCTTGATGCCCCGGGCCACCGCCGTGTGGCTGGTCGAGAACACCTCCCTCACCTTCGAGCAAATCGGCGCCTTCTGCGATCTGCACACCCTCGAGGTGCAGGGTATCGCCGACGACGAGGTGGCGGTCGGGATCGTCGGGCTCGACCCGATGGCCAACGGTCAGCTCACCGGCGACGAGATCGAGCGCTGCACGGCGGATTCGAAGGCCAGGCTCAAGCTCGCCGAGACCGGGGTGCCGCGGCCCAGGGCGCGGGCCAAGGGTGCCCGCTACACGCCGCTCTCGAAGCGCCAGGACCGGCCCGACGCGATCTCCTGGACCCTCAGGATCCACCCCGAGATCAGCGACCCCCAGATCGTCAAGCTGCTCGGCACCACCAAGGCCACGATCAACGCCGTGCGCGACCGCACCCACTGGAACGCGAGCAACATCAAGCCCCAGGACCCGGTGAGCCTGGGCATCTGCACCCAGGCCGAGCTCGACGAGGCGGTGACCAAGGCCCAGGCCAAGCTCCGCGCGCGCGAGGAACGCGAGGCCAAGGAGCAGGCCAAGGAGGAGCGCGCCGCCGCCCGGGCCGCCGAGGCCGCGGCGCCGGCGCCGGCCGAGGAAGCGGGGGCCGAGGACGCTACGGGAGGCCAAGCTCCAGCCGGAGAGGCGCCGGTCGAGGAGCCAGCGACCGAGGAAGCGGCGCCGGAGCCGGCGCCGGCCCCAGAAATTCCGGCCGAGCAGGCCGCGATCCCGGAGCCTCCCGCCGAGGACGCCGCGACCCCGGAGCCGCCCGCCGAGGACGCTTCGACCCCGGAGCCTCCCGCCGAGGACGCTTCGACCCCGGAGCCTCCCGCCGAGGACGCTTCGACCGCTCCGGCGCCGAGTGAGGAAGCTGCGGCCGATGAAGCCGCGGCCGAGAGCGCGCCGGTCGAGGAGGTGCCGAGCGAGGAAGCCGCGGCCGAGCAAGCCGGGGCGACGCCCGAGCCGGCCGCGCAGGCGCCGCCGTCCGAAGAGACCAGCGACAGCGCCGAAGGCGAGAGCGCCGACGAGCGGCCCCCAACCTGAGCCCCCGCCGGCAGCGCACGATCCCGATCGGAACCCGATCGCAACCCGATCGCAACCCGGCGGCGCGGGCGCGGACCCCGGTCACCGTGCCTTGATCCCGGACGGCGGGCGCGCGCGGAGCGCCCAGCAAGCTCAAATCTCGGAGGGCCTGTGGTGACTCGTATGAAAATCGTTCCTATAGGGCCCCGGACCCCGATCCCCGTGCTCCTCGGCGCGCTTGGCCTGGCGCTCTGGGGCGCCGGCGCGGCCTCGGGCGAGACCCTGCTCGAGCGCGGCGCCTACCTGATGAAGAGCATCGTCGCCTGCGGCAACTGCCACACCCCGCAAACGCCTGAGGGGCCGTTGCCGGGGATGGAGCTCGCCGGCGGCAACCCGATCAAGGACCAGGCCTTCGAGGTCCAGGGGCCCAACATCACCCCGGACCCGGAGACCGGCATCGGCGGCTGGACGGACGCGCAGATCGTCATCGCGATCCGCGAGGGGCGGCGGCCCGACGGCTCGATCATCGGTCCGCCCATGCCGATCGGGCTTTACCGCGGCCTCGCGGACCGCGACGTCGAGGCGATCGTGGCCTACCTGCGCACCGTGAAGGCGGTCAGGAACACGGTCGCCGAGCCCGTCTACCGCATCCCGCTGCCGCCCTCCTACGGCCCGCCGGTGGGCCGCGTGCCCGAGCCGCCGCGCGACGACAAGGTGGCCTATGGCGCTTACCTGGCGGGACCGTTGGGCCACTGCATCGAGTGCCACACGCCTTTCGTCGCGGGCCATCCCGACTTCGAGAACCAGCTCGGCGCCGGCGGCTTCCCGTTCTTCGGACCCTGGGGCACCAGCGTCTCGTCCAACATTACGCCCGACCCCGAGAGCGGCCTCGGCAAGTGGACGGACCACGAGATCAAGGCCGCGATCACCACCGGCGTTCGCCCCGACGGCTCGCGACTGCTGCCGCCCATGGGGATCTGGTACTACGCCAACATCCGCGCCGCGGACCTCGACGCCCTCGTCGCCTACCTGCGCTCGCTCGAGCCAGTGCGCAACGTGGTGCGCTGAGGCCGCCCGGCGCTCACTCCTCGACCGGCACCACGTAGTTGAGCGCCATGCGGCCGCCGTCGCAGTAGATGATCTGGCCGGTGATGTAGCTCGAGTCCTCGGTGGCCAGGAAGACGGCGATGCGGGCCACCTCGTCGACCTCGCCGAGCCGCCCCATGGGCGTGCGCGAGAGCACCATGCGCCGCGCCGCGTCGTCGGTGAGGATGGTCTGGGCCATCTCGGTGAGGATGGTGCCGGGGCCGATGGCGTTGACCCGGATGCCCTTGTCGGCGAGCGACAGCGCCATCACCCGGGTGAGCTGGTTGATGCCGCCCTTCGAGACGTTGTAGGGGGTCTGGTTGGGGATCGCCATCAGCCCGTTGACCGAGGACATGTTGATGATGCTGCCGCCCCGGCCCAGCTTCACCATCTCGCGCGCCGCCGCCTGACCGACCAGGAACGAGCCCTTGAGGTTGGTGCGCAGGACCCGGTCGAAGTCCTCCTCGGCGAGCTCGAGAAAGTCGGCGGCGGCGATGATGGCGGCGTTGCAGACGCAGATGTCGAGGCCGCCGTGGCGCTCCACCGCGGCCGCCGCGAGCGCCGCCGCCTGGGCGCCGTCGCCGACGTCGCAAGCGAGAAAGCTCGCCCGGGCGCCCTCGGCCTCGATGGCTTGGGCCGCCGCGGCGCCGCCGTCCTCATTGATATCGGCGAGCACCAGCTTCGCGCCTTCCGCCGCGAAGCGCTTGGCGATGGCCAGGCCGATGCCCCGCGCCGCGCCGGTGACGATGGCAACCTTGTTCTCCAGTCTCATGATCACGCCTCCTTGCTCGATTGCGCCGCCCCGGCGTAGCCGATGCCCTGCAAGGCCTCCCTGATCTCGTCGAGAACGAGCGGGTCTTCGATGGTGGCCGGCACCGTGTAGGCCTCGCCGTCGGCGATGCTGCGCATGGTGCCGCGCAGGATCTTGCCCGAGCGGGTCTTGGGCAGCCTGGGCACCACCGTGGCCAGCTTGAAGAAGGCCACCGGGCCGATGCGCTCGCGCACCATCGCCACCAGCTCGCCGACGATCTCGCCCTCAGCCCGCGCGACGCCCGCGTTGAGCATCACGAAGCCGAACGGCACCTGGCCCTTGAGCTTGTCGGCGACGCCGATCACCGCGCACTCGGCGACGTCGGCGTGGTCCGCCAAGACCTCCTCCATGGCCCCGGTCGAGAGCCGGTGGCCGGCCACGTTGATGATGTCGTCGGTGCGACTCATGATGTAGAGGTAGCCGTCCTCGTCCTGATAGCCGGCGTCGGCGGTCTTGTAGTAGCCGGGGTAGTCGGTGAGGTAGGCCTCGATGTAGCGCTCGTCGGCCTGCCACAGGGTGGGAAGGCAGCCCGGCGGCAGGGGCAGCTTGAGGACCACGGCGCCGCTCTTGCCGCGCGCCACCTCGTTGGCCTGCTCGTCGACGATGCGCACGTCGTAGCCCGGCACCGCCTTGGTGGGCGAGCCGTACTTCACCGGCAGGGCGCCGAGGCCGACGCAGTTGGCGGCGATCGGCCAGGCGGTCTCGGTCTGCCACCAGTGATCGATCACCGGCACGCCGAGGTGGCGCTCGGCCCACTGGATGGTGTCGGGATCGGCGCGCTCGCCGGCCAGGAACAGGGTGCGGAAGTGGCCGAGGTCGTGCTTCCCGACGTGCTCGGCGTCGGGGTCCTCGCGCTTGATGGCGCGGAACGCGGTGGGCGCGGTGAACAGCACCGCGGCCTTGTGCTCGGAGATGACGCGCCAGAAGGTGCCGGGGTCCGGCGTCCCCACCGGCTTGCCCTCGAAAAGGATCGAGGTGCAGCCGTGGAACAGCGGCCCGTAGACGATGTAGGAGTGGCCCACCGCCCAGCCCAGGTCCGAGGCCGCCCAGTAGACCTCGCCCGGCGCCACGCCGTAGATGTTCGACATCGACCACTTCAGCACCACCAGGTGGCCGCCGTTGTCGTGCACCACCCCCTTGGGCAGCCCGGTGGTGCCCGAGGTGTAGAGGATGTAGAGGGGATCGGTGGCCGCCACGGGTACGCAATCGGCGGGCTCGGCGGCGTCCATGGCCTCTTTCCAGTCGAAGTCGCGGCCCGGAACAAGCGGGGCCTCGAGCTCCTTGCGCTGCAGCACGATGCAGTGATCCGGCTTGTGCCGGGCGATCTCGATGGCGCCGTCGAGCAGCGGCTTGTAGGGGATCACCCGGTCGACCTCGATGCCGCAGGAGGCCGTGAGCACGAGCTTCGGCTTGGCGTCGTCGATGCGGCTGGCGAGCTCGTGCGAGGCGAAGCCCCCGAAGACCACCGAATGGACCGCGCCGAGGCGGGCGCAGGCGAGCATGGCGACCGCGGTCTGGGGCACCATCGGCATGTAGATGATGACCCGGTCGCCGCGCGCCACGCCGTGGGCCTTCAAGGCGCCGGCGAGGCGCGCCGTCTTGTCCAGGAGCTCGGCATAGGTGAAGGACTTGACCGTGTCGGTGACGGGCGAGTCGTAGATCAGCGCCGGCTGCGCGCCGCGACCCCGCTCGACGTGGCGGTCGAGCGCGTTATAGCAGCTGTTGACCTCGGCGCCCGCGAACCAGTGGTAAATCGGCGCCCGCGAGGAATCGAGCACCCTGTCCCAGCGCTTGTACCAGTCGATGTCCTCGGCCGCCTCGGCCCAGAAGGCTTCGGGGTCGGCCTGCCAGCGGCCATAGACCTCATCGTACGTGCTGCTCATGGCGCCTCCTCCCCGAGCGTTGATCCGCGCCCCGCGAGGCCATAGGGTTCGCCGGCCGCGCCGGCCTCGGCGCGCCCTCACGGAGCCGGAGTTCGGAGACCATGTTTCCAGCCGCGGCCAGGCAACGCAACCGCTTTCATCCGCTCCTCGGCACCGCCCGCGGCGCCCGACCGGAGTCCGGCCGGCGGTGATCACCGAGCCGCTTTTTTACCTCATCGCGGTGCCGGCGATCCTGGTTGCCGGGATCTCGAAGGGCGGCTTCGGCGGCGGCGTCGGGCTCCTCGCGGTGCCGGCGATGGCGCTGGTGGTGCCGCCGCTGCAGGCCGCCGGTATCATGCTGCCGCTGCTTTGCCTGATGGACCTCTTCGGCCTTCACGCCTATCGCCGAACCTGGGATCGCCCCAACATGGCGGTGATCCTGCCGGCGGCGCTGACCGGCATCGCCTTGGCCACGCTCAGCGCCGGTCTTCTCGAGGAGCGCCACATCCGCCTCATGGTCGGCGTGATCGCGGTGAGCTTCACCGCCGACCACTGGCTGGGACGCCGCGGGCACGAGGCGGCGCGACAGCGAAACCTGGTCAAGGGCGGCCTGTGGGGCGCGGTGTCGGGCTTCACCAGCTTCCTCGCCCACGCCGGCGGCCCGCCGATCTCGGTCTATCTGTTGCCCTTGCGCCTCGACAAGACCGTGTTCGTCGGCACCACGGTGGTGTTCTTCGCCGCCGTCAACTACGCCAAGCTCGCGCCCTACGCCTGGCTCGGGCAGTTGGGCCCGGACAACCTGATGACCGCGCTGGTGCTCTCGCCCCTGGCGCCGGTGGGGATCTGGCTCGGCTTGTGGCTCCACACCCGGGTCTCGCCCGAGCTCTTCTACAAGGTCTGCTACAGCTTCGTCTTCGTGGCCGGCTGCAAGCTCCTCTACGACGGCCTGGCGCCCTCGCTCGGGGGCGCCTGAGCCGGCCAGCCTAAGCGTTGATCGCGAGCACCTTTTGCGCTTAGGTTCGACGCTGGGGACGCCCGCCGCGATCTCGGGCGGAGAGCAAGGAGCGCACCATGCCGGCCAATCCCTTCGAGACCGACCTCGACCCGAGCGCGGCCAACTACACGCCGTTGACGCCCTTGAGCTTCCTGCCCCGCACCGCCGCCGTCTATCCCGACCAGGTGGCGGTGATCCACGGTGATAAGCGCTTCACCTACGCCGAGTTCTACGCCCGCTGCCGCCGCCTCGCCGGCGCCCTGGTGGGGCGCGGCTTGGGCCCCGGCGACACGGTGGCGATGATGGCCCCCAACGTGCCCGCCCTGCTCGAGGCCCACTACGGGGTGGCGATGATGGGCGGGGTGCTGAACGCGATCAATTTCCGCCTCGATGCCGCCACCGTCAGCTTCATCCTCGAGCACGGCGAGGCCAAGTTGCTGATCACCGACCGCGAGTTCTCAGACGTGATCGCCGAGGCGCTGAGGTTGATGGACGATCCGCCGCCCGTCATCGACATCGACGATCCCCTCTTCGACGGCGGCGAGCTCCTGGGCGAGAAGGACTACGAGGCGTTGCTCGAGGAGGGCACGCCCGATTTCGCCTGGTCCGGACCCGACGACGAGTGGCGCGCGATCTCGCTCAACTACACTTCGGGCACCACCGGCACACCCAAGGGCGTGGTCTATCACCACCGCGGCGCATACCTGAACGCGATCGGCAACGTCCTCGCCTGGACCCTGCCGAACCACCCGATCTATCTCTGGACCTTGCCCATGTTCCACTGCAATGGGTGGTGTTTCCCGTGGACCGTGGTGGCCATGGCCGGCACCCACGTGTGCCTGAGACGGGTCGAGGCCAAGGCCATCTTCGAGGCCATCGCCCTACACAAGGTGAGCCACTTCTGCGGCGCCCCGGTGGTGCTCAACCTGCTGCTCAACGCCCCCAACTCCGAGCGCGCCGCCTTCGACCACGCGGTCTCGATAATGACCGCCGCGGCGCCGCCGCCGGCCACCGTGATCGCCGGCATGGAGTCGATTGGCTTCAAGATCACTCACGTCTACGGCCTCACCGAGGTCTACGGCCCGGTGGTGGTGTGCGCCTGGCACGACGAGTGGAACGCCCTCACCATCGAGGAGCAGGCGGCGATCAAGGCCCGGCAAGGGGTACGCTATCCGGTGCTCGAGGGGCTGGCGGTGATGGACCCCAAGACCATGGAGCTGGTGCCCGCCGACGCCGCCACCATGGGCGAGGTGATGCTGCGCGGCAACGTGGTCATGAAGGGCTACCTCAAGAACGACGAGGCCACCCGCGAGAGCTTCGCCGACGGCTGGTTCCACTCCGGCGACCTCGGGGTGGTGCACCCGGACGGCTACATCGAGCTCAAGGATCGGGCCAAGGACATCATCATCTCAGGCGGCGAGAACATCTCGACGATCGAGGTCGAGAACGCGCTCTACCGCCACCCCGCGGTCCTGGAGGCGGCAGTGGTGGCCCGCCCCGACGATCACTGGGGCGAGACGCCCTGCGCCTTCGTGACGCTGAAGCCCGAGGCGGAAGCGGTCAGCGAGGCCCAGATCATCGCCTTCTGCCGCGACAACCTGGCCCACTACAAGGCGCCCAAGATGGTGGTCTTCGGGCCCCTGCCCAAGACCTCGACCGGCAAGGTCCAGAAGTACCTGCTGCGCGACCGCGCCGCTGAGTTCTGAGCGTCGGCGGCGCTCGCCGCCGCCTCGAGAGATCGACGCGCGGTCGGCGCTAGAGCGGTTCAAGGTCAATTGGAACCGCTCTCAGGCCGCGACTGCGGCCCGCCGGTCCTCCGGCGCGCCCGCGCAGGTGCGGACCCTTGGGTCCGCTGCCGTGAGCGAAAAGAATCAAGAGCGATTCCAGGTGACCTGGAATTGCTCTAGTCGCTGAGGCGCGCGATCTCGTCCTTGATTCGCAGTTTCTCGCGTTTGAGCTGAGAGAGACGGAGGGAATCGGGAACTGGACGCTGGGTTTCCTCGAGAATGGCGTCTTCGAGGTTGGCATGCTTGGTCTTCAGACTCTCGATGTGCGCCTCGGTGTTCATGGAGCTCGGACCCCCGTGTCGGCCTGTGCAGCGATTAAATCACTTGGCGATGCGCTTGTCAGCCATCAACCCCGCGGCGCCGAGGCGGGCGCCGGGCGCTCGAGGCGGGCCAGCCGGCTGAGCTCGCCGGGCGCCAACTCGGGGAAGGCGGCGGCGAGCAGGAGGCCGGCGGCGGCCCTGTCGGTGGCGCTCGAGCTGGCGCCGCTTGCGCCCAGGTAGGCGGCCAGACTGGAGGCCGCGTCACGGGCCCCGTCGAGCGCCTCCAGGCCCGGCTTCGGGGTCCGCGCCAGGGCCCCCGCCAGCACCAGTTGCTCGATGTGCTCGGCGTCGATCTCGAGCCCGGCCACCGCATTGCGGAAGCGATCGCCGAGCCCCCGCGGCACCGCCCCCAGGTCCCCCTTCAGCCACTTCCTCAAGGCGCGCAGGTGCCGCACCGTGCGGGCATGCCAGTCCGCCACCCCGCTCAGCACCTGGTCGAGCTCGGGCCCCACCAGGGGGCCGCGACCGCTCGCCCCCAGCCACAAGCAGAACAGCACCACGTTGACGTCGAGGCCGTGGCGGTCCTGCAGCCCGAGGCAGGCTTCCGCCACCTCGGGCCTGGCGTAGATACGGATCGAGAAGTCCCAGAAGTCGTGGCGCGGAAAATCGCTCATTGGAGCGCCTGTGGGAGCCGTTGGGCGGCACGGTTCGCGAACGCCGGATCGATCGGCGGCGCTCGACCGAGGCTCGTCAATGGATAGGGTTTTCTGTTATTCTATTCCGCTCACTCGAAACAAGCACGGGACGCGATGCGCGATCAGGAGGAGGGCAAGAGAAAGCTTGGGGAACTGAGGGTCCAACATCGCGACCTCGACGATGCGATTGCGGCGTTGCAGGCATCGGCGAGTCACGACACTCTGGAGATTCAGCGCCTCAAGAAACGCAAGCTGTCGCTCAAGGATCAGATCGCGCGGCTGGAAAGCGCCCTGGTGCCGGACATCATCGCCTGAACCTCAGGCTTCCAACTTCTGTTTGTTCTTTTGCGCGTACATCGCCTTGTCCGCCTCTTCGAGGGCGCGCAGCGCATCCTCTCCCTCCTTGAACGAATAGACCCCGTAAGCGACCTCGAGGCGGATCTCCTGGCCGTCCCAGACGAAGTGCGCGTCGCCGATGCGCGAGGCCAGCATCTCGGCCTTTTCGTTGGCGGTCCGGCGGTCGGCGTGGGAGAGGATGATGCCGAACTCGTCGCCGCCGAGGCGGCCCACGATGTCCGACTCGCGGAGGTTCTGGAGCAGGGTCTCGGTCACCAGCTCGAGCGCCGCGTCACCGGCGGCGTGACCAAAGTTGTCGTTGATCGCCTTGAAGGAGTTGATGTCGAAGTAGAGCACGCTCGAGGGCGTGCCGTAGCGCTCGGAGTAGGACATCACGCGCGACAGCTCGCGCACGAAGGCGCGGCGGTTGAATACCGGCAACAGCGAATCCTGATCGGCCACCCACTCCAGCTGGCTGAGATGCTTGTGAGCGGTCTCGATCTCCTGGCGCAACCGCCCCACCTCCTCCATCAGGGTCATGATGGCGGCGCGTACCTTGGGCGTCAGCTCAGCCTCGGGGATGCCCATGACCGAGGCGCTGTCCGAGATCTCCCGCACCGTGGACGGCGATTTCTCGTCTTGCTTCCTGGGGCCGCGTTTAGCGCCCGCGGGAGCGACGCCCGCCACCGGTCGTGTCCGGCTGATCTTCATGCAACCGCCACTCTTGACCCTCCCCCGCGCTAGCGCGGGAGCATAGCATGGGTGCGCTCCGAAACCACCCGAATCTAGCCCCGGTCAAGGGCTTGGCGCATCGTCCCGGATCGCCGCCGGAGTATGGTCGAGGAACGGTTACCGCGCCGCTAACCGAGCCGGCGCCACGAGACGGTACGCGGTTGGCGCGCTCCCGGGCCGCCTTGCCGCGGCCCTTGGCCGGCGTATAATCCCCGTCCCTTTAGGGCCGGGAGATGAGAGCGATGGACGAATCACGGCCGCGGGTCGCCATCGTCATGGGCAGCCAGTCCGACTGGAGCACCATGCGCAACGCGGCGGCGACGCTCGACGAGCTCGACATCGCCCACGAGACCCGCGTGATCTCGGCCCACCGCACCCCGGAGCGGCTCGATGCGTTCTGCCTCGAGGCCCAGGCGCGCGGCCTCAAGGTGATCATCGCCGGCGCCGGGATGGCCGCGGCGCTGCCCGGCGTGATCGCCGCCAAGACGCCGCTGCCGGTGCTGGGCGTGCCGATGGAGAGCAAAATCAGCGGCCTCGACAGCCTGCTCTCGATGGTCCAGATGCCGGCCGGGGTGCCGGTGGGAACGCTGGCGGTGGGTCGCGCCGGCGCCGTCAACGCCGCGTTGCTGGCCGCCGCCATCCTGGCGCTCGAGGACGAAGAGGTGGCCAGTCGTCTCGCCCGCTTCCGCCGTAGCCAGGCCGAGCAGGTGCCCGAGTACCCCACGGACGATTAGTCGGCGAAGCTAAGCACAGGCGTCCCGACCGGCCGCCGCGCTCGGAAGCGCGCCGCGAAACTTGCCTTGCAGCGTCAACGCCCATTGCCCGGCGAGAGCCGGTGGCGATCGGTCCAGCGGCAGAAAACGGGTGACGAGGGCGCGACCTTGGTGCTCGCTCATGAGCCCGCGGCCGGGCCGGTGCGGTCAATCCTGTGGCGACCCTGCCGGCCTTGAGCGCGGCGCCGGCTTGCGCCGCAGCCGCCGCGCCACCGCCTCGCTGAGCTTTAGCCGCGCCGCCCGCATCCCCATCAGCTCGTCGAGGCGGCGCTCGAGGAAGGCCCAGGTGGCCTCGTGACCGTCGGAGTCGTCATCGAGCCAATAGAGCAGGGTGGCGCCATAGACCCAGGCCAGCGAGGCGCGCTTGGTATAGAAGTTGAAGTCGGTGGCTTGGTCGCCGGCCGCGCGCCACACCGTGTCGACGGTGCGATAGAGGCGTTTCAGCGCCCCCATCGCGTGCGGCGGCAGGCTCTGGCGGGCGATGGCGCGGCGCACCGCCTCGCGATGCGGTCCGAGCTGCTCGAGGCGGACACGGAGCCCGAGCGCCACCCGGTCCCGGACCTTCATCGCGCCGAGGTCGCGGCGCGAGAGCTCGTCTGCGAGCTCGCGCTCGCCCTCGGCGAGGAAGAAGGCGAGCAGATCATCGGCGCCCCGCGGGAAGGCGCGAAGGCCGGTGGCGCGGTCGAGCCCGCGCTCCGCGAGCGCCAGCTTGAGGCAGCGCTCGCTCCAGCCATCGAAGGGAACGTGGCGCAGCGCCGCCTCGAGGATGGCGTGCTTGAGCTCCGAGATCTCGTCGCTCATGCCACCTCTATCTCTTTGTCCCCGGGCTCGTCCCCGGGTTCGTCCCCGGGCTCGTCCCCGGGCAGCGCCGTCTCGCCGTCGCCGTCGCCGGCCTGCCGCCGCGCCGCCGCACGGTGCTTGATCTCGGAGTCGAAGCTCAGGTTCGAGAGATCGGTCATGCGCTGGGGATAGAGAATGCCGTCGAGGTGGTCGCACTCGTGCTGGACCACGCGGGCATGGAGGCCCGAGGCCTCGCGCTCGATCGGCGCCCCCTCGTGATCGAGGCCGCGGTAGCGGATCCGCGCGAAACGAGGCACCAGGCCCGTCAGCCCCGGCACCGAGAGGCAGCCCTCCCAGCCGAGCTCGAGCTCCTCGCCCAGCGCCTCGACCTCGGGATTGATGAGCACGGAGAGGGTGAGGGACTCCTCTTCCTCCCCGCTGCGCTGGCCCGG
>CBDUZE010000027.1:0-56376 GCA_965371625.1 uncultured Alphaproteobacteria bacterium
CGAGCGGGAGCCCGGGACGGCGCGGCTCGAGGAGGCGGTGGCGGCCTACCGGGAGGCGCTGAAGGAGTTGACCCGCGAGCGCGTGCCGCTCGACTGGGCCCAGGCCCAGAACAACCTGGGCAGTGCGCTCACGAGCCTCGGCGGGCGGGAGCCCGGGACGGCGCGGCTGGAGGAGGCGGTGGCGGCCTACCGGGAGGCCCTGAAGGAGTTGACCTGCGAGCGCATGCCGCTCCAATGGGCCACGACCCAGACCAACCTGGGCACCGTGCTCACGAGCCTCGGCGAGCGGGAGCCCGGGACGGCGCGGCTCGAGGAGGCGGTTGCGGGCTACCGAGAGGCCCTGAAGGAGTTGACCCGCGAGCGCGTGCCGCTCCAATGGGCCACGACCCAGAACAACCAGGGCAAGGCGCTCGCGAGCCTTGGCGAGCGGGAGCCCGGGACGGCGCGGCTGGAGGAGGCGGTGGCGGCGTACCGCGAGGCCCTGAAGGAGTGGACCCGCGAGCGGGTGCCGCTTGACTGGGCGATGACCGAGAACAACCTGGGCACCGTGCTCACGAGACTCGGCGAGCGGGAGCCCGGGACGGCGCGGCTTGAGGAGGCGGTGGCGGCCTACCGGGAGGCCCTGAAGGAGAGGACCCGCGAGCGCGTGCCGCTCGACTGGGCCACGACGCAGAACAACCTGGGCAACGCGCTCACGAGCCTCGGCGAGCGGGAGCCCGGGACGGCGCGGCTCGAGGAGGCGGTGGCCGCGCTCGAACTCGGCGTGGCGGTCTTCAAGGAAAACGAGCTAGATCGTTATTTGCTCCCGGCCGAGCAAGACCTTCTTCGGGCACGGGCCGCGCTCCAGGAAGCCAGGAGACGGCGCGATCAATCCGATCGGCCGCCCGACGCGTAGCGGCCTGGCGTTGGCGGGGCTGTCGGAGGTCCTGGGGCGGCGGTCTGGCGCCGGTGGGGCTGTCGGAGGTCCTGGGGCGGCGGCCTGGCGCCGGTGGGGCTGTCGGCGGTCCTGGGGCGGCGGCGTGGTGCCGGTGTGGCTGTCGGAGGTCCTGGGGCGGCGGCCTGGCGCCGGAGGGGCTGTGGGAGGTCCTGGGGCGGCAGCCGGGCGCCGGCAGGGTTGTCGGAGGCCCTGGGGCGGCGGCCTGATGCCGGCGGGGCTGTCGGAGGTCCTGGGGCGGTATGCGGGGGCGAATGCGGTTCGCCTGACCTCAAGGCAACGGTGGCGGGCGTCGCGATAGCTGCTCTGTGACATATCCGTGCGGTCGGGTTCAGGCAGGATTCCCAGGGTCTTCAGGGTCTGGGGGGTCCGCAGGTCCAAGAATCCAATCTAGCTTAGATCTAAGTTCAGGCGGGATAGGCTGTCCCATCTCAGTGTAGTGTAGTTTGCCGGTAAGGGCATTTGCCGCTTTTAAGACTTCGTGCTCTTCGTGCCAAAGCTTAATGAATAGGGGTCTTCTTTTGTCTTCAGCGGCCTGTCCAATAGAGTCGATAGTTCTAGCAACTGTGTACATTACCATGGTGATGGTGTTGTCCCCGCGTACCGCAAGAACCGCCGCTGTGTCGTTTAGTTGTAGTGCAATTTTGTCGTAGTCGGGGGTCTCTTCTAGTGCCTCCCTCACAGCCGTAGTCGTCGCTTCCGCGGCCTTCTGCGCTCGTTCTGAACGTTTTTGCGATCTTTCTTCCCCGTATCTCGCAAGAGAAATATACACGCCGGCGGCAGCGATCAATGCCATTGCTGAGGTGCTCACGACATCAAGCCAATCCTTTCCTTCCGGCAGAAATTCCAACATGGCTTAAACCTCCTATTGGACAAGCCTGGCTATCGGCGCGCGCTATCGAGTCGGCGGCTCAGCGCCGGACGTTCTCCGAGGCCGTCCACAGGATCACCGCGGTTCCCGACGAGAGGTAGACGCGCACCTTGCGGGTGCCGAAGCCGTCGCTGCCGAGGTCGCTGACTTGGACGCCGGCGCGGGTGACGATGCAGCCGTTTTTCCGCAACCATTGTCTATGGGTGGCGTCGTCGTTGTGCTCGGCCGTGGCGGCTTCATCCAGCAGCGCCTTCGAGGTACAGGCCCAGTACCCGCCCTTGAGGCTGGCGGCCTGGGCGGTGGCGCCGAACAGCAGCAGCAAGACGGGCAGCACCAGCAGGAGTCTGTTCATCGTCGCCTCCGGGGTGTTCTCGTTCTCCGTGTGTGGTGGGCGAGATACTAACGCTACTTCGCGTCGACATGCGAGTCCTTTGGGTGCACCCACGATGACATCCCGATTCCCGAGGTGTAGAGCGCTCGCCACGATGGGTGCGGGCGCCGCGGTCGCTGTTGCAGACCGTGCCGAGTCGGCGGCGCCGGACGTGCCACACACCGTCATCCGCGAGGGATCAGTTGCTCGAGCCTCTGCACCCAATCAACGCGTCCCGTCGCGGTGCCGGGAAGCTTTGCCGCTACCGCGACGGGTTCGGCGACATCAAACAGGAGATCGTAGCCATACACTCCGACCACTATTTGCAGCGACTTGAACGATAGCAAATCGCCCTCGTAAAGATGAAAGGCCTTTCTGAAGTAGTGATGAATCCTGCGCCTCTGTGGGTGGATTGGATGGGTGGCCGGAACACGGGAGTAATCTCCCTGACACTGATCAAGAAGCTGTCGCAGGTCTACGAGCGCGGCATGCATCTCCGGTGATGCGTATTCCCCTAGGAACTGTGCGACGAGCTGCGCTTCTGCCGTTCTAGAGGAAATGTCCGCAGAGCGCTGCGCTGCTCGCGTCGCCCGCAAGGCCGTCAACGCGATCGCTGCGGTGACCAACACAACCGCAAGGGCGAACCATTCTGTAAGCGAGATGCCGCTAAGAATTCCCAACATCGTCCCGATCCCCGACGTTGCCACAGCTTGCTCCGATATTGACATGCTCATCTCGGTGGCGCACCATCCCTCTTGGTGCTGGTAGCATCTCCAGAGGCGGAGCCCGCCCCGTAAGCGCGGGTTTCGTGTGCGCCTATGCCGGGTGTCCGGCTGAATGGAAGACCCTTCGGGGGAATAGGTCGGGCGGGTCCTCTGGCCCGCTACCAGCGCCCGGCGCCCGCGCCGGCCGCGGGCATGGCTTGGTAGGCCAACCAGAGGAGCACACGATGACACCCCGATATTCGAGGAGGATGGCGCTCGCCACGATCGGCGCCGGCGCCGCTGTCGCTGTCGCGGGTCCCGCCAAGGCGGCGGCGCCGGCGGCCGACGTCGACCTGGTCGACCTGGGCACGACCTGGGCCAACGCCCAGGCGCACGTCGAGGCGGCGGCGCTCGCGCTGCGGCGGGCGATGGACGCGATGCCGGCGGAGTTCCGGTCAGAGGAGGGGGACGTGTTGGGCCCCTATGTCGAGGTTGCCGGCGGGCGGCTCCAGTCGCTGCAAGCGATCGAGCGGTACTGGGCGGCCCGGCGGATCCCGGACACCGGGAGCCCCCGGCTGAAAGAGATCATCGCGCGCAACCGGCTGTACGAGAGCCGGATGGTCGCCAGGTTCGGCGCCGCGCAAGCCCGGTTCAAGGCCGCCGCGGAGGCCTCGGGGTTCGAGGCGGCCGAGCGCGGATGGTACGGCGCCCGCGACCGGGTCGCGGCGCTCGAGGATCGGCTTCTTGGCGCGCCGGCGGAGACGACGGCGGGGATCGTGGTCAAGCTCAAGGTGGTGGTGCGCCAGGCCCGAGAGGATCGGGGGGCGGGTTGGTGGCCGGGCGAGGAGCCGGAGTGGCTGGCCGCGCTCGAGCGCGAGGTGCTGGCCGATGCCGAGAGGGTGGCGGGGCTCCGATGACCAGGCCCGAGCCGGAGCGGCGGCGCGAGGCCGCGAAGCTCGAGCGAGCGACGGCCGTGGTCGCGGCCAGGGCGGCGCGGGCGCTCGAGGCGGGGGGCGGTGCGGCCGGGGAGGCGCGCCGGCTCCTGTGGGCCTGGTCGCGACGCGACTCGGCGCTGCGCCATGCGCTGGTGCGCTACGGCGCGGCCCGGGCGATCGAGGCCGCGGGGCGGGGCACGTCGCGATCCTCCGGTCCAGTTGGCCGCTCCGAGGGCCGTTTACGCGGCAGGCCGGTGGCACTCGCGAAAAAAGTTCGGTTATGGCTGGCGCGATGCTGGCGACGACATTAAATTAATCTCGGCGCGGCTAGGTTTGGCCGCCGAACGCCGGGTTCCTCACGCCTGGCCCGCCGCGCCGACTTTTCCATCGTGAGGGCATTGAGTGAGGTAGTGCCATGAAGGTCGTTGCGCTTAAGAACTTCGGTTATCGGGGCGTAATCTACCAAGACGGCGATGAGTTCGACGTACCGGAGGTCGAAGCACAAGGATTGAAGGCAGGCGAGGAGGCGTGGCCGCCGGATGATACCGTCGACGTTCGCTTTCTGTGGGATTGCAAGATATACGACCAAGACATAAGCGCGGGGGAGGTCGTTACGCTCTTGCGGCCAAGAGCGGAAAGGGTGATCAAGTTCGGAAATGGCGTCCGCGCGGTTAAGCCTCGAGCGACGTTCAAGATACCAGACGAGGGGATGTTGCTCGCGGACGCGTTTCGGGAGTTCGTTGTTGAGGATCCAGAGCTCGTGGCGTGGCGCGAGAAGGCGGAGCTGACAGGGGCCCGAGTCGGGATACAAGCTGAGATCCGGCCGGCCGGCCGGACCTGGGAATGGCTTGAGAAGACGTACGGCAAGGCGCCAGAGTCGCGGGACGCGATCGGCGAAGCGGCACGATACGCTTGGCCGGTCGATACTGGGAAACTACTCAACGATCTTCAGCGCTGCCGAAAACGTCGGGCCCACGAAGAAAGACAGAAGTGGATCGCAGAGTGGTTCTTCGAACGTTGCTGGCACGGGCTGGCAGTCGAATTCTTCGAGCAGCTGCGGCGGCTCATTTGGGATGCGCGAGGTCTGACACCAACCGACTTGGACCGTGAACTGCGATCCATCAAGGCCGGATGGTGGTCGGATGGCGAGGTCATATGTGATGTAGCCAACTCGCGCCTGGTGTCGGGTCTCGGGGACACCGCCTCCGGGGTCGAGTTCCGCGAGATTGTGATCAAGCCGCCTTCCGCTGGGAGCTCAGCCGAGAAACCAGTGACTGTCGCGAAGGTGGCCCGACAGGCCGGCGAAAAGAAGCGACGCCCCGCCCACCGACCCTCCATGAAAGATGACATTCGAGCTGCGGCCAGGAAGGTCCAGGAGGGCGACGCCTGGCGAGAATGCAGCACGCGGCCCGAGGCTCGCGAACTGATTCGGGAGGCTATGGGAACGCCCAAGGACACTCAGACGTGGAAGCCTTCCCCGACCGACGAGACCATACAGAAGCACGCTCGCGACTTTATTGAGTGCTGGCGTAGAGGCGAAAAACTCCTCGAATAACGATAAACTCGGAAGGCTTTTTCGAGATGTTTTTCGTCGCGACACTCTACGATGATGCTCGCCCGAATCGTTCGGAACATGGGTGGACATCATGCAGGTGCGGGCGCCTTCTCCCTTTACGAATGACCACAATCGACTTTTGACGACTGCGCAGGCGGCGGCCTTCTTGAGTTTATCGCCTCGGACCCTCGAAATGTTCCGGGTCAAAGGGGGCGGGCCGTTGTTCGTGGCGCTCGGACGTGGCCGCGGGGCGGTGCGCTATCGGCAGGGTGATCTCGAGCAGCACGTCGAGGAGCGGCTCCGCGAGAGGACTCCGGGGACACGCGCCGCCGGCGCCGGCGGCGGGGGCTGAGATGGCGCCGGTGCCGGATCAGGCGAGCCGGGCTCCCAGCCCGGGCGCCCGGCTTGCGGCCTTCCTGTTCGCATTCGGGAACGAGTTAGCCGACCTAATGCAGGGGCCCGAGGTCGCCAGCCTTCCGGCGGATGCCCGAGACGCGCTTGATGAACTGCGGCGGGGCTATGAGTTGGCGAGCGAGCTTATTTACGAAGCCCAACTCCCCATGAGAAACCACCGGCTAGGGCTGCGTGAACTATTGCTCGAGACGCTGGCTGCGGTCTCGGCCCGCGAGCTCGACACCATTCAGGGGATCGCGCGATGGCGCGCAGACTGGTTTGGGGAATGGCGTAAACGCCAAAAGCCTGCGGAGAGGCGAACGCCGTTCGCCCCAGGTGAGCGGGATCCGGCGGCATGACGGACCTTCCGCACATCGCGGCGCGCATCTTCGGGACGCCGCTCGTGATCGAGCACAGCCGGGCCGAGGAGGTGGCGAGGGCCCTGGGGCCGCGGCTCTTGGGCCTGGGGTCGGCGGGGGAGCCGCCGAGGCCAGTGGTGGCGGTGCCAGGGGCGGTGGCGACGCGCAAGCCGTTCGAGATCACCGACCAGGGCGTTGCCGTGATCGCCGTTACGGGGACGCTGGTGCATCGGGCGGCGGCGGCAATGCAGCCGGCAAGCGGGGCGCTCACGGCCTACACGGACATTGAGGCGCAGGTATTGGACGCGGCCACGGACCCGCAGGTGCGGGCGATCCTGTTGGACATCGACACGCCCGGCGGCGAGGCCAACGGGGTCTTCGACCTGGCGAACACGATTCGCGAGGCAGCGGAGGTCAAGCCCCTGTGGGCGGTGGCCGACGAGTGGGCGCTGAGCGGTGGCTACGCGATCGCCTGCGCGGCCTCGCGGGTGGTGCTGCCGCAAAAGGGGGCGGTGGGCTCGGTCGGGGTGTTGGCGCTCCATCTCGACGTGTCGGACCAGGACAAGGCCGAGGGGCTTAGATTCACCACGGTATTCGCGGGCGCGCGCAAGAACGACTTCAACCCGCACGAGCCGCTGAGCGAAGAGGCGCTCGGGGTTCTGCAGGCCGCGGTCGACCGGACCTACGAGCTGTTCGTCGCGGGCGTCGCGCGGCACCGGGGGCTGACCAAGGCGGGTGTGAGGCAAACCCAGGCAGCGATCTACGAGGGCGAGCAGGCGCTGGCGGTCGGCTTTGCGGACGCGGTGATGCCATTCCGCGAGGCGCTCGCGGAGCTCACCGAGACCATTAACGGGCGGGCCATGGGGCTCACCCGACCTTCGAGCGCGGCATCCGCCGCGCACAATCCACCTAGGACAAAGGAGACGATCATGAGCGAAACCGGTAGGACGGTGCGAGCGCCGGGTGGCGGCGCTGGCGGCGCCAGCATGGACTATGCGGCGGCATGCGACATCGCGGCGATGTGCGCGACAGCCGGGCAGCCCGAGATGACGGCGAGGCTACTGGCCGCGAGCCTCACGCCCGACCAAGCGCGGCCCCTGATCCTAAATGCGCAGGCGGCGGCCAGCGGGCCCGAGCTGTCATCCGCGGTGCAGCCGGCGACCGAGGCCTCGGCCTGGCCGAACGGCGAGGCGCCGGTGGTGACGGCCTGCAAGGCGCTGGCGGCCCAGTCTCAGAGGCACCGGCAGGCCTGATATGGCGGTCAAGACGGAACCTGTCCGAGCAGGCGATTGGCTGAAGTGGGAGCAAGACGACGCGGCCTTGCGGTACTCCCGCGACTTGATGACGGTGCTCTCGGGGCAGAACCTGGCCTCGGGCACGGTGGTGGGCAAGGTCAAGGTGGGCACAGTGACCGCCGCCGCAGCGGCCGGGAACACGGGTGACGGCACCATTGGCACATTGTCGGCCGGCACCGGCGCGAAGGATGGCGTTTACAAGGTCACTTTTATCGAGCCCGGCACGGACCTCGGGACGTTCGAGGTCGAGGACCCGGACGGGGTGGTGGTCGGCACCGGGGTGGTCGGCACCGCCTTCGCGGGCGAGGTCAACTTCACGATCACGGACGGGGCGGCCGATTTCGTGGCGGGCGATCAGTTCGACGTCACGGTGGCGGCGGGCACCGGCAAGGTGAAGGCCTCGCCCGACACGGCGTCGGATGGCTCGGAGGTGGCGGTGGGCATCCTGTTGAACGCGGTCGATGCGAGCGCGGAGGACACCAAGGGGGTGATCATCGCCCGCGATGCCATCGTCAGCCGCGCCGCCCTGACCTACGACGCGACGGTTAACGACGCGGCAAAGCGCGCGGCCAAGAAGACACAACTCGAGGCCCTCGGCATCGAGGTGCGGGCAGCCGCTTGATCGTTCGGGGCCGGCGCGGCGCTGGCAAAGGCGAGGATAAGGAGATGACCCGATTCAAGATCGTAACAGGGGGGCGTAACGAGGCGCCAGCACCGGCGCCAGCGCGGAAGATTAGGGATCTCTGCGGACTGGCGGGACGGCCGGAGCTGGCGGATGGGCTGATCCGCCCAGGAATGCTCGGCAGCCGACGTCCTCAATCTCTTGTTGGCTGCGCTGGCTGGATATGAGATCGGCGACTGCCCGATGGTGCGCGGCTGCGAGAAGCCGGCCGCGGCAAGCGCATTGGAAACCGAACGGACCCGGAGGGCGTTATGAGCAAACTGCAACTGTTGACAATTCCATCGAACTTAGCCGACGCCATGAAGAAGGCGGCTGCCGCGCTGGCCGCCCTCGAAAACGTCGAAAACGCTTTGGTGAAGATCGAGGACGAGCGGGCGCCGGCAGAGCAGCGGTATACCGCCGCACGGGAAACGCTGACGGCTGTTGAGGTTGCTGACCTTATTGGGGACACACCAAAGGCTAAGGACCTCCAGGGTGCGCGCGTCCGGTTCGACGAAGCCGAGAAGGTCCGCAACCGGATCGACCCAACCAAGAAGGCGCTCACCAACAAACGAGCGCATATCGACATCGAGGTAGCTGAGGCCGCAGAGCACCTCGACCAGGCTTACGGGGAGTTCTTGGAGGACGCCTGCAAGGCGTTGGACGAGGAGCTCTCCGCCGCTGTGCGGGAGATCGAGCCGATACTCTTGCAGGCATACGCCGTCGCGGGCGCGCTCAGCGAAATGTGGGTGTCATCGCGATTGGAAAAAAGTCAGATCCTGCATGTCATGGGTGACGACCATCCCTTGTATCATGGACGGCTTGCGGGGGCGGCGCTCGCTGAAAAGTGGCGTAACGATAAAACCGCGCGCGCCATGCATGACGTGCTGGCTCCGGCCAGCGAAGCGAGAAACCACATAAATCACAAGCTCATCAACGTTCGGTCGCGGCTCGATGATGCCGAGCGAAACGCCGAGATGCGGCGGCAGGCCGCCGCGCCCGCAAGATCCAATGTGCACTCGCCAGCCATGGACAACTATGAAGTTCCCAAACCGGAAGGGCACGACCAAGCGATCCCGTTGCCAACGAGCGTGGGCGTATATCGAGATTATTAGGAAGCATCGGAGCCATGTCCTGTGGATGGAGTTTCGAAAATGGGGCGCCAGGGCCGCTACCTCCGGCGGCTCCAGGCTGGCTTGGCCGCGACGGAACGCCAGGGTGCCGTCGCGGCCGAGTCCGCCGATGGTGATCGGCGCGCGCCGATCGCGCGGGCCGTGCACGAGGAGGGGTAACCGATAATGGCCGCTCGCCAGACCCGCCACCTTTCCACCCGGCTTGCCATCGAGGGCGACAAGGAGGCGCGCGAGAAGCTCGAGCGCTTCGGTGCTCAGGGCCAGGCCGCCTTGAAGCGCCTCGAGGCGCAGGGCAAGCCGACCAGCGCGGCGCTCAGGGCGATCGACAAGGCGAGCCGTGGCGCGGGTCAGGGCATCGGCGCGATGGGCGAGACCGCGCGCGCGGTGGGCGGCCCGGTGGGGGCGCTCTCGGGCCGGCTCTCGGGGCTGTTGTTGGTGCTGGGGCGGGTGCCCGCGCCGGCGGCGGTCTTGGCGGCTGCGGTCGGGGGGTTGAGCTTCGCGCTTGGTGAGGCGGCCCAGGCGGGCGAGGCCTTGGAGCTGCGGCAGCGCCGCCTCGAGGCCCTGATCAAGGCCACGGGGGGGGCCGCCGGGCTCACGGCGCGCGATATCGAACGCATGTCGGAACGCATCACGGGCGCGGTGGGCGGCACCGAGAAGGAGATCGAGGACGCCGCCGCGGTGCTGCTGACCTTCCGCTCGATCGCCGGCGAGACCTTCGAGCGCACGATCCGGGTGGCCAAGGACCTGGCGGCGGTTTTCCAGACCGGCCTGCGCTCGGGCATCGTCCAGCTCGGCAAGGCGCTCGAGGATCCGGTGCGGGGCCTGACCGCGTTGCGCGAGGTCGGCGTGAGCTTCACCGACGCCCAGAAGGAGATGGTCGACCAGTTCATCGCCACCGGCGACAAGGCGGGCGCTGTGAGCCTGATCCTGGGCGAGCTCGAGCGCCAGGTGAAGGGCGGCGCCGCGGCCGAGGGCGAGGGACTTACGGGGGCGACGAGTGCGCTTGCGCGGGAGTGGACCAATCTTCTGGAGGGCATCGATCGCACCTTCTCGGTGTCGGAAAAGGCGGCGGCTGGGTTCAACTTGCTCGCTGGCGGTGTGGCGGCTATCGGCCGGGGCATCGATCCGACGCTCGAGGAGAGCCTCGCAGCGGTCCGAGACAAGATCGCCGCCGAGCAGGCCGCGATCATAGAGATCGGCACACGCCCGCCGGCGCCGCCGCTGGCACCGGGTCGCGGCGGACAGAGCTTCGGCGTGGACCCGGCTGCAATGCTCGCGGCGGGCGGCCCCGACGAACGCCGGGCGGCGGAGGAGCGTCTGGCCTTCCTCGAGGGCGAACGCGAGCTATTGGTGCGGCTGCTGCAGCTCGATGCCGAGCGCTCGCGGCTGGCGCGGGAGCGCGCCGAGATCGTGCGCCAGGCGGCCGAGGACGAGGAGCGGGCGAGCCGCGCGGCCAAGCGCCAGGAGGCGGTCGACAAGGTCGTGGCGGGGTTCGAGCGCGAGCTGGAGCTGCTAAACGCGAGCACCGAGGCGCGCGGGCGCTTGTTGGCGCTCGAGAAACTCTCTGCCGCGACCAAGGGTAAGGCAACCGAGGCCCAGGAGGCGGCGGTGCTGGCGGCCCAGGCCAAGGTGGCGGAGGCCCGGGCGCTGATCGAGGCCGAGAAGAAGGCTTCCGCGGCGCGCAAGGAGGCGACCAAGGCCGCCACCAAGGCGGCCGAGGACGAACGCCGGGCCCGCGAGAAGGCCTCGAAGGCGGCCAAGGCGATCATCAAGCAAGATGCCGAGCGGGCCAAGAAGCTCGAGGAGTTCATCGCCGGCCTCGAGACGGAAGCCGAGCTGGCGGCGCTCGAAACCAAGGAGCGCGAGAAGCAACTGGCGCTTCTGCGCGCCGAGAAGATTGCCCAAGCGGAGCTCACGGAAGAGCAACGCAAGCGGGTCGAGCTGGCCGTGGAGGAGCGCCAGGCCGCCGAGGCGGTCGGCTTCAGCTTCAAGGAGAGCTTCGCCGACGCCTTCCAGGAGCTGAGCCGCGACAGCCGCGACTTCTTCAAGGGAATGATCGAGGGCGCGGAGGACTCGGCCGAGCGGCTCCGGGTGCTGCTGCAGGACGCCATCACGGCCGCGGCCGGCACCGCCGGCGCCGCCATCGGGGCGCACTTCGGGGGGCCGTCGGGGGCGAAGCTCGGGCAAACCATCGGCGAGTTCATCGGCGATATCGCCGGCAGCTTCATCCCGGAGTTCGGCAACCCGCCGACCGTGGGCCCGGGCCAGGCGGCCTCGCTGGTGGTCGACCCTCAGAGCGGGTTCCTGAGGGTCGCGGGGCCTTCCGTTGCGGACGGCGGCTCACTCGCTCTCGCGCTCTCGGACGCTCAATCCGTCGCCGATATCCTCAACTCGACCATCGACGCCTTGGGCGGGACGTTCACGCCCGCCAGTTCGACCGGCGCCGTGGGCCAGGTCGGCACGCTGAAGGGCAACGAGGCCACGGGCGATATCGGGCGGTTCATCATCGGTCCTCGGGATCTCGCACTCGATAACGCCTTCACCCAGGTGGCGTCGTTGGACGAAGCGGCGGCGGTGCTGCTGGGCGCGCTGGCCGAGGCCGGCAACCTCACGGGCTTGAGCAACGCCGAACTGGCGGCGCTGGTCGAGGGTGGCCAGGTCGCGGCCTTCGAGGTGAGCTTGCGCGCCGCGACGGGCGCCATCGACGACTACGTTGGCGAGCTCCGCGCCGCCGAGCTCGAGGCAAGCCGCAGCGCCGCGAGCTTCGGACGCCTGGCCGACAGCCTGGGCCAGACGATCCAGGGTCTGAGGCTCTCGGAGCTCTCGCCCTTGACGCCGGCGGCGCGGCTCGCCGAGGCAAGGGAGATCTTCGACCGGACCGTCGCGGCGGCGCGCGCCGGCGACGAGGCGGCGCTCGGCGAGTTGGGCCCGCTGGGCGTCGAGCTGCTAAATCTGAGCCGCGACGTCAACGCCACATCGGAAGCGTTCGCGGCCGACTTCGCCCTGGTCGAGGCGCGACTCGCCGAGGCTCAAGGAGTGAGCGAACGAATAGCCGACTCGGCCTTGAGCGAGGTCGATCTGTTGCGCGCGCAACAAGACGAACTCGGCGCAATCAAGGAAACGCTGGCCGGCGGCCAGGCCCTCGAGCGGGAGCTCCTGCAAACGCAGATCGATCAGGCGACCGAGCTCCCGGCGGCGCTCGCCGCAGCCTTGACGACGGCGCTGGCCTCGCACCAGGCAGTGATCGCGCCTCAGAGCTTCGGCATTGTCGCGGGCGGGGCGGGAGGGGCGAGCGACCTTGTCTTCCTCGCGGGCGGGCGCGGCGTGCCGCGCTCGGAGCTGCCGCCCGCGTTGCAGGCGCTCGAGGCGGCGTTCGGCGTCCCGGTGTTCGCTCACGGCGGGCGGCCGCCGGTGGGGCGGGACGTCATCACGAGCGAACGCGGGCCCGAGGTGATGCGCTTCGACAGGCCCGGGCGGATCATCGCCAACGACCGGATCACGCTCACCGACGGGAGCGAGATCGTGCGGGCACTCGAAGTAGTCGGGCGGGCAAACCTCATGGCGATTGCAGAGCTAAGAGAAGAGGTCGTGGGTGTAAAATTCGATCTTCGGAGCACACTGGCCGCGTTGCGGCGTAGCGCCGAACTTTCTGTTTGAACAGTATAGACCGAAGGTAAACGCGAGTTACAGGGCCGAGGAATTGGCTGAAATACTGTTGTTCGATCGACCTAGGCGCGGCTGCGGGGTTACGCTACTGTCTGTTATGGTCGGCGCGGAATGTTTATTAGAGGAAAGGGCAATTCTTCTTCAATCCGCCCTCAACGTCGCGGGGCCGATCAGTGATGGGGCGCCGGCCCATTGGCTCGAACTCCAATCCGCGGCACAGATTTGCGTCAAGGTTTACCGGCAAGCTGGCCGAATAATCGAAAGAGCTAAGGCGGAACTGCCGCACTTAACTACGGAAAACATGCTGGCTGCAGGATATACCATCCCGTGGATCATCGAAGCTGAAAGACGGCTAAATGACGCTCAGTGGCGTTGTCTGATGGGCAATTGTTCAACGTCAGTAAGCACCACAAAGGATCAACCCGATGGCTAAGAGGGAGCCCGGCGGGCCGCCCCCAGCCCAGCCGCTCATGGACATGGATGGTATGGCGAAGCGCTTGCGGATCAGCCGGCGCAAGTTGCAGGATGTGCTTCGCGAGCACCCGTACTATGTCCTGGTGGGCTGTGCCAAGCGGTTCGCCGAGGATGATAGCCGCGCCCTGGAGGAGGCCCTTCGATGCTCAGGCTCAAGAAGAAACGGTACCGGGATCGCCGCACAGGGCAAATCCGGGAGACGAAAAACTGGTACGTCCGGGGCACGGTCGCGGGAGAGCCTGTTGAGGAGAGCACAGGAACTCATATCCGGGATCGGGCCAACGAATATCGGATCCGGCGGGAGCACGAGATCCTCGACCGTCGTCAGCTTGGAGGCCGAACGTCGTGTACGCTCCTAGAGGCGGCCGTAAGCTACCTCGAGGAAGGCGGGGAGGGGCGTTTCGTCGGCCGCCTGATCACCCACTTCGACGAGACGCCCCTGGACCAGATCGACCAGGCAACCATCGAGCGGTGCGCCCGCGAGCTCTACCCCTCGGGCACGCAAGCAACCCGGCTGCGCCAGGTCTTCACGCCGCTCCGGGCGATCCTCAATCATGCCGCAGAGCGAAAGATGGCGCCGTGGATGCGCGTCAAGGCTCCGATCGTCAGGGAGAGGCCGATCCGGGAAGTGCCCACAGGCGACGTGGCGGCGTTTCTGGCGGCCGCGGACGATGCCGTGGGGGCGCTGGCCCGGTTCCTGTTCTACACCGGCTGCCGGCTCGGCGAGTCCCTGAGGCTGGAATGGCAAGACGTCGATCTGACGGCGCGCCGGGCGATCATCCGGCAGACCAAGGCCGGGACCGCGAGGGGGGTATGGCTTCACGACGAGGTTTGGCAGGCCCTCGCCAACGCGAAAGGAAGGTCTGGGAAGGTGTTCCGGCGCCTGGACGGGAAGCCCTGGCTGGATCGCTCCGACGTGCGCCGCGCGTGGGTCCGGACCTGCGATCGCGCCGGGGTCCCGAGGTTCACCAGACACCAGGCCCGGCACACTTGGGCGACGTGGATGCGGCAGACCGGAACCGACCTGCGCGACCTCAAGGAGATGGGCGGCTGGGCCTCCGAAAGGATGGTGATGCGGTACTCACACGTGAACCCGGATTACCAGGCGGAGGCCATCTCGCGACTGCCAAAACTGGGAAACTTCCGGGAAACTGGGGGCTAAGCCATTGATTTCATTAACACCGCCCGCCCTTGGTAAGGGAGAGGTCGAAAGTTCGAATCTTTCTGTGGGCACCATATTTTCAAGGGGTTAGCTATTAATAGGCGAGCCCCTTTCTCGTTCACCCCATTCTATCTTCATTAGGCTCAAGGGGTTAGGTGGCGCGGTCTGCTAATTTTTATTCAACCCGTACTCCCGTGCGTGAAGCCGACGTTTCCACGACGCTTCCAGCTCCTGAACCTCCTCTGATCCCATGTCGGGGCTCACACGCTGCAAGATCGTGAAGCGGAAGTTTTTCGGATCGCGGCCGCGCAGCAGCTTGTTGCCACCATGCCCACTCTTCCCATAGTCCAGCCAACGGCCCATTAAGTTCTCCTGGCCGAAAGCCGAGCCTACATAGCCCTGGCTGGTCGCGGTATCGAAGATGAGGTAAATGCCGCGCCACTCTGAGAGCCTGACCCTCCAAGACGGTGGTAGATTCTTGAGCTCGCCCCACGACAGGTCGAGGTTGTCCCAGTTAGGCATGCCCGTGCGTATCTCCTCGGCGACAGGTGAAGGCAGCACCTCAAAGACGTTACGGTCTGCCCAACGGACCCACGAGCGGGCAAGCCCAGGCCACCGGATAGTCAAACTAAAGCGGAAAGGCGCCAGGAGCTCTGTAGGCTCCAAATCATGCCAGTAGATTTCATCCGGCCACTCGGATCCCATACCTAATTCGACCAAATTATGGACGTCAGGTAACCTCAAAAGCTCATCCTTGCTCTTCGGAGCATAGCCTTTGGCCTCATAGAGCCCAACAAAGAAAGCATTGTCGGCCCGCATGGCTATAAAAGACGCGATATAGCGGGCCTTTCTCATGGATTTTGAAACGCGATCTCCTTGGAGATTCTGGTAAGCATTAAACAACTCTGGTTTCTCTTGCGCGATCCATGCAAAAACCCGACGAAGCTCTTTTTCTCTAGGCTGGTGGCGCAGTACCAATGTTGGCGTGTCCGTCGGATTGATACCGACCATCTCAAGGAGTTCATTAAAGTGCATAGGATATCTCCTTGGTGACCTTGAGGCATAAACTGCCAATGCGTGTCTCTCTTCGGTATCTGCGGCGGCATCGAGCCACGCTCACGACGCAAACTGAATGTAACAGTGTATATCTTCGTCAAACGCAATATCAAGAAGACTCTTGCACCTCGTAAACCAAATCTCGTATCAAAGGTGACGCAAGTTAGTGATTTCCATATTATGGAGATTATTGAGTCGTTTCAAGAAGTTAACGGACGTGGTCTTGAGAGAGGTGTATAGGGATCGTTTGGATATGTATTATGGACTTTTTCGTGCCTGGTCCTAATCTTCGTAAACAACAACGGATACCTTCGAGGTATTTGCGACGTTTGGCCATCTTGGTGGGCAGACCGGCCACGAGTTCGTCGAACTCAGCATACCCGCGGGGTCGCCCTCTCGATCGGTTTGCCATCGCGTGTCAACCTCAGTGGCGATTTCAGTGGCGATTTTGAGGGCATATAGGGAAGAGCGCTGAGTTTCCCCCCACAACGCCCCCTGACGCCCCCCTAACGCCCGCCGCCGCCCTCGTCGCGGAGCCGTTCGGGCGCCAGGTCGGCTTCGCTCACGCCCAGCTCCGCGAGGTCCGCGGGCAGGCCCTGGCCGGCGGCGAGGGCGGCCGAGGCGCGGCCCATGCCGACCGAGGTCTCGATGCCGTAGCCGCCCTGGCCGGCGCACCAGAACAAGCCCTCGACTTCCGCGTCGTGGCCCACCACCGGCACCCGGTCCTTGACGAAGCTGCGCAGGCCCGCCCAGGTTCTCAGCAGGCGCTCGACCTTCATCGTCGTGGCGCGCTCGATGCGGTCGATGGTGAGGGCGACGTCGATCTCCTCGGGCTGGGCGTCCTGGGGCGGCACCGGGGTCTCGTCGGCCGGCGAGCCCAGCACCGTGCCGGCGTCGACCTTGAAGTAGAACTCATCGTCGCAATCGATCACCACCGGCCAGCTCTCGTCGAGCGCGACGCCGGGCGGGATGAAGGCGATCACGGTGCGGCGCTTGGGCTCGAGCCCGACGGCGCGGGCGCCCATGCGCGCGGCGACGACGTCGGCCCAGGCGCCGGCGGCGTTGACCACCACCGGGGCCGCGAACTCGCCCCCCTTGGTGGTGACCCGCCACTTGCCGCCCTTGCGCTCGAAGCGCCCAGCCTCGGCGCCGCACACGATCTCGCTGCCGCCGGCGCGGAGGCCGCGGATATAGCCCTGGTGGATGGCGTTGACGTCGAGCGCCAGCGCGGTGGGATCGAGAAAGGCCGCCGCGAGGTAGTCCTCGCGCATCACCGGCACCCGGGCCAGGGCCTCGCGCTTCGGGACCTCGTGGATCTCGGGCGAGAGCTCGCGCACCGCCGCCAGCTCCATCTCGAGCGAGCGGCGCTGGTCCTCGCGGGCGATGAACATGAGGGGGTTTGGGCGGCACAGCGGCACCTCGGTGAAGCCCTCGGGGGGCTCGAGGAAGAACGGGTGGCTGGACTTGGCGAGCGCGCGCACCGTGCGCGGGCCATAGGCCTCGGTGTAGACGGCGATTGAGCGCCCGGTGGTGTGATAGCCCGGCTGGTCCTCCATCTCGAGGACGATCACCGTATGGTCCCGGGCCAGCCAGTGGGCGCACGAGGTGCCGCCGATCCCGGCGCCGATGATCAGGAAATCGCACTCGCGCATCGCTCCGCATCCCCTCGGGCCCGGCGCGGGGCGCCGCACCCGTCACTCCCGATCGCTGAGAATAGGCATATCGGCTATTGGGACGCCAGACCGATTAAGGAGCTTGGACGCTCGGGGCCGGGGTCGGGTAGCGACCTCGTGCCGGCCGACAGCGAGGCCCAAGCGCGCCGCTGCTCGTGGCCCGGGGCGCGAGGCTCTGCTAACCTCGGGCGCGCGCGCGTCCGGGAGCGGGCCTGCCTGACACCCGCGAGCCTCGACGCGGAGCTGATCAAGGGGTTGGGTCTGGGCATTCGGTGGCGGGCCGTGGACAGCGCCCGGTGACAAGATGGCAAAGCGTACGGGCGCCGGCACGGGCGCCGGCGCGGGGGCCTGTGCTCGCCCTCGCCGCGCTGCTGTGGGCGCTTGCCGCCGCGCCGGCGCGGCCCGAGCCGCTGACCCTCAACGGCATCACCTTCTCCGACGAGCTCGGCGGCTTCGTGCTCGTCGAGGGAAGCGGCAGCGGCAGCCCGGACGACCCCTTCGTGATCGTCGAACGCATCACCAGCGACGCCCCGGCGGTGCTCGTCATCCGCGGCCTCTCGATCGCGTTCGGCAACCCGTTGGGCTCCAACCACTTCGTCGGCTTCGCCCTCACCAAGGTCGTGGTCAACGCAACCCAGCGCGTGTGGCGGAGCTTCGCGCTCGGCCTCCAACCCAAGCTCGGCGAGGACAGCACCTACTTCGACGGCCTCTCCTTCGGCCAGGACGACAGCGCCGTCCGTACCCTGGCCTCGGACCTCTATTCCGACGTGGTGGTGATCGACGAGCCGGTCGACGGCATGAGGTTCCGCGACGGCGCGGTACGCCCCGGCGAGCAGGCCATGTTCCGCTTCGTGATCACCCACAACGCGCCCAAGCCGGAGTTCTTCCTGGTCCAGCAACGCGAGCAGCACATCGTGCTCGGGCCCGGCCGCCGCGTGCCCGAGCGGGCGGTGGTGCGAGACGGCCCGGGCTAGAACCCGGCGAAGTCCATGAACGGGCTCAGCACGCTGCGCACCGGGACCTGCACGATGGCCGGCTTCCCCGAGGCGTGGGCCGCGCGCAGCGCGGGGCCGATCTCGTCCACGCTCTCGGCGCGGGCGCCGAAGCCGCCCAGGGCCTCGGCGAAGCGGGCCCAGTCGCGCGACGGCAGGTCGGTATCGAAGGCGGCGCCGTAGTCCTTGGTTTGCGGCATGGCGATGGCGCCCCAGCCGGCGTCGTCCTGGACCACGACGATGATGGGGCGGCCATAGCGCTCGGCGGTGTCGAGCTCGACGCCGTGATAGCCGACGCCGCCGTCGCCGACGAACACCACCACCGGGCGCTCGGGGTGGACGAACTTGGCGCCGATGCCGTAGGGGATCTCGGCTCCCAAGGCCCCGGCCTGGCCCACCCGCAGGTAGCCCTTAGGGCTTGAGATGCGCAGTCGGGCGTCGGCGAACATGTCGACGTTGCCCTCGCCGCTGACGTAGAGGGTGTCCTCGGGCATGGCGGCGCACACCGCGTCGATCACCGTCACCGGGTGGAGCGGCGCCACCGCGCCGTCGTCCACGGCCTGCGCCGCCCACTCGGCGCGCCAGGCCGCGGTGGTGGCGGCGACCCAGTCCGCGTCGAGGACCAGCGGCTCGAGCCCGGCCAGAAGCTCGACCACCGGCGCCAACGCGCTCAGCGCCCCCACCGTGGGCTGGCGGTTGCGCCCCAGGTGCTCGGGGTCGGCGCCGCACTGGACGATGACGGCGTCGGCGCGGATGGTGCGCCCGTAATCGAGATCGCATTCGAGATGGTGGCCCAGCAGGAGCACCAGGTCGGCCTCTTTGAGCGCGATACGGAAGGCGGCGTTGGCCGGCATGCAGGCGAGGCCGCAGCACAACGGGTGACGCTCGTCGACGGCGCCGCGGCCGAGGCGGAGCGGGGCGAAGGGGAGGCCATGGCGCTCGAGCGCGGCGGCGAGCCTGGCCGCGTCGAGGCCCCGGCCGATCTCCCAACAGACCTCGTCGCCGATCACCACGAGCGGCCGCCGCGCCGCCGCCAGCGCTTGGCGAATAGCCGCGGCGTCGCCGGGCTCGAGACCGGGCAGCCGGCGCCCGCCCTGGGCCGGCGCCTGGGGCTCGGCGCCGGCCGCC
Source organism: uncultured Alphaproteobacteria bacterium (assembly GCA_965371625.1). Classification (GTDB taxonomy): domain Bacteria; phylum Pseudomonadota; class Alphaproteobacteria; order CBDUZE01; family CBDUZE01; genus CBDUZE01. The sequence continues at coordinate 19,362 of CBDUZE010000027.1, forward strand.
AGCACGTCGATCGGGAGCTCGAGGAACACCGGCCCCGGCCGCCCGCTCCACATCAGGCGCCAGGCGGCCTCGAGGTACTCGGGGATGCGCTCGGTGCTCAGCACGCGGGCGGCGAACTTGGTCACCGGGCTCATGATCGAGACGTGCTCGGCCGACATCTCGGCGCCGCGGTCGAAATCGCCCGTGTTCGACTGCCCGCCGACGATCAGCAGCGGCGTCCCCGCCATGCTCGCGGCGAGCGCCGCGGTGACGGAGTTGGTGATCCCGGGGCCCAGGGTGACCGCCGCCACCCCGGGGATGCCGGAAAGCCGCGAGGTGGCCTCGGCCATGAAGCAGGCGGCGGCCTCGTGGCGGGCATGGACGATCGAGAGCCGGCGGTTGGCGGCGGCGTGATAGATCGAGTTCAAGGGCCCGCCGGAGACCGAGAAGATGTGCCGGACGCCCAGGTTCTCCAACGACTCGACCAGCAGGTCGCCGCCCTCGTAGCGATCGCTCATGGTGTCTCTCCCGCGCTGCTCAATGCGCGCCCCAACGCGCGCCCCAACGACATCGCCAATCATAGGGCGACGGCGCGGTCCCAAGAGCCTGTTTTATGTTTTCGATATGCCCGTAGCCGTCTGACCTCAATAAGGCAGGAGTCCGGGCACGAAGAAGATGGCGAACTCCCACAGCGGGCCGATGGCGATAAGCGCGAAACCCGAGAGCTGGTTCATGAACGGCACCCAGCTCTTCCGCACCTTCCCCTCGCATTCGATCGCGCTGATCTCCACGAAGGGTATCGGCGAGCGCCGGTACCAGCCCTCCACCATCACCTCCTTGCCTTGGTAGGCGCCGGCTTTCAGGAGCCCGAAGAGCAACTCCCAGATTGCCAGCGGCTGTCGGTAATCGAGGAACATGATGCCGGTATCGTCCTGCATCACAAAGTCCTCCGAGGCGATATAGCCGGGCACACCACGACCGATGACGGTGCCCTGGAGGGTGCAGGGCACCGGGCGGACGGCCGAGACCTTGACCTTCTTGAGCAGCGCGGCGACGCTCATGGAAGGGAAGTAGTCGGCGTTATAGGTAAAGCCGAAGCGGATGAGCAGGGCGCCCCCGAGCAGAACGAGGGCGAGCGCGAGGTAGATGTCGATCTTGCCGAAGGCGCCAAGGAAGTAGGCGGCGCCGAAGCCGAGCAGCGTCAGCAGCGATGCCGCGATGGGAAGCAGGTGGATCGCGAAATCGACGAAGAACTCGTCCCAGTACGATTCCGGCTTGACCTCGTCAAAGACGAAGGAAGGCTCCTGGCCCATGTGCACCGCCTGGTCGCTCAAGTGGCGCAGGCGGTGGGCCACGAGCGGGTGTGTCGAGTGCAGCTCGTACCACTTGGCCCACGGGTTCCATAGATCCCAACGCATCGCGCCCTTGAGGTTTTCCTCGTTGATCGCGGTGCCGGGCGCCGCGGCCGAGTAGCTGGTGACGGCGAGGGCACGGGCCGCGCCGCCATCGAAAATGCCGAGCGCGCCGACGGCGCTCAAGCCGCGGCCGCGGCCGCGCGAAGCTTCTTTCTCGTCCCCCGCGTCCTCGCGTCGGGCGAGGCCGTAGGCGATCTTGGCGAGGGCGTTGCCAAGGCGCCGAGGATCGCCCGTAACCTCGCCCGCGAAGCGGTCGGCGTGGTACTCGCGGGTGCGCGAGAACCACAGCACCATGTACTCGCTGATGATGTAGAGGACGAAGGCGCCGAGCGCGACGAGGAGCACCGCGCCGCCGCCCTTGTTGTTGCGGCTCCGGCTCTGGGAGCGGATCAAGAGGCGGTAGACGTAGTAGAGGACGAGGGGCACCAGTTGGGCGATGGTCATGAGCACCATGTCCCAATGCACGGCGTGGCCGAGCTCGTGCGCCACCACCGCCTCCACCTCCTCGGGCTCGAGCAGTTCGAGGATCCCCCGTGAGACCACGATGCGGGCGTTATTCGGCGAATGACCGTAAGTAAAGGCCTGGGGGGCGCCGTCGTCGATGATGCCGAAACGGGGAAAGCGGATGCCGTTGTCCGCGCATACCCTGTCGACGAAGCTCTTCAGGTGATCGGGGAGCTCGTCGGGGGCGACCCAGTCCATGCGGTAGAGCCAACGCATCGTGAGGTCTATGAGGAAGGGACCGATAAGGAAATGCAGGACGATCGCCGCAACGCCAAAGCCCACGGCATAGTTAAGCCCGACGCCCAGGAGCTCCACCGCCGCGATCAGGATCACGACCAGCAAGGCGTAAAGGCCGGTGAGTGTCAGCGTCGATCTCAGGAACAGGTTCGGCAGCGGTCGCAGACCCGCGGCCGGCGATGCTTTGACTGGGCCGGTTCGCGATCCTCGATCGGGCTCGATGCGGACCTCGCGCTCGCAAGCCAGGAAAGCCTCCAGCTCACCGGCGTCGAACCAGAGCCCGCCGGATCGCGGACAGTAGTCGATGCGCGGCCCGCCCGGGTAGGTGATCGCGACCATCGGCTCGCCGCTGAGCGGCGAGAGCTTCGCGGTGGGCGTCGCTCGCTCGAGCGCCTGCTCGAGCTTGGTCGCGACGACCTTGGGATGCTTGGCGAAGAGGTAGATCTCACCCTTGTCGAGCCACAGGCCGTCGCATTTGTGGCATTGATCGACGGCCACGCCCTTCTTCGTCAGCACGAAGGTGAGTTCGGAGTCCGGGCAGTTTGGGCAGGCCATGGCCGGCGCTCCTTACTTAAGCTCGCGGCGCCGCCCGAGGCCGCACGCTCGCGCGGCGAGCAATTGGAAGTTGTTTCCCTTCGCGCGCTATCTTAGTCCATATTTCCCATTTGAGAGCCAAGGCGGTGATCCGCCGAGCGGTGGCCGCGTGACATGGTTTCCGCCTTCACTCAGCGAAATGGTCGCACGCCCGCGACCGGCGGAAGCTAAGGTTTGCGAGGAGAACCACAGCGATGGAAAAGAGCGAGCTTGTTCTGGTGACCGGCGCCGGCGGGTTCGTCGGCGGCCATTTGGTAGCAGAGCATCGAAGCCGCGGCTTTGAGAGCATTCGCGCCGTCGACATCAAGCCTTTTGAAGATTGGCTCCAGTTCTTCCCCGACGTGGACAACCGGCGACTCGATCTCAGAGAGAAGGCGGCCTGCTACGAGGCCGTCGATGGCGCCGTCTATGTCTTCAACCTGGCCTCGGAAATGGGGGGCAGCGGCTTCATCGAGCTCAACAAGGGCGCGTGCATGCTTTCCGTCCTGATCAACGCCCATATGTTGATGGCGGCCCAGGACTGTGCCGTCCAGCGATTTTTCTATTCCTCGTCGGTGTATGTTTACGCGGCGGATAAACAGACCGCGAGGGATGTCGTCGCCCTCAAGGAAAGCGATGCCTATCCTGCGATGGCGGTGGACGGCTATGGCTGGGAGAAGCTGTTCAGCGAACGCATGTGCCAGCACTTTCTCGAAGATTTCGGGGTGACGACGCGCGTCGTCCGGTACCATAACGTTTTCGGCCCCAACGGATCAGATGACGGTGGCCGCGAGAAGGTGCCCGCGGCAATCTGCCGTAAGGTCATCCAGGCCAAGCTCTCCGGCAGCGACGAGATCGAGATCTGGGGCGACGGCGAACAGAAGCGGAGCTTCATGTACATCGACGACTGCCTCGAAGGTACGCTGCGGGTCATGGAGAGCGACGTCACCGAGCCCTTGAACTTGGGTAGCGATCAGCTCGTCACCATCAACCAGCTCGTCGACATCGTGGAGGCCATCGCCGGCGCGAAGCTTCGGCGCACCTACAAGCTAGACGCGCCGCAGGGCGTGCGCGGCCGCAACAGCGACAACACGCTGATCCAGCAGCGCCTGGGTTGGTCGCCGCGCATCTCGCTCGAGGAGGGGATGAGGCGGACGTATCGGTGGATCTACGACCAGGTGAACACCGCGATTATTCGTGACAGCCATCGGGTTTGACCGAGGCGAGCGGGGCAGGGAGGATCCAGATGACGTGGCTCAAGCAAGGGGTCGGCGCCACAAAGCCGCCCACCGAGCCGCCTGGCGAGCGCCTGGCCAGGCTCTACACGGCCCCCGGCATCCTGCGCCTCCCCGGCGCCCACAACGCGCTCGCCGGCCGCCTGGCGATGCGGGCCGGGTTCGAGGCCCTCTATCTCTCGGGCGCCGCCATCTCGGCCTCGCTGGGCCTGCCCGATCTCGGCGTAATGACCCTCGAGGAGCTCTGCTTCGTCACCCGCGCCATTTACCGCGCCACCGGCCTGCCCCTGGTGGTCGACGCCGACACCGGCTACGGCGGCGCCCTCAACGCGGCGCGCACGGTCCGCGAGCTCGAGCAGGCGGGCGCCGCGGCGGCTCAGATCGAGGACCAGGTGCTGCCCAAGAAGTGCGGTCATCTCGATGACAAGCGCCTGGTCGAGGCGGCGGAGATGTGCGCCAAGATCAACGCCGCGGCGCGCGCCCGCGTCCACCTTCGCATCATCGCGCGCACCGACGCGGTGGCCTCCGAGGGGCTCGACGCCGCGATCGGACGCGCGCGCCTCTATCTCGAGGCCGGCGCCGACGTCATCTTCCCCGAGGCGCTCGGCGACGAGGAGTTGTTCCGCGCCTTCGCCGCCGCCATCGACGCCCCCCTGCTCGCCAACATGACCGAGTTCGGTCGCACCCCTTATCTCTCGGCCCAGGCCTTCGAGGCCCTCGGCTTCAAGATGGTGATCTGGCCGGTCTCGGCGCTGCGCGTGGCGGCCCGGGCGATGGAGGAGCTCTACGCCGGACTGATGAGCGACGGTGGCGCCACCCGCTTCCTCGACCGCATGCAGAGCCGCGACGAGCTCCACGAGGTGATCGGCTACCGCGACTACGAGGCGCTGGACCGCGAGGTCGCGCGCAGCCTGCCGGACGCGCCGCCGGGCTCCGGCTCGCCATGATCCAGGAGCGCCTGGCGCGTTACGCGACCTCGCTCGCGGCGGCAGAGCCGCCGGCCGAGGTCGCCGCCGCCGCCCGGCGCGTGATCATCGACTGGTTCGCGGCGGCGCTTGCCGGCGGTGCCCAGCCGCCGGCGACCCTGCTGATCGAGGCGCTCGCCGCCGAGGAGCTGGGTCGGGGCCGGGCGATGCTGTACCCCGGCGGCCTTCGCGCCCCGTTGCGCAGCGCGGCGCTGATCAACGGCGCCGCCTCCCACACCCTCGAGGTCGACGACATCTACCGCCCGGGCCTCTACCACCCGGGCACGGTGGTGATTCCGGCGGCGCTCGCCGCGGCCCAGGCCCGGGGCGCCGACGGCGGGTGCTTCCTGCGCGCCGTGATCGCCGGATACGAGGTCTCGAACCGCATCGCCGTCGCCGTCAACCCGGCCCACTACGCCTTTTGGCACACCACCGCCACGGTCGGCCACTTCGGTGCTGCGACGGCGGTGGCGGCGATCCTGGGCCTCGACGCCGAGCGCACGGCGCACGCCCTCGCCAGCGCCGCGACCATGGCCGCCGGCCTGCAGCAGGCCTTTCGCAGCGACGCCATGAGCAAGCCGCTCCACGCCGGCCAGGCGGCGGCCAACGGCGCCCTGGCGGCGCTCGCGGCGGAAGCCGGAGTGAGCGGCGCGGCCCACATGCTCGAGGGCGCGGCCGGCTTCGGCGCCGCCATGAGCGAGGACCCCGACTGGGAGGCGGCGCTCGCCGACCTGGGCCGGGTCTACACCATCCTCGACACCACCCAGAAGTACCACGCCGCCTGTGGCCACGCCCACGCCGCCATCGACGCCATGCTCGTCTTGCGCGCGCGCCACGGGCTCACGCCTCGTGAGGTGAAGCGGGTCGCGGTCGGCGTCTACCGCGCGGCGCTCGAGATCACCGCCAACCCGGACCCGGTGAGCGCCTTCGAGGCCAAGTTCAGCACCCCCTACTGCGTCAGCGTGGCGCTGGCCGCGGGCCAGGTGCGGGGCGCCGCCTTCGGCGAGCGCTGGCTCGGCGATGGCGAGCTGCGGGCGCTCCTGGGCCGCGTCGAGCTTACCCTCGACGCCGAGGCCGAGGCCGCGTTCCCTGGGCGGCGCGGCGCCGTGGTCGAGGTCGAGACCGTGTCGGGCGAACGCTTCGCCGAGCGCCGCCACACCCGCAAGGGCGACCCGGACGACCCGCTGAGCGAGGCCGAGCTCGTCGACAAGTTCCACGAGCTCACCGATCCGGTGATCGGACGCGGCGCCGGCGAGGTCCTGCTGGCGGCGCTCGGCGAGATCGAGAGGCTCGGCGACATGGCGGCCTTGCCCTTCACGGCCCCGCGGCCGATCGCCGCCGACTAGTACGAGATCGGAGCGAGAGCGATGGACTTCCGGCTGAGCGCGGAACAAAGCCTCTTCCAAGACTCGGTGCGGGGCTTCGCCGAGCGTCACCTGAAGGAGGCCGCGGTGGCGCGCGCCAACGATCCCCGCTTCCCCTGGGAGGTGGCCCGGCTGTGCGCCGAGCAGGGGCTGCTCGGCATCACCATCCCCGAGACGGACGGCGGCCAGGGCGGCAGCTTGATGGACGCCATCATCGCCATCGAGGAAGTGGCGCAGCTCTGTCCGCGCGGCGCCGACGCGGTGCAGGCGGGGAACTTCGGCCCCATCCGCACCCTTTCCGAGTATGGGACGGCCGAGCAGAAGGGGCGCCTGCTGCCCCCCTTGCTGGCCGGCGAAGGGTTGATCGCGGTGGCCATGTCGGAGCCCGAGGCGGGCTCCGCCGTCACCGACCTCAAGACCACGGCGGTGGCCGATGGCGACGGCTACCGGGTCCAGGGCAGCAAGGTCTTCACCAGCAACAGCGCCGACGCCACCCTGTTCCTCGCCTACGTGCGTTTCGGGCCCGGGACCGGCGGCATCGGCTCGGTGCTGATCGAACGCGACGCCGAGGGCCTGAGCCTGGGCCAGTCGTCCCACTTCATGAACGGCGAGGAGTGGCGCGCGCTCTATTTCGACGACCTCTACGTCGGGCCCGAGAACGTGCTGTTGGGCCCCGGCGGCTTCCGCCGCCAGATCGCCGCCTTCAACGTCGAGCGTCTGGGCAACACCGCGCGCGCGCTGGCCGTCGCCCGCTGCGCCTTCAACATCGCCCGCGAGCACGCCCTCGAGCGCCACCAGTTCGGCCGCCCGTTGTGCGAGTTCCAGGGTCTGCAGTGGAAGTTCGCCGACATGCAGATCAAGCTCGACGCCGGCCAGCTCCTGCTCTACCGGGCCGCGGCGGGGGCCGAGAACGGGCTGCCGTCGGCCCAGGACACGGCGATCGCCAAGGCCTTCTGCAACCAGGCCGGGTTCGAGGTCTGCAACGAGGCGCTGCAGGTCATGGGCGGCGCCGGCTATTCCAGCGACAGCCTGGTCGAGTACTGCTTCCGCAAGACCCGGGGCTGGATGATCGCCGGCGGTTCGCTCGAGATGATGAAGAACCGCATCGCCGAGGGCGTCTTCGGCCGCCGCTTTCCACAGCGCCCGCCGAGCGCCCGGGCGGCCGAGGAGCCCACTTGAGCGATCCGGCCCTCGCCGCGGCCTTGCTGGCGCCGCGGGCGGTGGCGCTGGTGGGGGCCTCGGCCGACCCCCAAAAGCTCACCGCCCGGCCCCAGCGCTACCTCGAGAAGCACGGCTTCGAGGGCCGGGTGCTGCCGGTCAATCCGCGCCACCAAAGGATCTTCGGCGCCCCCGCCTTCGCGGCGCTCGAGGATCTGCCCGGGCCCGTCGACCACGCCTTTCTCATGGTCGCCGCGTCCCGCGTGCCCGAGGCGGTGGCGGCCTGCGGCCGGCGCGGCATCCCCTGCGCCACCATCCTCGCCGGCGGCTTCGCCGAGGCCGGACCACGGGGCGCGGCGCTCGAGCGGCAGGCGCTGGCGGCCGCCCGTGCCCATGGCGTGCGCTTACTTGGACCCAACAGCATGGGGATCATCAACGTCACCGACCGGGTGGCGCTCAGCGTCAACGCCGTGCTCGAGGCGCCGGCGCTGATCCCCGGCCCGCTTGGCGTGATCTCGCACAGCGGCAGCTTGATCGGCACCCTGCTCTCGCGCAGCCAGGCGCGCGGCCTGGGCTTCTCGAAGCTGGTCTCGGTCGGCGCCGAGGTCGACCTCGGCGTGGGCGAGATCGGCGAGCTGTTGATCGACGATCCCGCCACCGGCGCCATCCTCCTGTTCCTCGAGACCATCCGCGGGCCTGAGCGCATCGAGGCCATGGCGCGGCGGGCGGCGGCCGCCGGCAAACCGGTCATCGCCTACCTGCTGGGCCGGTCAGCGGCCGGTCGCGAGCTTGCGGCCAGTCACACCGGCGCCCTCGTGGGCGCCCACGAGGCCGCCGACGCCTTCTTGCGCGAGTGCGGGATCCTGCGCGTCGACATGCTCGAAAGCCTGATCGAGATGGCGCCGCTGGTGATGGGCGCGCGCCCGCCGCGACGGCGCCGGCGCCGGGCGGCGGTGATGACGACCACCGGCGGCGGCGGCGCCATGGTGGTCGACCGCCTGGCGCTCGCCGGCGTCGAGGTGGTGCCGGCGCCCAAGGCGCTGGTCGCGGCGCTGGCCCGGGTGGGCATCAGGATCGGGCCGGGGCGGCTCATCGACGTGACCCTGGCCGGGGCCCGGCCCGAGGTCGTGGGCGCGGCGCTCGAGATCCTGCTGGCCTCCGAGCGGTGCGACGTGGTGGTCGTGGTGGTGGGCTCCTCGGCCCAGTTCCAGCCCCACCTCGCGGTCGAGCCGATCATCGCCAGGGCCGCGGCGGCGAAGCCCCTGGCGGTGGTGCTGATGCCCGAGGCCGGGGACTCGATGCGCCGCCTGGCGGCGGCCGGGGTGGCCGCCTTCCGCACCCCCGAGGCCTGTGCCGACGGGGTGCGGGCGCTTTTCGAGTGGCGGCGGCCAACGCGCCGGCGGCGGCCGCCCATGGGCGATCTCGCCACGGCGGCGGAGCTCCTCTCGGCGTCCGCGCTCGACGAGCGCTCGGCGCTCGCGGTGTTCGCGGCGCTCGGCATCCCTTGTGTCGAGAGCCGGGTGATCGCTGACCTCGAGGCCTTGAGCGGCCTGGGCGCCGTCGATCGCTACCCCGTGGTCGCCAAGATCCTCTCGCCCGACATCGCCCACAAGGCGCGGGTCGGCGGGGTGATCCCGGGCCTCGCCGACGAGGCCGGGTTGCGCCGGGCGTGCCGGCAGATTCTCGAGGCGGTGGCGGCCGCCGCACCGGCGGCGCAGCGCGCCGGTATCGTCGTGCAGCCGATGGAGAGCGGCGTCGCCGAGCTGCTCGTGGGCTACCGGGTCGACGCGGCGGTAGGGCCCGTGGTGACGGTGGGGCAGGGCGGCGCCATGGTCGAGGCGGCGCGCGCGTTCGCGGTGCGCCGGGCGCCGGTGGGGCTGAGCCAAGCCGAGGCCATGATCGGCGAGGTGCCCGGCCTGGCGGCGATGGGCGGCGATCGCCGGGCGCTGGCAAACGCCATCCGCGCCCTCTCGGAGCTCGCCCGGCTGCCCGCGAGCGCGGTCGCCGAGGCCGAGATCAACCCCCTGATCCTCAAGGGTGCCGGCGCCGGGGTGGTGGCGGTCGACGGCGTCATCGTCCGCGCCGGGGAGCGCCGGTCGAAGTCTCGCCGGGGCCGCAATTGACATCGAGCGGGCAGGCACCTACCGTTTTTCGCGATCGACGACAGGGGCGATCGCGCTGAGGGAAAAAGGTGGGTCCGTGGCCAAACTGCTCGAGATCGAGGACCTCCGGACCCAGTTCTTCACCTCCGCCGGCACGGTCAGGGCGGTCGACGGCATCTCCTACGACGTCGAGAAGGGGGAAACCGTGGCCATCGTCGGCGAATCGGGTTGCGGCAAGTCGGTGAGCGCGCTCTCGATTTTGCGCCTCATCCCCGACCCTCCGGGCCGCATCGTGGGCGGCAGCATCCGCTTCCTGGGCCGCGACCTTCTGGGCCTCGGCGACGCCGAGATCCGCAAGGTGCGGGGGCGCCACATCGCGATGGTGTTCCAGGAGCCCATGACCTCACTCAATCCGGTGCTCACCATCGGCCTCCAGCTCACCGAGACCCTCGAGCATCACCTCGGGTTGAGCCGCGAGGAAGCCGGCGCGCGGGCGCTGGAGCTGTTGGGCTTGGTGGGGATCTCGGACCCCGAGCGGCGCCTCGCCCAGTACCCGCACCACCTCTCGGGCGGCATGCGCCAGCGCGTGATGATCGCCATGGCACTCTGTTGCGAACCCGAGCTGATCATCGCCGACGAGCCCACCACCGCGCTCGACGTGACCATCCAGGCCCAGATCCTCGAGCTGATGAAGGACCTGACCCGGCGCCTCGGCGTGGCGCTCGTGCTCATCACCCATAACCTGGGCGTGGTGGCGCGCTACGCCGATCGGGTCAACGTGATGTACGCGGGAAAGATCGTCGAGCGGGGCAGCGCCCGCGAGATCTACCACGACCCCCGTCACCCCTATACCCTGGGGCTCTTGAACTCGGTGCCGCGCCTCGACCAGCCACGCAAGGAGAAGCTCGATCCCATCGTCGGCCAGCCCCCCGATTTGGCGCGGCTCGACGAAGGCTGCGCCTTCCGGCCCCGCTGCCCCTACGCCGTCGAGCGCTGCGCCGCCGAGGTGCCGCCGCTGGAAGCGGCGGTCGAGGAGCACCTCTCGGCCTGCTGGCGCAAGGACGAGCTGGGGCGGCCCCTGAGGCAGGTGTCATGAAGCCCCAGGATGGCGCCCCCGAGTCCACGCCCGGGGCCGCCGCGCAAGCGGGCCTTGGCGCGCCGCTGGTCGAGGTCGACGGCCTCAAGAAGTACTTCCCCGTCACCGAAGGCATCGTCTTTCAGACCACGGTGGCGCAAGTCAAGGCGGTGGACGGGGTGAGCTTCCACATCGCCAAGGGCGAGACCCTGGGCCTGGTCGGCGAGTCGGGCTGCGGCAAGACCACCACCGGGCGCTGCATCCTGCTGCTCGACCGCCCCACCGCGGGCGAGATCCGCTTCGACGGGGTCGACCTGGCGCAGCTCGACGACCGCGCCCTGATCCCCTATCGGCGCCGGATCCAGGTCATCTTCCAGGACCCCTACAGCTCGCTCAACCCGAGGATGAAGGTGGGCGACATCGTCGGCGAGCCGATGTACGTGCACGCCATCGAGCCCGACCGGGCCAAGCGCGCGGCGCGGGTCAAGGAGCTGCTCTCGGTCTGCGGGCTGTCGCCCCGCCTCGCCGACCGCTACCCCCACGAGATGAGCGGCGGCCAGCGCCAGCGGGTGGGGATCGCGCGGGCGCTCTCGATGCGCCCCCAGTTCATCATCTGCGACGAGCCGGTCTCGGCCCTCGACGTCTCGATCCAGGCCCAGGTCATCAACTTGCTCGAGGACCTGCGCGACGAGTTCCAGCTCACCTATCTCTTCATCGCCCACGACCTCAGCGTGGTGCGCCATCTCTGTCACCGGGTGGCGGTGATGTACCTGGGCAAGATCGTCGAGATCGCCGACTGCGACGCGCTCTACCAAAACCCGCTCCACCCTTACACCCAGGCGCTGCTGGCGGCGGTTCCGGTTCCCGACCCCGAGGTCGAGAAGACGCGCGAGCACCGCGTCGTCTCGGGCGAGGTGCCGAGCCCCATCAACCCTCCGAGCGGTTGCGTGTTCCACCCCCGCTGTCCCCTGGCGGTGGACAATTGCCGCCGCGAGGTGCCCGAGCAGCGGGAGCTGAGGCCGGGCCACTGGGTGGCCTGCTCCGAGGCCCGATAGCGGCCTCGGGCCGAGCACGAGATAATCAAAGGGAACCAGGATGGTTCCGGATCACAGGGAAGGAGGCTTCGACATGAAAGGTGTTATTCCGAGAGTCGCCATCGCGCTGGCGCTGGGCTGCGCGGTCGCCTTGAGCGCGGCGGCCGAGACCCCGACCCGAGGCGGCGTGCTCAAGTTCGTGGTGCCGGCCGAGCCGCCCAGCTTCGACGGCCACCGCGAGACCACGTTCGCGCTGATTCACCCGATCGCGCCCTTCTACAGCGTGCTGATGCGGGTCAACCCCGACAACCCCAGCTCACCCACCGATTTCACCTGCGACCTCTGCACCGGGCAGCCGGAGGTCAGCGACGACGGCAAGAAGTACATCTTCAAGATCCATGAGGGCGTCAAGTTCCACGACGGCTCGCCGCTCACGGCGCACGATGTCGTCGCCACCTACCACAAGATCATCAGCCCGCCCGAGGGCGTGCCCAGCGCCCGCAAGGCCTTCTTCGTCATGGTCGACAAGGTCTCTGCGCCCGACGATCACACCGTGGTCTTCGACCTCAAGTACCCCTCGGGCGCCTTCATCCCAGCCTTGGCGAATCCCTACAACTTCGTCTACGCCAAGAAGACCCTGGACCAGGACATGCACTGGTACGAAAAGAACGTGATGGGCTCGGGGCCCTTCAAGTTCAAGGAGCGCCAGCCCGGCGCCTTCATCTCCGGCGAGCGCAACCCCGACTACTACCACGAGGGCAAGCCCTACCTCGACGGCTTCCAGGCCATCTTCGCCAAGAAGCAGTCGCTCCGGGTGCAGGCCATCCGCGGCGGCCGCGCCGCGATCGAGTTCCGCGGCTTCCCGCCCAAGAGCCGCGACGACCTCGTGGCGGCGCTGGGGGACGGGATCACGGTTCAAGAGAGCGACTGGAACTGCGCCCTCTTCATCACGCCGAACCACATGGCCAAGCCCTTCGACGACGTTCGCGTGCGCCGGGCGCTGACCCTGGCCATCGACCGCTGGGGCGGCTCGCAGTACCTCTCGCGGATCGCCATCGTCAAGACCGTGGGCGGCGTCGCCTTTCCGGGCCATCCCCTGGCCGCGACCAAGGCCGAGCTCGAGGGCATCGCCGGCTACTGGCCCGACCTCGAGAAGTCGCGCGCCGAGGCCAAACGGCTGCTCGCCGAGGCCGGATACTCCGACGGCTTCTCCTTCAAGCTGCACAACCGCGGTGTCGACCAGCCCTACAAGATCGTCGGCACCTGGCTCATCGACCAGTGGCGGCAGATCGGCCTCAGGGCGGAGCAGTGGGTGCAGCCGACCGGACCCTTCTACGCCACCTTGCGCAAGAAGAGGGACTTCGAGGTCTCGGTCGACTTCAACTGCCAGGCGGTGGTGAACCCGCTCCTGGACGTGGCCAAGTTCCTCTCCGACACCCGCACCGGCAACAACTACGCGGGCTATCAAGATGCGGAGCTCGACGCCCTGTTCGACGAGATGAACCGCTCCGGCGATCCGGCCGAGCGACGCCGCATCATGCGCGCCTTCGAGAAGCGGGCGCTCGATGAAGAGGCCCATATGTTCATCACCCTGTGGTGGTACCGCATCATTCCCCACCGCTCCGAGGTGCGGGGCTGGAAGATCAGTCCCAGCCACTACTTGAACCAGGACCTCTCGGGCGTGTGGTTGGCCGCGCAGTAGGCGGGCGCGGGGACCCGGCTTGGCGACGGCGCCCGGCGCGATGGCGGACGGCGCCGGTCGTTCGTATCCGCGGTCGCAAGTGCCTGATTGGGCCCCCTCACCCCAGCCCTCTCCCCCAACTCGGGGGAGAGGGAGGGAGCCGCGGCGCCGCAGGGTGAGGGGGCGTCCAGGGAAATCCGCTTCGGGTCACTGATCGCACCGTGTCGAAATACATCGTCAAGCGCGTGCTGTTGATGATCCCGACGCTGTTTGGGGCGGCGGCGCTGGTGTTCTTCCTGCTGCGGCTCATCCCGGGCGACATCTGCGAGCTCAGGATGGCCGGCACCGGGGGCTACTTCGACCAAGAGGCTCTCGATATCTGCCGTGTCGAGGTCGGCCTCACCCAGCCCCTGTTCGTGCAGTTCCTGGATTGGATTTGGGGCTTCCTGCGTTTCGATCTCGGGACCTCGATGTGGACCGGCCGGCCCATCACCGAGGAGATCGGCCTGCGCTTCGAGCTCTCGCTCGAGGTCGCCATCCTGGCCACCCTCACCGCCACCGTGATCGCCATTCCGCTGGGCACCATCTCGGCCATCAAGCAGGACACCTGGATCGACTACGTGGTGCGCAGCTTCTCCATCGCCGGCATCGCCATGCCCTCGTTCTGGCTCGGCATCCTGATCATCCTGGGACTCTTGATCGGCACCCAGTCGTTCTTCGGCACGCCCTGGATGCCGCCCATCCAGTACACCCCGATCTGGGTCGACCCGGCGGCCAACCTGAGCCAACTGATTTGGCCGGCGCTGGCCACCGGCTATCGCTACTCGGCGGTGGCCACGCGGATGACCCGCTCGGCCATGCTCGAGGTGCTGCGCGAGGACTACATCCGCACGGCGCGGGCCAAGGGGCTCGTCGAAAAGCTCATCATCAACCGCCACGCCCTCAAGAACGCGCTCTTGCCGGTGGTCACGGTGATCGGCCTCGAGTTCGCCTTCCTCATGGGCGGGCTGGTGGTCACCGAGCAGGTCTTCAACCTCAATGGCCTGGGCAAGCTGTTCGTCGAGGCGGTGATCAACCACGACTACACCCTCACCCAATCGCTGGTGATGCTGGTGGCGCTGGTCTTCCTGCTCACCAACTTCGTGGTCGACATCTGCTACGCCTGGCTCGACCCGCGCATCCGTTATGCCTGAGGCGATGGCGACATGACGGTAACCGAGATCGAGGTCGAGGAGGTCGCGGCGAAGCCGTCGTGGGGCGCCGTCGCGCTTGATCTCGCGCGCCGCAAGCCGCTCGGCGCGGCCGGCGCCGTGATCGTCCTAATTATGATGGTGACGGCGCTCCTTGCCGACCTCATCGCCCCTTACGACCCGGTGGCCAACGCCTTCGACCGCATGCACCTGGCGCCCAGCGCGGCGCACTGGTTGGGCACCGACCAGTTCGGTCGGGACCTCTTGTCGCGCATCATCTACGGCTCCCGGACGGCGCTTCTGGTCGGTTTCGTCTCGGCCGGGATCGGCGCCACGGTGGGCCTGGTGCTGGGCGTGGCGAGCGCCTACTTCGGCGGCCGCTTCGACCTCATCTTCCAGCGCCTGATGGACATCTTCATGGCCTTCCCCCTGATCATCATGGCCCTCGCCGTGGTCTCGATCTTCGGCACCGGGGCCCAGAACGTGATCATCGCCATCACCATACCCTTCATCCCGCGCTGCGCCCGCGTGGTGCGCTCGAGCGCGCTCACGGTGCGCGAGATCCCCTACATCGACGCCGCCCGATCTTGCGGCTTCGGCCACAGCCGCATCATCTTGCGCCACATGGTGCCCAACGTCATGGCCCCCTATCTCATCATGATCACCGCCTTCGTGGGCCAGGCCATCCTGCTCGAGGCCTCGCTCTCCTATCTCGGCCTCGGGGTCCAGGAGCCGACCCCGGCGTGGGGCCTGATGCTCCAGGGGGGCGCCGAGGAGTATGCCGAGAGCGCGCCCTGGATCGCCATCTTTCCGGGCCTGGCGATCACCCTCGCGGTGTTCGCCTTCAACCTCTTCGGGGACGCGCTGCGCGACATCCTCGACCCCAAGCTGCGCTCGCAATAGCCCTCGCCAGGGCGCCGCGTTGCCCGCCGGGGTTGCGATCTGCCGGCAGCGCTCTAAACTGCCGGGCGATCCGCGCGCGGGTCGGGGGATAAGAGGGTCCGCCGCGATGCCGACAAACGATAGGGAGGATTATCATGCACCCGTTTCTGGGTAACCGACTTACCGCCTTGGTGGGCTTCGCCGCGCTCGCCCTCTTGCTCGCCGTCCAGGCAGCTGCCCCCGCCCGGGCGGCCGGCGACATCACCATCACCTGGATCGGCCACGCCGCCTTCCAGGTAGTCTCGCCCGGCGGCACCAAGCTCTTGCTCGACCCCTTCATCGTCAAGAACCCGACCACGCCCGAGGGCATGAAGGACCTGTCGGCCTACAAGCCCGACGCCATCCTGGTGACCCACTCGCACTTCGATCACGTCGCCGACGCGGTGGCCATCGCCAAGGGGGCCAACGCCAAGCTGATCGGCGCCTCGGACCACGTGCGCAGCCTCGAGCTGCCGAAGGAGCTGGCGCTGCGCGGCAATCCGGGCGGCAAGCTCAAGGTGGGCGACGTCACCGTCCACTTCGTCCCCGCCATGCACGCCAGCGCCCCGGGCGGGCGGCCGGTGGGCTACGTGATCGAGTTCGCCGATGGGCGGGCGCTCTATCACACCGGGGACACTGGGATCTTCGGCGACATGTCGCTGATCCAGGAGATCTTCGCGCCCGAGATCATCCTCTTGCAGGCCGGCGGCGGTCCCTTCAACCAGGATCCCGAGATCGCGGCGCTGGCGATCAAGAAGTACTTCGATCCCAAGCTGATCATCCCCATGCACTACGCGACCTGGCCGATCCTTTCCAGCGAGGAGGACGTGCGCAAGGCGCTCGGCGGGGATTCCCGGGTCAAGATCCTGAAGCCGGGCGACACGGTGAAGTACTGAGGGCCTGACCTGAGGGAGCCGGCGTCACCGGCTCCCGCTCAGGCGCCGAGCTGGGTCGCCAGGTCGTCGAGGCCGTCGGCCACCAGGTCGACCGAGGGGTCGGGCTGGGGCTCGGGGCCCCGGTCGAGCGGCGCCCGGTACACGCCGTCGATGTTGAGCTCGGCGAGCGGGCCGGAGCGCTGCCCTGAAAGGTCCTCGCCCAGCATCTCCTTGAGCGTCTCCATGCGCCAGGCGTCGGTGAGCTTGCGCCAGTCCGCCTCGAGGCCCTTCTCTCGTCCCAAGGTGGCGGGCGCCTTGAGGTTTCCGAGATCGGACGTTCCAAACCTCAAGCCGCGAAGGCGCGCCTGAGCGCCGCGGCGGCGTCCCCGATCGCGTCGCCGGCGCGATCGACGATGGCGCCCATGCGGACGAAGCCGTGAATCATGCCGGCGTAGTCGAGGTGGCGGACCGCGACGCCGCTCGCCGCCATGGCCTCGGCGTAGGCCCGGCCCTCGTCGCGCAGGGGGTCGTATTCGGCGGTCATCACCAGGGCCGGGGCCAGGCCGGCGAGGTCCGCCGCCAGGCCCGGCGAGGCCCGGGGGTCGCGCTCCTCGTCCGTCCCGTTGAGGTACATCGACTTGGTCCAGTCGATGGCCTCCTTGCTCAACAGGTAGCCCTCGCCGTTGGCCTCGAGCGAGTCGTTGTCGGCGGTGAAGTCGGTGGCCGGGTAGATCAATAATTGCAGGGCGAGGGCGGGGCTGCCGTCGTCGCGGGCGAGCCGGGCGACGACCGCGGCGAGGTTGCCGCCGGCGCTGTCGCCGCCGACCGCGAGGCGTGCGGGATCGCCGCCGATCTCCCGCCCGTTGGCGGCGAGCCAGGCGAGCGCGGCCCGGCAGTCCTCGAGCCCGGCCGGGAACTTGTGCTCGGGCGCGAGGCGGTAGTCGACCGAGACCACCAGGCAGTGGGCCTCGTGGGCGAGGCAGCGGCACACCCCGTCGTGGGTGTCGAGATCGCCGAACACCCAGCCGCCGCCGTGGAAGTAGGCGAGGATCGGCAGCGTGACGGGGCCGGCGCCGGCGCCGGGCTTGGGCGTGTAGAGACGCACCGGGATCGCGCGCGCGGGACCGGGGAGGGTGCGCTCGGCGACGCTCTCGAGCTCGGGCACCTGGGGCGTAAAGGCGGCGGTCGAGGCGGCGTAGCGCCGCCGCGCCTGGTCCGCGTCGCGGGCATCGAAGACCGAACCCCCCGGCACCGCGTAGGCCGCGGCGAGCACCACCTGGCATTGCCGATCAAGGGTCACGAGGCGCCGCCGCCGCTCACGAATCTCCCTCCGCCGGCTCCACCGCCTCGGTGAGGTCGGCCATGCGGTGGGCGAAGTCCTCGGCCTTGTAGCCCGATACCTTGTAGGCCCAGGGGCCGAGCCGGGCGTCGATCTCCTCGGCCTCGGCCTTGACGCCCTCGGCGTCGGCGTCCTCGGCGACCAGGGCCTCGTCGAAGGCGGCCCGCATCTGGAGCCAGCGATCCTCGCCCTCGGCCAGCATCCGTACCGTCACCCTGAGGCCGTCGCCGGTCTCGAAGGTCGTGACCGCGGCGGCGGCGAAGTCCTTGTGCTTGGCGCGCGCCACGTCGTCGAAGCGCAGCGATTCGAGCGCCCCGGCGATGGCGTTGACCTTGAAGTTCGACGTGACCTTGCGGTCCTTGGGGACGTCCTGGAGCTTGAAGATCGGAGTCTCGGTGTCGCCCACCAGCCGCTCGAGGGTGATGGTCTCGCCGTCCGCGTGTTTGGTCACCACCCGGCGCATCCGCTCCTTGGTCACCTTCAAGGTCCCGGGCTCGAGCCAATCGGTGACATCGTCGGCGATATCGAGGCGGGCCCGAACCAGCCAGGCGCGCGCCTCGCCGGGCCGGCGCACGTAGACCTCGGCCGGTGTCGAGCCGCCCTGATAGGACTTGGTCTTGCCCACCAGGAGCGCTGCCAGGCGGTCTCCGGAGTCGCTCATCAGCTCCACCAGCACCGCCTCCGAGCCTTCCTTGTCGACGTCGTCGACGCCGATCTTCTCGTAGAGCTCGGGCTTGGCGGTCTTGGCCTCGACGATGGTGGCGTCGGCGAGCGCGACCACGGTTTCCTTGACCTTGTCGGCCGAGGCCGCATAGCCGTCCTTCTCGGGCACGGTCCAGGCGCCGCCCTCGCCCCGGGCAATGCTCCAGGCGTGCTCGCCGGTGGTGAAGGTAAGCGCCGCGACCTCGTTGACGCGCGTCATCAAACCCGGGAACAGGCTCTCGGCGCGGCGCTGCTCGATGACGCCGGCGTCGCGCTCTCGCACCGTGTAGACAGCGCCCGCGACGGCCGCGACGGCCACCACCGTGAGCGCGATCACCGCATTTCGTTGCATCCGCTGTCCTCAGGCCTGCTTGAGCGCGGCGCTGGCCTTGCGCCGCTGGTGGCGGACCAGGGCGAGCGCGATCGCCACCACGAACACCGCCAGCGGCACCGCGCCGATGTTGAGGAACTTGAGCCAGGTCTCGAGGCTCTCGATGTCCTTGCGCAGGTCGTGCTGGACGCCCCTGAGCTCCTTGCGGGTGGCCACCAGGTCCTGGCGGAAGCTCTCGATGGTTTGGGCTTCCTCGGCCGAGAGGATGGCGCCGCCGCCGTCGCGCGAGGCCTTGCTCTGCAGCTCGGCGAGCTTCTTCTCGGTCTCCTCGAGCGTTTCCTGAAGCTCCTTCTCGCGCGCCAGGTAACGCTGCTCGGCGTCGCGGCGGATGCTCTCGATGACCTCGAAGGGGCGGTCCGAGCGGGCCCGGCTCCTGAGCGAGATCAGGTCGCTCGAGCCGGCCAGGTTGTCGAGGGCGTTGATCAGGAAGTCGGCGTTGGCCGAGGTCGGCACCAGGAACTCCTGCCCGAGCAGGGTCTGACGGCTGAGCCAGAAGCGGTCGTCGAGCATGTCGGCGTCGGCCACCACGATCACGTTGAGCGGCGCCTTGCCTTCCGCGAGATGGGCGGCGGCCGCGGCCTCGGGCTCGGATTCGTCGCCGGCCTCGTCCTCGGCCCCTTCCTCGGCCCCTTCCTCGGCCTCGTCCTCGGCCCCTTCCTCGGGCGCTGCCGCGGGCGGGCCTTCGAAGGCCGATTTCACCTCGCCGGTGAGCCGCGCGGCGATGACGTAGCTCTCCTCGTCGGCCGCGAAATTGGCCAACAGCTTGTCAGGCTCGGAGCGAAAGCGCACCTCGCTGACCTCCATGAGCATCGAATCCCGGCTCGAGCGGAACAGAGGGGCGAGGGTCGTCGGGGCGCCCTCCTTGGCCACCAGGTGGCCGGCGTTGGCGACCAGGATGGTGCCGAGCTCGGCGGTCACCACGTCCTCGCGGTCGATGGCGTCGCCCCGCAACGTGATCCAGGCCGGGTAATCGATGATCCGCCGCCGTGCCTGGCCGCCGGCGTTGACCCGGGTGGCGAAGCCACGGTCGACCACGATCACGTCGCCCTCGAGCTCCACCCCCCAGGCCTCGAACAGCTTGTCGAGGGTCGAGTTGTGGCTATCGAGCGGGTTGGGCCGCTGGCCGGGCGACGGCGGGATGGTGGCGGCGGTCTCGGAGAAGGGGTCGACGAAGATCATGGCGCGGCCGCCCCCGAGCACGAACTGGTCGATGGCGTAAAGGGTCTTGTCCCCCAGGTCGCGGGCATGGATGAGCAGCAGGATGTCGACCTCCTCGTCGATCGCCTCGAGATCGTCGTTGAGGGTGCGGACCTCGAAGAACTGCCGCATCGAGGCCATGATCCCATAGGGCCGCGACTGGCCGCGCATCGCCATCTGCATGCCGCCCGGCCCGAACTCCAGCGGCAGGCTCGAGATCACGCCGACCACCGGCTTCTTGGGATTGCTCAAGCCGTAGACCAGCTTGGTGAGGTCGTACTCCAGGAACTGCTCCTTCTCGGGCGAGAAGAACGGGATCACCCCGGTGTCGTCGGTGCTGTTGGTGCCCGCCAGCCCGAAGTAGAAGTTGTCGCCCGAGAGGTTGAGCGCCGCGCCCTGGAGGCCGAAGGCGAGGGCCCGGTCCTCGGCGTCCGAGAAGGGCTCGGGGTCGATCACCTCGAGCCGCAGCTTGCCCCCGGAGCTGTTCGCGAACTCCGCCAAGAGATCGCGCACGCGGTTGCCGTAGGTCCTGAGCTGCGGCGCCTGGTTGGCGAGCTTGGCCGAGAAGAAGAAGCGCAGCACCACCGGCTCGTCGAGCGCGCCGAGGATCTTGGCCGTGCCCTGGGACAGCGTGTGCCGCCGATTCTCGGTGAGGTCGAGCCGGGCCGAGCCGAAGAGCCCGCCCGAGATGACGTTGACCGCGAAGAAGAGCACCGCGGCGGCGACCAGGGCGATGCTCGAGTGGGCGGTCCTGCTCATCGCTCAGCCCGCCGCCTTCTTGAAGTCGACCACGATGGCGTTGGCAAAGAGCCAGACCGTGATCAACGAGGCGAAGAAGACCACGTCGCGCAGGTCGATGACGCCGTTGAGGATGGAGTTGAAGTGGCCGATGAAGCTGAACGAGGAGATCGCGTCGACCAGCGTCCGGGGCGCCCAGGCGGCGAAGAAGTCGAGCACCATCGGCGCGCCCGAGACCGTGAACAGGAAGCACACCACTACCGCCACCACGAAGGCGATGACCTGGTTCTTGGTCACCGCCGAGAGGCAGCTGGCGATGGCCAGGTAGCCGCCGGCCATCAGCAGGCTGCCGACGTAGCCGGCCACGATCACACCGTGGTCGGGCTGGCCCAGGTAGGCGACGGTGATCCACATCGGAAAGGTCAGGGCCAGGGCGATGGCCGTGAAGGCCCAGGCCGCGAGAAACTTCCCCAGCACCGCATCGGCCAGGGTGATGGGAAAGCTCAGCAGCAGCTCGATGGTGCCGGTCTTGCGCTCCTCGGCCCACAGCCGCATGCCGATGGCCGGCAGCAGGAACAGGTAGAGCCAGGGGTGGAACACGAAGAAGGCTCTGAGGTCGGCCTGGCCGCGCTCGAGGAAGGCGCCGAGATAGAAGCTGAACACGCCCGAGACGGCGAGGAAGATGACGATGAACACGTAGGCCACCGGGGTCGAGAAGTAGGCGCCGAGCTCGCGCCGGAAGATCACCCACATGCCGGTCATCGTCCGCCCCCCGCGCCCGGGCTCTGGGCGGCGGTGGTGATGGCGCGGAAGACCTCGTCCAGGCGGCCCGCCTCGACGTGGAGCTCGGTGACCTCGAGGCCGCGCTCGCGCACCCTCTCGCTCACCCGCTCCACGATCGCGGTGCCGTCCACCGGGAACAG
Source organism: uncultured Alphaproteobacteria bacterium (assembly GCA_965371625.1). Classification (GTDB taxonomy): domain Bacteria; phylum Pseudomonadota; class Alphaproteobacteria; order CBDUZE01; family CBDUZE01; genus CBDUZE01. The sequence goes on from CBDUZE010000027.1 coordinate 40,960, forward strand.
CACGAAGCGGCCCTCGCCCTCGGCCACGACCCGATCGACCCCCGCGATGCCGCCCAGTGCCTCGATCACCGCCGCGTCCTCCCCGTTGACCGTGAGCAGCACGGCGTTGTGGTAGCGCGAGCGCGCCTGGAGCTCGGCCGGCGTACCGTCGGCGACGATGCGCCCGTCGGCGATGATCAGGGCGCGCCGGCACACCGCCTCGACCTCTTCCAGGATGTGGGTCGAGATCACGATCGCCTTGTCGGCGGCGATCTCGAGGATGAGCCCGCGCACCTCGTGCTTCTGGTTGGGGTCGAGCCCGTCGGTCGGCTCATCGAGCACCAGGACCTCGGGGTCGTGCATCAGCGCCTGGGCCAGGCCGACGCGGCGCTTGTAGCCCTTCGACAGGGTATCGATGGGCTGCTCGAGCACGCCGTCGAGACCGATGCGCTGGATCACGTAGTCGAGCCGCTCGCGCTTGGCCGCGCCCTTGAGCCGGCGGATGCGGGCGACGAAGTCGAGGTAGGCGGCGGGCGTCATGTCGGGATAGGCGGGGGCGCCCTCGGGCAGGTAGCCGATCTTGCGCTTGGCGGCGAGCGGCGCCCGCGCCAGGTCGTGGCCGCAGACCGTGATCGAGCCGCTGGTGGGGGTGAGGAAGCCGGTCACCATCTTCATGGTGGTCGACTTGCCGGCCCCGTTGGGGCCCAGGAAACCGAGCACCTCGCCGCGGGCGACGCTGAAGCTCACGTCGTCCACCGCGGTCAGGGGACCGAAGCGTTTGGTCAGATTGGCGATCTCGATCATCGCACCCATGGTCGCGTCGTTCTCGATGCCTCAAAGGTCGTGGAGCCGCCGCGGCGCCCGATCCGGCTCACGGCCTGGCGATCGTTCGCGCTGCTATTTAACCGACGATGTGGCGGCCTTCAAGGGGCGCGACAAGGATGGCGCTCTCGGGCCCACGCATATCGTGGCTGGCGCCGCGGGCTGCCGGGGATTATCAAGGGACGCAGCGGCAATTGCGGCGCCGGGCGGGCCGGCACCACCCTGGGGACCGGAGCGCCTGGGCGGCGGGTTCGCAGCCGCGAGGGGGAGAGAGATGAGCAAATTCCGGGTCGCGTTCTCGCACGATTTTCTCAGGCCAGATGGCCGTCCGAGCTTTCCCCAGATCGACCTCGGGCGCCTGGAGCGCGAGGCCGACGTCGAGCTCGGCTATCTCGCCCCCGCCGAGGTCTACGGCGCCGAAGCGCTCGCCGACCTCGACGCGCTGATCGTGCTCGCGCCCCGGGTGGAACGAGAAAGCTTCGATGGGGGCGGCCGGCTGGCGCTGATCGCCCGCTTCGGCGTCGGCTACGACCGCGTCGATCTCGAGGCCGCAACCGAGGCCGGGGCCGCCGTGGCTATCACCCCCGACGGGGTGCGCCGCCCGGTGGCGGTCTCGATCCTGACGCTGATGCTGGCGCTCAGCTCGCGCCTCCTCGAGAAGGACCGCATTACGCGCCAGAACCAGTGGGAGAAGGCCGGCGATTACGTCGGCACCGGCCTCGCCGGACGCACCCTGGGCTCGATCGGCGTCGGCAACATCGGCGCCGAACTGTGCCGCCTCGCGCGGCCCCTCAACATGTCCTTCATCGCCCATGATCCCTACGTCGATCGCAACCTGATCGGGGATCTCGACCTTCGCCTGGTCGATCTCGACACGCTCTTCCGGGAGTCGGACGTGCTCACCGTGAACTGTCCGCTGACGCCTGAGACCCGGGGCCTGGTGAGCGCCGAGCGGCTCGCCCAGATGAAGCCCGGCGCCTTCCTCATCAACACCGCGCGCGGGCCGGTGGTGGACCACGGGGCCCTGGTGACGGCGCTCCGCGAGCGCCGCATCGCCGGCGCCGGGCTCGACGTCTTCGACCAGGAGCCGCCCGATCCGGACGATCCCCTGCTCACGCTCGACAACGTGGTGCTGGCGCCCCACGCGCTGTGCGAGACCGATCAGATGATCGCCGTCACCGGCGCCCTCGACATCGACGCGGTGCTCGCGGTGATGCACGGCCGGGCGCCCGAGCAGGTGGTCAACCGCGCGGTGCTCGAGAGCGCGGACTTCGGCGCCAAGCTCGCCCGCTTCGCCGCCCGCTTCGGCGCCTGAAGGGCGTATGGGCGACTGGCAGGGCGGCCCTGAATTCCCTATCATGCGGGACCGCCTCGACGCCGCGCGCGGCGACCGGGCCGAGGCGTGCCGAAACCTCCAGGGGGGTCGGTGGCGCTGCGCCGTCGCCGCGCTGCTGTTCGGCGCCGTCGAGGCGCTGGGCCTGCGCCTCCAGTCGGCCGGCGCCATCGAGCTTCCCTATCAGCTCTTCCTGATGGTGCCCTTCGTCGTCACCATCGTCGCCATGGCGGTGCTGGCGCGCGCCGCGCGGGCCCCGGCGGCGCTCTTGGTCCCGTTCCGCCGGGAGGAGCGGTGAGGGACGGCGACGGGTGGCCGACCGGTCCGCAAGAATGGCCGGCGGCGGCGCGGACGAGTCCGGGCCGCGTACTCATAAAGGGCCTTGGCGTCAGATCCAGAGCTTAGCCCGCCGATGTCGGCTTTAGAGCCGACACGGGTCGCCAATTCGCGCATTTGGGCGCTTCCGCCTGTAGCCAAAATCGGACTCTTGCCCTGCCGAAGGAAGTGGAGCACTGGTCACTGACGACGCTGCGTAAGAGGCTGGTGAAAATCGGTGCCCAGATAGTGCGGCACGGCCGTTGCATCGCTTTCCAGATGGTGGAGGTCGCCATCCCCAGAACCCTGTTCGTCGAAATTCTGCGCCTGATTGACGGCCTCCGGCCAGCACCTTTGCTGCCATGACAGCGCCCGATCCTGTAGCATCCAGATTGCTCGACAGCACGGGTGCGTGCGGCACGCGCCGGGGTACGCTCACCTAGTGCGGAAAGGCCACTGGCCGGGCTTTTGATCGCCAAATCGGCCCGACGAACACGGTAGATCGCTATGCAGACCGCCGGTTCAGGACCGGATTCGCCTTCAATCGCCATACTTGCTAGGCTACCTGTGGCCGCAAGTGGTCATCCAGGGAGTCTCGGTTGACTCCGATGGAGTTAAGAATGATGCCTACATACCAAATTTTTCACCGATGTCGACTTATGCTCGATGTGCGATCTCTGCGGGTTATTCTTCCGACCTTCTTGCTTGCTCTGCTTTGTTGGCCATTATCGGGACATGCTGCCCAGGAGTTGAAGGTGGCCTCTGCCTTTCCCACAAACATCAGTTTCTTCGGAACATTGTCGCTGCGGATCGCAAAAGTAATTGAAGAATCGACGAAAGGCGAAATCGAGATGGAGGTCTTTCCGCCCGGCGCGCTCGTAAATGCATTTGAGGTCTTTGATGCGGTATCAAAGGGTGTGATTGATGCTGGTTGGGCTACTTCGGCGTATTGGCAGAGCAAGGAACCGGCTTTTGCCTTTTTTTCGACCACAATGTTCCGGTTCACACCGGAGGAGCATATCGATTGGATGGAACAGGAAGGAATCCGCGCACTCAATGAACTCTATGAGCCGTACAATATAATTTCAGTGCCGTGCGGCATGGTTGGCCCCGAAGGTGGCGGCTGGTTCTTGAGAGAAATACGCAATCCAAATGATCTCAAGGGCCTCAAAATGCGTTTCTTCGGTCTCGGCGCGAAAGTCGCGCAGAGGGTTGGAGTCAACACGTTTTTGTTGGCTGGGGCCGATTTATTTCCAGCATTAGAGAGGGGAGTCATAGACGCCACAGAATTTTCGATTCCGACGATCGATCTGGAAATGGGATTCTATCGGCTCACAAAAAATTACTACTATCCAAGTTGGCATCAGCCCTATTTGATGCTTGAACTTATCTTCAACAAGTACGTTTGGAAAGAAATCTCAAAGGACGATCAACGCATCATAGAACAGGCCTGTGCAGAGAATGTGCGGTATGGACTCGAACAATCCGGTTTGTCGGACGCGAAGGCGCTCGAAGCACTTGCCCGTGAGCATGGCGTTAAAATTCTAAGATTTCCCGAGACCGTGTTGGAAACGCTCCAGAAACAACATGGGGAAATTATCGCAGAAATTGCACGCGTAGACGAGAAAGCCAACCACATTCTCGAAATACAAAAGCTTTTTCACGTTAATTATCAAGGCACCGGACCTATTGTGTCGGGCGGCGAAGATCCCGGTCTGTCGGTTGCGAAGGACTGGTCGATCACCATCCTTGACACCGATTTTGTGACTGTATCGCCGGCGTACACCCGCGCAGTACCACGCCTTTCGGCAAAAAGGGTATTGCGCTTGGCTTTAGGTACGGAAATCCATGTCATCAGACAGTTAGTCAATCCGGAAACCAAGGAAGTGTGGTACCAGTTGGAGATCAACAATGAGATCGTCTACGCCTACTCCAAGAATTTCGAATCACTCAGACGCGATCTGGAATTCGCGGGAAAAGGTGCAACGGTTGTAGATGCACCGGCCAGTGCGAGCGCCTTTCAGATATTCTCCCGCAAACGAGCGATCGTAATCGGCGTTTCAGATTATCAGTATCTCAAGGCTCATTCCGAAACGCCAGGCGAGTTGATTGACTTGAAATATGCCGACAAGGATGCCCGCGCATTTGCGGACTTTCTAAAGAATGATCCCCGATCCGGCGGCGGATGGGAGGTTTATGAATTCATCGGGCCCGGAGCCACCACGGAGAAGATTTATCGGACGATCGGGAAGATTCTGGCCACGTCGTTTCCCTCTGATTTGATCTATCTTTATTTTTCCGGCCACGGTGCGAGTAATGAATTCAATCCAAGCGATGTCTACCTCATGACATACGATACGCATCCCAATCGGCTCTATTCGGGCTTATATTATACGAATTTGCGCTCACAGATTGTACGAGCGTCAGCAAAGCATATTACGTTCTTTATCGACGCCTGCCGCAGCGGCATTGTCGGGTTCGGCAAAGGGGGTAGCGTAACCCCGGCTTTCGATCAGGACGAACTTGGTAAGAAGGCGAACGAGTTTCCCGATCAAAAGACCATTTTCTCTTCCGGGCAGTCTGTGCAGGCTTCATGGGAAGATCCTGATTTGGGATATGGCCTGTTTACATATTATCTGTTGAAGGGCCTGAGAGGCGAGGCCGCCACGCTGGCATCTCCGGGTTTTATCGATCTCGGCGAGATCGTGAATTACGTTATCCTAAAAGTGAGCTATCATAGTGAGCAACATGATCGGATGGCATTGCAGACTCCGCGTCTTTGGACCGGTTCTGGCGTAGTGCATGATAGATTCCCGGTGGCCCTGGACCAATAGCAGAAGTGAGAGTTTGAGCTGGCGGAGCAAACCAATGGCATTACCGGAAGCCTTGAAACAAGAGATAGACCGCATCGTCTCAAGCATATTGTCAGGGATCAAGAACGCGCCGCCGCTAATAAAATACCCCGCGATTGTGGTCGTTGCTGTGATCGTACTTATTGCATTTCGTCTTGGTCTCGCAGGAGAAAGTGTTCAAGGGCTGACACAGCGTATCTTGCCTTGGGACATTCCCTTTATAGATGAACCGAAGGTTCAAACGACACTCGCGTTTCAAGTGACCCGCACAGTAGACGGCGCGGAAAGAGCCGTGCTGGTCGGCGAGATTTGCCAATCAGGAGAACTACTCACCATCCGTACAACTCCGTCTCAAAAAACCTGGCTCGTGTTGTTTGGGATGGACAGCAAAAGCGGCGCTTATTCGATCAGTGACAAGGCGTATCAGGCGCACCTCTATGAAGGAGCCAAACCAATTTCGTTTTCCGTCAAGCTGGACAAGAATGTCGGCATCGAAGCGTTTATTGCCCTGACATCGACGAATCCGTTTCAGCTCACCGAAGACTTGCTACGGATAGCTCACAAGGAACTTTATGCGGAAGGTTCGAAGGGAATAATTCCCGATCATTTTGCCTTTAAGTTTGGCGACAAGATCGACTCATGGCCGTTTTACTGCCAGCATACTGACTGACGCTGCGCCAAAGAAACGCCAGGCACTCCGCTTTGCAGGCTTCACGTGAAGAATCTTAGAGCCTGACTGAAAAGTCCTGAAAATCTTTGCCCCCCGTGGGAATTCCTTATCGCGGCACATTAGCTACTAAGCACCGGTGAGTATGAATCGAGCATATCACCCCTGTCAAACCACTATTCCACGCTATAGATGTTGCTTGTGGGGCTGATCCATCGGCGGATGAGTCATTTCTTGGCTACATTACCTACGCAGCTTTGCCAGCGAGGAAGCGGAGCTGATGTTGGTAAGGTTTGTGTTTGCTCGTAACTGACGACTGCTTATGGTGCTGTCCCGATGTTGGCCACACGATCCGAAAACGGATTAAAATACGCGCTCGCACCGACGACATGTTTGTCTTGGCCGCCTGGGTTGCATTGAAAATTATCCTTACCGTTAGATCTTATTTGGCGCTAAAGTAGACGACCATGCAACTCTCGAAACCGCGCTAATTGCTGGCATGGTTGATGAGCACAGCAATGTGGGCTTTTAGGCCTATAGAAATCATCACCGAGAGGCGCTAGAAGTCCGCTTGGTGCTGTGGCCACAACCGGGCCTCATGACTGTTTCGGGTCCAGACGGTGCAAAAACTCGGGTCGGAAGAGCGTCGGGGCAACAATGGATTCGGCGATTGCGTACGCGTGATTCATTATTGCCTGCGACGGCAGTTACGCGAATCAATGTTGCGCGTTCGGGCCTCGAAAATAGTTTTCACACAGCCTGGATCAGGAGCTGACGATCGGCGGCAACGCCGGGAGGGTCCGAACCTGGGGGTGAGGCAGACGGAGCGGGGCGAAAAGCGGACATCGCCACTCGCAACGCCGGTTAATGGGCGCGCGCCCTAATGGACCTGCTTCTCGTGCCCCTCCCAATAGGGCTTGCGGAGCTCGGTCTTGAGGATCTTGCCGGCGCCCGAGAGCGGCAGCGGCTCACTCCGGAAAGCGATGCTGCGCGGGCATTTGAAGCCGGCGATATGGGCGTGACAGTGGGTGATGAGCTCATCGGCGCTCGCCGCCTCGCCCTCCTTGAGGCGGACGATGGCGTGGACGCGCTCGCCCCAGGTGTCGTCGGGCACGCCGATGACCGCGCACTCGGCCACCGCCGGGTGCAGATGCACCACGCTTTCGACCTCGGCGGAGTAGACGTTCTCGGCGCCCGAGATGATCATGTCCTTGACCCGGTCGACGATGTAGACGTAGCCGCGCTCGTCCATGTAGGCGCCGTCGCCGGAGTGCATCCAACCGTCGCGCAGCGCCTCGGCGGTCTGCTCCGGCTTGTTCCAATAGCCCATCATCACGTTGGGCCCGCGGGTGCACAGCTCGCCGACGGTACCGCGCTCCAACTCGGCGCCGTCCTCGCCCACGATCTTGACCTCGACGTTGAGCACCGGGCGCCCGCAGGACTTGAACAAGCCCTTCTCCAGGCCTGCGCCGCGGTGCGCGTCGGGCCCGTTGGCGGTCACCAGGGGCGCGGTCTCGGTCTGGCCATAGGCATGGGTGAAGCTGCAGTCCGGCATCACCTCGAGGGCGCGGCGGATCACCGCCTCGGGCATCGGCGAGGCGCCGTAGGTCATGTGCCTGAGACTCGAGAGGTCGTGCTCGCCGATCGCCGGGTGGTGGACCAGCATGTTGATCATCGTCGGCACCAGAAGGCTGTCGGATATGCCGTGCTCCGCGATCGCCTTCAGCACCGTGAGCGGCTCGAAGCCGGGAATGAAGACGTGGCGCCCCGCCATCATGGTGACGCCGAAGATCGAGAGGCCGTCGGCGATGTGGAACATCGGCGCGGCGTGGAGCCAGCGCATGCCCTCTTCGAATCCGAACATGGGCACGATGTGGAGCGCGTTGCTGACCAGATTGCCGTGGCTCAGCATCACCCCCTTGGCGGTGCCCGTGGTGCCGCCGGTGTAATAGAGCGCCGCCAGGTCGTCGTAACCCTTGCCCGCGTCAGCGGCCGGGGTGGCGGCGGCGATCAGCTCCTCGTAGTCGCCCATGCCCTGGGGCGTCTCGCCGTCGCCCAGGTAAATCAGCTCGCGGAGCGCGGGCAGCCGTGCCTTTAGCGACACCGCCATCGCGGCGAAGGCGTCGTCCACGAACAGCAACTCGGCGCCCGAATCGCTCAGCATGTATTCGACTTCCCCGGCCGTCAGCCGCGTGTTGATGGGTACGATGACGCCGCCCGCCCATGGCATCGCGTGCGAGAACTCGAAGTAGCGGTCGCTGTTCAGGGCCAGGATGGCGGCGCGCGCGCCCTCGCCGAGGCGGAGCTCGCTCCTGAGCGCGCCGGCCAGCCGCGCGACCCGCTCGCCGCACTCGGCCCAGGTGCGCACCCGCTCGCCGTCGATGGTGGCGATCTCGTTGGCCGCGATGACCATGGCCCGCTTGATGGCTGCCGTCAGATGCATGGCCGACTGCCTCCCCTCATGTGCGCCGGTGAGCGTTGCAGGCTTGCCTTAGCGATCATCATAATCCGATCCGGCCGCGAAATCCGCCGTCCGCGAACAGGCCAAAACCAGTTAGGGGTGGCAAGCCTCATATCGATCGGCAATCATCGCCGCTCTGGTCTCTTTTTGGGGGCGGATGGGCGGATCTCCACGAGCTCATGGACACGCATGGCCTCGCCGTCATTGCCGGGGGCGTAATTCTCTTCGCGCTGGTTTCCAAACGGCTGGAGGGAACCATCCTCACGGCGCCGATTGTGTTCGCCGTCTTCGGCCTGCTGATTGGCGATGCCGGCTTCGGGCTGGCCCATCTCGATTTCGGGCCTGGCTTCATCCACGGCCTCGCCGAAGTCACCTTGATCCTGGTGCTGTTCTCGGACGCGACGCGGATCGACTTGAGACGACTGCGCCGCGACCACAACCTTCCGCTCCGCATGCTGTTGATCGGCCTGCCGCTGGCCATCGCGGGGGGCACCCTGGTCGGGCTCGCGCTCCCGCTCGGTTTGAGTTTCTGGGAAGCGGCGCTGCTGGCGGCGATCCTCGCGCCGACCGACGCCGCCTTGGGCCAGACGGTGGTCTCCAGCCCCTTGGTGCCGACGCGGATCCGCCAAGCCCTCAACGTCGAGAGCGGCCTCAACGACGGCATCGCCCTGCCCTTGGTGTTGCTCTTCGCCTCTCTGGCGAGCGCGGCTCATGGCGGCGGCGGAGCGCGCAACTGGGTCTTGTTCGGGGTCCTGCAGGTCACCCTTGGGCCGCTCGCCGGGGTCGCCATCGGTGGCCTCGGTGGGTGGCTGATCGATCGCGCCGCCGCCCGCGGCTGGATGCAGGAAACCTACGAGGGGCTGGCCATCCTCGGCGTCGCCTTTCTCGCCTTCGCCGGGGCCGAGATCGTCGGCGGCAACGGCTTCATCGCCGCCTTCGTCGGCGGCCTGGTGTTCGGCAACCTGGTGCGCCATCGCTGCGCGTTCGTGTTCGAATTCGCCGAGGCCGAGGGGCAGCTCTTGACGCTGCTGACCTTCCTCATCTTCGGCGCCGCGATCCTGCCGCAAGCGGCCGGGAATCTTGGCTGGGCCGCGGTGGTCTACGCGGGCTTGAGCTTGACGGTGGTGCGCATGCTCCCGATCGCCCTGTCGCTCGTCGGAGCCGGCGTGCGGCCGCCCACCATCGCCTTCCTCGGCTGGTTCGGACCCCGTGGTCTGGCCTCGATCCTGTTCGCGCTCTTCGTTCTCGAGGACGCCGAGATCGCCGCCGCCGAGCGAATTCTCGCGGTGACCATCGTGACCGTCGCCTTCAGCATCTTGGCCCATGGCGTTACGGCGGCCCCGGCGGCGCGATGGTTCGGGGCGCTGGCGCGGCGCATGGGCGAGTCCGAGGAGAACAAGCCGGTCAGTGAAATGCCGACCCGTACCGGGACCGTCAGGACCCCGGAAACGGGCTAAGGTCTTTAGATCAAGGAAGGGGTCCGGTCGCGGAGGCGGACCCGACAACGGCAAAGGGAGGCCGAAAGCATGCTCAACGAACAGCAGGAGAGGTGGTGCGAGGAAAGCCGCTGGGACTTCTCGGACCTCACGGCGCTCTTTCTCAACTGCACCCTCAAGCGATCGCCGGAGCTTTCGCATACCGACGGTCTGGTGCGCATCTCGAGCGCCATCATGGAGAAGAACGGGGTCGGCGTCGAAGCCCTGCGGCCGGTCGATTTCGATATCCCGTGCGGCGTCTACCCCGACATGACCGAGCACGGCCGGGACCGGGACGAGTGGCCGCGAATCTACGCGAAGGTCAAGGCCGCCGACATTTTGGTCGTCACCTCGCCGATCTGGCTGGGCGAGAAGTCCTCGGTCTGCACCAAGGTGATCGAGCGGCTCTACGCCAACTCGCACATCCTGAACGAGAGCGGCCAGTATGCCTACTACGGCCGCGTCGGCGGTTGCCTGATCACCGGCAACGAGGACGGCGCCAAGCATTGCGCCATGAACATCCTCTACTCGCTGCAGCACCTGGGCTACGTCATCCCGCCCCAGGCCGATTCGGGATGGCTCGGCGAGGCCGGCCCCGGGCCCTCCTATCTCGATCCCGGGTCGGGCGGGCCCGAGAACGACTTCACCAATCGCAACACCACCTTCATGACCTGGAACCTGTTGCACCTGGCGCGCATGATCAAGGACGCGGGCGGCATCCCGGCGCACGGCAACCAGCGCTCGGAGTGGGACGCCGGTTGCCGCTTCGACTACCCCAACCCCGATTACCGTTGAGGGGGATGCGGGGCCGCGCCTCACGCCTCCTCGGCGATGTCCTCGTTCCAGAGCTCGGGCTTCTCGGCGATGAAGCGCTCCATCAGGGCGATGCAAGCGGCGTCCTGCATCACCACCACCTCGACGCCGCGCTCGGCGAGGAAGTCGCCGTTGCCGGCGAAGTTGCGATCCTCGCCGATCACCACCCGGGGGATCTCGAACTGGACGATGGTGCCGGCGCACATCATGCAGGGCGAGAGCGTGGTGTAGAGGGTGACGCCGCGATAGCCCGGGCGGCGCCCGGCGCTACGCAAACAATCCATCTCGCCGTGGGCGATGGGGTCGCCCTCCTGGACCCGCTTGTTGCGGCCGCTGGCGATGACCCGGCCGTGCTCGACCATCACCGCGCCCACCGGCACCCCACCCTCGTCGTAGCCCCTCCGCGCCTCGGCGTAGGCGAGCTTCATGAAGCGGAGGTCGTCCGCTCTGGCGTCGGCGCTGGAGTCGGCGTTGGCGGGGGCCATCCGCTCGCCCCTACTTGGTGCCGTACATACGGTCGCCGGCATCGCCCAGCCCGGGCACGATGTAGCCGTGGTCGTCGAGGTGGCTGTCGACCGCGGCGGTGAACAGGGGCACGTCGGGATGGGTGGCCGAGAACGCGGCCACGCCCTCGGGCGCCGCCAGCAGGGTCACCAGCCGGATCGAGCGGGCGTTGCTTTCCTTGAGGCGTTTTACCGCCGCTATCGCCGAGTTGCCGGTGGCCAGCATGGGGTCGACGGCGATCACCTCGCGCTCCTCGATGCCGTCGGGGAGCTTGAGGTAGTACTCGACCGCGGCCAGGGTCTCGGGGTCGCGGTAGAGGCCGACGTGGCCGACCCGCGCCGAGGGCACCAGATCGAGCATGCCTTCGAGGAGGCCGTTGCCGGCGCGCAGGATCGAGACGAAGCAGAGCTTCTTGCCCTCGAGCACCGGCGCCTCGATCTTGGCCAGCGGGGTCTCGATGGTGCAGGTCGTGAGCGGCAGGTCGCGCAGCACCTCGTAGGCGAGCAGGGTGCTGATCTCGCGCAAGAGCTGGCGGAACAGCGCCGACGGCGTGGTGCGGTCGCGCATCAACGTCAGCTTGTGCTGGATCAAAGGGTGGTCGACGATCGTGAGCATGTCGGACATGGTTCCGTCCCGCGCTGGCCTCGCCTGGATGGGAGCACTCTAGAACACGGTGCCGTCGCTTTCCATGCGCAGGGGGGGTGCTCCACCGGGGCGCATCTGCGCGGCGAGGCGGCGGCCGGCGCTCCAGGTGCCGCCCTCGAGCACCTTGGCCAGCGGCAGCGCCTCGGCGTCGCGGCCGAGCCGGGCGCGCACCCGCTCGGCGAGGCGGTCGATGAGCGCCACCGTGAGCGCCCGCCATTCCACCACCACCTCGTCGCCGGGCCCATGGACCGCCCCCAGCACGCCGGAGTGCCTGGGCGCGAGGACGCCGCAATCGATCAGCAGGCCGCCGTTGCGGTACTCGGGCAGCGCGGTCAGGGCATCGAGCTCGGTGACCACGAGGCCCGCCTCCTCGAGCGGCTCGATCAGCGAGTAGGCGAGCCACTGCGAGAGCTTGTGGAAGGGCACCAGGCCCTCGGTCAGGTCGTCGCCGCGCGCCGCGGGGTGACGCCATACGTCGCCCAGGTTGACGCCGCCCAAGGCGATGCGCCCGGGCCAGATGGCCGAAAAGGCCTCGAGTATGGCCGTTAGGACCGTCGCCGCGGGCAGTGCACCGCCCACCGCCTGGGCCGCGAGATAATCGTAGAACGCGCCCGCCCGCGGCGCCCTCGACCCGAAGATCTCGGGCGCGGCGAGGAGCGCGGCGCCGAGCCCCCGCATCAGCGCGGCGCGGCCCTCGAACCCCGCGAGCGGGTTGTCGGCGGTGACCTGAAAGGCGCGCGCCAGCGCCGCGTCCGAGAGCTCGACGAGCGCCGCCGCGTCGGCGCGCAAGGGCTGCCCCGCGGTGGCCGAGAAGCCGCCCCCGGCGAAGAGACGAAAGCTCGCCACCGCGAGACCCTCGGAACGCGCCAGGCGCTGACCCGTCTCGGCCTCGAGATAGCGCCAGGCGGCGCCGGCGCCGGCGTCGAGCAGGACGCTGGTAAGCACCAGCTCGACGCGCACGCGGGCGATCTCGTCGCGGTCGAGGCCGGCGCAGGAGCTCTCGGCCAGCGCCCCCCAGCGGTCGACGCCGCCGGCGCCGAAGTGGCGCCAGCGCGCGTGGTAGGGGATCTCGAGGGTGGGGTAGGCCTGCTCGATGGTCTCGACGACGAAGGCCGCGGCCTCGTCGAGGCGCTCGGGCACCAGCGCGAAGTGCGTGAGCGCGCCCGCCTCGCCGGCCTCGAGCACGAGCCCGCAGCGCTCGCGGATCGCCGCCGCCGTGCGCAGCCACGCCACCGCCTCGGCCGGGTCGCGAAAGCGCGGCAACGACCGCGCCTCAATAGTCGCCGAGACCGCGCCCCTTGACGGCCGTGGGGTCGCCCGCCTCGGGCGTCTCCTCCTCGATGTAGTAGCCGGCGGCCTTCTTGGCGTCGATCTCGACGCGGGCGTCCTCGGGCACGAGCGCGTCGGGGATCGGCACCCGCTCGGCGATCTCGATGCCCTGGTGGACCAGGGCATCGTACTTCAGGTTGCTCATCGACACGAAGCGGTCGATGCGGGTCATGCCGAGCCAGTGGAAGACGTCGGGCATGAGTTCCTGGAAGCGCACGTCCTGGACCCCGGCGACGCACTCGGTGCGCTCGAAGTAGGTGGCCGCGTGGTCGCCCTGGGCGTGGCGCTTGCGGGCGTTGTAGACCAGGAACTTGGTCACCTCGCCCAGCGCCCGGCCCTCCTTGCGGTTGTAGACGACGAGCCCGGCGCCGCCGCGCTGGGCGCTGTCGACGCTGACCTCGAAGCCGTGGGCGAGATAGGGCCGGCAGGTGCAGATGTCGGAGCCGAACACGTCGGAGCCGTTGCATTCGTCGTGCACCCGGCAGGCGACCTGGCGTTTGGGGTCGGCCAGCGCCTCGACGTCGCCGACGATATAGACGCTGGTCCCGCCGATCGGCGGCAGGAAGACCTTGAGGTCGTAGCGCGTAATCAGCTCGGGGAACATGTTGCCGGCCTGCTCGAACAGGATGCGCCGAAGCTCGGCCTCGACGACGCCGAAGCGCTCGGCGATCCCCGGCAGGTACCAGACCGGCTCGATCGATGCCTTGGTGACGCTCACGTCGCCGTTCTCGAAGAGGATGGCCCCGTCGGGCTCGAGCCGGCCGGCGGCGATCGCCGCCGACATCTCGGCCATGTTGATCCGCGCTCGGGTGACGGCGATGGTCGGGCGGATATCGATGCCCCGTTCGAGCTCCTCGGCGAAGACCTCGCTGGCGATGTGGCCGTAAGGGTCGAGCGAGACGATCCGGGTCGGGTCCGCCCACTGCGGAAAGGGCCCGATCCGCGTCGTCGGCGCGGTATCCGTGAGGTCGGGTCTGTGCTCGGGGTCGAGGGTCCCCGCCGCCACGGCAAGGGCGCGGTAAAGCGAGTAGGCCCCCGAATGGGTGCCGATCACGTTGCGGTGCGCCGGGTCGATCACCGAGCCCACCACCGGTCCCCGGCCCTCGGGCCCCTGGGCGCCCCACGAGATCGGCGGCGCCTTGCCGCCCTGGGCCGGCCGGTGGGTGGTCAGTACGACGTGCTTCGGCGGGCCGTTCTGCTTCGCCATGAGGCGATCGCTCCCAACCTGGTCGCGGCGGAAAAAGGCGTATTGGTATACCCAAAGCCGGAGCCGCGTAAAGCCCCAGTTGCCCGGCGCCGGCCCTACCGCCTCAGCCGCCCCGCAAGGGCGGCATGATCGTGAGCTCGTCGTCGGCCTCCAGCGCCCGGCGCGCGCGCTCGGCCTTGGGCACCAGCTCGTCGTTGACCACCACCAGATAGCTCTCGTCGAGGGGCATGCCGAGCTCCGTCATCACGTCGTGGGGCGTGGCGCCCTCGGGCACCTCGAACTCGGCGCTGTCGCCGCTGGCGCCCGGCGGCAGGTGATCGGCCAGGAGGCCGGTGGTCTTGACCGTGATCCGCACCGGCGTGCTCCTCCGTCGCTGCCGCCGGGGGCTTCAGGCCCGCCCCTGGGTGCGCTCGAGGTAGGCGGCCATGACCTTGTGCGGGTCCCTCAACAGCTCGTCCTTCCAGGGCCCGAGCCGCACCCTGCTCTGGATCAGGCCGCGGATCACGCCGACGTGCTGGGCGAGGCCGAGCGCCAGCGCCCCCACCAGCAGGTCGTCGTCGAAGGCGAGGCTGAGGTACTTGAAGCCGTCCTCGTCGGCGATTCGAGACTGTTCCCCGCCCTCGAAGCCGTCCCAGAGCCCGAACGAGCTCGAGATCAGGCCCAGGGTGTTGAGCACGTTCATCAGCAGGCTGCCGCGGTAAGCGCTCTCCCGCCCGGCCATGTTGAGGGCGGCGACGCGGCCGTGCTCGGCGGCGGTGGGCTGGATGGCGTGGACCTGGCGGCCGCCGGTCGAGAAGTCCGGCCCCTGGGCCACGTCGCCGGCGGCGAAGATGCCCTCCACACTGCTCTCGAGGTGCTGATCGACCACCACCCCCTGGTCGATCTCGACGCCGCTGCCCTCGAGCAACTCGGTGTTGGGCGCCACGCCGGTGGCGCAGACCACCAGGTCGGCGGCGAGCCTCGCGCCGTCGCTCAAGCTGAGCTCCAGGCCCTGACCCGCCGCCTCCAGCTCCTC
>CBDUZE010000028.1:0-55624 GCA_965371625.1 uncultured Alphaproteobacteria bacterium
TGCGAACCCGGCGGGAATCCCCAACGGGATTCAAATGTCAGATTTTATCCACTAGAACTCCCGGCCGATCCTGGCGTCGACGGAAAAGCTGCCGGCGCCGCGGAAGAAGATGGCCAAAGCGATCACGCCCCAAAGCAACGCATACTCGTAGCCGCCCTTGTTGAAGAAGAAGCCGTTGGGAAGGTGGTAGTAAAAGGCGGCGACGAAGAGCTGGAAGGCGATAACGAGGGCCGCCGGGCGGGTCCACAGCCCGATCACCAGCAAGAGGCCGCCGAAGAACTCGAAGCAGCCGACCCAGGTGGCGAGAAAGGTCGCCGGCTCGAGGCCGATCTTGGTGAAGAAACCGGCGGTGCCCGAGATACCGCCGCCGCCGAACATTCCGAACAGCTTTTGCGCCCCGTGGGGCATCAGAATGAGGCCTGTAAAGACTCGAATTAGCGGATAAGCGAGGCCGGAGACCTTTTCGTAGAACCCGGCCATGAAGGATAGGTACAGATTTCCAGACGTGCTTTCCTGGTCACTCATGACGTTCGCTCCCCAGTCCGTGACGATGCGCGCCATGATTGCCTGCCCGGGGCAAAAATCAAAGCCTTGATCGCCCCAATCGGGGTCTGATCACGAGAGCGTGAATGGGAGCGCCCGGCGCGCTCGTGCCGTCCTGCCCCTCACGCCGCCAGGCGCTGGCGGTCGTGGCGCCGGCTGAAGTCGAGCTCGGGCCCCTTGGGCACGATGCCGGTGGGGTTGATGCTGGTGTGGCTGGCGTAGTAGTGGCCCTTGATGTGATCGAAGTCCACGGTCTCGGCCACGCCCGGGACCTGATAGAGCTCGAGCAGGTAGTTCGAGAGGTTGGGGTAGTCGGCGACGCGGCGCAGGTTGCACTTGAAGTGCCCGAAATAGACCGCGTCGAAGCGGATCAGAGTCGTGAACAGACGCCAATCGGCCTCGGTGATGCGCTCGCCCGCCAAGTAACGCTGGCGGCCCAAGCGCGCCTCGAGCTGGTCGAGGGTGCGGAACAGGGCCGCGACGACCTCTTCGTACGCCTCCTGGGTGGCCGCGAAGCCGCACTTATAGACGCCGTTGTTGAGGTTCTCGTAGACCGGCTCGTTGACGGCGTCGATCTCGGCGCGCAGCGCCTCGGGGTAGAAGTCGAGCGAGGCGTCGCCGAAGGCGTCGAACTCCGAGTTCAGCATGCGGATGATCTCCGACGACTCGTTGTTGACGATGGTGCGCGCCTTCTTGTCCCACAGCACCGGCACCGAAGCCCGGCCGGTGTAGTCGGGCTTGGCGGCGATGTAGATCTGGTGCACGTACTGGGCCCCGTTGACGCCGTCGGGAATGCACCCCGGGTTGTCGCTGAACCACCACCCCATCTCGCCCATGAAGTGGTCCACCACCGAGAGCGAGATCGCCGCCTCGAGCTTCTTGAGCTTGCGAAAGATGAGGGTGCGGTGGGCCCAGGGACAGGCCAGCGAGACGTAAAGGTGATAGCGGCCGGCCTCGGCCTTGAAGCCGGACGAGCCGTCGGCGGTGACGAAGTCGCGGAACTGGGTCGCCGCGCGCCGGAACCTGCCGTCGCGAATCCTGCCGCGGTTCTCCGTGCTCCATTTGCCGTCTACCACCATACCCATGCCGGCACTCCCCTATGCTTGGTTGATCGCGGACTCACGCCGCCGCCCGTCCCACCGCCTCGCGCCCGTGGGGCTCGTCGAGGTCGATCTCGGGGCCCTTGGGCACCACGCCCGTCGGGTTGCGCAGCGCGCTCCTCGAGTAATAGCCGCGCTTGTAGATCTCCAGGTCCACGGTCTCGGCGATCCCGGGGATCTGATAAAGCTCACGGGTGTATCCCCACAGGTTGGGATAGTCCATGAGCCGCCTGAGATTGCACTTGAAGGCGCCGTGATAGGCGACGTCGAAGCGCACCAGAGTGGGGAACAGGCGCCAGTCCGCCTCGGTGGTCCGGTCGCCCAGCAGGTAGCGATTGCCGGCGAGGCGCTCATCGAGCGCGTCCAGCGTCGCGAAGAGGGCGTCGAAGGCCTCATCGTAGGCGGCTTGAGTGGTGGCGAAGCCGGCCCGGTAGACGCCGTTGTTGAGGGTGCGGTAAATGCGCTCGTTGAGGGCGTCGATCTCGGCCCTCGAGCTCTCGGGGTAATAGTCGTGGTCGTCGGCGGTGAAGGCGGCAAAGGCCGAGTTCAGCATGCGGATGATCTCGGCCGACTCGTTGTTGACGATGGTCGCCCGCTCACGGTCCCACAGCACCGGCACCGTCACCCGGCCCGAGTAGTCGGGCCGCGCCAGGGCGTAGATCTGGTGCAGCGAGGCGGTGCCGAGGAGCCTATCGCGATAGCGCTCGGAGGCGTCGTCGAAGACCCAGCCCTGATCGCTGCGCCGGGGCGCCACGATGGATAGGGAGATCACGTCCTCGAGCCGCTTGAGCAGGCGGAAGATCCAGGTGCGGTGGGCCCAGGGGCAGTTGACGGCGACATAGAGGTGATAGCGCCCCCGCTCGGCCTTGAAGCCGCTGGCGCCGTCGGCGCTGACCACGTCATGGAAGCGGGTCTCCTCGCGCCGGTAGGGGCCGTCGTGGGCGGCGGCGCGCTCGTCGGTGATCCAATTGCCGTCGACCATTCTGCCCATGTCGGGCCCCCATCTGGTTTGCCCGGGTTCGTGGTCCGAGTGATTTAGGCGCTGGCGCGCGATCCGTCGACAGCCAATTCGGCGACCGGTCGTTCCCGGGCCGCCCTTCGGCAGCGGCCGGAACCCTATATGGGCGGCTCGAAGGGCGAAAATAACGCCCATCCGCGGAACAACTCTGTTTCCGGCCGGGGACCGAATGTGCGAATTGGGCCGGGCGCCGCCCGCCGAGGCGTCTATTTGGCGGGCAAGCTCTGGGCGTAGGCCAGGATGTCGATCTGATCCTCGACCTCGAGCACCGTGAGCGCCACCATCGGAACGCCGGGCTGGCCGAAGCGGATCTTGTGCAGGGCCTCCCAGGGGTTCGCCCGGGCCACAGTGCCGATGTACTCGGGGTTCTCCTCGCTCTTGAAGTTGATATCCCTGCCGTCGAAGCCATGACAGACGGCGCAAATGGTCTGGAAGAACTGGGCCCCTCGGCGCGGGTTGCCGCGCGCCACCTTGGTGGCGCGGTCGATGTAGCGGTCCATGTCGAGCTGGCCTCTCGACAGGAACAGGGCGATCTTCTCCATGGCGCTGTGGGGCATCGTCTCGGCCGTGAAGCGGTGGGTCTCATTCATGATGACGGCGTGGATTCGCTCAGGCTTCATCCCCACCGCGCCACGCACCCCCTTGATCCCGGTGTAGTGCGAGCCCTTGCCGTAGGCGCCGTCATTGCCCTTGTAATCCCAGCCGTGACACTCCTTGCAGCGCCAGCTGGCGGCGCCCTTCTTCTTGCCCGCGTCGGGATAGGCGGGGTGGGTGGTCTGGGGCGATGCCGCCTCGGTCACCGCCCACCACTTGTCGTAGAGCTGGCCGCCGCGGGCGATGGCCCAAATGTTGGTGGGATCGTGGGCGTGGCCCTCCTCGGCGGCGAACGACGCCGCGGCCGGGATCAAAATCATCCCCACCAGGGCGATTTGCGCGACCCGCTCGAGCGCACGCAGTCTCCGGCCTCCAGGCCCAATCCTGTTCGCTTTCATGTTCCTTCTCCTCGCTCGGGCACGCCGTCACCAAATCGTCTCCCCGGGGGCATGGTATCGCTGGCGGCAAACACCGGAAGCGGCGCGTCGGTTCCACCTACTGTGATGAATAGTCCGGCCGTCCGCCGAGGTCGTTGATCGGGATCAAACGGCGCGTCGGCGGCGCTTGACCTGGAGGCGGCGCTCCGCGCCATCCCCCGACGCGCGCCGCATATCCCGGCGACCGGCTGGCCGACCCCGGCCAGTCCCGGCCGCCAGTCCCAGCCAACAGTCAGGGGCGAGAGCGAAGCCCTGTCAAATTTGCCCTTGACCTCTAGGGGTATTGAAAGAATAATTGCGATTGCGAATGATTCGCATTTATAGAATTACTCTAACTACTTAAACCAAAGGAGAAAATTGATATGGGACAAAGCAAGTCCTGGGGCTGGAAAGGCTATCCAGGGCCGTTCCACGATCTCGATCGGGCCGAGGAAAGCAACGGTGCCGATCCGCCGAGCATTGATTTTAATCAAAGCGCCGGCACCAACAAGATGGCAGCATTGTGGGGAAGGAAGCGGCCTCGAAACCTTGTTGGAGACCCCGGGATATTAGTCGTCGTGTCGCGTTCGCGTCATCCGCTTGTTGCCGACGAAGAGGCAGTGTCGGCGGGGATGAGGAATGAAGGAGGCGCCCACCGTCTACCTGCGCGATCAGCGCTGGGGTGGACGCATCGCGAAAGGGTTCGGTTATGAAGCTTAGGAACCAGTTCTTGATTATTACCACGGCGTTGGCGGCGCTGGTCGCGGTCGCGGCATGGGCGCCGAGCGCCGCCGCTCAGGGCGTCGACGCGGCGCAAGTGGAACGGCTGCAGCGCATCATCGAGCAGCAGCAGGGCCAGATCGAGGCCCAGGCCAGGCTGCTCCAGTCGCTGCAGGACCAGGTCAACGCGCTGGCGCGCTCCGCCGCCCAGGCCACCGAGACGGCGAACCAGGCGAGCCGCGCCGCCAGCCAGGCCGCCATTCAGGCCGCCGCCGCGGCGCAGCAGGCGAGCGAGCAGGTGACCCAGGCCCAAGAGCCCAAGAAGATGGTGAAGTCGGGCAAGGACAGCATCAAGCTCACCCTTTCGGGCCAGGTCAACCGCGGCGTGCTGATCGCCGACGACGGCAACAACACCCATGCCTTCCACGTCGACAACGACAACTCCTCGACCCGCGTGCGCTTCGTCGGCAAAGGGAACTTCAACGAGGACCTCTCGGTCGGCACCCAGATCGAGGTCCAGATCGAGTCGAACTCCAGCGCCTCCATCAACCAGTTCAGCAGCCGCGGCGTCGGCGCCGGCGGCTTCACCGAACGCAAGCTCGAGTTCTACGTCGACTCCAAGCGCTTCGGCCGCCTCTGGGTGGGACAGGGGGACACCGCGTCGAACGGCAGCTCCGAGGTCGATCTCTCGGGCACCAGCGTGATCGGTTATTCGGCGGTCAACGACCTGGCCGGCGGCCTCATCTTCAGCCGCGGCGGGGCCCAGCCCCTGGCCGGCGACGTTACCATCGGCCGCGCCTTCAGCAACCTCGACGGGCTCAGCCGCGACGACCGCATCCGCTACGACACGCCGAGCTTCCGGGGCTTCAAGGCCTCGGCCTCGAGCATCGCCGGCGGCCGCTGGGACGTCGCCGGACGCTACTCGGGCGAGCTCCTCGACACCAAGCTCGCCGCCGCCGTCGCCTACTGGGAGCGGGTCGGCAGCCACGGCGTCAGCGGCTCGATCTCGGGCCGCCACAAGTCCGGCCTCAACCTCACCTTCGCCGCGGGAAACCGGGACTTCAACGCCGTGGGCCGGAACGATTCGACCTTCTTCTACGTCAAGCTCGGCTACTTGCGGAAGTTCTTCCCCACGCTCGGCAACACGGCGCTGGCGGTCGACTATTTCAACGGCGACGACCAGTCGGCAACCCGGGACGACTCGCAATCCTACGGCGCCTTCATCGTCCAGAACTTCGATCGCGTCGCCACCGAGTTCTATATCGGCGGCCGGGTCTACGACCTCGACCGCCCGGGCGTCCCGTTCCAAAACATAATTGCGGTGTTGAGCGGCGCGCGGATCAAGTTCTAGGCCATGGCTAAGCGAGAAACAGGATCGGGCAGGCGGGCGCGGCTCGCGAGCGTCGCCCTCGCCTTTCTCCTGGCGGCCTGCGCCGGGGCCAAGCCATTCGAGTACCACCCGATCCACGAGATCCCCGAAGGACCCGGTCTCTTTACCGGCGAAGACGGGGAGTGGGTCATCTACGGAGACTGATCCAGGAGGTGACCCCGGAAAGGGGCGTGGAGCGAACGCCGGGGCGGGGCGGGCGCTCCGCGCCCCACCCCGCAACGCGAGCTAGGATCCCGACCCCGCGGCCCGTGCCGCCGCGGGCGCCGCCATGATCCCCTCGACGTTGGGGCGCGGCATGGTGAAGACGTTGTCGACCACCGTGTAGTCGAAGTAGCCGAGGCGGCCGATGGGGCGAAACTTCGACATGTCGACCATGCCATCGGTGAGGATGTCGTCGCTGATGTGAATGCCGACGACGCGCCCGAACACGATGTTGTTGGGCTCCTCGGGATTGTCCGCCGGGAGCTCGACCGTCTTGACGAGCACGCATTCGAAGTGCACCGGCGAGGCCTTGACCCTGGGCGGGCGCACCAGCCTCGACGGCGCCGCCTCGAGACCCGCCATCGCCATCTCGTCCACCGCCCGCGGCACCGCCGCGGACGAGGCGTTCATCTCTTCCCTGAGCTCCCAGGTGGCGACGTTGACCACGAACTCGCCGGTCTCGACGATATTGCTCAAGCTATCCTTGGGGCCGCCCTCGGCGTGCTGGCCGTTGGCGGCGAACATGACCATGGGCGGAGCATAGGAGACCCCGTTGAAGAAGCTGTAGGGCGCCAGGTTGACGACGCCAGCGCCGCTGACGGTGCTGATCCAGCCGATCGGCCGCGGCACCACGATGCTGCGGAAGGGGTCGTGAGGCAGGCCGTGCGAGCCCTTGCCCTTGGGTTCATAGAACATCGCGTACCAATCCTGGCTCTGGGCCCGTTAGACCGGGTCCCAGGAGAACACCTCGGCCGAGGCCTCGAGACCGTAGAGGTCGGCACGCAGCGCCGGCAGCAGGTGCTCGGCGAGGCTGCGCGCGGTCCAGCCCTCGCCGCGGTGCAGCGACCTCAAGGGCCGCGACTGGCTCATCAGGAAGACCTCGTTGCCGCGCACCGCGAAGACCTGGCCCGAGACCTCGGCCGCGGCGTCGCTCACGAGAAAGGCGACCATGGGCGCGATCTGCTCGGCGCGGGTGCTGGTGCGCAGCCTTTCGACGCGCTGGCGCTGGGCCTCGCTGTCGATGGGGATGGTGCCGATCATGCGGGTCCAGGCGAAGGGGCTCACCACGTTCGAGCGCACCGCCTTGCGCGCGCCCTCCATGGCCAGCACCCGCGACAGCCCGACCACGCCGAGCTTGGCCGCGGCATAGTTGGCCTGGCCGATGTTGCCGATCAGGCCGGAGGTCGAGGTGAAGTGGACGAAGGCGCCCGATCCCTGCTCGCGGAAGTGGCCGATGGCCGCCCGGCTGACGTTGAAGGCGCCCTTGAGGTGGACGCCGATGACCGCGTCCCAGTCCGCCTCGTCCATCTTGTGGAACATGCTGTCGCGCAGGATCCCGGCGACGTTGACCACGGCGTCGATGCGACCGAAGGCTTCGGTGGCGGCCGCGACCATGGCGTGGGCGCCGTCCCAATCGGCGACGCTGTCGGTGTTGGCGAGCGCCGCGCCGCCGGCGGCCTCGATCTCCGCGACCACCGCCTCGGCCGGGCTCGCGCTCGCGCCGTCGCCGCCGATCTCGCCGCCCAGATCGTTGACCACCAGCTTGGCGCCCTCGGCCGCCAACAGCAGTGCCACCTCGCGGCCGATGCCGCGGCCCGCGCCCGTGACCAAGGCCACCTTGTCCTTTAGCATCGCTCCGCTCACTCTTGCTCTGCCGTCCTCGCGGCGGGCCGAGAAGCTAGCGGGATTCATCGGGGGCGTCTAGCGCCGCCGCCGAACGTCCGGGGATGATCGGCGGCCGGGCGGGGCCGGACGGCACACGCCGGCGTCGCGGTGGCGAAAATCCGCGGACCTCAAAAGGCCACGGTGTAACTGATCAAAGCCCCGAGGACATGCGACCTCACTCCCGCTTCCTCGATCATCTTCCAACCAAGGTCAAAGCCCACTCCGAAATCGAAGGCGTAACCGGCGGAGATTTCCAGCAGATGGTCGTCGACGTCGGCGGCGCCCGCGACCACGTTGCGGCGCATGGCGTAGACCATGTTGAGGCTCCAGTGGTCGATGCCCAGGCTGGCGCCGGCGGTCAGGTAGTGCGTGTCGCTGCCGGCGACGCCGCCGGCGTTGTCGAGCAAGGCGTACTCGACAATCGGGACGAGCTCGATATCGTCCCCGAGCTCGAGGGCGTGCTCGATTCCGATCACGAAGCCGCGTTCATCGGCGCTGTCGCCAACGCCGCTCTCCTGGTGAGCAAACGCGACATGGTAGCGGAGGCCCTCGAGGCCGGGGAACTCGCCGCCATCGAGCGCGATCACGAACGATGACAGATCACCTGTGTTGCTGGGGCCACCATCGGCGATGTCGGTCTCGTCACGGCTCGTGAAAGCCGAGCGGCTGAGCGCCGAATTGTCCAAGAAGAAGGTGCTGGCCGAGAGCGCGTGGGTGCCAAGCGAATTCGCGATGAGGTTGATCGCCGCACCGATGCCGATCCGTTCCGCGAGCTCATAGTCCTCGGCGAAATCGACCCCGTAGATCCCTGGCGCCGCAGCCCAGGCAATGCCGAAGTTGGGCGTGAACTTGCCGCCGACGAGGGCGAAACGGTGGTGCTCGTAAGTGATGCTCAGGGTCTCGACGAACAGGCCATGATCGGCGAAAAACCGGTCATCGGACGGGCCTGGGTCAAGCACCGGCTCCAGCACCATCCCGGCCTGGATCGAAAGCCCTTCGATCAGGTTCAAGGTCAGGAAGGGCTCGGTGGTCGTGAATAGATCGTTGATTTCCGAATCGGGATCCTCGGACTCGAAGGTCCAGTCGTTCTCCACCTCGATGAGGATTTCCCCGCTGATGTTCGGGAAGGTGTCGTTGTCGTTGGCCCGCGCGGTTGCCGCGGTTGCCGCGAGGGCGCCCGCGAGCAAGGCAATGGTAAGTTTGAAATGATTGTTCATCCGGTTCTCCATGGAACGGTCTCAGGCAAATCCGCGAGCTCGGGCGATTGGCGAAACGACGCGCGGCGATTGCCGGCATTCGCGCGCTCAGGTCGCGTCCGGGGCTCGGGCGGATCGGCATGGCAAGGCCGGCTGGCGGCGCCTTCGCGGGCGACACGTGGCGCCGCCACGGCGGGCGCCGATGCCCGCTCGGCTCAGCCCGTGACGAGGCGTCGATAGAGGTGCGCCGAAAGGCCCCCCAGCACGATCCAGAACACGACCATGCTGAACAGCGAAGCGACGACGAAGGAAGCGGCAAGTTCCGCTGGCACCGCGCCCCCGATTTGTGCCGGATGGGGGGCGCCGATGAGGTGTGGCAGCGCGAGCACGACGGCACCGGCGGCCCGCATCCACCACCGTCGGCCGAACGCCAACACACCGAGCCCGAGAGCGGTCGCCACGACGGTGCCGAACCACCACAGCTGCCGCTCGGCCAGCTCGGCGGCGGCCGCTCCGGGAACCTCGGGTGCCAGGCCGAGGGCGGGGGCGAGTGCGAAGGTGGCGAAACCCGCAAGGCCCCAGAGCATGCCCTGCCGCCAGTTCACCTCTCTACGGAGCGCGAAGCACGCCACCAGCAGCAGCGAAAACCCGATTCCCAACAGGATATTGGCCAACGCCGTGAACAGGATTCGCTCGACCCCGTCATCGGGCGCCCAGCTCCGGTGTTCGCTATCGGCGCCTTGCGGGGGCGTCGCGTGAGCCTCGGACCGGGGTTGGCCGCCCGCGGTCGATCCGGCCTCAGCGACTGCTTGCTCGTAGGTCTCGGCTTCGAGGATCAATGGCGCCACCTGCCACTGTTGGACCACGGTGACGATCAACCCGCCGGCGGCGCCGGCGATCAGCGCCGCCACCAGCATCTGTCTCCACATGGCGCCCTCCTAATGACACGGAAACGCGAACGCGTGTCGGGCGTCGTGCGCGGCGTTGTGGAGCGCCTCGGGGCGGGCGATGCCGGCACCGAAGATCAAGAACAGGCCGAATGCCGCGATCAGGATTGCGGCCAGGTCGGCGCTGCCGGGGAAGGCGATTCTTTCGGACCTCGGGCCCGGTGGGTGGGGGTGCAGGGATTGGGACATTGTAACCCTCCGTTACAGCCAGTGGATTGCGGATCCCGGACGAGCGGAGGGTGCGGCAGGCACCATCGGATTCTTCCCCGCCCGATGGGGTCGCGAAGACAGCCGATGGCAGGTCTCCTGGCTTGCGGGTCCTCGTTCACGACCGGCCTTCCCGGTTTCCCAGTGGCCAACTTGGACCGTGAACTCGCCGCTCACAGTTGCGGGGGCAGCTCCGGCTTTGACCCTCGGGAGGTCGCACCGGATTCCCTTTTCATCCCCAATCGCGGGGAACCATCAGCGCGAGCGTAGTGGCCTACCGTGAGCGGGTCAACAGCGTTGCGAATGCGACTCGGGCGCAAACGCGGCCACATCGTCCTGGCGCTGGGGCCCAAGCCGTGCTACGGCTCGCGCCCCGTTCGGGGAGGGAAACACTCACCATGACGCGGTCCGCCCGCCAGCGACGACGACGACCCGACGCACCAGCGTAGCGGCCCGCGCCCGCCTTACTTGCGGCACCAACTCCCTACCAGCGCGCTGTCATTACCAGCGCTTCGTCATTTCCAGGGTCTCCGGCCCTGAAGGGCGCCGCGCGGGCCTTGCCTCTCAAGCCCGTTGCCCGAATCTGTCGGAGAGAGCGCCATGCTCGAGGTTATCCCGGAGCGGCCCCAGGACGCCGCAACAATCGAACATTTGCTGGACCAAGTGTTTGGCGCCGGCCGCAAGACATCGAAGACCGTGTACCGGCTGCGGGACGGCGCGCGGCCGCTCATGTCGCTCTGCTTCAGCGCCCAAGAAGGCGGCCGCCCTATCGGCACGCTGCGCTTCTGGCCGGTGACCATCGGCGGCCGCTGGCCGGCGCTTCTGCTCGGTCCGGTGGCGGTCGCACCCGGCTACCGGGGCCTCGGCATCGGCGCCCGGCTGATCGGTCACGGGCTCGCGGCGGCGCGCCAGCGCGGCCACGCAATCGTGGTGCTGGTGGGCGACGCGGGCTACTACCGCCGTTTCGGCTTCCGCCGCGCGCTCGCCCGGGCGCTCGAGCTGCCGGGGCCGGTAGAGCGGCGGCGCCTGCTCGCCGCCGAGCTCGTGCCGGGGGCGCTCAAGCGCGTCGGCGGCCGGCTCGCGCCCCGGAGCTGGGTTCGACCAAGAAAGCTAGGCGCCCTCGCGGCGCCACGCCAGCATCAGCCCGCCCAGCATCAGCAGCAGCACCAACCAGGGCGGCAAGAGCGCGGTCTGCTCGATCCCGGTGACCCGGTACTGGCCGTTGGCGCGCAGCCCAATCCAGCCGCGGCCGCTCGAGTTTCGGCCCGGGCGGGTGCGGCGGATGTCGGGCAGGCCATCTTCCGCTAACCAGAACAGGCCGCCGTCGGTGGCCGCGGTCACCGGCTCGAGGCGCTCGGCGGTGGCGCGCACGTCGCGGAACTCGTGGGGATTGAGGGCGCCCACCGCAGCTACCGCGCGGCGCTCGCCGTCGCTGGCCTGATAGAGGCCCATCTCGCGGGCCTGGAGGGTGGCGCTGGCCCGGCCCCCGCCCTCCTCCTCGAGGGCGAGCTCGACGCTGGCGCCCGAGGGCGCGGTCACCGTCACCCGTCCCTGGTCGGGCTCGAGGCGGCGGCGTCGCACCTCGAGGCGGCTTCCCTCGGCCACCATCCTGAGGTCGTTCTCCTCGAGATCGGGCTCCTTCATCAGCCAATGGGCGATGCGGCGCAAGAGCTCGGCCTGGGGCCCGCCGCCCTCGAAGCCGCGCGCCCAGAGCCAGCCGTGATCGGACAGAAGCTGCGCTACGCGGCCCTCGCCGACGCGATCCAGGATCAGGATCGGCCGCTCCCCGACGCCGGTCATCAGCACCGAACCGCGGGTGGCCTCGACGTCGATGAGGCGGAACCAACGGCCCCATGACGGGCTCTCCTCGGCGGCGCCCGGGAGCTCGGCGGTGACCGGGTGACGGCGGCCCTCGGCCGTAAGCAGCGGCCGGAAACCCTGCTCGATGACGCGGCCCGAGGGCTCCCCGGGCAGGACCTCGCCCAAGGGCGTGCGGAAGAGGCTCAAGGGGGTAGCGAAGGACGGTCCCGCCGCCTCGAGCACGGCGCCGCCCTGCTGCACGTAGTTGGCCACGTTCTCGAGATAGATCCGGGGCAGGACGCCGCGCCGCCGGTAACGATCGAAGATGATGAGGTCGAACTCGTGCAGCTTGACCTCGAACAGCTGGCGCGTCGGGAAGGCGATCAGCGAGAGCTCCTTGACCGGGGTGCCGTCCTGCTTCTCGGGCGGGCGCAGGATGGTGAAATGGACCAGGTCCACCGAGGGGTCGGCCTTGAGCAAATTGCGCCAGGTGCGCTCCCCCGGATAGGGCTCGCCCGAGACCAGCAACACCCTGAGCCGGTCGCGCACGCCGTTGACCACCACCACCGCGCGGTTGTTCTGCAGCGTCAGCTCGCGCGCGCCGGGCTCGGCCTCGAGCTCGAGCACGGTGACGCCGCCGTGGCTCAAGGTGAAGGGGATGGTGCGGCTCTGCCCCACCGGCACCAGGTGACGGACGGCGCCGCCGCCGTCCTGGACCAGGGTCAGCAGCACCGGCTCGCGGCGCTCGTTCCCGCCGCCCTCGCGGCCCAGGTCGATGACCCGCACGGTGAGTTCCAGGCGCCCGCCCACGAGCCCGTACTTCGGCGCCGCCTCGATCACCAGCCGGCGATCCTGCTCCCCCGGGGCGCCCGTGAGCAGCCCGTGCACCGGCGCTCCCAGCGCCGCTCCTTGCGCCTCGGCGGGAACGTCGTGGACCTGACCGTCGGTGATCAGGATGGCGCCGGCGACGCGCCCACCCGGGGTGTCGACGAGCGCCCGGTCGAGCGCCGCGAACAGGCGCGTGTCGCGGTTCACGGCGGCCCGCTCGGCGCTCTCGCCGGCGCCGGCGATCACCTGGCGCACCTCGAGCCCCTCGAAG
The DNA here is from genome assembly GCA_965371625.1 of uncultured Alphaproteobacteria bacterium. Classification (GTDB taxonomy): domain Bacteria; phylum Pseudomonadota; class Alphaproteobacteria; order CBDUZE01; family CBDUZE01; genus CBDUZE01. The sequence goes on from CBDUZE010000028.1 coordinate 12,897, forward strand.
CGCGCCAGCCGCTCGCCGATGCGCTCCAGCGCCGCGTCGGTCTGAGCGCCGCGCTCGCCGATGGCCTGACTCGCCGAGCGGTCGACCACGATCACCGCCACGTCGTCCAAGGGCTCGCGGTCCTCGGTGACGAGGGCGGGGTTGGCGAGCGCGGCGAGGGCGGCGGCGAAGGCCAGGGCACGCCAGCCGGAGCCGGCCAGACGCCGCGCCACGCAGTAGCCCAGGAGCAGCACCACCACGGCGGCCAGCGCGGCCAGCGCCGGCCACGGCAGATAGGGCGCGAACTCGATGCTCGCGAAGCCGGTCATGTCAGACTCGCCGTCTCATTGGCCGAGACGCTCCAGGATCGCCGGCACGTGGACCTGGTCGGCCTTGTAGTTGCCGGTCAGCGTGTACATCACCAGGTTGATGCCGAAGCGGTAGGCGGTCTCGCGCTGGCGCGAGCCCCCGGGCACGACGGCGGCGAGCGGCCGCCCCTCGTCGTCCATGGCCCAGGCGCTGGCCCAGTCGTTGCCGCCGATGACGATCGACGAGACGCCGTCGTTGACGCCGCCGGAGTGGCGCTCGACCCACACCTCGCCGCCGGCCCAGCGCCCGGGGAAGGTCTGCAGGAGATAGAACGCCTTGGTGAGCACGTGGTCCTGGGGCACCGGGATCAGCGGGGCGACGTCGAGGCGGCGCAGCAGCCGGCGCAGGCGCCGGGTCCCCGGGCCCACGCGGTTCGGCCCCATCAGCACGGCGCTCTCCTGATCGCGGGTGTCGAAGACGATGGTGCCGCCGTTCTTCATGTAGGCGTCGAGCTTGGCCAGCGCCCGCGCCGAGAGGGCAGGCTGCTCGGGCACGATGGGCCAGTAGAGCAAGGGGAAGAAGACCAGATCGTCGCTCTCGACGTCGGCGCCCATGGGCGCCGCCGGCTCGACCGAGGTGCGCCGGGTGAGCATGCGGGTAAGGCCGACGAGCCCGGCGTGGCTCATCGCGTCGACCTCCGCCTGGCCGGTGATCACGTAGGCCAGGCGGGTCTCAAGCACCGCCGCCAGGGCGAAGGCGTCGTCCCCGGTTTGGGCCCGCGCTTGAGGCGCCGGGAGGGCCAACACGGCAAGCGCCAGAAAGGCCGCGCGGGACCTGAGTGGCAGCGGGATCAGACCCCTCAGCCCCAGGCTCACCACCAGATCGACGAGGCCGAGAAGGACCGCCGCCAGCAGCAGCCAGGGCTTGAGGTCGAGCTCGCCGGCTTGCTCGTAGCCTTGCCGCTCGACCCCCGGCGGCAGGCCCTCGATGGCGACGAGCTCGGTAAGACCGGCGCTCAGGTTGAGGGCGCGGCGCGAGCCCTCGGTGCCGTAAAAGCCCGGCGGATGGCTGGGCCCGACGGCGGTATCGGCGAAGCGTCCGGCGGCGATCGAGCGCGCCCCCGCGGTGGCCTCGGAAGGGCGGCCGAAGGCGTCGAGGACCAAGAGCGGCCGCAGCGCCACGTCGCTCTCCTCGCCACGCACGCCGAGGCTCAAGCGCACGATCCGGTTCAGCATGTCGACGAAAAGGCCCGAGAGCGGCAAGCTGGTCCAGGTCGTGTTGGCGGTGGTGTGGAACAGCACCAGCCAGCCCTGGCCGCGGCGTTCGGCGGTCACCAGCGGGGTGCCGTCGGCGAGCGCCGCCCAGGTCTTGGCGCCGAGGTCGAGGGCCGGCTCGGCCAGGACCTGGCGCCGCACCACGACCTCGTCGGGCGCCTCGAGCCCGAAGAAGGGGCTGTGCTCGCGAAACGCCGACAGCCGCGCCGGTTGCGCCCACGAGAGCGCGCCGCCGAGGGTGCGCCCGCCCGACCTCAAGCGCACCGGGGTGAGGTCGTCGACACTCTCGGCGAGGCGCGGGCCGGCGAAGCGCAAGAGCACGCCGCCGCGCTCGAGCCAGTCCTCGAGGGCGGCGCGATCGGGCCCCACGATGCGGCCGATGTCGGCCAGCACCAGTACCGCCAAGCGCCTCTCCAGGAGCTCGGCGATGGTGCCGGAGCGCACGTCGCTGAAGGGGTTCAGCGCCCGCTCCAGGTAAAAGAGGTCCGAGAGCAGCGGCTGCGCGGTCTCGAGCGCGCCGCCCGCGACCAGTCCCACGGGCCGCCGCCGCCAGCGCTCGTCGAGCAGGACCACGGCGCCCGCCGAGCCCTCGTTCTCGATCTCGAGCCGGGTGAGGCGGTTGCGGAGCTCGATGGGTAGCTCGAGCACGGTCTCGGCGCTGGTCTGGCCGGCGACGAAGCGGAGCTCGGCCTGGGCCAGCGCGCGGCCGCCCTCGGCGCTGGCGCGCAAGCTCAAGCTCTCCTCCCCGCTGGCACCGGTTCGCAGCGCGCGGACCCGGAAGGCCTGCCCCTCGACCACCGGGGGCAACAGCGCGCGGGCCAGCCTCTCGGGCGCCTCGGCGTAGTAGTGGAGCTCGCCGAGGCGCTCCAGGCGGTCGGCGAGCGCGAGCGCCCCGCCGTCTTCGATGCCGTCCGAGAGCCACACCGATTCCAGCGGCGGCGAGAGCCCGAGCGCGTCGATGGCCTGGGCGGCGGCGCTGCGGTCCACCGGCCAGGGCTTGGGCTCGAGCGTCTGGATCGCGGTCCGGGCCTCGGCCGCGGCCATCGGTTCGTGCTTGACCTCGGCCCCCTGGGCGGTGGGTGCCGTGGTCATCAGCAGCACCGGCCGCGCCGTGCGCCCGGCCTCTTCCACCAGGTCGGCGAGCACCTGGGCCCGCGCCGGCCAGTCGCGCGCCGCCTGCCAGCCGTCGTCGACCACCAGCAACAGCGGCCCCGAGCCGGCCAGCCGGTTGCCCGGATTGATCAGCGGATGGGCCAGCGCCAGCACCACCAGGGCGGCGAGCGTGAGGCGCAGCAAGAGCAGCCACAGCGGGGTCTTTTGCGGCGTCTCCTCGCGCTGGGTGAGCTCCATCAGGATGCGCACCGGCGGGAAGTCGATGCGCCGGGGGGCGGGCGGCGTCACCTTGAGCAGCCACCAAAGGAGCGGCAGCAGCACCAGCCCCGCCAGGATCCAGGGAGAGGTGAAGGCGAGTGGTCCGAGCGTCAGCATCGCGGTGTCAGGTCAGCCCTCCGGCGAGCGCGCCGTAGAGCGCCAGCAACGCGGTCTCGGGCGGTCGGTCGGTGCGGTGGGTGGCGAAGCTCCAGCCCAGCGTCCGGGCCAGCGCCAACAGACTGTCGTGGCGCCGCGCCACGCGACGCGCGAAGTCGTCGCGCAAGCCCTCGGCGCGGCCGAAGGTCACCGCGCCCTCGCCCTCCAGGCCGTGGAAGCGGGTACGACCGGCAAACGGGAGGTCCTCCTCGGCCGGGTCGAGCACCTGCAACAGGTGTCCCTTGACGCCGTCCGCCGCGAACCCCTTGAGCGCCGCGTCGATCTCGGTGAGCGGCGAGAGGAAGTCGCCGATCAGCAGCACCTGGGCGTAGCGTGGCAGCCGCTCGCCCTTGGGCAAGCTGGGCGCCTCGGCGCGCCGCGCCATGGCCTCGGGCCTGAGCAGGCTGGCGGCGAGACGGCTCAAGGTGGCGCTGCCGCTGCTCGGCACCCGGTCCTCGCCGAGCAGCGCGACGCGCTCGCTGCCGCGCACCAGCAGCGTCGCCATGGCGAGCAGGAGCAGGGTCGCGCGCTCGATCTTGGTGGTGTTGGTGAGCTCGGAGCGGTAGTGCATGGAGGCCGAGCCGTCGCGCCACAGCCACACGCTCTCGGCCGCCTCCCACTCGTTCTCGCGCACGAACAGCGGCTGGGTCTTGGCCGACTGGCGCCAGTCGATCATCGCCGCCGAATCGCCCGGCTGGTAGCGCCGGAACTGCCAGAAGGTCTCGCCGCTGCCGACCCGCCGGCGCCCGTGCACCCCTTGAGCGACGGTGGCGGCGACCCGTTCGGCGGCGACGAGGAGCGGCGGCAGGGTGGCGGCCAGCAGCTCCGCTTGCTGGCGCAACGTGGTCTGGGCGGTGTCGGAGCCGGTCGCCACCAATTGAACGGCCCTACTCGTACGGCCGGCACAGCCGCCGGATGATGTCGGGGATGGTGACGCCGTCGGCGCGGGCGGCGAAATTGAGCGCCATGCGGTGGCGTAGCACCGGTGGCGCCAGCGCCACCACGTCGTCGACCGAGGGCGACAGGCGGCCGTCGAGCAGCGCCCGGGCGCGTACCGCCAGCATCAAGGCTTGGCTGGCGCGCGGCCCCGGCCCCCAGGCCACGTGCTTGCGGACCTCGGCGATCTCGGTGCTCTCGGCGCGGCCCGAGCGGACCAGGCCGAGGATGGCCTCGACCACGCTCTCGCCGACCGGTACCCGGCGCACCAGGCGCTGGGCCGCCAAGAGGTCGTGCGCGGTCATTACCGCCACCGCGGTTTCCTCGGCCACCCCGGTAGTGGCGATCAGCATGCGGCGCTCGGCCTCGAGGTCGGGGTAGCCGATGTCGATCTGGATGAGGAAGCGGTCGAGCTGGGCCTCGGGCAAGGGATAGGTGCCCTCCTGCTCGAGCGGGTTCTGGGTGGCGAGGACGTGGAACGGCGCCGGCAGGTCATGGCGCTGGCCCGCCACCGAGACGTGCTTTTCCTGCATCGCCTGCAAAAGCGCCGACTGGGTGCGGGGGCTCGCCCGGTTGATCTCGTCGGCCATCAGGAGCTGGCAGAACACCGGCCCCTGGATGAAGCGGAACGAACGCCGGCCGGTCTCCGATTCCTCGAGCACCTCGGAGCCCAGAATGTCGGCCGGCATCAGGTCGGGCGTGAACTGCACCCGCTTGTCGTCGACGCCGAGCACGATGCCAAGGATCTCGACGAGGCGCGTCTTGGCCAGCCCCGGCACCCCGATCAAGAGCGCGTGGCCGCCCGCCAGGAGCGTGATCAGGGTCTCGTCCACGACCTCTTGCTGGCCGAAGATGATGCGGCCGATGCGCTGGCGCACCATGGTCAGCTTCGAGCCCAGCGCCTCGATCTCGCCGATCAGGGCCTCGTTGGCTTCGCTGGCGGTCTCTGTCGGGTCGGTTATACTCACCGCCTACCTCCGGTTGGCGATCTTACGGCCTCGGCCGGATACCGCAAGGACGCGAACAATGGACAATTCGTCCACCGGTCCGGGCGATACCACCTCCGACAAGGCGGCGCCGTTGGCGCTCGATCGCGAGGCTGACGAGAGCCGCGGCGACATCGACATGCGGATCGCGCGGGACGGTACGTGGTACTACCACGGCTCGCCAATCGCTCGCAAACCTCTCGTCCGCCTCTTCTCCACCGTGCTCAGGCGCGAGGGCGACGGAGACTACTACCTGGTCACCCCGGTGGAGAAGTGCCGCGTCGAGGTCGAGGACGCGCCGTTCATCGCCGTCGAGCTCACGGTCGCGGGACAGGGCCCGGAGCAGTCGCTCGAGTTTCGCACCAACCTCGACGACCGCGTGGTCGCTGACGCCGCTCATCCGATCCGCGTCAGCCATGACCCGGCGAGCGACGAGCCGCGCCCCTACGTGCTGGTGCGCGCCGGCCTCGAGGCGTTGATCTCGCGCCCGGTCTATTACGAGCTGGTGGCGCTGGGCGTGGAACGGGAGGTCGGCGGCGACTATCTATATGGGGTCTGGAGTGAAGCGAATTTCTTTCCGCTGGGGCACCTGAACGAGCGCGAACCCTCGGCTTGAGCATGCGCGATCTCATCCTCAGCCGGCTCGACCGCAGCGTCGAGATGGCCGCTCCGCCCCCCGGCCGGCGCGGCGACCATGACATGAATCCCGAGGCGCCGCGCCATCGCCGGCTGACGCCGGCGGCGGTGCTGGTGCCGCTGGTCGAGCGCCCCGAGGGCATGACGGTGCTGCTCACCCGGCGCACCGACCACCTCGACGACCACCCGGGTCAGGTCAGCTTTCCGGGCGGCCGCGTCGAGGCCCACGACCGCGGCCCGGTGGAGACGGCGCTGCGCGAGACCGAGGAGGAGATCGGGCTCGAGCGACGCTACGTCGAGGTGGCCGGCGCGCTCGACCATTACGAGACCGTGACCGGGTTCCTGATCACGCCGGTGGTGGGCCTGGTCACGCCCGGGTTCTCGCTGACGCTGGATGACTTCGAGGTCGCCGAGGCCTTCGAGGTACCCCTCGACTTCGTCCTCGATCCCGTCAACCACGAGCGCCAGAGCCGGGTCTTCCGCGGCATCGAGCGCCATTACTACGTCCTGCCCTACCAGGACCACTTCATCTGGGGCGCCACCGCGGGGATGCTGGTCGACCTCCACCGCAAGCTCTCCGGCTGATGCTGCGGAAGCTCCTTTTTCACCTCGTACCCTTCCTGCTGCCCTTCGTGCTTTACGCCGGCTGGGTGGCGCTGGCGCGGCGCAAGGCCGCGGCGTGGCCCCGGGCCCACGTCGCCTGGCTCGCGATCGCCGGCCTCACCCTGGTGATCCTGAGCTTCGTCGCGGTGGCGCTCTTGACCGGCTCCGAGGTCGGGCGCACCTACGTTCCGCCGCGCCTCGAGGAGGGCCAGATCGTGCCGGCCGAGACCCGCTAGGAGACCCTTCGGGCCCGCAATGTCGGCCATGAGCCAGTGAGCGGACCTCTGGGGCAGTGATCCGATACAGCCCCCGAGCCAAAGCCGATCCTATCGACCGCATCACGAAAATTTGAACTTGAACTCCGACGATATCTGTCGTATATAATATGCGACAAACAAAGTCGGAGTTAGCGATGAGCCATTTTGGAAGCGCGGTCGAGCAAGCGTTGCACTGTCTTCTGTTTCTCGTTGATGGGAAAGCTGGGGCCGTGCCGAGTGCGCGAGATCTCGCCGAGTTTCAGGGCGTATCCGTATCGTTCGTGGCCAAACTCTTCACGACGCTGGAGAAGGCTGGGATCGTCAAATCCGAAGAGGGCGTAAGGGGCGGCTTTCGCCTTGGCCGGCCGGCGTCGGAAATCAGCGTGCTTGAGGTCGTCGATGCGATCGAGGGAGTGAAGCCCCTCTTCCGTTGTCGCGAGATCCGCAAGGACTGCGTTCTATTCAACGACGACCCGCCAAAATGGGCGACGCGCGGGGTGTGCGCCATTCATGGCGTCATGCTCGAGGCCGAACGCAGAATGCGTGAAACGCTTGCCGGGGCGTCTTTGAACGATCTCGCCGAGCGCTCCAACGCGAAAATTCCGAACGCGTTCCTTGCCGCCGCCGGAAACTGGTTCGAGACCAGGCAAGTCGAGCGCGGGGCCGCCCCCAGGAAGCACAAGTAGTCTGACGGGAAAAGGAGAGACGAGCGATGTATGAGCTTGTAATCGTAGGCGGTGGATTCGCCGGCATGTGGGCGGCCTTGGGCGCGGCTCATGAAGTGATCGAAAACGCAGCGGAGATCGAAATAACCGTCGTATCGAAGGATCCGTTCCTAACCGTCCGTCCACGGTTGTACGAAAGCAATCCCAAAGCGCTCCGCGTACCTCTGGCGCCCTCCTTCGAGCCGCTGGGAATCAGCATCGTCGAAGGTGCGGTCACCTCGATCGACGTTGAAGATCAGAGCATCACGATGCAGCGCGCCGACGGCGGCGCCGCGAAAAAGCGATATGACCGCCTCGTCCTCGCCACCGGAAGCGAGCTCAAGGAACTTCCGATACCGGGCATCGACCGACTTGGTTTTAACGTCGACGGGTATCAAGCAGCCGTCACCCTCGACAGGCACCTGGCGTCGATCCTGATAACTCCGGAGGAGCCAGGTCACAACACATTCGTCATTCTGGGCGCCGGCATGACGGGAATCGAGCTTGCCACTGAGATGCGAGACCGGATTGAGGCCCATGCCGATCCCGCAACGGCCGATAGAGCGCGGATCATCCTCGTCGAGCAGGCTGAAGTGGTCGGCCCCGACTTGGGCGCCAACCCACGCCCGGCCATCGAAGCGGCGCTGCAGCGTGCCAATGTCGAGTTACGCCTCGGGACGCGGATCGAACGGGTCGAGCAGGATGCCGCCTTTCTAAGCTCCGGCGAGCGCGTTTCGACGAGAACGGTGATTGTCACGGCTGGTCTGCACGCAAGCCCGCTCGCCGAGGCGCTGCCGGTTGTACGGGATGAGCTCGGGCGTATTCCAACCGACGATATGCTCCGTGTGAAAGGGCTGTCCCATGTCTACGCTGCGGGCGACATTGCCCGCGCTTACGTCGACCACGAGCGTCTGGCGCTTATGTCCTGCCAGCACAGTATGGCGATGGGCAAGGTCGCAGGGTACAACGCCGCCCGCGCGCTGATCGGCCTGCCGCAAAGGGCGTACCGGCAGCCCAATTACGTGACCTGTCTCGACCTCGGTAGGTCCGGTGCGCTCTTGACCACGGGATGGGACAGGGATGTCAAGATGAACGGTGCCGAAGCAAACCAACTCAAGCGCCAAATCAACACGCAATGGATTTATCCGCCACAGGGCGACCGCAACGCATTGCTGGCGGCCGCGCATATCGATGCCCGTCCCGGCCGGTAACTTCAGAGAGAAGCGAAATGACGTTGCGGCTCGAATATCGGTCCGTCGCGCCGAAAACCTTGGCGGTGCCGGCCTCCCTTCGGCGGCAAGCAGGCCAGAGCTTGCTGATCCGAGGTGGGACACCCTCGGCCGGCCGCCACCGCAAGCTCTCCGGCTGATGCCGCGGAAGCTCATTTTTTGACCTCGTACCCTTCCTGCTGCCCTTCGTGCTCTACGCCGCCTGGGTGGCGCTGGCGCGCGATCGCCGGCCTCACCCTGGTGATCCTGAGCTTCGTCGCGGTGGTGCTCTCGACCGCCTCCGAGGTCGGGCGCACCGACCTCCCGCCGCGCTCCGCCATCCCGCCGCCGCCGCACCGCCCGTGCTAAGCTTTCGGCCATGGAGGCGGTAAAGCGCATCGCTCCCCAGAGCTGGATGAGCGCGCCCGAGACCGCCGCCGTGGTGGCGGCGCTGACGGCGGGCGGCGCCACCGTGCGCTTCGTCGGCGGCTGCGTCCGCGACAGCCTCCTGGGCCGCCAGATCGGCGAGGGCGGCGAGCTCGACCTCGCCACCCCCGACCCGCCCGAGGTGGTGATGGCGCTGCTCGAGGCGGGCGGCCTGAGGGCCATCCCCACCGGCCTCGACCACGGCACCGTCACCGCGCTCGTGGCCAAGCGGCGCTTCGAGATCACCACGCTGCGCCGAGACGTCGAGACCTTCGGCCGCCGCGCCCGGGTCGCCTTCAGCGCCGACTGGGAGGGCGACGCGGCGCGCCGCGACTTCACCATGAACGCGCTCTACCTCTCGCCCGAGGGCGAGCTGTTCGATCCGGTGGGCGGGCTCGCCGACCTCAAGGCCGGACGGGTGCGTTTCGTCGGCGCGCCGGCGGCACGCATCGACGAGGACCTGCTCAGGATCCTGCGCCTGTTTCGCTTCCACGCCCATTACGGCCGGCTGCCCCTGGAGCGGGCGGCGCTCGCCGCCTGCCGCGCCCGCGCCGGGGATTTGAAGGCGCTGTCGGCGGAGCGCGTGCGGGACGAGCTGCTGCGGCTGCTGGCGGCGCCGGCGCCCGGGGAGGCGCTGGCGCTCATGGCTGCCAATGGGGTGCTCGGCGCGGTGCTCCCCGAGGCCCGCGCCCTCGACCGGCTGGCGCGCCTGGTGGCGCTGGAGGCGGCGGGCGAAGCGCTGCCCGAGCCCGAGCGGCGGCTGGCGGCGGCGCTCAGCATCGACCGCGCCGGCGCCGAGGCGGTGGCCCGGCGGCTCAAGCTCTCCAACGCGCAAGCCGAGCGCCTCGCCCTGCTCGCCGCCCCGCCCCGCGGGCTTGCCGCGGCAATGGACGAGCGCGCCGCGCGGCGCGCCCTCTACGATATCGGGCCCGAGCGTTTCCGCGACTTGGCGCTGCTCGCCTGGGCCGGCGAGGGGGCCGGCGACGGGGAGGGCGCCGAAGACGAGCGCTGGCGCGCCCTGCTCGCGGCGGCGGCGGGCTGGCGGCGGCCCGAGTTCCCGCTGCGCGGCGCCGACCTGCTCGAGCTCGGCGTCGCCGCCGGCCCCGAGGTGGGGCGGCTCTTGCGCGTGCTGGAGGCGTGGTGGATCGAGGGCGACTTCACCGCCGACCGCGACCAGGCATTGGAACGATTGCGCGCCGAGGTCGCCGCGAGCGGCGGCCACGGGGAGCCGTCCCGGCGATAGCCAATCGTCTACCGGGCGCGGGGCTCTCGGGCGGCCGCGACGCCACCCGCGCCCTCAATCGGCGAACTTGACCAGTCGGCCCTTGGCGGTGCGCACCGGCTCGCCGTCCTTGAGCCGGGTGAACTCGAGCGCCATGCCGAGGTCGCTCAAGGTGCGCTTGTAAACCTGCATCTCGTGGCCGCCGCCGTCGTCGATGGCCAGCGAGTTGACGGTCAGCGTGCGGCCCTTGACCCAGGCCCAGACCAGGGTGCCGCCGGCCAGGGGATCGGCGGAAGTGGTGGCCCGCCAGATGCCGGGGCGCCCGCTCGGCACGAAGCTCAAGGACGAGGACTTGCGCACCAAGTCCGGGTTGTCGGGGTCGCCCTTTTGGCGCTGCACCGTGGTCCAGGCGACGTTGAAGCCGGCGCCTTCGGGCCGGATCACCACGTCGAGGTCGCGCGCCGTGAGCCGGAAGTAGACGCTGAGCCCGCTCTCCGAGATGCCGCTGCCCTTCCAATGGCCGAAGAAGGCGGCGACCGAGAGGTCCTGGGCGCCGAGCGGCGCCACCCCGAGCGCCGCCACAGCCAGCGCCACCCCCAGCGCTGAGGCGGCAATCAACCGCCGGGTCAGGTGGCCGAATCCAGGCGCCATCATCGCTCTCCCCCGTTACTCAGCTCGGCCGCCAGTCTAGCGGATGGTCCGGAGCGGAGCCAGCGCTGGGGCTCACGGCCATCTCACCTCGGGCGGCAGCGACATCAGGATGGCCTCCGCGTTGCCCCCGGTCTTGAGCCCGAACTGGGTGCCGCGGTCGTAGAGCAGGTTGAACTCGACGTAGCGGCCGCGGCGCACCTCCAGCTGGCGGCGCTGGTCGGCGCTCCAGGGCTCGTTCATGTGGCGCCGCACGATCTGAGGGTAAACCTCGAGGAAGGCGAGGCCGAGGTCGCGCACGAAGGCGAAGTCGGCGTCCCAATCGCCGCTCTCCAGGTTGTCGAAGAAGATGCCGCCGACGCCCCTGGGCTCGTCGCGGTGGGGGAGGAAGAAGTACTCGTCGCACCACTTCTTGAAGCGCGGGTAGTAGGCCGCGTCGTGGGTCGCGCAGGCGGCCTCGAGGGCGCCGTGAAAGGCCGCGGTGTCGGCGCCGTCCGGATAGCAGGGCGTGAGGTCGGCGCCGCCCCCGAACCAGCCCTTGGTGGTGACGATGTAGCGGGTGTTCATGTGCGCCGCCGGCACCAGCGGCGAGTGCAGGTGGGCGACCAGCGAGATGCCGCTGGCCCAGAAGCGGGGGTCCTGGGCGGCGCCGGGGATGCGCTCGCGGAACTCGGGCGAGAGCTCGCCGAACACGGTGGAGACGTTGACGCCGACCTTCTCGAAGACCCGCCCGCGCATGATCGACATCTCGCCGCCGCCTTGCCCGCCCTCGGCCCCGCCCTCGGCCCCGTCGCCGCGGGCCCAGGAGGTGCGCTCGAAGCGCCCGGCCTGGTGCTCGGCGCCGGCGCCCTCGCCCTCGCCGGCGCCCTCGAGGGCGTCCTCGAGGTCCTCGAAGGCCCGGCAGATGCGCTCGCGCAGTTCCCCGAACCAGGTCGCCGCGACGCCCTTGCGTTGCTCGCCGCTATCGCTCATCGCCGCTCTTCCGCGCCGCCCGCCGGGAAGCCCCCCGGGAAGCCTCCGGTCTGGCGCAATGCCTCCCCTAGCACCATGGCGGCGGCGATGGCAACGTTAAGCGAGCGCGCGCCGGGAGCCATGGGCACCCGCACTCGGGCATCGGCCGCGGCCCGCACCTCGTCGGGCACGCCGGCGCTCTCGCGCCCCACCAGCAGGCAATCGTCGGGCCGGAAGGCGAACTCCGCGTAAGGCCGGGTGGCGCGGGTGGTGAGCAGCACCAGCCGCGCACCGCTGCCGCGCCGCTGGCCGAGGAAGGCCTCCCACGACCGGTGAAGTGTGGTCTCGGCGCGCTCGATGTAGTCCATCGCGGCGCGCTTGAGATCGCGGTGGTCGAGGGGGAAGCCGCAGGGCTCGATGATGTCGACGGCGATGCCGAGGCAGGCGCCGAGCCTCAGCATGGCGCCCACGTTGGGCGGAATATCGGGCTGATAGAGGGCAAGGCGCATGACGGCCCTCCTTTGTTGAGCCGAGGGGTGAGACGATTTACCACAGGGCTGGTCGCCACAGCGCTGGGGTACTGGACAACATAGCTTTTTAGTGCCACAAAACGCGCCGACCGGGAGCGCCAAGCGGCGAGGTGATGGATGGCGGCGGACGAGCAGGCAAAGGCGGGCGCCACGGCGGCGCACGGGGGCGAGACCACGCGCCGCGACTTCCTCTATGTTGCCGCCGCCGGGGCCGGCGCGGTGGGCACGGCGCTGGTGGTGTGGCCGCTGATCGATGCCATGAACCCCGCGGCCGACGTTCTGGCGCTGGCCTCGACCGAGGTCGACCTCTCGGCCATCGAGGAGGGACAGAGCATCACCATCAAGTGGCGCGGCAAGCCGGTCTTCGTGCGCCACCGCACGGCCGAGGAGATCGAGAAGGCTCGTGCCGACGACGCGGGCGACCTGCCCGATCCCGAGTCCGACGAGGCCCGCGTGCAGCGCCCCGAGTGGCTGATCCTGGTGGGCGTCTGCACCCACTTGGGATGCGTGCCGTTGGGTCAGAAGGACAGCGACCCGCGGGGCGAGTGGGGGGGCTGGTTCTGTCCCTGCCACGGCTCGCACTACGACACCTCGGGCCGCATCCGCAAGGGGCCGGCGCCCGAGAACCTCGAGGTGCCGGGCTACCTCTTCCTCGACGACACCACCGTTCGGATCGGCTAGGGCCCGCGCGATGAGCATGTTCAACATGCAAAACCCGATCATCAAGTGGATCGAGTACCGGCTGCCGATCTTCGCTTTTCTCGACCGCGAGATCGTCGACTACCCGACGCCCAGGAACCTCAACTACTGGTGGAATTTCGGCTCCATCGCCGGCATCGCCCTGATGATCCAGATCGTCGTCGGCATCGTGCTGGCGTTTTTCTACACGCCCCACGCCGACATGGCCTTCGACAGCGTCGAGCGCATCATGCGCGACGTCAACTATGGCTGGCTGCTGCGCTATCTGCACTCGAACGGCGGCTCGATGTTCTTCCTGGCGGTCTACATCCACCTCTTTCGCGGCCTCTACTACGGCTCCTACAAGGCGCCGCGCGAGATCCTGTGGTGGCTCGGCATCATCATCCTGCTCTTGATGATGGCCACCGCCTTCACCGGCTACGTGCTGCCCTGGGGGCAGATGAGCTTCTGGGCCGCGACCGTGATCACCACCATGTTCACGGCCATCCCCTTGGTGGGCGAGGCGATCACGACCTGGCTGTGGGGCGGCTTCGCGGTCGGCAACCCGGCGCTCAACCGCTTCTACAGCTTCCACTACCTGCTTCCCTTCCTCATTGTGGGCGTGGTGTGGGTGCATCTCTGGGCGCTCCACGTGCACGGCTCCAACAACCCGCTCGGCATCGACGCCAAGGGCCCCCAGGACAAGATCCCCTTCACCCCCTACTACACGGTGAAGGACTTCTTCGGCTTCGGGGTGTTCCTCATCTTCTTCGCCTTCTGGGTCTTCTATGCCCCCAACTTTCTCGGCGAGGCGATCAACTACGAGCCCGCCAACCCGATGGTGACGCCGCCCCACATCGTACCCGAGTGGTACTTCCTGCCCTATTACGCGATCCTGCGGGCGGTCCCGGACATCCTCTTCATCCCCGCCAAGCTGGCCGGCGTGATCGGCATGTTCGCCTCGCTCCTGGTGCTCTTCATCCTGCCCTGGCTGGATACCTCGAAGGTGCGCTCGGGCCGTTTCCGGCCGCTTTTCAAGCAGTTCTTCTGGATCTTCGTCGCCGACACCATCGTCCTGGGCTGGGTCGGCGCCAACCCGCCCGAGGGCTGGTTCCTGGTCATCGGCCGCATCGCCACCGCCTATTACTTCGCCCACTTCTTCCTCATCCTGCCGATCGTCGGCCTCATCGAGCGGCCCCACCCCCTGCCCAAGAGCATCGCCGAGCCGGTGCTGGAGGGCGGCGGCGGGCTCGCAGCGGCGCCCCAAGCGGCGCGGGAGAAGCCCTGATGGCGCGGCTCCTGGCGCTGGCGCTGATCGCCGTGGCGGCCGCCTTCGGCCCCTCAAGCGCGGCGCGGGCGCTCGAGACGGAGGAGCCCGAGGCCCAGAGCTGGCCCCACTCAGGCCCCTTCGGCAGCTACGACCGGGGGGCGCTGCAGCGCGGCCTTCAGGTCTACACCGAGGTCTGCGCCGGCTGTCACGGGCTGCGCCTGGTGGCCTTTCGCAACCTCATCGACATCGGCTACTCGGAAGACCAGGCCAAGGCCTACGCGGCCCAGTTCGAGGTCGAGGCCGAGCCCGACGAGGAGGGCGAGGTGGGCGTGCGCCCGGCGCGGCTCTCGGACCGTTTCGTCTCGCCGTTCGCCAACGAGAACCAGGCGCGGGCCAGCAACAACGGCTCGATGCCGCCCGACCTCTCGCTCATCATCAAGGCGCGCGACGGCGGCGAGGACTACCTTCATGCCCTCCTCACCGGCTACCGCGAACCGCCCGAGGGTGTCGAGCTCAGGGAGGGGATGGAGTACAACCCCTACTTCCCGGGCCACCAGATCGCCATGCCGGCGCCGTTGTCGGAGGACGCGGTGGAGTACCAGGACGGCACCCCGGCCACGGTCGAGCAGATGTCGCGCGACCTCACCCAGTTCCTGGCCTGGGCGAGCGAGCCCATGATGGAGGCGCGCAAGCGCATGGGCCTCAAGGTGATGTTGTTCCTGTTCGCCCTCACCGGCCTCCTCTACGGCGTCAAGCGCAAGGTCTGGAGCGACCTGCATTAGGGCGCGCCGGGGGCGCTCCCACGGCGGACGCCGGCGCCGGCACCCGCCCCGGCGCCCTGGCGCCGGACCAGCGGAGGGCGAGGCAGGCATGAGCAACGACGACGGCGCCCCGCTGTTGGGGGTCCTGGGCGGCAGCGGGATCTACGACATCGAGGGCCTCGAAGAACGGCGCTGGGAGAGGCTCGCCTCGCCCTTCGGCGAGCCCTCGGACGAAGCCCTGTTCGGCGAGCTCGGGGGCCAGCGGGTGGTGTTCCTGCCGCGCCACGGCCGCGGCCACCCCCACTCGCCGAGCTCGATCAACTACCGCGCCAACATCGACGCCCTGAAGCGCGCCGGGGTCACCGAGATCGTTAGCTTAAGCGCCTGCGGCTCGTTCCGCGAGGAGCTCGCGCCGGGCACCTTCGTCATCGTCGACCAGTTCGTCGACCGTACCTTCGCCCGCGACAAGAGCTTCTTCGGCGAGGGCATGGTGGCCCACGTCTCGATGGCCCACCCGGTGTGCGCGCGGTTGGGCGCCCTGCTCGAGGCCGCGGCCCGCGCCGAGGGCATCACTGTGGTGCGCGGCGGCAGCTACCTCGCCATCGAGGGGCCGCAGTTCTCGAGCCTCGCCGAATCCGAGCTTTACCGCGCCTGGGGCCTCGACGTCATCGGCATGACCAACATGCCCGAGGCCAAGCTCGCCCGCGAGGCCGAGCTCTGCTTCGCCACCGTGGCCATGGTCACCGACTACGACTGCTGGCACCCCGACCACGACAACGTCGAGGTCGCCGACATCATCCGCGTGCTGACCGAGAACGCCCACCACGCCCGCGCCCTGGTGCGCCGGCTGGTGCCCGAACTCGAGGGCCGCGAGGGGCCCTGTTCCGAGGGCTGCCACCGGGCGCTCCAGAACGCGCTGATCACCGCCCCGGAGGCCCGCGATGCCGCGCTGGTGGCCAAGCTCGACGCCGTCGCCGGGCGGGTGCTGAAGACCTGAAGCGAAGCCGCGAGGCCCGAGCCATGCCGATCAAGTCCCGAATCCGCACCGTCCCCGACTATCCCAAGCCGGGCATCATGTTCCGCGACGTCACCACGCTCCTGGGCGACGCCCAGGGCCTGCGCAAGACCGTCGACGAGCTGGTCCAGCCCTTCACCGGCAACCGCATCGACAAGGTGGTGGCGATCGAGGCCCGCGGCTTCATTCTGGGTGGCGCGGTGGCGCACCAGCTCAGCGTCGGCTTCGTGCCGGTGCGCAAGAAGGGCAAGCTGCCGTGGCAGACCATCGGCCAGGACTACGAGCTCGAGTACGGCCACGACCGGGTCGAGATGCACAAGGACGCCATCGCCGAGGGCGAGAAGGTGCTCCTCGTCGACGACCTCATCGCCACCGGCGGCACCGCCGAGGCCACGCTCCGGCTCATCGAGCGGGCCGGCGGCGATATCGTGGGCTGCAGCTTCGTCATCGATCTCCCCGACTTGGGCGGCCGCGCCCGGCTCGAGAAGCTGGGCTACGCGGTGCTCACGCTCTGCGCCTTCGAGGGCGAGTAGGGCGCGGGCGAGTAGGGCGAGGGCGAGTAGGGGCGAGGGCGTCTGGGCAATGCGGGTCGACGGCGTCCCCTATCGCACCATCTGGCTTTCGGAAGATGGCTGGTCGGTGGAGATCATCGATCAGCGCCACCTGCCCCACGCCTTCGTCACCGCCCGCCTCACCACATTGGACGAGGCGGCGCGCGCGATCCGCGAGATGGCGGTGCGGGGCGCGCCGCTGATCGGCGCCACCGCGGCCTATGGCATCGCACTCGCGGTGCGCCGCGAGCCCTCGGACGCGGCCATCGACGCCGCCGCCGAGGCCCTGCTCGCCACCCGGCCCACGGCGGTCAATCTGCGCTGGGCCCTCGACGAGATGCGCGCGGCGTTGCGCAATCTCCGCCATGACGAGCGCGAGGCCGCGGCCTACGCCCGCGCCGCCGAGATCTGCGACGACGACGTCGCCAC
Source organism: uncultured Alphaproteobacteria bacterium (assembly GCA_965371625.1). Classification (GTDB taxonomy): domain Bacteria; phylum Pseudomonadota; class Alphaproteobacteria; order CBDUZE01; family CBDUZE01; genus CBDUZE01. The sequence continues at coordinate 29,797 of CBDUZE010000028.1, forward strand.
CTGCCGCGCCATCGGCGGGCACGGCCTCGAGCTCTTCCGCGAGGTGGCAGCGCGAAAACGCGGGGAGGGCGCCCTCAACGTGCTCACCCACTGCAACGCCGGCTGGCTCGCCACCGTCGATTGGGGCACGGCGCTGGCACCCGTCTACCTGGCCTTCGATCAGGGCCTCGAGCTCCACGTCTGGGTCGCCGAGACCCGGCCCCGCAACCAGGGCGCGGCGCTCACCGCCTGGGAGCTCGGCCAGCACGGCGTGCCCCACACGGTGATCGCCGACAACGCCGGTGGACATTTGATGCAGCGCGGCCTGGTCGACCTCTGCATCACGGGCAGCGACCGCACCACCGCCCGGGGCGACGTCTGCAACAAGATCGGCACCTACCTGAAGGCGCTGGCGGCGCACGACAACGGCGTGCCGTTCCACGTCGCGCTGCCCCACAGCACCATCGACTGGAGCCTCGGCGACGGGCTCAGCGAGATCCCCATCGAGGAGCGCGACGCGGCGGAAGTGAGCCGCATCAGCGGCCGCACGGACGAAGGCGAGGTGGTGACGGTGACGCTCACGCCCGAGGGCAGCCCGGCGGCGAACTACGCCTTCGACGTCACCCCGGCCCGGCTCGTCAGCGGCCTCATCACCGAGCGCGGCCGGTGTGCTGCCTCGGCCGAGGGGCTCCTTGGGCTTTATCCGGAACGCAAGGCAGGGGGCGGGGCGGTTTCGTAGGCCGTGGGCGCGGGAAGGGGCGGGTGGGCGAGGAGGAGGCGCCTGACTGTCGGTTTCCCGGAGCGATCGTTCGATCGGAATTGGGAGCAATGGGTACTGTCGGCCAGATCCGACCGTTCGCTGCGGTCGCGCGTAGGGTCCGCCGTTGGTTCGAAAAGCGGTGGTCCGTCACGATCAGACGGCACTCCCGTTTTGGCTCCTTGCAGACATTCGCGCTGTACCAGCCTAGTTGCCTTCCGAAAAAGTCGGTTCTGCAAGATTCACGCGCCATCTGTGTAATGGCGATTACGGATTCATGAGAATCCACCGCCGTGGAACCAGGCGTCGTGGGCGAGGGCTTCGTAGGTTGCCGTTCTCCATGAATTGAGGCGGTTTGCATGGCGAGACCGCCATTGACGCATGAGTTCGTCTTGAACTGCTCCAGCGCCACCCACATCGAAATGAGTCTGTAGATTGTAGCGGATATCGCTGATCTCACTGGCCGCTTCATTTGAATAGAGCGATGATAGTCCAAGCAGATTAAACTGATGTCTTACCCGGAAAGTCAAAATGGCTGACCAACTGGCTGGGGGTTCAACCCTGAAGACCAAGGCGCATGGGTTTTGCTGTACGACCCGCGCCTTCAACCATTGATCTTGGTTAACGTCGTCGAAGTACGGATGAAGGATGGCGTTTTGTGGTGCCGTTGGAACGGTCGTTCGCTTGGCACCGTTGCAATCAATGCACGCTCCGACGAGATTATCCGGAGCTACTGCAAAGGCCGGATAATGTGCCATTGGCAGAATATGATCCAACGACGTTACGCTGCGTTGGTCGCAGTAAGGGCAACGATCGCCCTTCGGCAGTAACTTGATCTGATCGTATATTGCACGACCTGGCTTTTTCTTTCCCCGCATCTGCTGCTTGTAGACTTCAGCCATCTCGTCTTTCGTCACGCAACCGCCGACCAGGATAGCAGTCGGGATCAGATGCAGATTGCCGGCGTTAGCTTTCAGCTCATAGTCGGCTGCGGCGGCTTCAATGTTCGGCCTCACGCTGGAGAGCCTCACGTGAAGATTGCTAGCTTCCATGCTACTGACGCAGGTCCCAAAACTCTCGCCAGCGTCGATATTCGGCCTCTCGACGGGCCACATTATTCTACCTCGTCGGTATCGCGCACGGCAATCAAGCTGCTGACGAGCGCCCGGCCTTCCGAGCCAACCTCGTTGTCGAATTGTCCGAGGATAGCGTCAATGGAATCGAAGTCACCTATAGCGTCGGTCAGAATTTTGTGGAAGCCGGATCGGGTCACCTCAAGTCCGAATGTTTCGCGGGTGAGGACTCCAACATTCTCGGCAAACGTCTCGATGTCGGGACGATCGGCGCGCGCAGCCAAACCATGCCTGACGATTTTCCAGACACAACTAGCCGGAACTTCCTGAAGAACAACCGGAGAATGGGTCGCAACGATTACAACTCCGTTACGATTGATCAGAAGATCAGAGAGCGCGCGTACGAAGGCTGATAGCAGAGGTGGATGAAGGTGCGCCTCTGGCTCGTCCATCAGGACCAGCGTTTGCTCTTCAACTTTCTCGACGAGCTTAGTGACTGTGAGGAGCACGATCTTGTGGCCGGAGCTCAGATTTCGGAAAATCTTTTTGGCTCGTTTTGCGAACTGTCTATCCGTCGCATCGACCAGCGTTGCGACCTGGGCTTCGGCAAAGATCGGATCCGTCTGCAATGTAGTCAGGGCGCGCTGCCAGCGGACTGTTTTATCGCCAATGATGCAGAGTTTTGCGCTTAAGGAAAACTCCTCAGCAAGATCCGTTGGATCCCTCGTTATCGTGACCCATTCGTCGTTCTTGTCTTTAATCCGTTTGCGCAGCCCGATATTCGAATACCGAACACCTTTCGACACGTTCCGCGACTCCCTTACAATTGCGAAGTCGTCGAAAGCACTGAACGTGACGGAGACAACATTGGCGAACGGGCTTTCGTATTTCTCGTCAAAGAAGTCATCGAGGGACGTGAAAAAACCGTCGCCGGCAGAATCCTCTTCCGGAAACACCAATGCCCGAGTCATCGCGTACAGCAAATATGTCTTCCCGACGCCATTCCGACCGATGAGAACATGAATGTTCGTCGGTGGTGTAGAATCGGGCGTCACATCGAACTCTAGAGAAAGTCGACTAATGTCTTCGTCCGAGGGTACGGGGCCGTCGTAGCGAAAGCTATAATTAGTGAGCGCGGCTCCGCCATCTAGTATGCGCCTAAATTGCCCTTGCACGGATCGGACTGTGACGGATCGAAGGAGTGAAACCCCCATCACATTTTCGTCCAAGGCTCGCTGGAGCAGATCCGGATTTGCAACCACGTCTCTCAGCGCAGTTAGGAGCTGGTTTGAGACGTTCTCGCCGAGTGCCGTGATGGCCTCATAGTAGGAGGGGCCTTGGCCTAGTGAGAAGAACCGATCGCCCAAGGTCTCGAATTGGTTAGGCAGGTTTGGCCGCGCCTGCTCCTCCTCCATGTCGAATTCGCCGATCTTGACCGCGCCGATTTCGTGCTTGTTACCATCGGGGTCAAAATAGACTAGCTCATAAAGCGTCCGGTATCTGTACCAGTCATTCCAGTTATCAGTCCAAAGGTAACCGGCATCTCGTCCTTCGGAGGGAACACGAGATGTATTAGGAACAACATTGATTCGCATGAATCTACCTTTTTAGATTGTCAGCTCTTTCGCAACTTTTACTGTCAGAAGTGTAAGGCTGAAAGGGGGCTCACACCACCGTTTCCGAAAGCCACTCTAGGTTAGCCAATAACCGTTACTGCTATCAAAAGCCCAACCGATTGCGGCAGTTCATGGACCGGTTTGCGATCCGAAAACCGATATCAGCGCCTCAACCCCAACCCCCAGCCCATCGCCTCCGCCCCCCCGTCACCGCGGCGTCGCCTCGGGCAGCCCGCCGTCGACCGGGAGCGTGGCGCCTGTCGTCGGGGTCTGGCGGGTGGCGAAGAAGAGCACCGCGTTGGCGACGTGGCGCGCCGTGACCCGGGCCTTGAGCAGATTGCGCTCCTGGTAGTAGGTCTCGAGGCCTTCGGCGTCGAGGCCGCGCGCCTTCATGCGCTCGGGGCCGACCTCGGCCCAGAGGCCCGATTTGCGCGCGCCGTGGCCGAACACGGCGTCGGGCGCCACCATGTTGACGCGCACGTCCGCCGGCGCGAACTCCTGGCTGGCGACGCGGGCGAGCTGGTGCGCCGCGGCCTTGGTGGCGCTGTAGGCGCCGAAGGCCGCGCCCGGGGCAAACACGTTCTTGGTCGAGACCAGGACCACGTCGCCGCCCGTGCCCTGGCGCCTCATGTGGCGCCCGGCCTCGGCGAGCAGCAACAGCGTGCCCTCGGTGTTGACCCGCTCGAGGCGGCGGAAGGCCTCGAGCTCGAGCGCCTCGAGCGCCGCCACGTGGGCCAGGCCGGCGTTGATCACCACCAGGTCGACGCCGCCCCAGAGCGCGCTCACGGCGGCGAAGCCGGCGGCCACCGACTGCGCGTCCGTGACGTCGAGGGCGACGCCGGCGACCCGCTCCGGGTACTCGGCCGCGAGCTCGGCGGCGAGCTCGTCGAGGGACGCGCCCGCGAGGTCGCTGACGGCGACGTGGGCGCCGGCCTCCAGAAGCGCCTCGGCGACGCCGGAGCCGATCGCGCCGGCGGCCCCGGTGACCAGCGCCACCGTGCCGGCCAAGGGCGGCTCGGCCGCGTCCGAAAGCTTGGCGTGCTGGAGGACGCGGTACTCCATGTCGAAGAGGTGGGCCTCGTCGAGGCTCTGGTATTGGGCGCCCAGCGCGGCGACGCGCCCCTTGGCGGCGATGGTCTGGCGGGTGATGTCGCGGGCGATCACCGCGGCACGGGCGTCGCGGCCGGCGGCGAGCGCGCCCAGCCCCGGCATCAGCACCACCCGCGGCAGCGCATCGAAGGGCTCGATGCCCTCGGGCACGCGCGCGCGGTGGCGCTCCAGGTAGGCGCCATAGGCTTGGGCGTAACCGCCGATGGCCTCGTCGAGCTGGCGGCCCAGCTGAGCCTCGTCGTCGTAGTCGGGAGCCTCGACCCAGGCCGGCAGCAGCTTGGTGCGGATCAGGTGGTCGGTGGTCAGCGGCGGTGAGAGCAGGAGCTCGCGCGCGCCCTCGGCATCGATGGCGTCGAGCACCTCGCGGCTCGTGAGCGGGCGCAGCACGACGCGGCGCTGGGGGCGGTCGGGATCGCCGCTCGGCGCGGCGAGGCGTCCCCGCACCAGCGGCGCCACCCGGGCGAGCCGCGCCTCCGCCGTCTCGGGCGAGGTGCGGGCGGCGCGCGCGGGTGCGGGGCGGGCGTGGCGCTCCAGGTAGGCCTCGGCGCGCGACACCAGCTCGATCATCAGCTCGTACGATTCGCGCGCGGTCTCGCCCCAGGTCACGATGCCGTGCTGCACCCAGACCATGGCGCGGGCCTCGGGCCTCGACGCGGCCGCCTCGGCCACCGCCTTCGAGAGCTCGAAGCCGGGCGCCACGTAGGGGAGCACCACCACCTCCTGGCCCAGCGCCCGCGCCACCACCGCCGCGCCACCCGACTGGTTGGTCAGCGCGAGCACGGCGTCGGCGTGGCTGTGGTCGATGAAGCGGGCCGGGAGGAAGGCGTGGACCAGGGTCTCGACCGAGGGCGTGGCGGCGCCGGGGTCGAAGAGGTTGCGGCGCAGCTCGGTCGTCATGGCGCGGTCCGAGAGTTCGTCGAGCGCGCGCAGCCGGTGGAGGCCGACAAGCTCGACCGCCACCAGGCCCGCGGGCTCGATGTCGGCGAGGTCGTGGCCCGAGGCCTTTATGAAGAGCGCCGCCGCGGGCTCGCCCAGGAGGTCGGTACGGGTGCCCTTGAGCGAGGTGTTGCCGCCGCCGTGCAGCACCAGGCCCGGATCGGCGCCGATCAGGCGGCTCGAGTAGAGGCGGAGCGCCAGGTCCTCGCCGTGCTCGGCGCCGTAGCGCTCGATGCACGCGGCCGCCCCGTCGTCGCGCCAGCGGTTCTCCATCGCCCTATCGCACCCCTTGTCGGCCGCCCCTCACCCCGGCCCTCTCCCCCCGGGGGAGAGGGAGGGCACCGCGCAGCGGGAGGGTGAGGGGACGGCGACCATCGGCCGCGTTCCTTGCGCCGCTAGGCCGCCGACTTCTCGATGCCTTCCTTGAGCTCGCGGTAGAGCTCGTGCGCCTCCTCAGGCCGGGCGTCCTCGTGGACCACCTTGCGCACCGCCTGGATCATGGCCTCGGGGCACTCGGACTGGAAGATGTTGCGGCCCATGTCGACCCCGGCCGCGCCTTGGTCGACGGCGTTGCGCGCCATGCGCAGCGCCTCGAGCTCGGGCATCTTCTTGCCGCCGGCCATGACGATCGGCACCGGGCAGGCCGCGGTCACGGTGTCGAAGCCGTCATCGCAGTAATAGGTCTTGACGATCCCGGCGCCGAGCTCGGCGCAGATGCGGGTGGCGAGGCGCAGGTAGCGGGCGTCGCGGACGAGCTCCTTGCCCACCGCGGTGACGCCCAAGGTGGCGATGCCGTGGCGGAATCCGGCGTCGATCAGCCGGGTCAGGTTGTGGATCGACTTGGTCTCGAACTCGCCGCCGACGAAGACCTGCACCGCCATGGCGGCGACGTTGAGGCGCACCGCCTCGTCGATGCCGAGCGCGATCTCCTCGTCGGAGAGCTCCTTGAGGATGCTGGGGCCGCCGCTGGCGCGCACCACGATGCCGCCCCGATAGGTCGGTGGGATGCACGAACGCAGGATGCCGCGGGTCAGCATCAGGGCGTCGGCGTAGGGCGTGAGCGGCACGATCGAGAGGTCGATGCGCTCGAGCCCGGTGGTCGGACCCTGGAAGTAGCCGTGGTCGAAGGCCAGCATCACGGCGCGCCCGGAGCGCGGATCGAAGATGTTGGCGAGGCGGTTCTTCATCCCCCAATCGAGGTTGTTCGAGCCCTTGAGGAAGAAGCCCTCGGTGCTCGCCGGGAGCTCGGGCCGGAACTCCCTCGAGGCGACGGTGTCGGCTTCGGGCATGGCCGTTCCCCGCTCCTTGGCTGTCACGGATTCGAATAAGGTCGCGCCACTTATAATCCGCCGCCGCGGGGCTGTAAATCTGCCCCCGGGCGCCCCGGGGCCGCGCAGGCACGCCCTTCAGCGCAAATGTTGGGCGAGGAAGGCCAGGGTGCGCTCGCGCGCCAGCGCCGCGGCTTCGCCGTGGTGGCTGGCGCGGCGCTCGCAGTTGAAGCCATGCCCGGCGCCCTCGTAGACGTGCACCGGAACACCCTCGTGGGCAGCGCGGATCTTGTCGACGTCGGCCAACGGGATGGCGAAGTCGACGGCGCCGAAGTGGAGCATGGTGGGGCAGCGCGGGGTCTCGTCGACGAAGTCGATGATCTGGCCGCCGTAGTAGCCCACGGCGCAGGCGAAATCGAGCCGGGTGGCGCCGAGCCAGGTGACCGAGCCGCCCCAGCAGTAGCCGACCACGGCCACGGCGCCCTCGGCCTCGAGGTGGGCGCGGGCCGCGGCCATGTCGAGCACCACCTTGTCCCAGGGGCATTGGGCGCGCAGCTCGAGGCCGCGGGCGACGTCCGCCTCGCCGTATTCGAACTCGATACCGGGCTCGATGCGGTCGAAGAGCGCCGGCGCCAGGGCGGTGTAGCCGTCGGCCGCGAAGCCGTCGCAGACCCCGCGGATGTGCACGTTGATGCCGAAGATCTCCTGGATCACCACGATGCGGCCCTTGGGCGCGCCCTCGGGCGTCGCCAGGTAGGCGGCGAGTTGGTGTCCGTCGTTGGCACTTAGGGTGAGGGTTTCAGCCATTCTGGTTCACTCCCTGATGCGGTGTTGCCCGGGCGGGGCGGGCCGTAGAGTGCCCGCTTCGCCCCGCGCCGCCAAGCCCCCCCCCGCCCTCACACCTTGAAGCGGATGCGCAACACGTCGCCGTCCTCGACCACGTAGTCGCGGCCCTCGAGGCGCATCTTGCCGGCCTCGCGGGCGCCCGGCTCGCCGCCGGCGGCGACCAAGTCGTCGTAAGCGATGGTCTCGGCCGAGATGAAGCCGCGCTCCATGTCGCCGTGGACCCGGCCCGCCGCTTGCGCCGCATGACCGCCGCGGCGCAGGGTCCAGGCATGGGCCTCGTTCTCGTTGGCGGTGAAGAAGGTGATGAGTTCGAGGAGGTCGTAGCCGGCGCGGATGACGCGGGCGAGGCCCGATTCCTCGAGCCCCAGGTCGGCCAGGAACAGGGCCCGCTCCTCGGCCTCGTCGAGCTGGGCGATCTCGGCCTCGAGCGCCGCCGCGATCACCACCGCGGCGGCGCCCTCGCGCGCCGCCATCCGGGCCACCCGGGCCGAGTGTTCGTTGCCCGAGGCGGCCGCCGCCTCGTCCACGTTCGAGAGGTAGAGCACGGGCTTGGCGCTCAAGAGCTGGAGCTCGGCGAAGGCCTTTTCCTCGCCCCCCGCGAGGATGAGCGCGCGTGCCGGCCGCCCCTCGCGCAACAGCGGAAGCGCGCGCTCCACCAGGGCGAGGCGGGCCGCCTCGCCGGCGTCGCCGCCGCGCACCTTGCGGCTCAGACCCTGGGCCCGCCGCTCCAGGCTCTCGAGGTCGGCCAGCATCAGCTCGGTGGCCACGGTCTCGGCGTCGGCCACCGGCTCGATGCGGCCCTCGACGTGGCTCACGTCCGGGTCCTCGAAGCAGCGCAGCACGTGGAGCAGCGCGTCGACCTCGCGGATGTGGGCGAGGAACTTGTTGCCCAGGCCCTCGCCCCGGCTCGCCCCCGCCACCAGGCCGGCGATGTCGACGAAGTCGAGGTAGGTGGGCAGCGCCTTGGCCGAGCCCGCGAGCCCTGCCACCGTCGCGAGCCGCGCATCGGGCACCGCCACGCGGCCGATGTTGGGCTCGATGGTGGTGAAGGGATAGCCCGCCGCCTCGGCCGCGGCGGTCGCCGTCAGCGCGTTGAAGAGCGTCGACTTGCCGACGTTGGGCAGGCCGACGATGCCGCATCTGAAGCCCATCTCGGCCCCTGTCCCTGGCCCCCAGCCGCTCGCTCGATAGAAGCACCTCGGCGCGCCCGAGGGCAAGCCGCCGATTGCGCTTGCGCGCGGGCCGTCTTAAGCGCGATCCTCGCGGATGGCCGCGTGCGCGGGACCGAGGCTGCCCCGGCGCGACGCCGTCGGCGCGGGTAAGGCATCGTGATCGAGCTCCTCCTCCTCCCGCTGGGACTCTACATCCTGATCGGGCCGGCCCTCGGCATCTGGTCGCTGTTTCGGTGGCGCCGGGCGCGCCAGCTCGACGAGCAGCGGCAGCGCGAGCTCGAGGCCCTGGGACAGCGGCTTCACGGCCTCGAGACCGAGCTGGCGGCGCGCGGGCGGGAGCGGCCCGAAGCGGCGCCCGAAGCCGCGGCCGAAGCGGCGGCCGAGCCAGACATCGAGGAGGCCGCGGCCGCCGTCCCGTCCGAGGCGCCGGAAGAGGCCGCGCTCGATTGGCAAGCGGGCGCGCCCGAGCCGGGCCGCGACGAGGACGCCGAGGCCGAGACGCCGCCACCCGTGGCGCCGGACCTCGCGGAGCTCGGCCGGGGCCTCGAGGAGCGGCTGACCTCGCGCTGGCTGGTATGGCTCGGCGCCGTCACCATCTCGCTCAGCGCCGCGTTCCTGGTCAAGTACTCGATCGAGCAGGGCTGGCTCGGTCCCACGGTGCGCGTGGTGCTCGGCTTCCTGCTCGGCGCCGCCCTCGTCGTCGCCGGCGAGTGGCTGCGGCGTCAGCCGCTGCAGCGCGCCGTTGCCGCGATCCGCCCCGACTACGTGCCGCCGGCGCTGACCGCGGCCGGCCTCTTCGCCGCCTTCGCCAGCGTTTACGCGGCCTACGAGCTTTACGCCCTGCTCGCTCCCGTGGTCGCCTTCGTGCTGCTGGCGCTGGTCGCCGCCGCGGCGGTGGCGCTGGCGCTGCTGCAGGGACCCTTCATCGCGCTCCTGGGCCTGCTCGGCGGCTTTCTCACCCCCCTCCTGGTGAGCACCGAGACGCCCTCGGCCTGGACCCTGTTCCCCTACCTGTTGGCGCTGGCGGCGGGCGCCCTGGCGGTGGTCCGCTTCATGGCCTGGTGGTGGCTGGGGTGGGCGGCCCTGGCCGGCGCGGCGCTGTGGGTGGTGCTGTGGTTCATGTCCGCCTGGGCGCCCGGCGACGGGGCCGCGGTGGGGCTCTACCTGCTGCTCCTCGCCGCCCTCTTCCTGTTCCTGCGCGTGCCCGCCGACGCCCTCGACGCGCTGGTCGGCTGGCGGCGCCTGCTGCGCCCCCTCGACATGGCCCGTCGGGTGGCCTGGATCGCGGCCTGCACCGTGGCCCTGCTGACCTTCATGCTGGCGCGGATGGATGGCTACGGCGCCGCCTCGCTGGTCACACTGGCGCTGCTGGTGGTGCTCTACCTGGCGGTGGGGCGGCGCGAGGCGCCGTTCGATGCCCTGGCGGTGGTGGCGGCCCTGCTCACGGTGCTCGCCGTTGCCGCCTGGCACCTGCCTCACATCATCACCCGGCGCGAGCCCTTCTTCTCCATCGAGGGGCGTGGCTACGGCCACGCCCTCGGCCCCATCGTGCCGCCCGAGCTGGCGCCGTTCCTGATCACGACGGCGATTATGGCGGCCGTGCTGGGGGTGGGCGGCTTCGTCGCCCTGTGGGGGGCGCGCCGGCCGCTGCTCTGGGCCGGGGTCTCGGCGGCGACGCCGGTGATCCTGCTGGCGCTGGCGTTCTGGCGCATCCGGGGCTTCGAGGTCGACCTGGGCTGGGCCGCGGCGGCGCTGGTGGTGGCCGCGATCGCCGTGGCGGCGGCGGCGCGCGTCGAGCGCTACCGCGCCCGTGAGGGCCTGGCGGCGGCGCTCGGCGCCTACGCCGCGGCCGCCGTCGCCGCCCTCAGCCTGGCCGCCGCCATGGCCCTCGAGGAGGCTTGGCTGACGCTGGCGCTGAGCCTCGAGCTGCCGGCGCTGGCCTGGATCGCCGGGCGCCTCGAGCTCCGCTCGTTGCGCCGCGTCGCCCTGATCGTCGCCGCCGTGGTGCTGGTGCGCCTGGTGCTCAACTACAACCTCCTCGACTATGCCCTGGGAACGCTCCCCGGTCTCAACTGGCTGCTCTATGGCTACGGCCTCCCCGCCGCCGCGTTCTATTTCGCCGCGCGTTGGTTCGGCGGCGCCGCGCGCGACCCGCTGGTCACGGTGCTCGAGGCCGGGGCGCTGGCCTTCGCGGTGCTGCTGGTGACGCTCGAGATCCGCGACCTCGTCACCGGCGCTCTCGACAGCCCCCATTACCGCCTGCTCGAGCAAAGCCTGCAATCGATCGCCTGGCTGGCGCTCGCGTACGGCCTCGCCCTTCGCGCCCGGCGCGACGCTCGCCTGGTACTGGCCTGGGGCTGGCGCCTGCTCGCCGGGGCGGCCGCGGCCCAGGTGGTGGTGCTCCAGGTTCTGGTGTCGAATCCGCTGTGGTCGCACCAGCAGGTCGGCCAAACCCTGCTCTTCGACCTGCTCCTGCTCGCCTACGCGGTGCCGGCCGGCTTCGCCTTCCTGTTCGTGGGCGTGCTGCGCCGCGCCGGCCATCCGCGGGTGGCCGGCGCCGCCGGCGTGCTGGGGCTGGGGCTGGTCTTCGTCTACCTCTCGCTCGAGGTGCGCCACGCCTTCCACGGCGAGGTGCTTGGCGTCGGGCCTACCAGCGACGCCGAGTGGTACGCCTACTCGGTGGCCTGGCTCGCTTATGCCGGCGCCCTACTGGCGCTCGGCGTCTGGCGGGCGGAAGCGCGCTTGCGCTACGCCTCGCTGGCGGTGGTCCTGGTGACGGTGGCCAAGGTGTTCCTCTCCGACATGTCGGCGCTCACCGGCCTCTACCGCGTGGCCTCGTTCCTCGGCCTCGGGCTCAGCCTGGTCGCCATCGGCTACCTCTATCAGAGGTTCGTGCTGCCGCGGCCCGCGCCTCCTCCGGCGGTGGGCGGCGGCTAGGAGCCTGCCCGAATAAGGCTTTGGCTGGCTGGGAATTGAGTGGGGCTGAGGGGGTGTGCGGTTTGAGTCATGGTCTTTGGCGCTGGCTCAGACGGGTTGATGGGTGATGAGCTTGCACAGGTTGTGGACGGTGCAGATGGGGACTAGGTCACGGATTTTAGATGCGAAAGTCGCGGGGAGTGGAGTCACAAATTTGTAATAGGAATGGTGGTATTGGGCTCTGAGGTGGGCGGTTTTTGGGCGTCGGTTGCACGAGGGGTTGGGGTTGGATGGAGAGGGGATGGGCGCGGGATGGATGAGATTTGCGGGTTTCCAAAATCGTACCCGCAGAAACTGGTAGGCAACAAATTATGATAAGAAAGCCGTGTCTACGCCCTTTGCCGTGGTTCTGTTCGCGACAATCTTTTGATAAGAAAGCTGTCGGGCGCGTCTTCCGAAGACTTCGCATACACTCGCTCGCGGGCCTGCGCCACGACCGAGTCATTCAGTGATCGGACTAGTTCGTTTACAGATGCGGCCATCAGACGTTCTTGTGCTTTCGATCCTGACCGAAATGCAAAGAATGCATGACGAGGAGACAACGGCAAAGCGACAATGCAATCCGGCTTGTCCAGCCCCGATGTGAATACACAGGGCCGATCTGAACTCAAAAGTGCCTTTGAAGACTTCTCAATATCTACGACATACCAGTCGAACGCGGCAAAGTTAGACATTACCCTCGGACTTGAGCTTATCTTCGGTATCTGCCCAACACCGATGTTTTCGATAAGGCCGGGGTACTTTAGTTCCACCCAATCTACGAAACGTTCAGGATCATCCGAGCTCCTTGCTTTTTCATAGTCGGACTGCCCCGCATCTAGATTTCTAACCAGATACTCTGAGCCAGCAGCCTTAATTTTCGCAACGTTGTCAGGCGTTCTGACTCGCATAGAGAGAACGAACTGAGTCCAAAGAATCCGTTCTTCATCGGAAATCTCCTCGTAGCCAATGATCTTACGAACAATCAAAGCGCCTACATCGTCAAGTCTCTGAAAAAATGTCGTTTCTATGTCAGCACGGTCTTTTGCGGAAAACGCCTGTGAGTATGAATACAGATGATATTCAAACCCGGTGTGCTTGGGCGTGTGTCGCGAGCGATGGATACGTCCCCCAAAGTTTTGAAATATCGAAATTCGTCCGTCGTCACCGGTCCAAGCGGCAAGATAGAATGCGGGTACGTAATGATGTTTCTTTGCCTCGCCCATAAGAGCCGACATATCCGGGACGACCACTTGCGGTCACCAGTAGCATAGCAAATATCGGGGTCGAAGGCGAATTCTGCGTGACGCCACATGATCTCGCCCACGGGGTGGGTGCGTCACGGATTTGCAGGTCACGGATATGTAGGAAGCAAGTCATGGTTATCTAGGAAGGAAGTATGGATATGGTATGTGAAAATTCCATGAGGTGGGGTCGCGGATTTGTGAGGGAAATCGTGGATCGAGGCTGAGAGCTGCGCGAGTTTTCGGCACCGTCGCGGGACGGTCGGGTTCAGAGTTAAAAACTCTACTTCGTCGCCTTTCTTGCTGCTGTGGTTAGCGTCACCAGCATCCTGATGTGTGGGACCGCTCCAATTAGAAGTGCTCCAACTTTCTCATAGGAGTTCGACATGGATGGTTTAACACCATAATGAATGGAGTTGCGAGATTCGCGCACCGCATCGACCCATGTCACCGAATTTCGTAAGTCTTCTAGCTTGACTTTACTTTTTCTTGAAAGTATTTCGACAACATCCTGTTTTTCGTAAAGCTTGACGGTCATCTGGATCTTCCTTGCTATGCCAATATAAGTACTCTCTAAGTCCTGAATTATTTTATTTACCTTTGTCTGGCTTGTGGAGCCAAGTCTTGGCGCCGCCTTTGCCAAGCCAAGCCCCAACTCGATCCAGGCCCCTTCAGAAGCTCTTCCGAGCATTGCCAGACAGGCAAGATACATATCGTACCGAAAACACCTGACAGCTTCTCTCAAAGCCTCTTCAATTTCCTGCGGCAAATTTGGAAGGTTCAATTCCTTCAGGTAAAGGTCCGGGTCGGTCAGAGGCTGGCTTAGATCATTGTGTGACGATCTCGGTAGAACAAGTTGGGACGGCACACGAATGGACAACTCATCGAGCGAAAAGCCTGAGCTACTGCCGCCGCTTCCGGGGACGACTGTGGTCCAACCCAACCCGCCGATATCACCATAGAATTGGTTTGATGCGGGTATAAGGAAACTGCTTGAAATCAACCCCCAAATGGCTTCACAAGCGGCCAGTTTCCATGAGATGGCCTCAGCTGCTTGTTTCAAGGTCGGCACGGCATCCACCGACTGATGCAGTACAACTTGTTGTGGCATCTCGGCGTCTACTGAATCAAGGAATGATTTGATGAGCGTCTCTGAGTTTGGATCAAAGTTCTTGAGAATGAATGCCTTCGCTACTGTAACCCTCTGTCGAGGTACTTTGATATTGTCAACTATGTACTCCTTAGCTTCGTCTGCATGCATTAGCCGTTATCCTTCGTTCGAGCACGAAAGAACTCACGCCCGCCTTGAACGGGCTGCCCTTATAACCCAATACTCCCATCTAGTGCGAACCGTCACCTCACGCTTGTTGAGGCTCACATCCTCCCGCTGACCATCATTCCATCGGCCTGCATGATAGCATGAGTCGAGGTGCGCATATCTAGGAATACCGTTTTCTAGCTAATTGGTGTAGGATTTGGGTGATCCGATCAAGGAGTACCCATCATAGCGCGCGGGGCAACGAGGAAAGCTAGCCAGGTGCGAGCTGACATCAATGAAGCGGCGCTAACAGGCCATCTACCCTGGTCAGGCAGATCGCCACGGTGCAATATCCTCGGCTAGACCTGTCTCATCCGCGCCAGGACTAGGAGGACGCCGTGGCTGATGTTTGGTTGGCCAAGGAGGGAGATGGCCCCACCCAAGGCGAAAAGCCGAGTTACACCCTCAGTCTCGATGACTGCATCAACAAGCTCGACCTTGCCCAGGAGCATTTCCTGAGCGACCTGTCCACGGTCCCGAAGTTCGGGGAGCCTGGTGACCCCATGGCTGATATCAGGGGGTATCAGCACGTGCTGGTCGTGGTGGAGGAGGACGAGGCCAAAGACCACGGCTGGCGTCCAGGCTTCTACAGGTCACCCGTCTCTCCCCAGCAGGTCGTCAATCGCCTTGGTCCTCCGCGCCAGCCCTGGGACTGAAGCCGCTTGCAACCCGTCGTAATTTTTCGAAACCGACCCATCGCCATGAAAGCGCCTGCAAATCTACCGGCTCTTCAGTGGACACGGTAGGCCTGGACGCACATTGGTAGGTCGGCTTGTCACAGATTTGCAGGTCGCGGATTTGACGAAATAGGGTCACCGATATTGGATGCTGAAGTTAGGGGTGGTGGAGTCATAGATGTGTAAAGGGCATGGTGGTATTGGGTTTGGCCATGAAAGGTGAGAACAGAAGAGAGGCTGAGACGATGTCTGAAGGCAACGGGCAATCCGAGAACCAGGAGCCAAGATCACCCTTGCAGCGTATGTCGCTAGCGGCAAAGGATTTTTACGCACCTGGAACGTCCTTCACGTTTGCGGGTACGGCTGCACTAGTGACAGCCTTGTGGACAATCCTCGAAACCATACCAATTAAACAGTTCTCTGAATGGTATACGGGCTTGGCGCTTTCCGCTCTAATTGTTCTTGCGATTGCCTGGGGGCTGCCCGAACCGCCAGGCTACCAGAATGCGGGCAAGCTGCGTCTGACGGGACCAGAGCTTATTTGGGGGTTGGTGAATTGCCTAATGATCTACGGGCTAGTTCTCGGACTCCGATGTCTTTGATGGAGCTTGGTTAGACGCCTACGAGCAGGGTGCGGACCTCCTCCCCGCCGCCGCGTTCTATTTCGCCGCGCGTTGGTTCGGCGGCGCCGCGCGCGACCCGCTGGTCACGGTGCTCGAGGCCGGGGCGCTGGCCTTCGCGGTGCTGCTGGTGACGCTCGAGATCCGCGACCTCGTCACCGGCGCTCTCGACAGCCCCCATTACCGCCTGCTCGAGCAAAGCCTGCAATCGATCGCCTGGCTGGCGCTCGCGTACGGCCTCGCCCTTCGCGCCCGGCGCGACGCTCGCCTGGTACTGGCCTGGGGCTGGCGCCTGCTCGCCGGGGCGGCCGCGGCCCAGGTGGTGGTGCTCCAGGTTCTGGTGTCGAATCCGCTGTGGTCGCACCAGCAGGTCGGCCAAACCCTGCTCTTCGACCTGCTCCTGCTCGCCTACGCGGTGCCGGCCGGCTTCGCCTTCCTGTTCGTGGGCGTGCTGCGCCGCGCCGGCCATCCGCGGGTGGCCGGCGCCGCCGGCGTGCTGGGGCTGGGGCTGGTCTTCGTCTACCTCTCGCTCGAGGTGCGCCACGCCTTCCACGGCGAGGTGCTTGGCGTCGGGCCTACCAGCGACGCCGAGTGGTACGCCTACTCGGTGGCCTGGCTCGCTTATGCCGGCGCCCTACTGGCGCTCGGCGTCTGGCGGGCGGAAGCGCGCTTGCGCTACGCCTCGCTGGCGGTGGTCCTGGTGACGGTGGCCAAGGTGTTCCTCTCCGACATGTCGGCGCTCACCGGCCTCTACCGCGTGGCCTCGTTCCTCGGCCTCGGGCTCAGCCTGGTCGCCATCGGCTACCTCTATCAGAGGTTCGTGCTCCCGCGGCCCGCGCCTCCTCCGGCGGTGGGCGGCGGCTAGCGGCCCGGCGCGTGCGACGACCCGGCGAGGCGATTGGCCTCGAGCGCCGGGGTTGCTACCCTCGGCGGCCATGAGCGGAGCCATCGCTTTCGAACCAGGCCTGGGGCCGGGGGCGCACGGGGCGCGCCGCACCCTCGCGGTGCTGAGCCTTGTCGCGGCGCTGTTCTCGGGCATCCCGGCGGGCGCCGAGCCCCAGTGCGATTTCGCCCTGCCCGAGGAGGCCCGGGCCCTGGCCGGGCGGGCGGCGGCGCACCTGGAGCGGGCCGGGCCGGTGCGCGCCTTCCAGCGCTTCATGGACCCCGGCGGCGGCTTCATCGACCGCGACCTCTACGTCTTCGTCATCGACATCGAGGGCCTGGTGTGGGTCAACGGCGGCTTCCCCGGGCTGGTCGGGAGCGACGCCAGCGGCGCCCGCGACTCCCGCGGCCGTCTCTTCGTTCAGGAGATGGTTCGCCTCACCGCCGAGGGCGGCGAGGGCTGGGTCGAGTACGAGTGGTACAACCCCTGCACCGAAAAAATCGGCCGCAAGGTGAGCTACGTCAAACGGGTGGGCCGCTTCATCGTCGGCGTCGGCGCCTACGGCACGGTCGGGGTCTGAGGCGGCCTCGCCCGCGTCGCCGCCGCGACCGCGACCTCACCCCGCCGGCCGCTCGCCGTCGTCGGGCGGCGGCGGGCGCCGCCGCGGCGGCTTGGGCTTGGGCGGATTGAGGATCAGCGCCACCCGGGTCATGAAGCCGGGATCGTCGCCCTCGATCAGCAGCGGCGCCGCCTCGGCGACCGCCTCGATGAGCCTCTCCTGGCGCTCGCGCTCGGCTTTCGCGAAGTTCTTGAGCACGTAGCTGAGCACCCGGTGCTTGTCGCCGGGATGGCCGATGCCGAGGCGCACCCGCCGGTAGCCGCGGCCGATTTGCGGGTCGATGTCCTTGAGGCCATTGTGGCCGGCGTTGCCGCCGCCGCTCTTGACCTTGAGCTTGCCGGGCTGGAGGTCGAGGTCGTCGTGAAAGACCACCACCCTGTCGAGCGGCAGCTTGTAGAAGCGGAGCGCCGCCCGTACCGAGCGCCCCGAGCGGTTCATGTAGGTCAGGGGTTTGAGCGCCAGCACCTTCTCGCCGGCGACGCGGCCTTCGGCGAAGAGACCGTGAAAGCGCTTTCTCGGCGACCCGAAGTCGTAGCGGCGGAGAATCTCGTCCACCGCCATGAAGCCGATGTTGTGGCGGTTCCTGGCGTGTCGCGGGCCAGGGTTCCCCAGCCCCACCAGGAGCAGCACGGGCCTTGCTCCGTCAGCCTCGTGGCGCCGGGCGCGGGGCGGCCGCGCGCGTCGCGCCCGGTCGGCCCGCCGCGGCGGTCAGGGGGAGCGATCTCGGGCAAGCAACGGCCCGGGCCGTCACGACCGCTCCGATTTCTTCTCTTTGCCCGCGTCCTCGGCCGCCTTCTCGGCGCCCTCCTCGGCGCCCTCCTCGGCACCCTCCTCGGCACCCTCCTCGACGCCCTCGAGCTCTTCCTCTTCGCCTTCCTCTGCCTCGACCTCCTCCTCGATGTGGATGGTCGGGGCGGCGACCGTGGCGATGGTGAAGTCGCGGTCGGTGATGGCCGGGGTCACGCCTTCGGGCAGTTCGACGTCGCTGATGTGGATGCCCTCGCCGATCTCGAGGCCCTCGAGGCTGATCACGATTTGCTCTGGAATCGAATCGGCGCGGCAGTAGAACTCGATCTCGTGGCGCACCACGTTGAGCACCCCGCCGCGCTTGAGGCCGGGCGACTCCTCCTCGTCGACGAACCTCGCCGGCACCATGATCCTGATCCGCGAGTCCTCGGCCAGGCGCAGGAAGTCGACGTGCATCAAGGCGTCGGTGACGGGATGGAGTTGAATCTCGCGGGGCAGCACCCGATTGGTCTCGCCATCGATCTTGAGATCCAACATCCGGTTGGTGAAGCCGCCCTTTTCGAACTCGTGGCCGAGCTCGCGTCCGTCGACGGAAACGTTGATCGGCTCTCCCTTGCCGCCATAGACCACGGCCGGGACGCGGCCCGCGCGGCGCGCGGCGCGGGCCGCACCTCGGCCGGGCTTCTCGCGCAGTTCCGCGGCAAGAACGATTACGTCGGGCATGGTCGTCGTCCTCAATTTCTCGCGGTCTCACACCACCGCGGGTGCTCTTCCTCCGGAGCCGCCTCGGCGGACGGCCTCCGCGCCGCCCGCGCTGGTCGCTACCGCCTCGCGCCCGCTCAGTCGAAGAGGCTGGAAACGGAACGTTCGTCGCTGATGCGGCGCACCGCTTCCGCCATCAGAGGCGCGATCGATATACGGCGGATATTGTGGGACACCCGCACCGCCTCGGTGGTCGCGATGCTGTCGGTGGTGACCAGGGTCTCCAGCGCCGAACTCGCCACTCGCGCCACCGCGCCGCCCGAGAGCACGCCGTGAGTCACGTAAGCCGATACCGACTCCGCGCCCACCTCCCTCAAGGCTTCCGCCGCGTTGCACAGCGTGCCGGCCGAATCGACGATGTCATCCACCAGGACGCAGTGGCGACCGGAGACGTCACCGATGATGTTCATGACCTCGGAGACGCCCTCACGCTCGCGCCGCTTATCGACGATCGCCAGGTCGGCGTCAAGCCTCTTGGCGGTGGCGCGGGCCCGCACCACCCCGCCCACGTCGGGCGAGACGATGATCAGGTCGCTATTGTCGTAATGTTCGGAGATGTCCTTGACCACCACCGGCGCCGCATAGAGGTGGTCGGTGGGGATGTCGAAGAAGCCCTGGATCTGGCCGGCGTGCAAATCCAGCGTGAGCACCCGGTCGGCGCCGGCCTTGGTGATCAGGTTGGCCACCAGCTTGGCCGAGATCGGCGTGCGCGGGCCCTGCTTGCGGTCCTGGCGGGCATAGCCGAAATAGGGGATCACGGCGGTGATGCGGCGCGCCGAGGCCCGCCTCAGGGCGTCGATGCAGACCAGCAGCTCCATCAGGTTGTCGTTTGCCGGAAACGACGTCGACTGGATCACGAAGACATCCTCGCCGCGCACGTTCTCCTGGACCTCGACGAACACCTCGAGGTCCGAGAAGCGGCGGATGCTGGCCTTGGTGAGGGGGACGTTGAGGTAGGCGGCGATAGCCTCGGCGAGCGGCCGGTTGCTGTTGCCGGCGAGCACTTTCATCGGCGCATCCCCCGGTGACTCCTGGTAGGCATCTTTAGGTATGCCAGCGGCGCCGGGCTCCCCCCGGATTGACACCGCGGCGGAATTTAGCAGTGCCCCCCCGGCCTGTAAACGGTCATGCACCGGTTTTGTCGATCCGAGGCTCGCGCGCCTCGGTCGCGGCGCCGTACGGGCGCCAATTTCGCATCGATAATGCGTCTAACCGGCGATTCTACGCCGGCTCCCGCAGCATTGGGAGCGGCTCTGGCTTTGGCGCCCTCTTGCGATAAAGGGGGTGGCGCGAGGGCCAATCGAAGATTGACGCCACGGTTGGCGGAGGACTACCCGGATGTGGGTCGGAATTGGCTCTGACCGGAGTCGACTGTACCGCGCATGTCGTCGAGGGCGTGCCGGTGAAGCGGACGCCCTCTGGGGTGACGCCCACCCTTTAGGGCGCGAGCCGCCGGCCCCTCAATCCGGCGGCGCCTGGATGAACTCGATGGTGATGCCGTCGGGATCGCGCAGGTAGACCGCCTTGCCGCCTTTGTTGGGGCCGGCATCGATCACCGCCGTCTGGTTGATCGGGTGCACCCCGTGCCTGGCGGCGGCGGCAATCGCGGCGTCCATGTCGTCGACGTCGAAGGCGATATGGGCGAAGCCCGTGTCGCAGGGCCGGGGCCGCACCGCGCCGCGCTCGGCCGGCGCCCGGTACTCGATCAGCTCGAGCCGGTGCCCCGGCCCCTGCACGAAGGCGACGACGATGTCGGCGCCCTCGACCCCGGTGACCCGCTCCGCCAGATCGCGGCTCCGTGGCGCCTTCGAGGTCACCTCGAAGCCGAGCGCGTCACGGTAAAAGGCGAGGGATCGATCGAGGTCCGAGACCGTGAAGCTGGTGTGGTTGGTGGTCAACACCTTGAAGTCCGGCATCTCCTCCTCCTCGTTGCCGTGTCGGGGCCCTTGGGCTTCAGCCGCCCGAGGCTCGCGCTCGGATCGGCCCCACCTTGCGCAAGATGTCGATGACGCCCTCGGCGCCGCCCTCGGCGACGGCCTCGGCGATCGCGCCCCAGGGGCCCTCGAGCCGTCCCGTGGCCACCGCGTTGCGCTGACTGACGACGCCGATCTGCTCGCCGCCGGGGTCGAGCAAGGTCCAAAAGACCTCGACCGATTGCCGGCCCGGGCCGGCCGCAGCGATGTAGACGGAGCCCAACACCAGGTAGGCGTCGTCCCGGATCTCATCGGCGATCGGCACCGCCCGGCGCTCGAGCGCCCCGCGCATCGCCGCGGTCAAGGCCACGCGCCCGTCCCCGGGCGCGCCGTCGACGGGCGCCACGAACACCGAGGCCAGCGGCGCCCGGGGCCGCTCGACGCCGAGCCGGCGCACCAGCTTGTCCACTCTCTCCGCAGCCTGTTCGGCGAGAAAGGCGAGCAGCGCCGGCGAGGACGAAGCCCAGTCGCGGGACGACACCTGCTTGACCTGGTGGATGCCCCCGACCTCCTCGCCGAGGGGGTCGAACAGGTGCCAACTCAGGTCCACCAAGGTCTGCGAGTCCGAAACCGGCTGCGCCGTGGCCTCGCCCTTGAGCACGTAGCCCTTGGCCTCCGACCCCTCGCTCGATGCCGGCACGTCGCGGTCGCGCAAGCCCGCCGCCAGCAGCCCCCGCAGCCGCTGCGAGGTCTTTGGGCTCGCGCCCTCGATCGCCGCCACGTGGACGCCGGCCCGGGGGCCGAGATCCACCAGCGGCTCGGGCGCGGCCACCTTGCTCTCGGGCTGAAACGGCCGCGGCACGGGCTGGCACGCCGCCGCGACCAGGGCCAGGGCGGCGATAAAGTGCCGCAATCGAGGCCCTTCAGACGGCATGACCCGCGATGGCGATGGAGGAGACCGGGCGCATCGGCAGCTCAATTGACGATCAGGTCGAGCGCATGGCGCGACAGCGACTCGCAGCCGTCCTCGGTGATGACCACGGTGTGGGCCGGGGTGACGGCGAGCCCGGCATCGGCGTTCATCAGCAGCATGTGAACGAAGAACACCATGTTGGGCGCCAGCGTCACCGGGTTACCGGTGTAGAACATCGGCCAGTCCATCCAGTTGGGCGCGAAGGTGGTGCCCAGGCAGTAACCGCAGGCGGCGAAGCGGTGGTCGCCGAAGCCGGCCTCGTCGCAGACCTTGGCGTAGGCGTCGAACACCTCGCCCATGGTGCGCCCCGGCCGCAACACTTGGGTGCAGGCCGCCATGGCCTCCAGCGCCACCTTGTGCATCTCCAGCACCAGCGGGGGCGGCGCGCCGATGCGGATGGTGCGCATCAGGCAGGCGTGGTAGCGGCGGTAGACGCCGGCGAACTCGAGGGTGAGCTGGTCTTCCGCGTCGAGATGGCGGCGGCCGACGATGTAGCGGCCCATGAGGGCGCCGGGGCCGGAGCCGATGATGAACTCGTTGCCGGGGTAGTCGCCGTCGCCCCTGAACACGATGCCCTGCATGGCGGCCAGGATGTCGCCCTCGAAGGCGCCGGCCACGGCGAGGCGCCTGCCCTCGTCGAGGGCGTCGTCGGCGAGCTCGGCGGCGCGGCGCACGTAGGCGAGCTCGGCCGGGCTCTTGACGAGGCGCAGGCGACTGACGAGGTGGGAGGCGTCCTCGAGCCGACAAAAGCCGTCGAGCGCGGCCTGGAGGCGCAACAGGTTGTTGCCGGTAAGCCCATAGGCCTCGTACTCGATGCCGAGCACCCGACCGCGGCAGCCGTGCTCCTCGAGGATCTCGCGCAGGTTGTCGGCCGGGTTGGTGCCATGGACGTCGCGCCACACGCGGAGGTCCTCGATCGTCGAGGTGAAGCGCGCGACCAAGGCGTCGGGGGTACGCGTCAGCAGGGTCAGCGTCCCGTCGGCGCCGAAGTAGAGGCACTGGAAGTAGACGTAGCCGAAGCCGTCGTAGCCGGTGAGGTAGTACATGCTCTCCTGGCGGAACATGAGCAGGCCATCGAGGCCCTCCTCCACCATCGCCCGGAGCGCGGCCTGGCGCCGGGTCGCCAGCTCTTCGACCGTGAAGTGAAGCGGCACGACCTGATACTCCCCCTTTAGTTCGACCGACCCAGAATATCGATGATCGGCCGCTCGCGGAAGGCGCAGCGTGGCCGCGCCGTCGCGCGATATCTCGGCGATGCTCAGTTGACGATGAGATCGAGGGGCGCCGCAGAGAGCGATTCGCAGCCGCTCTCGGTGACCACCACGGTGCGCCCCAAGCTCATCGCCAGCCCGCCTTCGCTGTCGGCCAGGATCGTGTGCGAGAAGAACACCATGTTGGCCCCGGCCACCGCCGCCTCGCCGTCAGGGCGCGAGCGCGATCGCCGACAGGGTGCGGCCGTAGTCGTCCTCGCCGCGCAGCACCGAGCGGCGATAGCTGAAGAAGAGCTCGTCCTCGGCGACGGTGTCGTGGGCCAGGTGCTCGCACGGCCCGAGGCCCGCCGCCCGCAGGCGCTCCGAGGCATAGCCGGCGAGATCGAAGAGGTATCGGCCGTCGCCGGCGGCGCTGAAGAACCTCTCGGCGGCGCCGTCGGCCTCGAGGAACGGCCCCGGGAACTCGGGTCCGACCTGGTAAGAGATTTGTCCGATGGCCGGGCCCAGCGCCGCCGCGATGCGCTCGCGACGCGCGCCGAGCTCGACCATGGCCTCGACCGCGGCCTCGAGCACCCCGGCGAGCGCCCCGCGCCAGCCGGCGTGGGCGGCGCCGATCACCCGGGCCTGCGCATCGGCCATCAGCACCGGCGCGCAATCGGCGGTGAGGATCCCGAGGGCGATGCCGGAGCGGCTCGTCACCATGGCGTCGACCTTGGGCCGCCGCTCGGGCGGCCAAGGCTCGTTGACTACGCTCACCTCGGTGCCGTGCACCTGATAGGCGGTGCACAGCGGGGCGCCGTCAAGACCCAGCATGGCGACCGCGCGGGCGCGGTTCTCGGCCACGCGATCGGGGTTATCGCCAGAGCCCAGACCGCAGTTGAGCGAGGCGTAGATCCCGGTCGAGACACCGCCCTCGCGGGTGAAGAAGCCGTGGCGGACGGCGGCGGCACGCTCCAGGTTGTCGGCCCGGATCATGGCTTTTGCTCGAATCCGGCGGACTCGGGGTGCTTGGGATCGGTTATCGCCAAGACCTTGAACAAGCCGCCCATTTGGCTCGGATCGGTCAAGCGGCCGAGCGCCGCGGCGATCTCGATGCGCTGCTCCGGCAGCGCCGACTCGAGCAGCGCGCTGGCCCTGGCCTCGATGCCGAGGGTCTTCAGGAAATCGCCCTGAGGTACCGGGCCATGAACCCTGGCGCCGGCTTCACTGGCGGCCCGTCGCAGCGCCTCGAAGTCGACGTAAGCGGTGATGTCGGCGCTTCCCGGCGCCTCGATCCAGGGCTGGCTCCTGTGGCCGCGTACCGCTTGCAGGCTGTCGCCGGGGGCGCTCATGGCGCGGCCATAGTCGATGATCAGGGCGGCGCCGCCGTGCGCCCGCACCCGGCAGGCGATGTCGCGGGCGAGACTGAGCGCGGACGGGCAGACCTCGCCGACGCTTCCCAACGGCGCCGCGCCAAAGGCGCGCGGGAGCAGCGCGCTCGACGGCGTCGGCCGGGGCGACAGCACGAGCCGAAAGCCGCCCTGGCCGCCCTGGCCGGGCTCGTCGCCGCGCTCGCCACGGCCGCCTTGGTGGGCGTCGAGGTCAATCAGGCGCTCGCACCAGCCGTGCTCGGTGCGCTGGAACTGCTGCACCGGAAGGACGTCGAAGAACTCGTTGGCGAGCAGCAGCATCGGTCCCTCGGGTACGTCCATGAGGCGATCGTGCCAAACCGTCCCCACGGCGCCGAGCGCCTGGCGCTGGCGGGCCCGCAGCGGCGGGCTGGTTTCCACCAGATGCAGCTGCACCGCCTCGGCGAACCCGGGCGCCACCTTGGCCGCGCGCAGGGCGTCGGCCATCAGGGTGCCGCGGCCGGGCCCGAGCTCGACCAGGTTGAGGGACTCCGGCTTGCCCATCTGCTCCCAGGTGGTGGCCGCCCACAGCCCCACGAGCTCGCCGAACATCTGGCTGATCTCGGGCGCGGTGACGAAATCGCCGCCACCGCCCAGGGGATCCTTCCCCATGTAATAGCCGTGCTTAGGGTGTCCGAGGGCCTCGGCCATGAAGCGGGCCACGGTGAGCGGGCCCTGCGCCCGGATCAAGGCCTCGAGGTGGTGTTCGAGCGCGCTCACGCTGGCGACCCCTTGGAGCCGGCCCGCACCACCAGGAAGAGACCCGCGGCGAGCAACGGCAGCGACAATAGCTGTCCCATGGTGGTGCCGGCGGCAAGGAATCCGATGTGGGCGTCGGGCTCCCGGAAGAGCTCGATGAAGAGCCGGGCGAGGGCGTAGCCGATGCAGAAAACACCGGTCAGCAGCCCCGCTCGCTGGCGCCAGCCGCGGCGGCGCGCCACCAGCCAGAGTAGGGCGAAAACCGCCACTCCCTCGAGCCCGGCCTCGTAGAGCTGGCTCGGGTGCCGCGCTGCCGGCCCGCCGCCCGGGAACACCATGGCCCAGGGGACCGCGCTGGGTCGGCCATAGAGCTCGCCGTTGATGAAGTTGGCGAGGCGGCCGAGAAAGAGCCCGATGGGAACGCCCTGGACCACGAGGTCGCCGATCGGCAAGACGGCCAAGCCGCGCCGGCGCGCGAACCACACCACCGCCACGACCACCCCGAGCATGCCGCCGTGATAGGACATGCCGCCGCGCCACACCGCCACGATGTCGCCAGGGTGGGCAAGGAAATGGCCCGGGTTGTAAAACAGCACGTAGCCCAGTCGCCCGCCCAATATCACGCCGAAGGTCGCCCACACCAGCATGTCGTCGACGTCCGCGGCCGTGAGCGCGGCGCCGGACACGCGGCTCAGGCGCAACACGTAGCGCCAGGCGAACAGCAGCCCGGCGACGTAGGCCAGCGCGTACCAGCGGATGGCGAAGGGCCCGAACTCGACCAGCACCGGGTCGATGACGGGAAAGGGAATGAGGGCCAAGGTCGGGGGCAGGCTCATGACGCGAATCGCCGCGAGCGCGGCGCCAGGGCTGTTCGACGGTTTCTTATAGGCGTGGCTCCGGATCGCGGCAAGCGGCGCCCTTGC
The DNA here is from genome assembly GCA_965371625.1 of uncultured Alphaproteobacteria bacterium. Classification (GTDB taxonomy): domain Bacteria; phylum Pseudomonadota; class Alphaproteobacteria; order CBDUZE01; family CBDUZE01; genus CBDUZE01. The sequence goes on from CBDUZE010000028.1 coordinate 55,486, forward strand.
CTCCGGCCGGCCGCCGCTCCATAGTGCCTCGAGGCGCCGAAGGAGAGCTCAGATGCAGTCCGACAACCCCCTGCTCGACGACTTGGCCAAGGTGGCGAGCGGCGCCCTCGGCACGCTCCAGGGCGTCAAGGGCGAGGTC
>CBDUZE010000029.1:0-54577 GCA_965371625.1 uncultured Alphaproteobacteria bacterium
GAACCCGGCGGGAATCCCCAACGGGATTCAAATGTCAGATTTTATCCACTAGGCGAGCAAGAGGTCAAAAACATCGCCGATCCGGTGCGCGTATACCGGGTGCTGACCGAGCCCGAGGATGCCGGCAGGCTCGTCGGCGTAACCAAGAAATCATCCGCGTCATGGAAGTGGCCGGCGATCGCGGCAAGCGTCGTCGTGCTTGCGGCGATTGCCGGTTCCCTCGCTTGGCTACGTCCATGGCAACCGACCGTAGAGCCAGCGTCCATCGAGCGAATGGCCTTCCCGCTGCCAGACAAGCCATCGATCGCTGTCCTCCCCTTCACTAACCTGTCCGACGATCCGAGCCAGGAATACTTCGCCCACGGTCTGACAGATGATCTGATCACTGACTTGTCGAAGATCTCGGGCCTATTCGTCATCGCCCGGAACTCCTCCTTCGCTTACAAGAGCCAACAGGTGAAGATCCGTCAGGTGGCAGAGGATCTGGGCGTCCGCTACATACTCGAACGAAGCGTGCGCCGCGCCGGGGACCAGGTGCGCATAAACGCCCAACTCATCGACGCGATAACCGGCGGGCACCTCTGGGCGGAGCGATACGACGGGGCAATGCAGGATATTTTCGCGCTGCAGGACAGCGTGATCAGCAGGATAGTAAGCGCCCTCGCAGTTGAACTGACGATTTCGGATCAGAAAACGCTCGCGGCCCGGCGCGAGAATGTGAACTTGGAGGCTTATGATTATTTGCTTCGCGGCAGGCAGCTTCTTTCCCACATCGAGGGGCAAGAGACCGAAAAGGCTAGGGGCATGTTCGAAAAGGCGATCGAGATCGATCCCGAATATGCCCGCGCGTACTTAAACTTGGGTCTGCTGCACCTTTACGAGTGGAGCCTTTGGGGCCGCGCCCGGGATCAGAACCTAGCGCGCTCCATTGTGTTGGGGCAAAAGGCCGCCGAACTCGATCCGGCATTATCAGGGGCACACGCGCTCATTGCATCTGCCTATCAATACCTTGGGGAACACGACAAGGCCGAGGTTGAAGGCGGAAAAGCCATCGCCCTCAATCCCACCCACGCTGAGACTTTGGGAACCCTCGGGGCATACCTGGCGAGAGCAGGGCCAGCGGATAAAGCGATCGAGGTGCTCACGAAGGCTATGCGCCTCGATCCCTACCTTCCTCCGCGTTACCTCTTCCATTTGGGGGGGGCATATTTTACGGCAACGCGGTATGGACAAGCGGTCAAAGTACTGCGGGAAGGCGTTAGCCGCGAACCAAACTACATCGCGTTCCATCTCTGGCTGGCCGCGAGTTACGCGATGTTGGATCGAGAAGCCGAGGCTCAGGCTGAAGTGACCGAGGTATTAAGACTCAATCCCAAATTCACCATAAGAGCATACGCCGCTTGGGCGGGGAACTACACCCCGCTGAAAAATAGAGCGGTTTTGGAGCGTCGCCTTACCGCCCTTCGGAAAGCAGGCATTCCGGAGTGACACGCCGTGGCGGCTGAAATCGCGCAATGGTTGGTGTCGCCAACAGCTAGCGAATGTCGCAAGTTGGCTAAAAGCCGTAGTTCTGAAAACCACTCGTATAGGTCGGCTTTCCGCCTGGAAGCGGAAATCCGTGAACCGATTCCCAGCGCCCTCGGCACCTCAAGGTCACGGGCGCCCCGCCTCAGTGAGCGCCGCTGCCGAGGTAGACCTCGACCACCCGGGGGTCGTTGAGCACCTCCTCGGGGGTGCCGTCCATCACGTACTCGCCGTAATCGAGCACAACGATGCGCTCGGCGAGGTCGGCGACCATCTGCATGTCGTGCTCGACCCACACCATGGTGACGCCGATCTCGTGCTTGATGCGCAGGATGAAGCGCGCCAGGTCCTCCTTCTCTTCCCGATTAAGGCCAGCCGAGGGCTCGTCGAGCAACAACAGCCGCGGCTCCATGGCCAGCGCCCGGGCGAAGCCGACCACCTTCTGGATGCCGAAGGGGAGACCCGCCACGCGCTGCTTGCGGTAGCGCTGCAGCTCGACGAAGTCGAGGATCTCCTCGACCACGCGGCGCTCGGCGATCTCCTGGCGCCGCACCGGGCCGAAGAACAGGCCCTCGTTGAGCGCGTTGCTCTTGAACCGGGAGTGGCGCGCAACCAGCAGGTTCTCGAGCACCGTCATGTGCGGGAACAGCTCGCCGTGCTGGAAGGTCCGCGCGATGCCGGCCCGGGCCACGGCATGGGGTGCAAGCGTGGTGATGTCGCGCCCGGCGAAGAGGATGCGGCCCGCGCTCGGGCGGTAGATGCCGCTGACGCAGTTCAGCACGCTGGTCTTGCCGGCGCCGTTGGGGCCGATCAGGGCCAGGAGCTCGCCCTGGTGCGCCTCCAACGTGATGTCGTCGAGCACCTTGAGCCCGCCGAAGGCGAGCGAGAGCCGCTCGAGGCGGAGTTGCGCGGGCTCAGCCATACCACCTCCGGCTGCGGCGGTACTGCTTGACCGCACGGTAGCTCTTGCGGCCCTCGCGCTCGCCCTGGCCGAGGTAGAACTCCCTCACGTCCTGATGGCCGCGCAGGCGCTCGGGCGTGCCGTCGAGCACGATGCGCCCGCTCTCCATGACGTAGCCGTAATCGGCGATCTCCAGCGCCACGTGGGCGTTCTGCTCGACCAGCAGCACCGTGACCCCGAGGTCGCGGTGGATGGTCCTGAGCCGCTCCATCAGGTCCTCGATCACGAGCGGCGCGAGGCCCAGCGAGAGCTCGTCGACGAGCAGGAGCTCAGGATCGCACATCAGGGCCCCGGCGATGGTCAGCATCTGGCGCTCGCCGCCGCTCAGGTAGCCGGCCTGTCGCGCCCGCAATGTCGCCAGGTGGGGGAAGTACTCGTAGACCATCTCGAGCAGGCGCCGGCTCTCACCCCCGGTGCGCCGCCGCGGCACCGCGACCTCCAGGTTCTCGACCACCGAGAGGCTCTCGAAGACCTTGTCGCGCTCGGGTACCAGGGCGATGCCGAGCCCGGTGACGGCGTGGGGCGGCCGGTTCTCGATGCGCTCTCCCTTGTAGCGGACGGCGCCCTCGCTGACCTTGGCGTCGTCGAGGCCGATGAAGCCCGAGATGGCGCGCAGCGTCGTCGTCTTGCCGGCCCCGTTGGTGCCGAGCAAGGCGACGATCTGGTGCGGCCGCACCTCGAGGCTGACGCCCTGCACGGCGGTGAGCACCTGGTGGTAGACCACCTCGAGCTTCTCGAGCCGCAACAGCGCCCCGTTTTCGGTCATCTCAGTTACCCCCTCCGAGCGGCCGGTGGCGGAACGGCCAGAGCAGGAAGTAGTCCCTGACGCGCCGCCAGATGCCCACCAGGCCCAGGGGCTCGAAGACCAGAAAGAGGATCATCGCCAGGCCGAAGGCGGCGTAGTTGACGGCGAAGACATAGCTCGAGAACCAGACCAGCATCGGCAACGCCTCCAGCGCCGCCTCGATGGCGTAGGGGAAGAGCACCACGAACACCGCCCCCAAGATGGCGCCCAGGATCGAGCCCAGGCCGCCGATGATGACCATGGCGACGTACTGGATGGTGAGGAAGAGCGAGAACGCCTCGACCGAGACGAAGCCCCGGTAATAGGCGAACAAGCAGCCGGCGACGGCGGTCATGGCCGAGCTGACGACGAAGGCCGAGAGCTTGTACCAGTGGACCTGGATGCCCAGCGCCGCGGCCACCACCTCGCGGTCGCGGATCGCCGACCAGGCGCGGCCGGTACGGGCGCGCAGCAGGTTGAGGCTGAAGAGCACCACCGCCACGTCCGCCACCAGCAGCACGAAGTACCAGGCGCGGGCGTCGTCCAGGACCCAGGGACCGAGGGCCGGAGGATCGATCAGCACGCCGGTGGAGAAGCCGCGCCTCGACTCGTACTCGCCGCCCGCGAAGATGACGATGAAGTGGAGCGCCAGCGTGCTCACCGCCAGATAGAGGCCCTTGAGGCGCAACGAGGGCAGGCCGAAGACGACGCCCAGGAGCGCCCCCATCAGGGCCGAGGCGGGGAGCGTCACCCAAAAGGGCGCCGCCAGCTCCTTGAACAGGATGCCGGTGGTGAAGGCGCCAGCGGCGATCAAGCCGGCGTGGCCGAGCGAGACCTGGCCGGCGTAGCCGGTGAGCAACATCAGCGCCACCGCGCCGATCACCGCCAGGAACACCTGATTGGCGAGGTCGAGGGCGAACGAGGAGGCGGCGAACGGGAAGGCCACGAGAACAAGCGCGAAGGCGGCCAGGCTCACCCGCTGCAGGCGGGTCTCGAGCAGCACGATATCGCGGCCGTAATCGGTCTTGAAGTAACCGCTCGCGCTCGCCATCGCCTACACCCGCTCGAGCTCTTCCCTAGTGCCGAAGAGGCCCCAGGGGCGGATCATGAGCATCACGAGCAGTACCAGGAAGGGCACCACGTCGCTCACCAGGGGATCGATGTAGTGGATCGAAAGGACCTCGGCGGCGGCGACGATCAGGGAGCCCACGAGGGCGCCGAGCAAGCTGTCGAGGCCGCCCACGAGCGCCGCCGGAAAGGCCTTGAGGCCGATCACCACCATCGCCTCGTCGATCCCTGAATCGAGCGCCATCAGCATGCCGGCGATGCCGGCGGTAAAGGTCGCCATGCCCCAGGCGAAGGCATAGACGCCATGGAGGCGGATGCCGCGTTGGGCGGCGAGGCGGGCGTCCTCGCCGGCGGCGCGCATGCGGATGCCCCAGCGGCTGAAGCGAAAGAAGGCGAAAAGGGCGATATAGACCGCCGCCATGATCAGGATGGTGGCCAGCGCGGCGCCCGAGATGACCGCGCCGCCGCCCACCGGCAGGGCCGGGTTGTGCCAGCCCAGGTCCTCGAGGGGATAGCGCAGGCGCCCCGTCCAGACCATCACCATCACGCCCCGCAGCAGGATGCCGAGCGCTATCGTCACCAGCACCCCGGCGAACACCGACTGGCCGGTCATGTGGCGCATCAGCATCCAGTAGACGACGATGCCGACGGCGAGACCGAGGGCGAGCGCGGTGACCAAGGCCACCACCGGGTGGCCGCCGAACAGCGACGCGGTGGTGAACAGCATGTAGGCGCCGATCATCATCAGCTCGCCGTGGGCCAGGTTGAGCACCCGGCTCACCCGATAGACCAGCACGTAGCCGCAACTGATCAGCCCGTAGATGGAAGCGAGGACGACGACGTTGACGAGGATCTGCATGGGAGTGTGTGGCGGCCGCGCGGGTCGGAACGCCACCGGGGCCGCCCCCTCTGACCCCGCGAGGTCCGGGGGAGCGGGCCCCCGGCGGCGTTCACCCGCCCAGGGGCCTGCAGCCGGGCGAGGGCCCGGCTACTTGATGGTCTTTTCGGCCCAGTCCTTGACCCGCACCACCGACTTCTTGCCGCTGTCCCAGCGGTAGACCCGATGATGCATGGCGGTGCGGAAGTGGTTTTCGGCGGTCCATTTCAAGGAGGCGCCGCGCAGGCCCTTGAGGTCGATCTCGATGCCGTTCATGGCCGCGATCACCTTGTCGCGGCTCGGTGGCCACGAGACCTTTCCCAGCACCTGCTCGAGGGCCATCGCCGCGATCCAACCCTCGGCCAGGTAGGTCGCCGGGAACTTGGCCCCGGCCGCCTTGGCCGCGGCGCGGATCTCCCTGTGGATCGGCAGATCGTCCTGGAACATGGCGTTGGCGCCGAACACGAAGAAGCCGTCGTCCTTGACCCGCGCCAGCTCCTCCTCGGCGTTGATGTGACCGTAGGAGAGGAACTTGCCCTGCCAGCCGAGCGCGCGCAGTGCCTCGAAGGTCTTGATCTGGGTCACCCACGGCGCCCACGAGAATACCCACTCGGCGCCGGCGTCCTTGAGCTTGGTGGCGAAGGGGGCGTAGTTGGGCGTCGGCGGCGGAATGTTCTCCTTGTCGACGGTCGTCATTCCGAGCGACTCGGCCACCTCCGCCGCGCGGTTGATGCCGGCGCGCGAAAGCGGGATGCTCATCGCCGCGAAGCCGAGCTTGACGTTCCGGTTCTCGACCTCCTTGACGAAGTGCATGGCGAACTCGCTGTCGAGGTCGGCGGCGTAGGAGGTAGTGCAGAACTGGAGCTTGTCGGCGGGCGGGAAAACCTCCTTGGGGCAGACGCCGCCGGCGAACAAGAGCGGCATGCCGGCCTTGCGGATCTCGGCCACCATCGGCGCGTAGGTGCTGGAAAGACTCGCGTTCATCACCAGGATGAGGTCGTCCTGGCCCACGAACTTCTTGGCGTCGGCGCCGGCCCGAGAGGGCTGGGCCTGATTGTCCTGTATCACCAGCTTCACGGGATGGCCGTTGATGCCGCCCTTGGCGTTGACCCCGTTCAGATAGATCTTGATGGCCTCGACGACCGGGGCATAGGTGCCCGAGCCGCGGCCGGTCAGCGCCGCGCTGACGCCCACCACGTAGGCGTCCTGGGCGGGCGCCGCGGCGGCCCACGCCGCCACCGCGCCGGCGCTCAAGAGCGCGAGACGCAATGTTTTGAAGATCATGTTTGTCCTCCGTTGGTGCGGGTTTCTCTGTTGCAATCGTGTCCCGGCCGGGTCTAGTCGCCCGGCTCGGGCGTGGAGCTCGCTTCGAGGCCCTCCAGGGCGTCGCCGACGCCCCCGGCGATCAGCGCCTCGTCGGCCCCACTGTACATCGATTCAACGAGCGGTTTGAACCTCTCGTACATGAGCTGCCGCTTGACTTTGCGGGTCGGCGTCACGGGCTCGCCTTCTTCCTCGGGGTCGAGCAGCTTGGGCAGGATGCGGAAGGCCTTGATCTGCTCGACCCGGGCGAGGTCGGCGTTGGCCTTCTCGATCTCGTCCCGCATCAGGTCGTGGATGCGCGCGTTCTCGGCCAGGCTGGTGAAGCCGGTGTAGGCGATGTTGTGGCTGCGCGCCCAGTCGGCGACGGTGTCGTACTCGATCTCGATGAGCGCCGTGAGGTAGTTGCGGCCGTCGCCGTAGACCACCGCCTCGCTGACGTAGGGGCTGGCGCGCAGACCGTTCTCGATCACCGTCGGGCTCAGGGTCTTGCCGCCCGAGGTGACCATGAAGTCGCGCGCCCGATCGATGATGCGAAGCCGGTCGCCGTCCCAGGCGCCGACATCGCCGGTGTGGAGCCAGCCCGCGGTGTCGACCATCTCGGCCGTGTCCTCCGCCTTGCCCCAGTAGCCCTCGAACAGGTCCTCGGCCTTGACCAGGATCACACCTTCCCCGTCGAGCTCGACCCGCCAGCCCGCCGCCACCGTGCCGACGTCGCCGGGGCGGGGGAAGTCCGCGGGCTGGCCCGAGATGATGGCGCCGCCGGTCTCGGTCATGCCGTAGATCTCGGCCACGCTGACGCCGTGGATCTGCCACAGCGCCATGGTCTCGGGCGGCAGCGGCGCGCCGCCCGAGAGCACCAGCCTGAGCTGGTCGAAGCCGAGCTTGTTGAGGATGGGCCGAAAGGCGAGGGCGTGCAGGAGCCGGTAGAGCGCCGTCGCGCCCGGCCCCGGACGGCCCTCCCAGCGGCGCCGCGCGTAGCGCCGCCCGAAGCCCAGCGCGGCGCGGTAGATCCTGCGCTTGAGCGGCGTCGTGTTCTCGATCCCCACCAGCACCTGGGCGGCGAACTTCTGAAGGTATCGGGGCACCGTGAACAGGAGCGTCGGCGCCACCTCGAAGAGCGTCAGCGGCAGGTCCTCGATGTCCTCGCCGTAGTGCGGCACGATCCAGCTCATCAGCGGCAGCGTGATGGCCAGGTCCCGGCCCAGCACATGGCCGAACGGGAGATAGACCACGGTGCGCTGCTCGGTGCTGGCGAGAAAGGGGTAGTGCGCGACGAAGGTGTAGGTCGCCGCCAGATGCTTGCCGTGGCTGATCAGCGCGCCCTTGGGCGGCCCGGTGGTGCCCGAGGTGTAGACGATGAAGGCCGGATCCTCGGGCTTGATCGCCCGCACTTCCCGTTCGAAGGCCGCGGCGTCGCGCTCGAGCGCCTTCCGGCCGAGCTCCAGGATCTCGTCGTAGGTCTTGAGCTTGGGGTGGTCGTAGACGAACATCGCCGTGGTATCGACCACCACCACCCAGCGCAGCGCCGGCAAGCGCTCCAAGAGCGGCAGGATCTTGTCGACGTACTCCTGGTCCTCGGCGACGAAGACGGCGGCGCCGCCGTCCTTCATCTGATACTCGACCTCCGAGGCCGAAGCGGTGGGATAGATGCCGTAGGTGACGGCGCCCGCGGCCTGGGCGCCTAGGTCCGCGATCGTCCATTCCTCCTGGGCGTCGCCCATGATGGCGACGCGCTCGCCGGGCTCGAGCCCGAGCGCCTTCAGGCCCTGTTGGCAACGCGCCACGCGGTCGCGAAACTGGGCCCAGGTGCGCTCGCGGTAGACGCCCAGTTTCTTGGCCCGATAGGCGACCCGGTCGGGAGTGTGTTCGGCGCGCTCGAGAAGCAGGAGCGGCGCGCTCTTCTGGCGGAGCGACTGGTAGACGGATTGAACGTCGCCGGGTTCGAACATCACCGGGCCTCGACCATTTGTATCGCCCCGTCTGCACCGCCCCGCTCGACAGGGCGCGGCGAAATGTTACCCGCTCTCGCGGGGCGCGTCCTAGCCCGATTTGGCGGCCGCGAGTCAGGTGCCGCCATCCCACCCCGATTGAGCGGCGAAACGCTGGACCAGGAAGTCGATGAACGACCTGACCTTGGCCGGGAGATGGCGCTGGTGGGGATAGACCGCGTAGAGCGGGGTGACCTCGGGGAGCGCGCGCCAGCCGCTCAAGAGCTCGCGCAGCCGGCCGTGCTTGACCTCGATCCCGGTGAGCCACTCGGGAACCAGGATCAGGCCCAGGCCCGAAACCGCCGCGGCGCATAGGGCCTCGCCGTTGTCGCTGAACAGGCTGCCCGTGACCCGGACCTGCGACTCGCCTTGTCCTCCCCGGAAGCGCCAGAGATTGCTTCCCCGGTGGCTCCGGAAGGTGAGGCAATTGTGGTCGGCGAGCTCCGCCGGCGTCCCCGGCACTCCGGCTCGATCCAGGTAGGCCGGGCTGGCGACGACGAAGCGGCGGCCCGATCCGATCTTCCTCGCGATGAGGCTGGAATCGCTTTGCGCGCCCAAGCGGATCGCCAGGTCGAAGCGGTCCTCGACCAGATCGACCAGGCGGTCCGAGATCGAGAGGACGATCTGGACCGCGGGATAGCGCGCTTGAAAATCGCCGAGCGCGGGCACGATGTGGCGCCGCGCCACGCTCGCCGGCGCGGTGAGGCGCAACACGCCGCTCGGCGCGCCGTCGCTCCGCGCCACCGCGAGCTTCGCCTCGTCGACCTCGATTAGAATCCGCGCCGCGCGCTCGAAGTAGATCTGGCCCGCCTCGGTCAGGCTCAACTTTCGCGTCGTGCGGTGGAACAGGCGCGCGCCGAGCTCGTCCTCGAGGTCGCCGATCCGGCGCGAGACCGACGAAGGCGCCAGGCCGACCTGCCGTCCCGCGGCCGAGAAGCTTCCGCTCTCGACGACGCCAGCGAAGATCCGCATTCCGGCGACGGTGTCCATGGGGCCCCTTATGTATATATGTGCAATTTTCGCATAAAACTTTATATCATTTTCCTGATTATCACAAATCATTCAGGGCCCTATATCTCCACCGTCGGCGCCGTGCCGGCACGGGGAGCCTGAAAAATGATCGACCTTTACTTCTGGACCACGCCCAACGGCTACAAGCCGCTGCTGTTCTTGGAAGAGGCCGGCGTGCCCTACCACATCGTCCCGGTCAACATCAGCAAAGGCGAGCAGTTCGCGCCCGCGTTCCTCGAGATCTCGCCCAACAACCGCATTCCGGCGCTCGTCGACCACGCGCCCGAGGGCGGCGGCGGGGCGCTCTCGGTGTTCGAATCCGGCGCCATCCTGGTCTACTTGGCCGAGAAGACCGGCCGCTTCCTTGCCCCCGACCCGCGGCGGCGCGGCGAGGCCCTGCAATGGCTGTTCTGGCAGATCGGCGGCCTGGGGCCGATGCTCGGGCAGAACCTGCATTTCTCGGCTTACGCGCCCGAGCGCATCGCCTACGCCATCGACCGTTACCAGCGCGAGACAACCCGGCTCTACGGCGTCCTCGACAAGCGCCTCGCCGAGCGCGAGTTCATCGTCGGCGACTACTCGATCGCCGACATGGCGAGCTATCCCTGGATCCTGCGTCTCGAGAAGGAACGACGCCATCTCGGCGACTTCCCCCACCTCGAGCGCTGGTACCAGGCAATCGCCGCCCGGGGCGCCACCCAGCGCGCCTACGCCAAGGGCAAGGCCGTCAACACCACGCCGACGGTGACCAAGGACTCCATCGCGGTCTTGCTCGGTCAGGGCGCGCAGCAGGCCGCGGCCTGAGCGAGGCCGCGACGCTGCGATCGATTGCCACGCACTTACCACTCACTTACACTCACTTAGCGGAGGATTTCGAGATGAAAGCGGCAGTGATGCATGAGTTTGGCGACTTCGACGTGCTCAAGTACGAAGATGTCGCGACCCCGAGGCCGAAGCCCGGTCACATCCTGATCAAGGTTCTGGCGGCGGGGGTCAACCGTCTCGACCACTACCTGCGCGAGGGCTCGATCACGCGCGAGATAGCCTTGCCTCACGTGCTCGGGAGCGACGCCGTCGGCGAGGTGGCGGAGCTCGGCGCCGGCGTCACTGGCGTCACGGTCGGCGAGCGCGTCATCGCCGTGCCCGGCTACCCCCTCGAGGAGGCGCATTACGACATCGTCCCGGCCAGCACGGCGCCCAGCTTCACGCTCCCCGGCATGGGCGTGTGGGGCGGCTATGCCCAGTACCTCGAGGTGCCGGCGCGCTTCGCGGTCAAGGACGACACCGGCCTCGAGCCCGAGCAACTGGCAACGCTGCCGGTGGTGCTGGCCACCGCGACCCGCGCGCTGAAGGAAGTGGGCGAGGTCGGGGCCGGCGACCGGGTCCTGGTTCAGGCCGGCGCCTCGGGCTCCGGCAGCATGCAGATTCAGGTCGCCAAGGCGCTCGGCGCCGAGGTTGCCACCACGGTGCGGGACGACGCCAAGGGCGCGTTCGCGGCCGCGCTCGGCGCCGACCTGGTGATCAACACGCGCCAGGAAGACCTGGTCGAGCGCGTCAAGGCGTGGAGCGGCGGCCAGGGCGCCGACGTGGTGATCGACAACCTGGGCGGCGCGGTGCTGGCCAAGAGCATCGACGCCGCCCGGCCCGGCGGCGTGATCGTCGCCTTCGGCTTCGCCGCCGGACCCGAGGTGAGCTTCGACGTCCGCAGCCTGTTCTTCCACCAGAAGCAGCTGCGCGGCTCGATGGCGAGCGACATCGCCGACCTCAACTGGGGTCTCGAGCAGGTCCGCGCGGGCCGCATCAAACCGTCACTCGACCGTGTCTTGCCGCTCGCCCAGGCGGCCGAGGCGCACCGGCTGGTGGCCGCCAATCGGGTCAGCGGGAACATCGTCTTGCTGCCCTGGGCCGCCTAGCACCGCGGCCTCGGAGCGACGCCCCGATCTTATCGTCGGGCGTCGCTTCGGGGGCTCACGGAAGCTCGCTGGCCCGCTCCAGCGGGCGCCGCCAAGGCCCGCGGAGCAGCGCGCCCTAGACCCTAGAGCTCGATAACGAGGCTGGTCTTGGGCCGGGAACAGCAGATCAGCACCTGGCCCGGCGCGGGCCGCTCCAGCGGCTCCTCGAAGTATTCGACCTCGCCCTCGGCGAGCTCGCAGATGCAGGTTTGGCAGATGCCGGAACGGCAGCTGTAGTCCGGGCTCAAGCCGTTGTGCTCGGCGAGGGCGAGGATGCTCTCGCAGGCCGGGTCCCAGCCCGCGGTCAGGCCCGAACGGGCGAAGGTGACCTGGATCTCTCCGGCGAGCTCCGCCTCCGCGCTCCGCTCGGGCGCTTGCCCGAGTGGGCCCGGCTCCTCCTTGAGCACCGAGGCCGGGCCGAAGAACTCGTAGTGGATCCGCGCTTGGCCGACGCCGAGGCCGAGCAGGCCGCAGTAGAGCGAGCGCATGAACGGCGGCGGCCCACAGAGGTAGAACTCGTAGTCGTCGAAGGGCAACACCTGCTTCAACAGGTCGATGTCGACCCACCCCCGGCTATCGTGGTCACGGCCCTCGATATCCTCCGGCTCCGGGTCGGAGTAGCGGATGTGGAGGTGGACGTTGTCGTGCGCCTCGGCGAGGCGCCGGAGGTGCGCGGCCATGGCATGCTCGCGGCCGTTGCGCACGCCGTGAATGAACCACACCGGGCGCCCGTCGCCGCGCTCGACGATGGCGTTCATCATGCTGACCATCGGGGTCAGCCCGACCCCGCCGCTCACCAGCACCACCGCCCGCTTGGCCTCCAGGTCGAGATGGAACTTGCCGCGCGGCGCCCCGACGCGAAGCTTGGCCCCGACCTCGACCTGGTCGTGGAAATAGCTCGACGACAGGCCCGGTGGCAGGTGAGGTTGGTCGGGGGGCGCCGGCTCGCGCTTGATGCTGACGCGCCAGTAGTCCGGGTTGGGGCGATCGGAGAGCGAGTAGGTGCGGACCAGCGGCTTATCCCGACCCGGGATGTCGAGCTCGAAGGTGAGGAACTGGCCGGGCAGGAACGGGGCCAGCGGCACCCCATCCTCGGGCACCAGGTAGAACGAGGTGACGGTCTCGCTCTCCGGCACCTTGCGCTCGACGACGAATTGGCGCAGCCCCTTGCCGGCCTCGGCCGCCACGCCCGCCTTGGCGAGGCGCTCCTCGAACGAGCCTTTCCAACCGTGCGAAAGGGCGGCGATGTTGAGCGCCTTCCTGCTCGCCTCCAGGTTCTCCTTGTCGAAGTAAAGAAGCTCGTTGACCTGCCGTACCGTCATGCCGGCGGGGTCTCGCCTGAGCAGCTCTATGGCGTCGCCGGCGCCGACCTCGCCTTCCTCGAGGACGCGAAAATAGAACCCCACCCGGCCGCTCTCGAGGAAGCGCTTGTGAAAGCCCTCGATCCCCATCTTGATGGCCAGCTTGTAGCAGGGCACGCGCGGCTGGCTGACCTCTAGAAGCGCGCCGCCGACGCGAAAGACGTCGCCGATTTGAATGTCGTCCTCGAGCATGCCCTCGACGGTGAGGTTCTCGCCGAACTGGCCCGGGGCAAAATCGTCGCGCCCGAGCTCGCGTGCCCAGTAGGCGTAGTTCTCGAAGGAGTAGACGTAGACCGCCCGGAAGGCGCCGCCGTGACCCCATAGATCGGCCTGTCCGTCGCCCTCGAGGTTGAGCCTGCGCACCATCACCCGACGCTCCGCCGGTTGCTTGAAGATCCCGGTGGTGACGACCTTGCCCTGGTGCGTGACCTCCTTGGGCGTCGACAGGTTGACGGACTTGACCGTCATCGCCCCCTGCGGCACATGCGCGGCCGGGGCCGCGCCCTGGAGCGCGGCCGGGTCGAACTTGTCGAAGACCGGGGAATAGTCCCCAAAGCTCCAGTCGAGCGGCAGGGCGCGCTCGATGTGGAGGGTCTCGGCGACGGAGAAGGCCAGGACCCGCTGGGCGCCGGCGAAGCGGCTGCTATGCGCCGCATCCCAGAGGATCTCGGCCTCGCCGCTGAGCTGAAGCGTGTCGCCGCGCTCGAAATCGATGAACAGAAGGCCACAGTTCGGATTCACCACGATGTTGCCAAGCGTGTTGAACATGCAGTTGCCGGCGTAATCCGGGATCAGCAGCAGGCTCTGGTGGGCGACCAGGACGAAACCGGGCCGGCCGCCGCGGTGCGAGACGTCGACCCCGTGGCTCCAGGCGTCGCCCGCTTCCGAGAAATGGCTGGCGATGAACAGGGTGTCGGCGTCCGCGATCAGCGCCGCCGCGGCGCTGTCGAGGACCTCGCCGCGGTGGACCGGTCGGCGCTCCCCGATCCTCGCGATGCCGTCGCTTAAGGTCGGCTGGCGGGACTGAATGTATTTGGGGCAGTTGCCGAAGCTCTGGGCGACCCGGATCTCGAAGCGGTCCGAGCCCGCTCGGCGCACCTTGCCGTTGACCCGGTTGCGCCGTCGCGTCGGGAACTCGAGCCCCAGGACGCCGAGCTCGGCGCCGTCGACCAGGGACTCGGCGAGCGGGTCGCCGTAGATCGGCCGCGCGCTGACCTCGAGCGTGCGCGAGTCCAGCGCCCGGACGAAGCCCGGCAGGCCGGCCAAAGCGGAGGCCCAGGGCCGGCCTGCGAGGTCGACCGAGCCGACCAACAGATGAGGCAGCAGGGAGAAGAATTCCTGGTGCTCGTCGGGCATGTAATCGCGGATCACCCGGCGGCCGATCTGCTCCATCTTCTCAGCCTTGCCGAACCGGGATTGGATCTCCTTCTCGCCGCGGTGAAAGGGTGATCGATCGTCTGCCATCGCTGGCTCTCCCCCATGGGCGAGGCGCCGGGTTGCCGGCCACGGTCTCGGGGATGAGTTAGGGCGGCCCCGACCGCCGGGCGAGCGCCGCGCGGGGAATCGCGACTTGCGATCCGCTTTGCGCGCCGCCGACGACCCTCAGGTTGCGCTGCGGCGTGCCGCGCGCGCCGGCGCCGAGAAGCGTTCGATGAGGCCCAACAGCTCGTCGCGAAGCGCTTGGGCGTTGTCGCTGCCGTAGGCGTCGGCGACCTCGCGCTCGACGGCGAGCGCCTGGTCGACCAGCTCGGCGGTCTCGGCGCGGCCCTTCTCGGTGAGGAAGACGTGCACCTTGCGCCGGTCGTCCGAGGCCGCGCGTTTGGCCACCAGGCCCGCCGCCACCAGGCGATCCACCAGGCGGGTGGTCGAGGACTGCTCGCAGAGGATGGCCTCGGCCAGCTCGCCGAGGGTAAGGCTGTCGGAGTCCCAGAGCGAGCCCAGTACCCGCCATTCGCGCACCGACATGCCGCGCCCCTTCAGGGTGCAGAAGAAGCTCTCGCTCACCGCCTGGCTGGCACGGGCGAGCAGGTAGGAGAGCAGTCGTTCTCTGAACGGTTGTGGCATGGAATCTCCCCGGCAAGAGCGCGGCCACAATGGTCGCTTGGGGTCGCTTGGGGTCGCTTGGGGTCGCTTGGGGTCGCTTGGGGCCGCTTCAGGCCGCCGTCGGCGCCTCCCGACGCCCGAGTAAAGCATGAAATTGCATAGATTTCTTGACTTGTGCGACATCTTGCTGCTTTTCTTCATATCATATGCATTTACATGTTGAGTTTAATAATCAATTGCATTTGGTAAGTTAAGAATCATTCGCATCTACGATTCGGCGATGTTTTTCGTGATCGATACTTGGCCCCGCGGGAGTGCCGCCGAATCGTCGAAGGCTACGGCGATACGAGGGGGCGATACGAGGGACGGAGCAAGGAACAACGGTTCACGGGTCCGCCGGCGTCGATCGCCGAACCGGACCGGGATCCATGTCTGAGGCCCACGCCAAGCCGGAGAGACCCCGATGACAGCCGAGACCGAGAAGTCCACGCCGAGCGAGGTGCAAAGAGACGAGATCGTCGGCAGGGGCGCCCGCGACGGCGCGAGGCTGTTCCGCGATTGGTTCGCCAATCTCACCGAGGTCGCCAAGAGCGACGGTCAAGCCGCCTACGTGTTCGTCATGGGCAGCATGAACGAGGTGCTCAAGACCTTCGACCTGCCGGTGGTCTTTCCCGAGGTCAATGCCTTGCAGACGGCGATCCGCCGGACCTCGGACACCTACCTCAACGAGGCCGAGGACTACGGCTACTCGCCCGACATCTGCGGTTACGTCAAGGCCGACGTGGCGATGCAGCTGAGGGGCGGCGAGCACCCCATGGGCACTATCCCCAAGCCCTCCATCGCCGTGCTCACCAACGCCTGCAACACCTACATCAAGTGGGCGGAGATCTGGGAGCGCTTCTACGACATCCCCACCGTGGTGCTCGACATTCCCGGCACCCGCTCCGCCGGCACCACGAGCCAGCCGGGCGACGAGGACTTCGAGTACGAGCGCAAGTACGTGGCCGGCCAGATCAAGGAATTGATCTCGGTGTGCGAGAAGTTGACGGGGAAGAAGTTCGACATCGACAAGTTCCGCGAGCACCTCGGCTACGCCAACGACATGAGCGTGGGCTGGCGGCGCACGCTCGAGCTCAACCAGGCCTCGCCGGCGGTGTTCAGCGCCCTCACCGACGGCACCATCTATCTCGGCATGGCCAACTGCTTCCGGGCCACGCCCGAGGGCAGCGTCTACTTCAAAGAGCTGGTCGAGGAGATGAGCTACCGGGTCGAAAACGGCATCGGCATCCTGACCAAGGTCGAGGGCGAGGAGGTGCCGTTGGAGCAGAAGTACCGGCTCGCCTTCATCGGCGTGCCCTGCTACCCGATCTTCCGCCGCTTCAACGAGATGTTCAACAACTCGGGCGGCGTCTTCGTGGTCTCGACCTACCTCTCGTTCGCCGCCGGCGGCACCTCGATAGGCCACCAGTACGATCTCGACAACCCCATCGACAGCCTGGCCGAGGGCGTGCTGATCTCGGTGCGCGAAGCCATGGACAGCATGTTCCATTCGTCGGCGATGATCGAGACGGCGTGGTCGGGCTTCAATCTCGACGGCATCGTCTACCATCCCATCAAGAGCTGCCGCACGGTCTCCACCGGTCTCGCCGACCGCCGCCACCACGCCTCCGAGAAGCTCGGCATCGCCACCCTCTATCTCGAATCCGACATGATGGACCAGCGGGTGGTCTCGGAGGCGCAGATGCGCAACCGCATCGACGCCTTCTTCGAGGGCTTGGTGGTGCGCGAGCGGCAGCGGGCCACGGCCTGAGTCCCGGTCAGGGTCTCGCTTCCGCGCTTCGAGGAGAACTGAGATGGCAGCAGCGAAACGATATTTCGACGACTGGGAAGGCAAGTCGCTGGACCAGATCCTCTTTCTCTGCCGCGAGCTCGCCGAGGATCCCACCTATCCCACGGTCAAGCGCTGGCGCGAGGACGGCGGCAAGGTGCTGGGCCACTTCCAGGTCTACTTCCCCGAGGAGATCGCCCATGCCGCAGGGATGCTGCCGCTGCGCATCTGTGGCGCCCAGACCGACGGCATGGAGGCGGAATCCCATTTCGGCTCGTACCTGTGCTCGATCATCCGCACCTCGCTCGACATCGCGCTGACCAAGGAGATCGAGCTCGAGCTCTTCGTCAGCCCCCCGATCTGCGACGCCGCGCGCAACCTGGCCTGCATTTGGGGACGCAATTTCGACTACAAGTGCCAGATCCTCTATCTGCCCCAGAACCCCAACTCGAGCCATAGCCTGGAGTACCTGAGGAACGAGTACGGGCGGCTCGCCCGCGACATCGAGGCGGTCACCGGAAAGCCGATCGAGGACCAGGATCTCAAGCGCTCGATAAAGCTCTACAACCGCTCCCGGTCGCTGTTCCGCGAGCTCTACCGCCTGCGCCGCGACGAGCCCTGGCTGATCAGCTCGGACGAGGCCTTGGCGGTGATCATCGTGGCCGGCATTTTGCCCCGCGAGGAGTACTGCGACCTCCTCGAGACCATCCTCGAGATGGTCAGGGCGCGGCCCATGAAGAAACAGGACAAGATGCGCGTAGTCTTCGAGGGCGGCTTCTGCGAGGTGCCGCCGATCGATCTCCTGCAGACCGTGTCGCGCTCCTGCTACGTGGTCGACGACGACCTCTTCATCGGCCTCCGGTTCATCGTCGAGGACGTGGCGGCGGACGGCGATCCGCTGCGCGACCTGGCCGAGGCCTACATGGAGAAGTCCTCCTACAGCCCGGTCCAGCACGACAAGCGCAAGCCCAAGGAGAAGATGCTCCTCGAGCGGGTCAAGGCCGCGGGCGCCGAGGCGGTGATCCTGGCCGCGGCCAAGATGTGCGAGCCGGGGCTCGACGAGCAGGTGGCCTACTCCAAGGCCCTCGACGAGCAGAAAATCCCTTATTTCATCAGCGAGTTCGAGGAGAACCAGACCACCTTCGACCACCTCTCGATCCAGCTCGAGACCTTCGTCGAGAACATTATGTTCGACTAAGGGCGGGCGAAGCGCGAGAGCCCGTGGAAGTGGACAACGCGAGACGAGGAGAGAGCCCATGAGGTATGCGGCCGGCGTGGACGTGGGGTCGACCCAGACCAAGGCCGTCATCATCGACGACGACGAGGCCATCATCGGCCGCTCCCTGATCGATACCGGGGCGGACGTGACCGGGGCCGCGGTAGAGTCCTATCGCCTCGCCCTCGAGAAATCGCCCGCCACCGATAGGGAAGTGGGCTACGTCATCGGCACCGGCTATGGCCGCTACAGGGTGACCTTCGGCGACCGCCAGGTGACCGAGATCAGCTGCCACGGCCGCGGCGCCGGGCACATGTTCCCCGGCACCAAGACGGTGCTCGACATGGGCGGGCAGGACTCCAAGGCGATCCGCATCAAGCCCTCGGGCGAGATCGTCGACTTCTGCATGAACGACAAGTGCGCGGCCGGCACCGGGCGCTTCCTCGGCGCCGCCGCCAACGCCCTCAACATCGCGCTCGGCGAGCTCGGGCCGACGGCGCTTAGATCGGAGAAGCCGGTGCGCATCAGCACCACCTGCACGGTGTTCGCCGAGGCCGAGGTGCTGTCGTGGCTCGGCAAGGGCAAGAAGATCGAGGACATCCTGTGGGGCGTCCATCAGTCCATCGCGGCGCGCTCCTTCGGCCTCTTGCGCCGCGTCGGCATCGAGGACGAGATCACCTTCACCGGCGGCGTGGCGCTCAACGTGGGCATGATCAAGGCGCTCGAGGAGAAGCTCCAGCGCACCCTCAACGTCAGCGAGGAGTCCCATTACATGGGGGCGCTGGGCGCCGCGCTCTTCGCCCTCGACAGCGTCAGAGCCGGCGAGAGCCGGACCATGGAGGAGGTGGCCTGACCATGGCTTACACGATCGGACTGGATATCGGCTCGACCTACACCAAGGCCGTCATCCTCGACGGCGACCACCGGATCGTGGGCCGGGCGATGCAGGCCACCGGCTCGAAGCTGCAGGAGGCGGCGGAAGCGACCAGCGGCGAGGCGGCCAGGCTCGCCGGCCTCGATCGCGCCGAGATCGAGTACTGCATCGCCACCGGCTACGGCCGCCACCAGTACGCCGATGCCGACCTCCCGGTCACCGACCTGACGGCGACGGCCCGGGGCACCAGCTTCCTGTTCCCGGGCACGCGCACGGTGCTCGACATCGGCGGCCAGACCATGAAGGCAAGCCGCATCGACGAGGCGAGGAAGGTGCGGACCTTCCGTCTCAACGACAAGTGCGCCTCGGGCACCGGCATGTTCCTCGAGAAGACGGTGCGCTACATGGGCTACGACACCGGCGACATCGGCGATCTCCTTGACGCCGCCAAGGAGGCGGTGCCGATCTCGGGTGTCTGCACCGTGTTCGCCGAGTCCGAGGTCATCAACCACCTCACCAACAGCGTGCCGCCCGCGGACATCATGTTTGGCGCCGGGGTGTCGCTCACCCAGCGCTCGGTGCAGCTCCTGAAGCGTATCAAGGTCGAGCCCGAGGTCACCCTGGCGGGCGGCATCCTGCGCTGGGGGGTCATCGTCGACGCCATCCGCGAGCAGCTCAAGACCGAGGTCAACGTGGCCGAGGGCGACCTGCCCCAGTACATGGCGGCGCTGGGCTGCGCCATCCTGGGCCATATCCGGCTCACGAAGATCCGCGAGACCGTGCCCGAGCCGGCGCGCCAGAGCGCGGCCTGAGGCGGGCGTCGCGGATGACGGAGAAGGACGAGGGCGCGGCCGCCGAGGCCAAGCAGGCCGGCCAGGTCTATGGCTGCGACCTGCCGCCCGACCGGAGCCTCGCCGACGAGGGCTGGGAGTGGCGCTGCAACGCCGACGCCCGGCGCACAGCCGAGATGGTCGACAGCTATCGCGAGCTCGGCTTCGAGGTCCGCCTCGAGCCCGTCGACGTGGGTGCCCTGTGCGCCGCCTGCGACGGCTGCAAGGACGCCTTCGCCGCCGCCAACGCGGTCTACGTGCGCAGGAAAGCCCCGGCCGCCTGAGCCGGCCCTTGTGCTGGGCGTGCACCCATAAAGCGCGTTGTCGACGGCCCTGGAAAACGGTTCACGGATTTCCGCTTCCAGCCGGTAAACGGACCTTCACGAGCAGTCCTCCGATCTTCGGCTCATAGCCACAAGCAGACTCACGCCGCTCCTTGAGGGTGGTCGGTATCGGGCACATTGCGATGCCGGCGGCGGGAGCCGTCTATTGCGTCAGACTCGGACATCGAAGCGTGTCGCTCGAGACATTTAACATCCGGTGTCAGGATGCCGAAGCGCTCGGCCCGACGTTGATGTCCGACCCTCGGCCGTTAGGCACAAACGCGAGAATGAGTCGAGGTTTGTGATGGGGTCAATTTCTATCCGGTAGCTGTACCGGCTCCAGGGCTTCCTTCGCCTCTTTATCGAGCACATTCTGGATCTCTTGGTAGAGTTCCTCGGCTTCGGCCCGCGAGTCGCCGACGGCAGTGGCGCCCACCTGGCCATTCTCGGCCAGGGTAGCGAGCATGTGGAAGACCACCCCGGTCTGGCGCGCCTGGTCGAAGTGAAGGCCGCGGCGCACCGTGATGTCGATGAGGTCGTCGGGGGTGAAAACGCGATAGAGGGGCGAGGCCAGGTGGTCGCCGGCGACGTAGTGTTTCTCGCGCCCGCTCGGCGCCCGGAAGGTGGCCGTCGCCGGATCGTAAGTGCCGTCGGTGAGGTATTCGAGGGTGAGGAAGGGGTGTGTGGTGCCGCCCTTGCGCAGGTTGACCTCGATGGCGTAGGAGACCCATTCGCCGTCCTTCCGGCGCACCACCACGAAGTCCACGGCGAAGCGCCCCAGCACCCCTTCGCGAGCGAGCCGCCGGCCCACCTTCTCGGCTTCGCCGCTGATCAGGCGGGCGTAGGCCGGGTCGGCAGGGAAGCGGGCGCCCAGGTAGAGCTGGCCGGAGGGCCCGCCGAGCAACTGGTCGTGAGTCGACAATATTTCCACCTCGCCGGTGGGAGTGACGCGGAGTTGCACGCTCGGGCTGGCGAAGCCCTCGCCAACGATGCGCTCCTCCACCACGCCTCCGTTAGCGGCGAATTTCACCAGGTACTCGTCCAGGGTGGCGCCCGGGTACTCGAGCGCCATGGCCTCGAGGCGGGCGCGCACCGCATCTTCCTCCCCGGCCGCGCCGGGTGAGGGCACATCCTCGAGCGTGACCACCGCGTTCCCTTCGCCAGAGATGCCGTCGTTGAGCTTAATCATGACCTGCTCGAGCGCGGGCTTCTCTCGGCGCATATCGCGCACCGCCTCGACCAAATCGTTCATGCCGCTCAGGTCTTCGCGTCCCATCGGGTAGGAGATCCCTTCCTCGATGAAGAGACGGCGGCAACCGGTCTTGGCGCCCAGGTGGAAGAACTTGGGGTCGGCAGCGTACATGGGGATGCCGAGGCTGAGCGCCAGGTCGCGCTCGAGTTTGGTGGTGTTGTAGGGCACCAGGTGGGCGACATCGGCGTCGGGGATCAGGGCGCGGATGCGGCGGATGAGGTTGGGCCGCTCCAGCAGCTTGAGGCTGAGCGGCCTCGGGCTGCGGTCCTCGGGCGCCACGTTGAAGAAGCGCGGACGGGCGTGGGAGGCGACCACGCCGGGCATCAGGCCGAGATAGTAATCGACGGTGTTGAGCGGGATGGTCTGGGAGGTGAGGTAGATCATGCGCACTCGTGGCTGGCGCAACAGCAGCAGCAGGAAGAGGTAGCGCTCCTCCAGGGCCTGCATTTGGGCGCCCTGGACGTCGAAGTCGGTGGTCTGGGAGGGCACCACGACGATGGTGCGCTCCACGTCGGTCATAGCGCTCATGGAGCTCCACATGCCGACCAGCTTCGCTTGCAGGGCGTCGAAGCGCCTCTGGGCCTCCTCCTCGCTGAGGCCCAGAGGCGGGAGCGACAGGTCCTGAATGGTACTCATGATCTTCTCCAACTTTGTCCCGGGCCCGATCGGCGGCCTCTCACTGGTTATTGCGCCGGCGGTTTGGTCGACGAAAGCATGTATACCTGTAGCGGGTCCGGGCGTCCCGCCACCGTGCGCTCGCCGCCATCCGCGTACACGCCGTCCACGTCGGCTTCGGTGTAGCGGTGCACCGGGTCGGTGACGCAGATCCGCCCGGGCTCGGCCAGCGCCCCCAGCGCCAGCGCCAGATCGACGCCCTCGCCAAACGCGTTTCCGTCCTCGCTCGCCGCATCGCCGATGGCGATGCCGATGCGGGCCCGTGACGCGCTCTCGAGCGCCAGGGCGCAGCGCACCGCCGCCAGGGGGCTGCCGAACTCGGCGATGACCGTGTCGCCGTCCCGGCCGATGACCCGTCCCCCGTTTTCGTCGACCAGACCCTTGGCGGCCGACGCGAGGTCCCCTGACGCTGTGTTGACCGCCAGCACCGTTGCCCGCCGGGGCGGAGCGCCGGGTCCGGGCGCCTCCCGGGTCGCCCGGGTGGGCGGTGGCTTGTGCCGCACGGAGGCCGGCCCCAGGACGCGGAAGATCTCCACCGGGTCGGCGATGTTCTTCAGGCTCTCCGGACCGGGCGCTTCCAAGTCATAGCGCCCCGCCACCCGTCTTATCGTCTCGGGGCCGGCGACGACCTGGCCGCCCTTGGCGACGTTGGCCAGACGTGCCGCCAGGTTGATCACCGGGCCGTCCGCGGTGAACACCCAGCGCACGCCGCGGCGGCCCTGGAAGCGGGTCGAGCCCATCAGCGCCGGGCCCGAGTTGACGCCCATGTGGATCTCCAGCGGTTGCACGCTGTTGTCGGCGTTGAGCGCCTCGTTGGCGGCGAGCAGCGCCAGCGCCGTGTCCACCGCCTTGACCGCGTGTCGCTCCGGGATGCCATCCTCGAAGATCGCCATCATGCCGTCGCCGCTGGTCTCGCTGACCTCTCCGTCGGCGTCGTGAATGCGGTCCAGGAAGGCGGAGAAATACCGCTCCACCAGCAAGTTCAGCACCTCGGGCGCCATGAGCTCGCTGAGCCGGGAATAGCCGCTGATGTCGACGAACAGGACCGAGACGTCCTGCTCGCGCTTCCGCAGCTCGGGCGCATCGGGGTTGGCGGCGACGATGCGCCTGACCGCGTCAGGCACGAATTTGGCGAGATGGTCACTGATCTTGCGGACCTCCGCGATCTCTTGCTCGATCGCGCCCTTGAGCTTGAGCGCGGTGCGGATGCGCGCCATCAGCTCGCGCTCGTCGACCGGCTTGGTGAGAAAGTCGTCGGCGCCGGCCTCGATGCCCCGGATGCGGTCCTCGGTGGCGTTGAGCGAGGTCATGATGATGATCGGGATTAGCCGCGTCTTGCGGTCGTCCTTGAGCATGCGGCAGACGGTGAAGCCGTCGACTTCAGGCATCATCACGTCCAGCAGGATCAGGTCTGGCGGGTTATCGGCCACCTTCTCGAGCGCCTCGCGGCCCGAGGCCGCGCTCTCGGTGTCAAAGCCGAGATCTTCCAGTTCTTGCTCCAGATAATCGACGTTGAACGGCTCGTCGTCGACGATCAATATGCGCGATCGCTCGCTCATTGCGGCCAGCCCATCATCCCAAGAAACCTCTTATCTTCTCGAGCAACAGGTCCTCGTCGATGGGCTTGGTCAGATAATCGTCGCAGCCGGCGGCGCGCGCCTTCTCCTCGTCTCCCTGCATGGCGTGGGCCGTTACCGCGATGACGGGAATGCGCTTCAGGGCCTCGTCGGCCTTGAGGCGGCGGATGGCCTCCCAGCCGTCGATCACGGGGAGGGAAAGGTCCATGATGATCAGATCGGGGCGGTCCGTCTCGACGCGGGCGAGGCCGGCGGCGCCGTCCTCGGCGGTGATGACCTCGAAATCGTCCTCGAGGATCTGCACGAGCAGGTCCCGGTTGAGCTCGATGTCCTCGATCACCAGGATCGTCTTCATCCGCTCGCTCCCTGTTCGTCGGCGGCCGCGGCGTCGGGTTCGGCGTAGCGCCGGGGCAGGGTGACGCTGAAGGTGGAGCCCTCGCCGAAGGTGCTGCGGACCGCGAGCCCGCCGCCCAGGAGCTGCGCCAGGTGGCGGGTGATCGCCAGGCCCAGGCCCGTGCCGCCGTAGGGGCGGGTGGTGCTGTCGTCGGCTTGGCGGAACTCCTCGAAGATCAGGGTGATCGCTTCCTCGGGAATGCCGATGCCGGTGTCGGTCACCTCGACGACCACCGCCTCGCCCTGCGCCCGCGCGACGACGGTGACGGTGCCCGCCTCGGTGAACTTGACGGCGTTGCTCAAGAGGTTGATGAGAATCTGGCGCACCTTGTCCTGGTCCGTGAACAGCGGCGGCAGGTCGCCCGCCACCTCCGCGCGCAAGGCGAGGCGCTCGCCCGTTACCAGCGGCTCGACGGTGCGCAGGCAGTCCTCGATCAAGGGACCGAGCTCGAATTCCACCGGCAGCATGGTCATCTGCCCGGCCTCGATCTTGGAGAGGTCGAGGATGTCGTTGATCAGGGCCAACAGGTGATGGGCGCTCGCCAGTATCTTCTCCAGGTTCGCGTACTGCTTGGACTCCAGGCTGTCCTTCGACCGCCGCATCACCAGCCGTGAGAAGCCGATGATGGCATTCATAGGCGTCCGCAGTTCGTGGCTCATGTTGGCGAGGAACTGGCTTTTGGCCTGGGTCGCCTGCGTCGCCTGATCCCTGGCCTCGCGCAGCTCGCTCTCCGCCTGCTTGAGCTCGCTCACATCCGTGATCACCGTGACGATGCCGCCATCGCCCCGCTTGTGCTCGTTGATCCAGAGCCAGCCTCCGTTGCTGCGGCGCTGAAAGATCGGCCCCTTGGCGTCACGGCGGATGGCGCGGCGTTCTGCGATCCAGGCTTCCGTGCGGCCCACCGCGTCGCTGATCAGGCCGTGCTCGCACTGGGCTCGGAGGTTGTCCTCCCACTTGGAACCCGTCTTCAACCGGTCCTCGATGCCGGGAAAGAGGAGCTCGGTGTAGCGGCCGTTGTAGAGCTCGAGGCGGTCGTCGCCGTCGTGCGCGGCCAACCCGACGGCGCTGGCCTCGAGGGATTCGATCAGCAGCCGCCGGCTAGCGCGGGCGGCCTCCTCGGCGGTCTTCAGATCGGTGATGTCGAAATAGGTCAGCATGCGCCTCCCGTCGGGCAGGGCGATGCATTGGTAGTGAACGATCTTGCCGTCGGCGAGGCGGTGCTCGACCGGGTCGACGCTGCCCTCCCGGATCGACTCGATGCGCGACGTGACGTAGTCCTCCCAGTCGTCGTCGCTCACCCTATAGAGGCCCTGGTCGCGGGTGTACTCCATGTCCTCGCGCAAGGTCCGGCCCGGGACGAAGAATTCCTCGGGCATGCCCCAGATCTCGCGGTAGGCGCGGTTGGCGGTCTGAATGCGGAGCTCGGAATCCATGAACAGCACGCCGTAATCGATGGCGTCGAGCACGGCGGAAAGCTCCTGCAACACGGTGTCCTTCACGTGTAACGCATGGGCCAGCGCCCGTTCGGCCACCTTGCGCTCGGTGATGTCGATCTCGATGCCACCGACGCCGACAATCCTGTCGGGGCTGTCGCGGATGGGAAACTTGATCTCGACGAAGTCATATTCGCGGCCACCGCGGAACAGGTGGGCCTCCCGCGTGACCACCTCGCCTTGCTCGATCACCTGGCGGTCGAGCGCGGCGAAATCGGGCACCAGCATTTCCTGCTCGCGCCCGGCGAATACTTCCGTCAGCGTCCGGCCGCGCACGTCGGTGTCGGCGAGCTGATAGAAGTCGCGATAAGCGCGGTTGACCAGGATGTAGCGCCCGTCAAGGTCCCTGAGGAACACCATCGCCGGCAGGTTGTCGACCACCGCCCGGAAGCGCATCTCTTCGGACTGCTTGCGCTCGACCACCCGTCCAAGCTGCACCCCCACCGAGCCCATGATTTTCAGGATGTCGTCGTCGCGTTCCTCCGGCTCGGGCGAGAAGAACTCGAGCACGGCGACCACGTCGCTCCCCACTAGGACCGGTGAGGCGAAGCCCGCGCGCACGCCCAAGCCGCTTTTCACCCGCACACTTGGGAAATCTGGTTCATCCATGGCGTCGATTACCCAGGCCGGCTCCGCCCGCTCCAGCGCGCGGCCGGGCAGCCCAACGCCCGGCGCGAATCGTGTCGCCGCCGTCACCTCCTGAAACCGCCGGTATTTCTCAGGGTCGTCCAAATGCCAGATACTGGTCGGCACCAGTTCCCCGGAACCGCCCTCGTCGATCATGTAGACATGGCCGATCGGCCAACCGGTATACCGGCAGATCTCATCGACGGTGGTCTGCATGACCTCGTTGACCGAGGCCGCCTTGTTGGCAGCGGCGGCGACTGTTTGCAGCAGCGCCAGCGAGGCGGTCTTCTGTTCGAGCGCCCGCAACGCCGCCTCGCGCCTGGTGGTCTCGGCGTTGACCCGGTCGAGCACGCGGTTGTACTGGAGGGCGATCTGGCCGATCTCGGTGTGGGGCTCGACGCTGACGTGCTGCGAAAAATCACTGCCCTCGCGATGCCGCTCCATCTCGGTCAAGAGGTCGAAGATCTCCGTGCTGGCGCCGTGCTCGGCCACGTTGAGGCCGATGCGCTCGCCCTCCGGGTCGATGCGCAGGGGCAGCCAGCGGTTGACCAGCCACAACAGGACGAAGCCACCGCAGAAGGCCCACATGAAGCAGGCGCCGACGCCGGTGGCCTGGATCAGGAACTGCTCCCAGCGCGTGAGGCCGGTGCCCCAGGTCGCCGGGTCGCCGAATATCGGGATCGCCAGCGTGCCCCAGACGCCGCCGCAGCCGTGCACCGGAAACGCACCCACCACGTCGTCGAGCTTGAGCCTTTCCAGGAGCACCGTGGCGCCGAACATGATCGCTCCGGCGATCGAGCCGATGGCCATGGCCGCGACCGGGGTCATGATATGGGCGGATCCGGTAATGCCGACGAGCCCGGCCAGCGAGCCGTTCATGATCACCGCCACATCGGGCCGGCGGTAGACCCGCCAGGAGATCGCCATGGCCGCCAGACCGCCGAAGGCGCCGGACATGGTGGTGTTGAGGAGCACCAACGGGACCTCGCCCGTCAGGCCGAGCGTGCTGCCGCCGTTGAAGCCGAACCAGCCGAACCACAACAGGAAGACCCCCAGCGTCACCATCGGCAGGTCGTGGCCGTGAATGGTGGCGGCGCCGGCGCCGAAGCGGCCGATGCGCGGGCCGATGATGATGATCGCCGCCAGGCTGATCCAGCCCCCGACCGAGTGCACGACGGTGGTGCCGGCGAAATCGATGAAGCCCATGGCCTTCAGCCAGCCGCTGGCGCTGTCGCTCTCGGAGCCGCCCCAGGCCCAATGGCCGACAACGGGGTAGATCACACCAGCCAGGATCGTCGCGACGACGAGATAGCCGGTCAGGCGCATGCGTTCGGCCACGGCGCCCGAGACGATCGTCGTCGCCGTGCCGCAGAACATGAGCTGGAAGATGAAGAAGGCCGTCAGCCACGGCCCGCCCGAGCCGTCGAAGAAGAACCCCGTGGTGCCGAGCAGCCCCCCGTAGCTCGTCCCGAACATGAGCGCGAAGCCGAAGACCCAAAACAGCGCCGAGGAGATCAGGAAGTCGGCGAAGTTCTTGAAGGCCACGTTGATGCTGTTCTTGGAGCGCACGAGGCCGCTCTCGAGGCAGCAGAACCCGGCCTGCATCAGCATGACCAGGGCCGCGCACAGGAGAATCCAGAAGATGTCGAGGAATGCCTGGTCCACGGGCACCTCTCGCGCCTGCCTTAGGATTCCGGGAGCGCCGCCGTTTTCGCGTGGGCGCGGCCGACATCGCTCGCCTCCACCGTCCGGCGGGCGAACGAAACACATCGCGGCCAAACGACTATGACGATCCGTGGCAGCATTGCCCCCTCCCCGAGGATTGCAGCAGGGTAACCTACCCCGGCGGGATCGGCCAGCGTTGGCGGAACTCACTCATATGTCGCAACCCTTCCTCTCGGCTCCGAGACTTCGGCCACAGAACACGAGCATTGGCGGGTCCTCAAAACTGTAGAGAGCCCGGTGGCTGGCATCGGAAATGAATTGCCCGCCTTATGGTAATTGTGAATGTCGCAAAGGGTCAGGTCCGGACCTTTGGTGGGGCCGCCAGGCAGGTCTGCTCCCGGAGGTGAAGCCGACGAAATCAGGGCCAAAGCGGAACTCGCGGCTCGAAGGTCGGCTCCTGGGGGCAGAGCGGTCGCGCCGGCGGCATGGCCCAACTTCGCCTCCTAGCCATAAGCAGACTCTGGCTGCATCGCAACAGCAACCGCAACGTGGCACATTGCACTGCCGGTAGACCGCGGCGAGCTTGAGCGCGATGCTGTAGGCAATCTCTTCACGCTGGAAGGGAACATAGATTGCGTCTGGGGTGACAAGTCATTGGGCGAATGTTAGGCGGGGCCTTCGGGCGCCGCCTTTCTGTTGTGCTGGCCCGCGCGGACGTTCCTTCAGAGGCGCCCCCACAGCGCCGAACGGGTTCTGGAGTCCCTGACAGCAGGGTTAGCAGGGATGGGAGGGCCGCCGACCTTCCTGCTATCATCAGGCTCGGCTTGAGGAGTCATCTGGGGAATGTCGGTAAAAAGGGCGCCAGGCGGGCAAAAGGGGGGCGCTGACACGCCGGCGGCCCGACTGCTCGGGGTGGTACAGGAGCTGGCGATCGAGTTGCACCCGGAGCGAAAGGACACCTTGCGCGTGGGGCTCGACAGCCGGCTCGATCGCGACCTCGGGTTTGACAGCCTAGCGCGGGCCGAGCTCATGCTGAGGCTCGAGCATGCCTTCAACGTGCGGCTGCCACAGGAGGTCTTGGGCGAGGCGGAAATCCCGGAACACCTGCTGACGGCGGTGCTCACAGCAAATAGGTTCTCATGGCAGGCCATCAAGAGCGGGATGAAACCCGGCCCACGCGGCCGCCACCCTTGACACCGATCGTCGTCGTAGGCGGCAGAACCGTTCCCCCAGCATTCACCTTCCGAGGATTCGCCGTACACCTGCGTCGACGCGGCGGCGGCCGAGACTCGGCGCCGAACCGAGGCCGCCAGTGCCGGAACGCGTGGTGGTGCCGTGCACGGAAGCGTTTGATTGACTGCATGTCGATTCAGGCGCAGCCTTGCGGCGTCAGACGTCCGGGAGAATGAATGCGAATTCGGTCGTCACGTCCGTCCTGGGGCAGATGATTTGCGCCTCTTTTTTCTTGAGGTATTCAGATGGATTGGGAAAAGGTCAAACTAGGTTTGTGGGGCGCTGCTGGCGGCGCAATTGTTTTGGCCATCATCGGGTTCGCGTGGGGTGGATGGGTTACGGGTGGCACCGCTCAGCAAATGGCTGCGGAAGCCGCTAGAACAGCGGTAGCAGACCGCTTGACGCCGATTTGTGTTGAGCAGTTCAACCGGGATTCGGAAAAGGATCGGAAGCTCAAGGAATTGAAGGAAAAAGATTCTTGGAACAGAGGTGACTACGTACAAGAACAGGGTTGGGCCACGATGCCTGGCGAAAAAGATCCCGACAGCACGGTGGCGAGTAAGTGCGCGGATTTGCTTTCGGAGCTTAATGAGTAGACGTCCTGCCCCCTACTTCTGCATAGCAGCATCAAATGGCGTGCGTTTTTTTCATGTGAGAACGTTTGGCTTTCCTTGTTTGAGATAGCCGGTAATATGTGCTCGTCGCCTCGCTTAGCGAGACGAAGATGAGCCCTCCGGGGCCGAGGTGGTGGCCCGCGCCGAGGCCGACGCGGCGCTCCTCGAGTGCATTCGGGAGATCCAAGACACCTCGCGGGGCACCTATGGCGCTCCGCGAATCCATGCCGAGCTGGCCGCTGAGGGCGTTCGTGTCGGCCGCAAGCGGGTCGCTAGGTTGAGGCGCGCGGCGGGTCTTGCCGGCGCCAGCCGAAGCCCCGGGGGCGCCTAGACGATCCCGCCAGGTGATCCTCCGGATGCTGGATAAGTCGTCGGCGCCCCCCCCGTGCACGACGCAGGGAGGCGGGGGAACGGCTTCGGCGGTAGGCCGGCCCAGGTCCCCGTTTCGCGCAGGTGCGCCCTTCTCTCGGGCTCCTGGGAGTCGTCGGAGCAACCCTCCGGCGTACTGGCCCTCGACAACCCGCCGCACGGCACTCGCCAGGTCAGCTCTACTCGTCGACCGGGACAAACTCGTCGCCATCGAGCAGGGCACTCACCGCGATCGTCTTGCGGTCGGCGGGATCGCGGACCTTGAAGAGCTCAACGTGCGGCACGGTGTTCGGGGCAGAACTGATCCGCGCAACCTCCCACACGACGCTCCCGCGCTCTCCTCGGCGCGGTCGCCGGTACCCAGAGCCTCTGCTTCCTCACTCTTGACCACGTTGATGTACATCTCGGGGAGTATTGCCATCAGGTCGTCGATTTGCTCCGACGTCGTTCCCAAGGTCAATCTCGTCTATCGAAAAGCCAAGGTTCCCGCCGGCGCCTGAAACCCGGACACAGGATTTGACGGTAGTCCGAAACCCTATTGCACACAAACGCTGCCGCGGTGAGGAGGGTCAATCGGGCTTGGATGTCATCTTGCCGGGCGCGGGCGCGCCGCCAGCGGAGCGCTAGCCCGCGCCCCGGCTAATGGCCCTGCCTCAGGTCGCTAATTGCGCGCCTGGAGGATCAGGCGCCGGACAACTTCCAGGTTCATCGCCAGCGCGATCGTGCCAAGGGTGAGCAGCGGCAGATTGACGAGCGCGCCGAGAAAGATGACGAACAAACGCACATCGCGCCCGAGCCGCAAATAGGGCTCGCCCCGATGCCTCTTCGACATCAAGGCATCGAACTTGTCGGACGTATAGGTGTTCACGAACGAGCCGACGATGGCCGCGAATCCGACCACCAGGGCCACGGGGCTGCCGCTGGCTGCGAACACGTGCCAGGTGAGGCCGAACAGCAGGAAGCCGTCGGCGTATCGGTCCAGGACCGAGTCGAACAAGCCACCGAAGTCGCTCTGCATACCCTTCAGCCTGGCGATCTCGCCGTCGCAGCCGTCGATGATCGAGGCCGCCTGGGCAATGATCCCGCCGGCAGCGAGGGCCGGGTAGCCGCCGATGGCGAAAAGCGCCGCCGCAAGGCAACAGAGGGCCCACGAGGCCAGAGAAACCTGATTGGGCGTGATGGGCAGGCGCACCAGAAGGCGAGTCAAGCGGCGAGAGAGCGGCCGGTTGAGGTGGCGTGACACCGGGCCGTCGCTGCTCTTGGATGCCAGCCCCCGTAGCAGCCGGCGTTCGGCCTCGCGCAGGGCCTCGGGCGTGTCGACATCGATCCAGGGTTGTCCGGTCACATCGACCGTTCTCGCCCGCCCCGCCTGCGCCAGTTCCCGCAGTCCGTCCGAAAGGCCGTGCCTGCCGTCCGCGGCCGCCCGCTCGAGACCATCGAAAAGGCCAGCGGTGCAAAGCATTACGCCGGTGTCAGCGGCGTCCCACTCCGGGAGCGACTTGTCGATTCGAGTGATGCGTCCATTGGCGGTCTGCACCCGCGTCACATCGTTGAGGTCGAAGATGGCGTCTCTGTCGCGATCCACGGCGAGGCACATTTCGCTTGGTGCGGGCGCGTCGCCGATAAGTGCGCGCGCGATCCCGGGATCGAAAAGATGGTCCGACATGACCAGGAAAAAAGGTGCGGCGCCGGTGTGGTCCATGGCGGCAAGCGCGCTCGCGCCGTTGCCGAGTTTCCAGTTCTTCGCCTCAACGAATTCGATCGTGACCCCGCGTCGTTGGGCGATATCGGCAAAATGCACCCTGACGGTTTGGGCCTCATGGCCGAGGATGACAATGAACCGCCCAATATCGACGGCGCACAACGTGCAAACCATCCGCTCGGCAAGCGTCAAGCCAAGCACCATCGTCAGGGGCTTCGGCCTTTTGGTCGTCGAATGGAGCCGTGTTCCCAAGCCGGCGGCGAGGATCACGGCGACTTCCGGCGCCGCCCTCTCCGCCTCAGGGCCCGTCATCACCCAAGCGTTCCACGATCTCGTCGCAAAGCGACTGGCTCGATGCTGCGATCAAAGCGACACCGTCGGTCAGACTCCGCGCTGCCCGCAACGGTGAGCCGTCGATCCCGCCAACGCATCCGCCCGCCTCGATCACCAGTCGCGCGGCGGAAAGATAGCTCTCCGCCGTCAGCCGACCGCGCACGTCCACGTGAGCGTCGATGACACCCGCGGCGACCAGGGCCAGGGCGCGGGACGCACAACCGTAGCTGCGGACGCCCCGCGCCTTGCCCATGAGGCTGGCCAGGCCGGCGGGCGGGACCAGATGGTTGAGCTCGACCGAAATCAGGGCATCGCCGATCCGCTGCACGCTCGAGACCGCGAGCCGCCTGCTGCCGTGCCAAGCGCCCGAGCCTTTGAGCGCGATCAGCGGTGTTTCCTCCTCGAGAGGGCCGACCATGGCCGCATCAACCCAGTCGGGATGCAACGGGGAATCGACCGGCAACACGGCGCAGGACGAAGCCGACAACGGCAGCTTCCGCGCCCAATTGTCCGAGCCATCAACGGGGTCGAGGACGAGTCGGTATCGTGGCCTGCCCGGTCCGACCTCCAGCGGCTCCGCCTCTTCGGAGTCAATAACGAGCGGCACCGGGGAGGCCTTGAGAACCTCTACGGCCGCGGCATTGGCCGCAAGGTCGAATAGGCTGACGTCGTCGCCCTTGGCGTTGGTTCTCCCCGCGGTCCCACGCTCGCAGCCTTGAACGACCCGCCGCACCTCGTTATGGAGCGCGACAAGCAGGTCCGTCCATGGCTGCTGCGCATCGCTCGGATCGCCACTGCTTGGCTGACTGGCGGAACTAGTCTCCGGCAACGGCCCGAGATGTCTGAACACTGGCATCCTCCTGGATGTCGATCCCCTGAATAAACGCGTTGGACAAATCGTGAGCGACCGAATCGCGCATCTGAAGCGGTGGGGTCTTCATGTAATAGGCGGAAACGGCCTCCAAGGGCCCCCCGATGCCGCGCTCGAGCGCCAGCTTGGCGCAACGCACGGCGTTGATGACCACGCCCGCGCTGTTGGGGGAGTCCTGCACCGACAGCCTGAGCTCGAGCTCGAGCGGGACATCCCCGAAGCCGCGTCCCTCCATTCGGATGAAGGCGATCTTGTTATCCTCTTGCCATGGCACGTAGTCGGAAGGTCCGATATGGATGTTCCTGTCCGCCAAGCGCTCGTCTAGTTGCGACTGCACGGACTCGGTCTTGGAAATCTTCTTCGACTTGAGACGATCGAGGGCCTTCATATTCAGGAAATCGGTGTTTCCGCCCGTGTTCAATTGGTAGGTCCTATCCAGCGGCACGCCGCGATCCCCGAACAGGCGCGTAAGGGTCCGGTGCACGATGGTGGCGCCAATCTGGCTCTTGATGTCGTCGCCGATGATGGGAAGGCCCGCGTAACTGAATTTTCGTGCCCAGGCAGGATCGGAGGCGATGAAAACCGGGATGCAGTTGACCATGGCCGCCCCGGCGTCCAAGCACGCCTCGGCGTAATACCGCGCCGCCTTTTCGGACCCCACCGGCAGGTAACAGATCAAGACCTCGGCCTTGGCATCCTCGAGAGCCTGGGCAACGTTCACCGGCGTCTCGTCGGCCGGCCGGAATGCTTCATCATCCGGGTGTTCGGCCATGTGGGGCGCCACGCCGTCGAGAATCGGTCCCATCATGACGGTGACCTCGGAGACCGGCAGGGCGCTCTGGAAGACCTTGGCGCAATTGGGTTTGGCGAAGATCGCCTCCTCTACCGTTTTGCCCACCTTGCGGCGATCGATATCGAAGGCGGCCACGACCTCGATGTCACTTGGCCCCCAATAGCCGATCCTGGCGTGCATGAGGCCGGCAAACGCTTCTTCGTCACGATCTTTGTAGTATTCCAGCCCTTGAATCAGGGAACTCGCACAGTTCCCGACACCGACAATCGCCACTTTGATGCTCTTCATTATCAAGCTCTCCCTTTGTTGATTCTCTTTCGAAAAAGTCGGCGTCGATTTCCATGTTCGAAACCTCGCGTGTTGATCGCATCCTCCTTTCCATACGTCGCCCGCAGGCCGCAGCGTCGATGCTGGACCGGAACGCCATCATAGCCACGTACGTCACCTGGTCTGATGGTTCGCCAGGTACCGTGCCATGTCGCAGGACGAAATGAACGCCCCGCCGACTCCGCGCCTCAGCGGCTGTCAGCGGCAGATCCGAATGGTGTCGCGGTGGCCCGCTGCCGATCCATGATCGATCGGCTGCGCAGATGAAGGGTCACATTCGCCGACGGCGGACCTACATCCCTGTTTGCGAGGATATCTTTTCCGGCATGGGGCGACAAGTGCCCTCAGGAAAATCCTGTCGGAACCCCCCTGCGGTGCCGAGACGCTGGCGGGTCAGCACCTGGCCCGTGCCCCAGAGCCCGCCTCAAAAATCCTGTCGTTCAGGTCTCGCTTTCAGACGACGATTCGTCGGCGGCACAGATCTCGTTGATGAGGTGCTCCCGCTTGATGTCTTCGAGGTGCGCCCTCTTCTGGGCCACGGTCAAGCCTTGCCCGATCCCCTGCGTCATTACCAGAATCAGCGAGCGATCGGACATGTCCAGCCAGTAGCTGGGCCTGCTGAGCCGGCCCTCCCCGTCGCGCCGAAAAGGATTGTCGAACTGCCCCTCGATCGGAGGTTCGTAAAATCGTCCCATATCATCAACCTCGATCTGCGCTGCCGCCATGGACCTCGGTTATCGTCACACCGAAACGGTAGTCGACGACGACGACTTCGCCGCGCGCAATCCTGCGGTTGTTGGCGTGAATGTCAATCGGTTCTCCCACCCCGGGGTCCAGTTCCATCACGGCCTCACAATCCTACTTGAGAGGCCGGTTCACGTGCAGGGTCGATGCCCCAAAAACAAAGGAGAGCTTGAACTTTGGCGACCGCATTCGCGATCCCGAACCCGGGCGGAAAAAACACCAGCGCCCCGATCTCAGCGGCCAATAACACTGTTTCCGCCGAGCCGATCAGCCGGGGACCGAATAGATCGGGCGGGGGCCACACGTCCTTGGTATCGTGGCCGGCGCCCGCTCCGGACCGGACCGGGGGAAAGCTTATTCACAGAACTCGTCGTTTGGGGGATGAATCATGAGGGAAAATCAAGAGGTCCTCGACTGGGTCGATCAGGCAGTCGGCTTGGCGGTGCAATACGGGCTCGACCTTGTCGGCGCGCTCATTCTGCTGATCGCCGGTTGGATCGTGGCCGGCTGGGCCCGACGCGGCGTGCTACGTGTACTGGACCGCGCGCCGCGCCTCGAAGAGACCCTGAAGCCGGTCATCGCGAGCGTCGCCCGCCACGGCATTCTGATCTTCGTTCTGATCGCCGTCCTGGCGCAGTTCGGGGTCCAGACCACGAGCATTCTCGCCGTCCTCGGCACGGCGGGCCTGGCGATCGGCTTGGCATTGCAGGGCACGCTGCAGAACATCGCCGCCGGGATCATGCTGCTGTTCCTGCGCCCGTTCCGGATCGGGGACTCCATCGATGCCGGGGGCCTGGCCGGCACGATCGACGAGATCGGCCTGTTCACCACCCAAATGCATACCTACGACGGCATCTACTTGGAGGTTCCGAATGCCCAGCTTTGGAACCACGCGATCAGGAACTACTCGCGCCTGCCGACGCGCCGGCTGGACATCATCGTGGGCATCGGCTACGCGGACGACATCGACAAGACGCAGGCGGCGCTCATGAACCTGCTCGAGACCGACGCGCGGGTACACGACGACCCGACACCACAGGTCTTGGTAGAGGAGCTGGCCGAAAGTTCGGTCAACCTCAACCTGCGCTGCTGGACCGATGCCGGGGACTATTGGAACCTGCGCTTCGACCTGACCAAGGCGGCCAAGCAGCGCCTGGACGCGGAGGGGATCACCATTCCCTTCCCGCAGCGCGACGTGCACCTCTATCAGGCGGCGAAGTGAGGAGGCGGCCGTTCCGCCCTACCCGGCCACCCGGTTGCGCTTCTTCTTCAGTGCGCCTAGCGCCTCGTGGGCCGGCGAGGGCGCGTCGCGCCGCCCGCGAAGCCCGCCCCTTAGTCGCGACGTACGAGGCGTCATGTTGGCGACCGTCTTGGCTGCGGGCCTCTGATGAGCCGTCGAATCTCATCGAACAGAGTACGGGATACCGCGACCTCGGCGAGCTCGAAAATGATGTAGCGGCCATATCGCGCGATCTTGGCGCCGATCTTGATTAGCTTCTCTCGAAGCGTCGTCAGCGACCAATGCTCGACCTCGTCCGGTACGGCAGACTTCTCCTTTGGGTCAGGTGCGGAAGTTCGGAGTGGCTCCACGGTAGGTCGGCTTTTCGGCTGATTGCCGACATCGGTGGTACAGATCAGAATCACAGTTGTATGAGTGCAGATTCTAGGCCCCGGGTCAGACCGGCGGTGCGGCCTCGGCCCCGGCCATCCCTTGCCGCTCTCGCCGTCAGCGCCCCTTCTCGTAGCTGCCCACGAGCTGCGCCTCGTCAAGAACGTGGCCCTCCATGGCCGCCTCGAGCTCGGCCTTGGTCGGGGCGCCGAGATCCGGCAGGACGACGTCGAGGGCGTAGAGCTTGTGGAAGTAGCGATGGCGCCCGATGGGCGGGCAGGGGCCACCGTAGCCGGTGCGCCGCCAGTCGTTGCGCCCCTCGCGCGTGCCCGCCGGCAAGTCCTCGCGCGCCACCGCCTCGGCGAGCCCGCCGGCCGCGGCGGGAAGGTCGTAGAGCACCCAGTGGACCCAGGTCATCTGTGGCGCCGCCGGGTCGGGGGCGTCGGGGTCGTCGACGATGAGGGCGAGGCTCTTGGCCCCCTCGGACGCTGCCGACCACGCCAGCGGCGGCGAGAGGTCCTCGCCTTCGCAGGTGTAGCGCTTGGGAATCTCGCCATCGTCGGAAAAGGCGGGGGAGGTAAGGGTGAGCGACATCGCGGACTCTCCTCTCGCGGCCGCGCCAGCGAAAGCGGCGACCAGGACGCCGAGCGCGGCGACGACCGCGGGCCTGAGCTCCATCTCGGCCCCCCCAAGCGATCCGACTATAGCGACCCGGGCGGGGCGATTCGATCCCGGTCGCGGGCCCGGTCGCGGGCGCCGCCCCGCCCCGCCCGCGGCAGCGCGGCTGCGGCATAATCGGGGGGCCATTCGGGTGCCGGTCGGCTAACATGGGAAGCGACAACCGGCTCTGTTTGGGAGGGCGCGATGGACTACGGGTTTTATCTGCCGATGAGGGGGCCGATCGCGACCAGCGACGGCATCGAGGCCATGGCCCGCCGTGGCGAGGAGCTGGGGTTCGCCTATATCGCGGTGCCCGATCACATCGTCATCCCCAGGGATATCGAGTCCCGTTACCCCTATACCGAGGGCGGCGAGTTCCGCTGGGGTCAGCATGGCGACTGCCTCGAGCAATTGGCGGTGCTGGCGTTCCTGGCCGCCCGCACATCGAAGCTTCGCCTGCTGACTTCCATAATCGTGGTGCCGCACCGGAACCCCGTGTTCACCGCCAAGGCGCTGGCCACCGTCGACATCCTGTCGGGGGGGCGGCTCACGGTCGGCTGCGGCGTGGGCTGGATGCGCGAGGAGTTCGAGGCCATCGGCACGCCGCCCTTCGCCGAGCGCGGCCGGGTCGTCGACGAGTACCTCCGGGTGTTCAAGGAACTTTGGTGTAGTGACGCGCCGCACTTCGACGGCGCCTACGCGCGCTTCGCCAACCTCACCTTTCTTCCCAAACCGGTCCAGAAGCCGCACCCGCCGCTGTGGATCGGCGGCGAGAGCGTGCCGGCGATGAAGCGGGCGGCACGGTTGGGCGACGGCTGGTATCCCATCAACGGCAATCCCCGATTCCCGCTCGACACCCTGGAGCGATACCAGGCGGCGCTGGTCCGGCTGCGGGGCTATGCCGAGGACAACGAGCGGGACTTCGCCGAACTCGATCTGGGCTACGCCGCGCTGCGCTGGGGCGGCGATCCCGGCCCCGGCCTCCTCACCGGGAGCGCGCGGGAGATCGCCGACGACATCGCAGGCCTCGGCGACGCGGGCGTGCGCCATCTCGTGCTGGCCTTCGAGCGCGCGACGCTCGAAGGGACCCTGGAGCGCATGGAGGGCTTCGCCAACGAGGTCATGCCATTGGTCGGGGGCTAATCCTGTCGCGGCCATGCTGAGCGACGTCCAACGCCGCTTTCTCGAGGCCCGTCGCGTCGCCCACCTGGCCACCGCGGACGCCGCCGGCCGGCCGCACGTGGTCCCGGTGTGTTTTGCCGTGGCCGGCGACAAGGTCTACATCACCATCGACGACAAGCCCAAGCGGGTGGCCGGGAGCGCGCTCAAGCGCATCCGCAATATCGTCGAGAACCCGGCGGTGGCGCTGGTCGCGGACCGCTACGACGACCGCGACTGGTCGCGGCTGGGCTGGCTGATGGTGCGCGGGCCGGCCGAGCTCCTCGACCGCGGTCCCGAGCATGCCGAGGCGCAACGCCTGCTGCGTGGGCGCTACGCGCAGATGGCAACGATGGCCTTGGAGCAGCATCCGGTCATCGCCATCCGCATCGACCGGGTCACGAGCTGGGGAGAGCTGGGCCCGGACCCGGGGTAGAGGCGCGCCCTCAAGGCGCGCTCGCCGCGGGCTCCAGCGCCTGGCGCAGGGTGCGCACGAACTTCCGGGCGATGGTCCGGGGCGAATCGCCGCTGTGGCGGAACCAGGTCGTCGTCGAGTTGAGCCCGCCGATCACCAGGCGGCGCAGAAAGCCGCGGTCGACGTCGTCGGCAAGCGGCAGCGCCGCGACCAGCTCGGCGAAGATCGCCTCGTAGCCGTCGCGCAGCGCCGCCAGCCGGGCGCTGGCCTTGGGCACGTCATGAGGCAGCACGCGCACCGCCACCTGGGGGTAGTCGCTCGACTTGAGCAGGGCCTCGAGATGGGCCGAGCAGGCGGCCTCGAAGCGGCGCCAGGGGTCGCTCTCGGCCGCCACCGCCGCCGTCACGGCCGCCGTGATCTCGCCGATCCCGGCCTCGTAGACCGCGACCAGCAGGTCCTCCTTGTTGGCGAAGTGGCAGTAGAGCGAGCCCGGCTGCATGCCCGCCGCGCCGGCGATGTCGCGCACCGAGGCGGCGTCGTAGCCCCTCTGGCGGAACAGCCAGGCCGCTTCGTCGAGCAGGGCGCTGCGGCGGCTGTCCGACCGCGGCGCCCGGCGGCTCTGTGTGGCGGTGGCATTCATAGGCAAACGATCGTTTTCTCTATAGCATGCCTATCAAGAACCGGTCAACGCCATCGCGACCTTGAATCAGGGATTTCTGGAGGGTAATGCTTGACTCGTTGGATCGGCCGTGCCTAACATAAGACAAACGATCGTTTGCCTTAATGATGCCGCTCGTGACGATGCTCGAGGAGCCAGGGATGGCCACCACGCCTGAGCGCGATGACGTCCGGCCCGAGGGCGCGGGCATCGCCGAGGCCTACCGCGAGAAGCTCAGCGACTTCGAGAGCGGCTCCGGCTACCCGCTCAAGGCGAGCTATGCGCCCGCGGATATCGAGGGGCTCCGCTACGCGCGCGATCTCGGCGACCCCGGCGCCTACCCCTACACCCGGGGCATCTATCCCGACATGTACCGCGGCCGCCTGTGGAGCCGGCGTCAGCTCTGCGGCTTCGGCTCGCCGGCGCTCACCAACCAGCGCCTGCACTACCTCATCGGCAAGGGCGAGAGCGCGGTCAACATCGCCTTCGACATCCCCACCAACTCGGGCGTCGACAGCGACCATCCGCTGGCGCTGGGCGACGTCGGGCTCCAGGGCATGCCGATCTCGACACTCCGCGACATGGAGGAGGCGCTCGAGGGCATCCCCCTCGATGAGGTCAGCGTGAATTTGAGCACCATCGGCGTCACCATGCTGATGGCCTACTATGTGGTCGCGGCACGGCGCCGCGGCTTCGATTTGGCGCGGCTCCGCGGCACCATCCTCAACGACACCCTGGGCGATCCCTTCTGTGGCTACAAGCGCAGCTTCGTGCCCTCGGACCTGGCCCTCAAGCTCGCCCTCGACTGCGTCGAGTACTGTATCCGCGAGGTGCCGAAGTGGAACCCGCTGTCGGTCGACGGCTACAACATCCGCGAGAACGGGGTCACCGCGCCGCAGGAGATCGCCTTCAGCTTCGCGCTTGCCAAGGAGTACCTCGAGGAGGGCCTCCGCCGCGGCCTCGCCATCGACGAGCTGGCGCCCCGCATCACCTTCACCGCCAGCGTCGAGATGGACTTCTTCGAGGAGGTGGCCAAGCTCAGGGCGGCGCGGCGGCTGTGGGCGCGCATCGTTCACGACCAGTTCGGCGGCCGCGACGAGCGCGCGCTCAAGTACAAGGTCCACGTCCACACCGCGGGCTCCTCGCTGACCCGCCAGCAGCCCCTCAACAACCTGATCCGGGTCACCGTCGAGGCCATGGCCGGGATCATGGCCGGCACCCAGTCGCTCCATACCTGCTCGTTCGACGAGAACATGGGCCTGCCGACCGAGGAATCGGTTGAGCTGGCGCTGCGCACCCAGCAGATCCTCGCCTTCGAGAGCCGCATCTCGTCCGTCGCCGACCCGCTGGCGGGCTCCTACTACGTCGAAAGCCTGACCAACCGCATGGAGGCGGAGATCGGCAAGCTGCTCGTCGCCATCGACGACATCGGCGGCATGATCCGGGCCCAGGAGACGGGTTGGGCCTACGACCTCATCGACGCCGAGGCGCTCAAGCTCCAGCGCGAAGTCGAAGCGGGGGCGCGCACCATCATCGGCGTCAACCGGGGGCTCTCAGGAGATGACCGCGAGGGCGAGGTGCGGGTCCACGAGGTGCCCGAGGAGGTGGTGCGCGATCACGTCCAGCGCCTGGCCCGGCACAAGGCCGAACGGGACGCGGCGGCGCTGGCCCCGGCGCTCCACGAGCTCCGCACCGCCGCCGAGGGGCAGAGCGCCAACCTGTTCCCGCCGGCGATCGCGGCGATCGAGCACGGCGCCACCCTGGGCGAGCTCAACGGCTACATCCGCCAGGGCTTCGGCTACGCCTACGACGACCTGACCGCGATCGAGCCCCCTTTCTAGGGGTCAAGTCTTGACCCCTCGGAGGATCCTGCTCGCCAAGGTGGGCTTCGACGGCCACGACCGCGGCGTCAAGATCCTGGCCTCGGTGCTGCGCGAGGCCGGCCACGAGGTCATCTACCTGGGCAAGTACCTGACTGTCCCCAGCGTCCTCGAGGCGGCCGTCGAGGAGGATGTCGAGGTCATCGGGCTGAGCTTCCTGGGCGGCGCCCACCTCGCCTATTGCCGCGAGATGCTGTCCGGGATGCGCGCCCGCGGCCTGGGCCAGGTGACGCTGATGGTGGGCGGCGTCATTCCGGCCAAGGATCGTTCCGCGCTCGAGGAGATGGGGGTGGCCGCGGTGTTCTCCGCCAACACCAAGAGCGCGGAGATCGTCTCGTTCCTGGAACCATCTCGAGAGCCGGGCGCGCGCCCGTGATCAGGGCGTATGGCCATAAGGCGCATTGTCGGCGGCCCTGGAACACGCTTCACCGAGGCCCGCTTCCTGGCCCTAAGGAGACTCTCGCGGCTCCGCAACAGCGAGCGGAATTTGGCACCTTGCGAGGCCGGTGGCGGGAGCCGTCCAGCGCATCGAGACTGGACATCGAGGCTTGGCGCCGCGATCGAAGGGTGGCTGTTCATCACGCAAGCCAACCGGGGCCTGACCCGCTATTATGGTGCTGACGAAGTCAGAGGATTTGCCTGCATTGACGACGTTCGACCAGGCCCTCGACGCCCGCTTGGAAAATGAAATCCTCGATCGCTGCACAATGTGCGGCAAATGTGTCGAGGCGTGCCCAATGCCGGCGCCAGCCGGGCTCGAGATCGCGGACGAAAGCGATGGGGCGCGGCTCGTCTCCGGCGTGATCGAGCTCCTTCGGGGCGGCCAGGGTTCCGACGAGGGGCGCGAATGGGCCGAGATCTGCACCGGCTCCGGGTATTGCATCGAGGCCTGTCCCGAAAGCGTCAACCCGCGCTTCATGCTGGCGTTGGCGAGGCTCGAGGCACGGCGGCGCAGCAGCGAGGAGGTGACCCGAGCCAAGGCCCGCGCCCATTTCGAGGCCATGTCGAACGCGGTCCGCGCGTTCTCCCGCCTTCAGCTTCGGCCCGACGTGCTGGCCCGGATCAATCCGGCGTCGTCGAAGGATAGCGAGCATCACGCTAGTCCGGAGGTCGTCTATTACACGGGCTGCAACATGCTCCGTACGCCGCACATCGGTTTGTTGTGCGTCGAGGTGCTGGACGCCTTGGGCGTGGCCTACGAAGTCATGGGAGGCCCGAGCCGTTGCTGTGGCATCTTTCAGTTTCGCGACGGCGATACGGCGACGGCCGAGAAAATAGCCAGCGGTACGATGGATCGATTTTCCGAGACAAAGGCGCCGGAGGTTCTCGTCTGGTGTCCGAGTTGTGTCGTTCAATTCGACGAGGTGAATCTTCCGACCTTCGAGAAAAGCCGCGGCCGGTCGGCCCCCTTCGACATGGTGGCGTTCTACGTCTGGCTAGCTGGGCGCCTGGACGACCTCATACCCTTAATGAAAAATCGAGTGGAACGCCGGATTGCCCTCGTCGAGCGCCCTGGCGTTCCGGGCGCCCGCGACGCCGCGATTCAAATCGCAAAGGCGATCCCCGGCGTCGAATACGTCCCGCTTCCCGATGTCCGGCGCGTCTCGATCACCTCGAACTACCTGACGCTGCTCCCCGAGTTCAAGGAAGCCCTGCTGCAAGAGGAGTTCGATGCCTGCATAAGCGCGGGTGTCGATACCTTGGCCACCATCTTTCACCCGTGCCACCGCGAGACCTGCCACTTGGGGGAAGATAAACCCTTCGAGATCGTCAATCTGATGGAGCTCGTCGGTGAAAGCTTGGGCATCCATGTCCCCGATCTTTTCAAGAAGCTCAAGATCATGGGCGACGTCGACCGCGTGATAGCCGAGTGCGCCGACATGATCGCGGAGCACAGCATGGACGTGGCGGCGCTACGCGGGCACCTTGAGGCGGAAATCATTCATGCGAATCCGTTCGCCGGAGTGTTTTCCAAGAAGTAGTTTGCCACCCTCGCCCGTCATGCGCTGCCGACGGAACCAAGTTTCAGGGGTGAAAATATCCGGCCTTGGTTAAGGCTTCTCCGACCCCTGCCGCCAGAGCCACCGGCCCACGTCCCGCAGCGGCAGGCGTCCGAGAAGCCTTAACAGCAGCGGACCTCCGGCGGCACAGCTCGGATGGTCCGCACCTGTGGGTGAAGCATACGGAATGAGTCGAAAAGCGGACCTCGGCCCATCTTCATCATCGCGCCGGCCTGCCAGGCCATCGCCGCCCAGGCGAGCCCGCACACCGCCGGGAGGCCGAAGCTGATGGTCCACTTGTCCCTGAGCGTCGGGCCGGCGCGGGCTATTTCAGCGGCTTGCGCCAAGTGAACCCCTCAGGTCCGCGCAGATCGAACGCGATGTGCTTGGCCGAGCGTTCCGACCAGTCCCAGTTGCGCCCGAAAGCCCCGCTCACGATATTGCGCGCCGCTTGTCCCAGCGTGATGTGGCCGGGCGTCACTTCCGGCCGGGGCGCGTTGTAGATGCGGCAGGTATCGTTCTCCGGCACCATATATTTGCGGTAAGGGCGGCCCAGGCCTTGCACCAGGCCGGGCACGTCGACCTTCCATTCTTCATCGCTGTGGCTGATTGTCATCGCCACGAACTCGACGCCGTCGACCTGGATGGTCAGGTCGCGCCAGGCCGCGAAGATGCCGCCGGCCTTACCGGTGAAGATGGTTTCGAGCGCGTCACGCTGCTCCGGGTTGGCGCGGTCGTCGATCAGAAAACCGAACTCCCGGTTTTTTTCCAGAGCGTTGCCCTCGAAATGAATGACAAGGACCACAGCCAACCCGCCGTCCAGCGACACCTCACCATAGTTGCCCTCGCGAATCAGCCAGGTCAGCGCAGCCTCGCAATAGCCATGCGTCGGGTCCGAGCCGAAGACACAGGGACAGCCGATGGCGCAGTTGCACAGATCCCACCAGTCTCCGGCAACGCGCCACTGGGTGACTTCAGCGTTTTGGCTCTCCGCTGCAGGTTTCGTCGCCGCGCTGTCCATGCCGATTGCCCTCGTCCTAAGCCGGCATTTCCCGAATCGCTCTCATTCTTACGTCCATCTTGGCCACGCAGTGGCGGGGAGGCAACAGCCGGTATCCTTTGACAGCCAATCCCGACACCAAGGCGATCCGATTCCTTCCGACAAGCCGG
Organism: uncultured Alphaproteobacteria bacterium; assembly: GCA_965371625.1. GTDB lineage: Bacteria > Pseudomonadota > Alphaproteobacteria > CBDUZE01 > CBDUZE01 > CBDUZE01. The sequence goes on from CBDUZE010000029.1 coordinate 44,183, forward strand.
AAATCGCCCTCGTTCGCGTGCTTCAAGCACAGCTCTCCCTCGATCCCCCTCAGGCATTCCGTTACGCCCCGCTTGATGTCGGCGCTGGTCTTGGCCGCGACCGGTGGATCAGCAGCAGGATGCGCCGGGGCAGGTCTCTCGGGACGGCCACTTCGGCCAATCGAAACGTGACGCACCGACCACGGGCGACGACCTTCGCACCAATCTCGTCCGAAGTATCCGCTTTGCCGCCGATTGCGGCCATGCTCACGCCCTGAGCCGCCGCGCCCTCAGCCCGCCGCTCAGGCCCTGAGCCGGTCGTTCCCAGGGTCGTAGGCGGGCTCGGGCAGCACCCGGGCGGGGCGGCGGGAGCCCAGGATCTGGACCTCGAACCGGCTCCCCGGCGCCGCGTAAGGGGGCTCGACGTAGGCGAAGGCGAGGGATTGCCCGACCGTGTGGCCGTAGGCGCCACCGGTGGTGACGCCGATCATGCGCTCGCCGCGATAGACCGGCTCGTTGCCGAGGGCGTCGGCGTCGTCGGCCTCGATGGCCAGGTAGACGAGCCGGGTCTCGATGCCGGTCTCCTGGCGCTTGAGCACCGCGTCGCGGCCGATGAAATCCTTGTCGAGCTTGACGAAGCGCTCGATGTCGGCCTCCACCGGGGTGATCTCGGTGGTGAGCTCGGCGCCCCAGGCCTTGTAGGCCTTCTCCATGCGCAGCGAATTGGTGGCGTAGGCGCCGAAGTCGGCGACGCCGAGCTCCTCGCCGGCCGCCATCAGGGCGTCGTAGAGCTCCGCCATCCGCGCCATGGGGTGATGGAGCTCCCAGCCCAGCTCGCCCACGTAGGAGACCCTGAGCGCCCTGCTCGGCACCCCGGCGACCTCGATCTCGCGGGCCGTGAGCCAGGGGAAGGCCCGGTTGCCGAGGTCGGCGTCGCTGAGCTTGGCGAGGAGCTCGCGTGAGCGCGGCCCCGCCACCACCAGGACGCCCCATTGGTCGGTGACGTCCTCGACCGTCACCTCCTCGCCGGCGCCGATGTGCTGCACCAGCCAGTCGCGGTCGTGGAGCTCGGCGACGATCGCCGAGAGCAGGTAGAAGCGCCCTTCGCCGAGGCGCGTGATCGTGCACTCGCCCTCGATGCCGCCGAGCTCGGTGAGCATGTGGGCGAGGACGATGCCGCCCTCTCGTCGCGGCACCCGGTTGGCGCATAGGCGCTCGAGCAGGGCCTCGGCGTCGCGACCTGAAACCTCGAGCTTGGCGAAGCTCGAGAGCTCCATGACGCCCACCCGCTCGCGCACCGCCCGGCACTCCTCGGCCACCGGCGCGAACCAGTTGGTGCGGCGGAAGCTGTAGCTCTCGTCCTCGCCCTCGGGCGCGAACCACTTGGGCCGCTCCCAGCCGAAGACCGCCGCGAAGTGCGCGCCGCGCGCCTTGAGCTTGTCGTAGATCGGCGTCGTCTTGACCGGCCGCCCCGCCTCGCGGTACTCGCCGGGGAAGGGAACCTGGTACATCTCCTGGTACTCGTCGATCGACTTCTCCAGGCAATAGGCGCCCATGGCCCAGTCGCCGAAGCGCCGCGGGTCCATCTCGCGGACGTTGATCTCGGTCTGGCCGTGGACCATCCACTGGGCCAGGTACTTGCCGGCGCCGGGACCCTGGGTGATGCCGATGCTGGCGCCGCAGCACATCCAGAAGTTCACTACGCCGGGCGCCGGCCCCATGAGGTAGCCGCCGTCGGGGGTGTGTGTGATGGGCCCGCTCACGACCCGCTTGATGCCCGCGGTCGCGAGCACGGGGATACGCCGGGTGGCGAGCTCCAGCGAGGGCTCGAGGCGGTCGAGCTCGGGCGGAAGGAGCTCCATGTCGAAGCCCCAGTCGATGCCGTCGAGACCCCAGGCCTGGGCCTCGGCGCGCTCGTAGGGGCCGATCACCAGGCCCTTGCCCTCCTGGCGGTAGTAGCACGAGGCGCGGGGGTCGCGGGTCACCGGCGGCTCGACCTCGAGCGCCGCCACCTCGGCGACGTCGTCGGTGACCAGATATTGATGCACCATGTTCACGATCGGCGCCTCGAGGCCGACCATGGCGTTGACCTGGGCGGCGAAGGAGCCGGCGGCGTTGACCACGTGCTGGGCGACGATCGAGCCCTTTTCCGTCACCACCTCCCATTCGCCGCCCGGGCGCCGCGCGATCTCGAGCACCCGGTTGTGGCGGTAGATCTCGGCGCCGCCCTGGCGCGCGCCTGTGGCCATGGCGTTGGTCGCGCTGGCCGGGTCGGTGTGGCCGTCGCCCGGCGTATAGGCGCCCATCAGCACGCCCTCGGTGTCGAGGAGCGGATGGAGCTTGCGGATCTCGTTGGCGCCGATCAGGTGGCACTCGGCGCCGGCCAGGTTGACCACCCCTTGCACGGTGTGGAACCAGTCGACCTCGTCGGCGGTGGTGGCGAGGCGGATGGCGCCGCAGCCGTGCCAGCCCGTGGCCTGTCCGGTCTCGGCCTCGAGGCGCTGGTAGAGATCGACGCCGTAGACATGGACCTTGGCCATGTTGAGGCTGCCGATGAAGTGGGGGATGAGCCCGGCGGCGTGCCAGGTCGAGCCCGAGGTGAGCTCGCCCTTCTCGATCAGCACGACGTCGGACCAGCCCTCCTTGGTGAGGTGGTAGAGCAGGCCCACCCCCATGACCCCGCCACCGACGATGACGACGCGGGCGTGGCTTTTCATCTCGACTTCCCCCTTTTTTCCGGGCCGCGCGGCGGCATGCGCGTCGCGCCCGCCCCATCTCCGCCGCCATTGTGCGTCAAGCGGCGCCGTCCATAAAGCGCGCCGCGGCGCGCGGTCGCGCGCCAACGCTGGTGGGCAGGCCCGCCCGCCGCCTTTGACCCGCGCTCGCGCGCCCGGCACACTGGGCGGAGGGGGAACAAAAAACCATCCGGCGGACGGCGACAAGCCCGGTCGGACGGGGGACGAAGATGGCCTTCATGAAAGTGGTTCCGGCCGCGGACGCGGTCGCCCTGATCCGGGACGGCGACGTCGTCGCCTCCTCGGGCTATGGCGGCAACGGCACGCCCGAGCAACTCCTGGTGGCCCTGGAGCAGCGTTTCCTCGAGAGCGGGGGGCCGCGGGATCTGACCCTGATGTACGCCGGTGGCCAGGGCGACGGCAAGGACAAGGGCCTCAACCGGCTCGGCCACGAGGGGCTCTTGAAGCGGGTGATCGGCGGCCATTACGGCCTGGTGCCGAAGATCGAGAAGCTCGCGGTGGCCAACAAGATCGAAGCCTACAACTTGCCCGAGGGCGTGATCACCCACCTCTACCGCGACATCGCCGCGGGCAAGCCCGGGACGCTTTCCAAGGTCGGGCTCGACACCTTCGTCGACCCCCGCATCGAGGGCGGCAAGGTCAACGCCGCGGCCCAGGACGACATCGTCGAGCTGGTGACCCTGGGCGGCGAGGAGAGCCTGTTCTTCAAGGCCATCCCCATCAACGTCGCCCTCATCCGCGCCACCACCTCCGACCCCGACGGCAACGTCACCATGGAGCGCGAGTCCCTCCGCCTCGAGTGCCTGGCGATGGCGCTGGCGGCCAAGAACTCGGGCGGCGTGGTGTTGTGCCAGGTCGAGCGCATCGCCCAGGCCGGCTCGCTCGACGCCCGCCGCGTGCGGGTGCCCTCGATCTTCGTCGACTGCGTGATAGTGGCCGAGCCCGAGTACCACATGCAGAACTACGGCACCCGCTACAACCCGGCGCTCTCGGGCGAGGTGCGCATGCCGCTCGAGGCGCTGGCGCCGCTGCCGCTGGACGCCAAGAAGGTGATCGCCCGGCGCGCCGCCATGGAGCTGGTGCCCAACGGGGTGGTCAACCTCGGTATCGGCCTGCCCGACGCCATCGGCGTGGTGGCCAACGAGGAGAAGGTCCAGGACCTGATTACCTTTACCGTCGATCCCGGGGTGATCGGCGGGGTTCCGCTGGGCGGCTCCGACTTCGGCGCCGCGGTCAACTTCAGCGCCGCCATCGAGCACCCCTCGCAGTTCGACTTCATCGACGGCGGCGGCCTCGATTCGGCCTATCTCGGCTTCGCCGAGTGCGACGCCGCCGGCAACATCAACGCCAGCCGCTTCGCCAACCGGGTCTCGGGCTGCGGCGGCTTCATCAACATCAGCCAGAACAGCAAGAAGGTGGTGTTCGTCGGCACCTTCACCTCGGGCGGCCTCGAAGCCGAAGTCGGCGACGGCGCCATCACCATCAAGCGCGAGGGCAAGCACGCCAAGTTCGTCGACGAGCTGGGCCAGATCACCTTCAGCGGCCGCCTCGCGGCGGAGCAGGAGAAAGAGGTCTACTACGTCACCGAGCGCTGCGTGTTCCGGCTCTCGGGCCAGGGCCTCGAGCTCATCGAGGTGGCGCCGGGCGTCGACCTCGAGGCCGAGATCCTGGCGCGCATGCCGTTCCGCCCCATCATCGGCGAGCCCCGGCCGATGGACGCGGCGATCTTCGCGCCCGAGCCCATGGGGCTGCGCGAGCAGATGCTCGACCTCCGCATCGAGGACCGCATCAGCTACGACGCCGAGAACAATACCCTGTTCCTCAACTACGCCGGCATGCGGGTGCGCGACGAGGACGACTTGGCCCGCATCAAGGAGGCGGTGGACGCCACCCTCGAGCCCTTGGGCAAACGGGTCTACGCGATCGTCAACTACGATTCCTTCTCGGCCGACGACGACATCATCGAGCGCTACCTCGACCTGGTGCGCTACGTCGAGCAGCGCTACTACATCAAGGTCTCGCGCTACACCACCAGCGGCTTCATGCGCTTGAAACTCGGCGCCGAGCTCGAGAAACGCAAGGTCTCGTCCCAGGTCTTCGAGAGCCAGCGCGAGGCGCGCCGCCACCTCGACGAGGATTAGTGGCGAGCGTCGCGGACGGCTTCGCCGTCCACGGCACCTCGCCCGCCCTCACCCCTCCCCGGCGACGGCGCGGCTGGCGCCGCCGGCGCAGATCTGGCCGCCGTCGACGGGCAGCAGCGCGCCGGTGATGAAGCGGGCCTCGTCGGAGGCCAGAAAGAGCGAGGCCCGGGCCACGTCCCAGCCTTCGCCGCGCACCCCCTTCAAGGGCACCTGGGCGTCGCGCGAGGCCACCACCTCGTCGCGGCTCTGGCCGGTCAGCGCCATGATCGATTCGATCGCGAACGGGGTGTTCATGAGCCCCGGCAGAACCGCGTTCGCCCGCACCCCGTGGCGCGCCCCGGTCATCGCCACCGCTTGGGTCAGCGCGTTGACCCCGGCCTTCGAGACCTTGTAGGCCAAGAGCGGCCAGTCGATCACCGCCGCCACCGAGGAGATGTTGACGATGGCGCCCGCTCCTTGAGCGATCATGTGCGGCAGCACCGCCTGGCAGGCCAGCATCATGCTGGTCAGGTTGAGGTCGGCGAGGCGGTGCCAGGTCTCCTCGCCGATCTCCAGGATGCCGCGGTCGTCGTCGAGGCCGCCGACGTTGTTGTGGAGCACGTCGACGCGGCCAAAGGCGGCGAGACAGGCCTCGGCCATGGCGCGGCAGCCCTCCCCCTCGGTGACGTCGGCCGCGAAGGCTTGGGCCGTGCCGCCCTCCTCGTCGATCAGGACCTTGGTCTCGAGCGCCGCCTCGATGCGCCGGTCCACCAGCAGCACCCGGGCCCCCTCGCGGGCGTAGAGGATGGCGGTGGCGCGGCCGTTGCCGATGGTCAAGCCCGGCGACTGGCCGGCGCCGGCGACGATCGCGGCCTTGCCCTCGAGTCTTCCGGTCATGACGGATCTCCTGGGTTGAGTGTGCGGATTTAGCCCCTTACCCCACGAACTCCTTGCCCATCATGTGGCGGGCGATGATCAGCTTCGAGATCTCGGCGGTGCCGTCGCCGATCTGCCAGCCCAGGATGTCGCGCAGGCGCTGCTCGAAGGGGAGCTCGGAGGTGTAGCCGTAGTGGCCGTGGATGGTCAGGCACTTGCGCACGATCTCCATCGTCAGCTCGGGCACCCACCACTTGCACATGGCGCCCTCCGTGGTGTGGCGCTGGCCGGCATCGCGCATCCACAGGGTCTTGTAGCAAAGCAGCCGGGCCGCCTCGAGCAGGGTCTCGGCCTCGGCGAGGGCGAAGCTGATCGACTGGTAGCCGGCGATCGGCTTGCCCATCGACTCCCGGCTCTTGGCGTAGGTGCAGGTCTCGTCTACGGAAGCCTGGGCGGCGCCGATGCATTTCAAGGCGATGTAGGCGCGGTTGGTGTCGAAGAGGTCGGCGACCAGCTTGTAGCCCGTGCCGAGCTCGCCGATCAGGTGGTCGGCGGGCACCGCCACGTCGTCGAAGTAGACGCTACCGCGGACCGCGCCGTGGCTCCCCATGTCGTCCCAGACCCGGGGCGCGCTCACGCCGGGGGTGCCCTTGGGCACCAGGAAGTTGCTGAGGTCCCAGATGTTGTCGCCCGCGCCGGTGCGGCAGGTGACGATGTAGGCGTCGGCGTCGGCCCAGCTGATCGAGTTCTTGGTGGCGTTGAGGCGCCACTGGTTGCCGTCCATCACCGCCCGGCCCTTGAAGGCCGCCATGTCGCTGCCGCCGCCGGGCTCGGTGAAGCAGACCGCGATCACCTTGGTCCCCGCCGCCACGCCGTCCAAGAGCGGCCCCTTGACCTCGTCGGGCACGCCGGGGAGCTCCATCAGGTCGTAGGGCCGGGTCACCATGAGGAAGGGAAGGGCGCAGTTGAAGTCGGCGTAGCCCACCTCCTCGACCAGGATGCCGCGGGTGACGTAGTCCATCTCGCCGGAAAGCAGGCCCGCCGCCACCGCCTCCTGGATCACCGGCCAGGGCATGGTCCGTTCGCGGTCCCACTCGGCCCGCCGGGGGCCGAGCACCTCGGCCGCGAAACGGCGGAGCTGCTCGCGGTAGAGGTCCTGCTCGGTGCTGAAGCCGAAGCCGAGGCTCATCTCGTGTCCCTCCGGTTGAGCGCCGCCCACACCCGCTCGGGCGTCGCCGGCATGTCGAGGTGGTGGATGCCTTGCACCCCCAGCGCGTCGATCACCGCGTTCATCACCGCCGGCAGCGCGCCGGTGACGCCGGCCTCGCCGCAGCCCTTGACGCCCAGCGGATTGGTGGTCGCCGGCACCGGGTGCGAGGCGAAGGAGAGCGGCGGCACGTGCTCGGCCCGGGGCAGCGCATAGTCCATGAACGAGCCCGAGAGCAGTTGCCCATCGCCGTCATAGACGGTGCGCTCCATGAGCGCCTGGCCGAGGCCCTGGACCACGCCGCCGTGGACCTGGCCCTCGACCAGCATCGGGTTCACCAGTACGCCGAAGTCGTCGACCACGGTGTAGGCGAGGACCGCCACCGTGCCGTCCTCGGGCGTGATCTCGAGCTCGCAGACGTGGCAGCCGTTGGGAAAGGCCGAGGGCAGGGCATCGATGACCAGCGCCGCCGAGAGCTCGGGGAGATCGTCCGGCAGGCCAGCGGGCAGATGGCGCGCCGCCCGCACCCGCTCGGCGAGGTCGGTGAGCGAGATCGCCCGGTCGGTGCCGACGATGCGGAAGACGCCGGCCTCGAAGGCGATGTCGGCGGCCGCCGCCTCGAGGACGTGGCCGGCCAGCGCCCGGCCCTGCTCGATGACCTTGTCGGCGGCGGCCACGATGGCGCTGCCGCTCGACATGGTCGAGCGCGAGCCGCCGGTGCCGCCGCCCTCCAGCAGCTCGTCGCTGTCGCCCTGCAGGAGCCGGATGCGCTCGAACGGGAGGCCCAACTTGTCGACCAAAACTTGAGCGAAGGTCGAGGCGTGGCCCTGGCCGTAATCGAGGGTGCCGGTGACGATGGTGACCGTCCCGTCGGCCTCGAAGCGGATGCCCCCCATCTCGCGGCTGGGCGGCGCCGTCACCTCGAGGTAGCAGGCGAGGCCGATGCCGCGCAACTTGCCCCGGGCGTGGGCCGCGGCGCGGCGCTCCGCGAAGCCACCCCAATCGGCGCGCCCCAGACATTTCTCGAGCAGCGCCGGGAAGTCGCCGCTGTCGTAAACCAGACCCGAGGCGGCGCGATAGGGCATGGCCGAGGCCGGGACCAGGTTGCGCCGGCGCAGCTCCACCGGGTCGCGGCCGGTCTCGCGCGCCGCGGCGTCGATCAGCCGCTCCATGTAGTAGTTGCCCTCGGGCCGGCCGGCGCCGCGATAGGGGCCCACCGGGGTGGTGTTGGTGAAGACGCACCTCATGGCCACCGCGGCGACCGGCGTGCGGTAGACGCCGGGCAGGTTCTTGAGGATGTTCACCGACTGCATCAAGGGGCCGACCGAGGCGAGATAGGCGCCCATGTTGCCGAGGCCGGTGACCCGCACCGCCAGGAACTGACCCTCGGTGTCGAGCGCGAGCTCGGCCACGACGACGCTGTCGCGGCCGTGCTGGTCCGAGACGAAGCTCTCGGAACGTTCGTCGCACCACTTGACCGGCCGGCCCAACTCCCGAGCGGCGTGGAGCAGGGCCACGTACTCGGGGTAGGGCGGCGCCTTCATGCCGAAGGAGCCGCCCACGTCATAGGTGCGCACCCTGAGCTGCTCGGGCGGAACTTTGAGGATCTTCTCCGCCAGCGTCAGGCGCAGGCCGAACACGCCCTGGGAGCCCACGTGCAGGGTGAGGCGGCCGCTGGCGGCGTCATACTCGGCGATCGCGGCGCGGGGCTCGAGCGGGGCCACCACGACCCGGTTGCTGACCAGCCTGAGCCGGGTGACGTGGGCCGCGGTGCTGAAGGCGCGCTCCGCCGCCTCGGCGTCGCCGCCGTGCCAGTCGAGGCAGACGTTGCCCGGCGCCTGCTCCCAAAGGAGCGGCGCGCCAGGCGCCGCCGCCGCCTCGACGTCGGCCACCGCGGGCAGGGGCTCGATCTCGAGCGCGATGCGCTCGGCCCCGTCGCGGGCGGCGGCGATGGTCTCGGCCACCACCAGGGCCAGCGGCTCGCCGAGGTGGCGCACCCGCTCCAGCGCCAGCGCCGGGCGCGGCGGCACCACCAGGGGCCTGCCGTCGTGGCTCTCGAGCGCCAGCGCACAGGGCAGCGGGCCGTAGCCGGCGGCCTCGAGGTCGGCGCCGGTGTAGACCGCCAGCACCCCCGGGTGGGCGCGCGCGGCATCGACCTCGAGGCGGCGGATCAGGCCGTGGCCGTGGCCCGAGCGCAGCACATGGGCCGCGGCCTGGCAGGGGAGCTCGATGTCGTCGACGAAGCGGCCGCGGCCGGTGAGCAGGCGCGGGTCCTCGCTCCGTGCCACCGGCTGGCCGACGCCGAACTTTTGCGTCGGGAGCGCCGCCGCGACGCTGACGTTCACGCGGAGATCGCGTCCCCGGGCGCGTCCCCGGGCGCAGCGCGCCGCGGCACCAGCCTGGCGAGCCCGGCGCCGACGATCATCGCCGCCACGAAGGCGAGCGATGGGGGCCTGGCGAAGGCGAACGAGGCGATGGCGGGCCCCGGGCACAGGCCCACCAGCCCCCAGCCCACCCCGAAGAGGGCCGAACCGGCGACCAGGCGGACATCGATCGCGGAAAGCGTGGGGAGGGCGAAGCGGGCGTCGAAGAGCGGCGCCGAGCGGCGCAGGGTGGGCCGGAAGACCGCCAGCGACACCGCCACCGCGCCCAAGAGCACCAGCCCCAGGCTCGGGTCCCAGGGGCCGGCGAGGTCGAGGAAGGCCAGGACCTTGGCCGGATCGACCATCTGCGAGAGGGCGAGCCCGAAACCGAACATGAGGCCGGTCGCCAACGCCGCGAGCAGGCGGGCCATGGTCAGCCCCCCACCAGGTGGCGGGCGACGAAGACCGTCGCCACGCCGGTCACCACGAAGGTGAGCGTGGCCACCAACGATCGCGGCGACAGCCGCGCGATGCCGCAGACCCCATGGCCGGATGTGCAGCCGCCGCCGATGGTGGTGCCGAAGCCCACCAGCAGGCCGCCGGCGACGACCACCGGGTAGGCGGCGTCGAAGCGCACCACCACGCCGTCAGCGCCCACGATCCGGTACAACAGGGCACCGCCCACCAGCCCGGCGAGGAACAGCAGCCGCCAGGCGATGTCGCCCCGCGCCGGCGCCAGCAGCCCGCCGAGGATGCCGCTGATGCCGGCGATGCGCCCGTTCATCAGCAACAGCCCCGAGGCGGCGAGCCCGATCAGGGCGCCGCCGGCGAGGGCGGAGTAGGGGGTGAAGTTTTCCATCCGGGTTGCTCCGAGTGCGCCCCGGCGCATCCGTCGCGCCGCGCCGGGGCCGCGCCTCAATCCGGATCGGCGGCGCCCTCGCGGTGCGAAGGGGCGTCCACGGGGAGGTTCATTCTCAAGAAGCGGCGGCGCGCCGCCACCGCGCCGTAGGTGGCGACGCAGTAAGGCACGAGATAGGTCAGGCCCAATTTCATCACGTCGACCTCGGCGTCCGACCAGAGCGCGTCCCCCTGGT
>CBDUZE010000030.1:0-54269 GCA_965371625.1 uncultured Alphaproteobacteria bacterium
ATGGGGAAAAAGAGAATCACCAATACCGATTCGCGTCAATCCTGATGTGCTCTAGTCCTCGCAGATCCGCCTGAGGGCGCGCCACTCGGTGGGCCCGAGCGCGGCCGCGCCGCCGCCGCCGGCGCGCGCCGCGACCGCGGCCTTGCGCGCGGCCGAGGGCGGGTGCGTGGAGAAGTAGCCGGCGAGGCCGGGCCGCTCGGGCTCGCCGTCTTTCGCCGCCAGGCGCTCGAAAAAACGCGCCAGGCCGTCGGCCCGTAAATTGGCGCGCGCCAGGATGTCGACCGCCGCCCGATCGGCCGCGGCCTCGTCCTCGCGGCTGTAGGAGGACTCGATCAGCAGCGTGCCGAGGTCCGCCGCCAGCTCGATCAGGCTGGCGCTGTCGCCGATCAGGCTTTCCACGATCAGGCTGATCCCGAGGTTGCGCACCAGGCCCTCGAGGGGGTGGCGGTTCACCACGTGGCCGATCTCGTGCGCCAACACGCCGGCGACCTCGTCGGCGCTCTCGGCCTCCTCGATGAGCCCGGCGAAGAGGACCACATGCCCGCCCGGCGCGGCGAGCGCGTTGACGAATTTGCTGTCGAGGACGTGGACGGTGATGCGGTAGGGGCTCTCGGCGGCGGTGGCGAGCTTTCCGACGAGCGCCTCGAGCGCGGCGTCGGCGGCGGCCTCCGAGCAGGGGCCGCCGAACAGCTCCAGCTCCGCCACGAGCTCGGCGCCGAGCCTCTCCTCCCATTCGAGCGGCACCAGCGCGGCGAGTGGCTGCGCGAGCCTGGGCGCCGCCACGAGAAGGGCGGCAAAGCCCGCCACGACCGCCGCCGCCAGCACCACCTGCCACGGCCGCACCCGACCGACCACGACGCCGCCCGCGCCAAGCCGCGGCGCCCGTTGGCGGAGCGGGCCGAGGATCCGGTGGTCGTCGACCGAGAGTCGGGCGCCGGGCGAGTTCAGGCTGGTGAGGCGCAAGGGCAGGCCCGAGGAGACCCGAGCCGCCAAGCGCAGGTCCTGGTAGCCCCAGGTGGCGAGCGGCACGCCTTGCGCGTCGACCAGCTCGAGGGCGCGGCGCCCGAGCCTCACCGTCACCTCGCGGGGCGCCGCCGTGCGGCCGTCGAAGAAGCGGCCGGCGAACTCGCTCACCGCTCAGACCGTGCCCAAGTCGAAGGCCTCGGCCAGGCCCTCGCCCACCCCCGGCATCGCCGCCCAGCTCTGGGCGATGGCCGCGAAGTCGGGCTCGCCGATGAGCCTCAGGTTGGCGGCGATGAAGCGCGCGTTGCGACGCTGGATGAAGGCCGTGCCGAGGCTCAAAGTAACGATGAACAGCACTGCGTTGAGCGCCACATGGCGGAGCAGCCGGCCGCCGCTCGAGGTGAACTCCAACCGAAGGTCCTGAAACCGGGTGCGGCTGGCGACGAACCTGAACTCGGCCGCCTTGTACCAGAGGTACGAGAGCCCCAAGGTGGGCAGGAACAGGAACCAGCTCACGGCGAAGGGCCGGTAGAGCTCGTGCCCAGGGTCCATGAAGCGGAAGGGGACGGCGCCATAGAAGCTGTGATTGATGGCGAACGCCCACAGGCGCAGGTTCTTCTCGGGCACGAACCAGCCCAGCGTGGCGATGCTCAAGAGCTGATAGGCCAGGAACTTTCTTCCATAGGTCGCGCTCGAGCCCGATTGGGCGAAGCGGATGCCGCGCCACAGCGTGCGGCTGAAGCGGTAGCGCCGGGCGCGGTAGAGGGCGACGCCATAGAGGAACAGGAAGCCAATGAAGAAGATCGCGTCGGCCACGAACTCGAACTCGGGCGCCCGGGACTGAATGGCGAAGTCCACGAACCGGTAGCCGAGCGTGACCGGCACGATAAAGCCGAACACGCCGATAAGGAAGCCGATGAAGAGCTCGAGCCCGGTGCCGGTGTACTCGAAGGGCTCGCCGCCCAGCGCCATGTTCGACCACAGGTAACGGCGCACCCGCACCCGGGCCCAGAAGCGGTAGACGCCGATGGTGACGACGGTGAGAAGAAGGTTGACGATGGAAACGCCCAGGAGCTGGTTCACCGTGCCGCCGAAGCGGAAGGCGAGGCCAGGCTCCTCCCCGCGGCCCTTGCTAAGGCTGGGCGGGTAAGTCGGTGGCGGGGCCGGTGGCTCGCTCACCGTCTCGGTATTCCGGGCCGGGCCGGGCCGGCCTCAGACGGCTACGACGAGGCCCGGCCCGGGTTGCCACGCCCAACTGGGCGCGCTTCCCGAGCCGGCCTCGGGCGATTGCCGCGGGCCGCGGTCAGCTTCCGCCCACGCTCGCCCAATAAACGCGGTTGAGGCTCCAGATGAGCTTGTCGTGCCGCCCTTCGAGGCACTGGCGGAAGGTGAAGCGCGCCGCCTCGAGGTCCTTGTCGCGGCACAGCTCGTAGGCCCCACGGGCGATGCTCGCCCCGTTCGAGGTCTCGAGATCGGCGACCTCGACGGTCTCCCGCCACAGGCCAGTGCGAACCTCGTCGCTGACGTTGCCCCACACGGGCAGACCGTTCAAGAGCCGATCCAGGAGTCGCGCCGCGTCGGCGGGCGCCCCGCCCCGGTCGACGATGCGCTCGCCCACAACCCGGCGCGGGCCGGTGGTGATCGCGATCTCCTCGGGCTCGTGGGCGCGCCGGAACTTCGGCGATGGCTCAGGCAGGAGCGACACCCGCTCACCGACCTTCACGGCGATGCTGGTGGCCCCCAGCTCCGCGAGCGCCGACTCGGGCACGGTGACGCGCACGCTGGCGTAGCCGCGCCGGTTCTCGAAGACCGCCAGGCCGGCCGCGGCAAGCCGGCTCTCGCTGCCGTCGGCGGCCGTCGCCACGAGCGTGAGGTCGGCCCCCTCGGCCGGGGAATAGGCGGTGGCATGGGCCGGCGAGGAGCGCTCCGGCTCCATGCAGAACGAGCTCAACTCGGCGAAGCACTCGCCTTCCTTGCAGATCAGCGGCACGGCCTCGCTCCGCGCGAGAAGGCCGAGGATCTGCGGCTCGGCCGAGGCGCCGAAGAACGGCGCGGCCGCGAGCACCGCGGCAGTGGCAAGGTATCGCAATCGCATGACGAAGACCTCCTAGGCTGCGGGCCGGCGACGGCCACGGACAAGCGCCGCTTGCCGGCCCGAGGGTTGGGCGCGTGGGACAGTCGTCCGACGGGCCGCCGCAAGCATTTCACCGTGATCCCTCGGGGTCAACTGGGAATAGCACCGGCCCAAGGCAGGCCCCTAATCCCAAGCGCCGAGGGCGGCGTCAAACGAGACCGAGCTAAAGGAGCAGCGGACGCAACAAAAACAGCACCACCTTGCCCAAGAACCACAGGCAGAGGGCGCCGGCGACGACGGTGGCCACGACCGGGCCCAGGAGCGGCTGGTTGCGGCGTTTCGAGGCGAGGATCAGCACCACGCCCAGCACGCCGATGGCGAAGCTCAGGTAGATCGGCACGATCAGCGCGAGCCCGACGTAGCCGGCGCCGATGGCCTCGACGCGGTCGCCATAGACCAGCGCCGCCAGATAGAGCACCGCCGGCAACACCGCCGACAGGTAGTAGATCTGTCTCAACGCCGCCACGGCTCAGCCTCCTTCCGCTCAAGCCTACGCCGATGCGCGCGCCGCCACAATCGGGCGCCGGCGCCTTGCCTTGACAGGCGGTAAAATGACCGTAAGTTCGCCTCTCGTCAGCGGCTAAAGGACCGCGCTCGAAGGCACCGAAGTGATGGTCGCGATAACCCTTCCCGACGGCAGCGTGCGACGTTACGACGGCCCCGTCTCGGGAGCCGACGTCGCCGCCGACATCGGCCCGGGACTGGCCAAGGCGGCGCTCTTCCTGCGCTTGGACGGCGAGGTTCACGACCTCGCGACCGTGGTCGAGGCCGACGCCGAGGTGGCGCTGGTGACCGCCCGCGACGAGGCCGTGCTCGAGCTCATCCGTCACGACGCCGCCCATGTCATGGCCGAGGCGGTGAAGGAGCTCTACCCGGAAGTCCAGGTCACCATCGGCCCGGCGATCGAGGACGGCTTCTACTACGACTTCGCGCGCGACGAGCCGTTCACGCCCGACGATCTGGAGGCGATCGAGCGGCGCATGCGCGAGATCGTCGCCCGCGACGAGGCCATCACCCGCGAGCTCTGGGCGCGGGAGGCGGCGATCGAGTACTTCACCTCGATCGGCGAGCACTACAAGGCCGAGATCATCCGCGACCTGCCCGAGGACGAGGTCATCAGCGTCTATCGCCAGGGCGACTTCGTCGACCTCTGCCGCGGGCCTCACCTGCCCTCGACCGGCAAGCTCGGCACCGCCTTCAAGCTGATGAAGCTGGCCGGCGCCTATTGGCGCGGCGATTCGCGGAACGCCATGCTGCAGCGCATCTACGGCACCGCCTGGGCCACGAGCAAGGAGCTCGGTGCCTATCTCGAGCGGCTCGTCGAGGCCGAGCGCCGCGACCACCGCCGGCTGGGCCGCGAGATGGGGCTCTTCCACTTCCAGGAGGAGGCCCCCGGCATGGTCTTCTGGCACCCTAAGGGCTGGGCGCTCTATCGCGTCGTCGAGGGCTACATGCGGGCCAAGCTCGACAAGGCCGGCTACGTCGAGGTCAACACGCCGCAGCTCGTCTCGCGGGCGCTGTGGGAGGCCTCGGGCCATTGGGAGAAGTTCCGCGAGCACATGTTCACCGCGGAGGCGGAGGAGCGGATCTACGCGCTCAAGCCGATGAACTGCCCCTGCCACGTGCAGATCTTCCGCCACGGCCTGAAGAGCTACCGCGACCTGCCCCTGCGCATGGCCGAGTTCGGCTCGTGCCATCGCCGCGAGCCCTCGGGCGCGCTGCACGGCTTGTTGCGGGCGCGCAACTTCATCCAGGACGACGCCCACATCTTCTGCACCGAGGCCCAGATCACCGAGGAGTCGAAGGATTTCTGCGATCTCCTGATGGGCATCTACCGCGACTTCGGCTTCACCGATGTGATCGTCAACTTCGCCGACCGCCCGCCGGTGCGCGTCGGTGAGGACGAGGTCTGGGACCGCGCCGAGGCAGCGCTCGAAGAGGCGGTGGCGGCCACCGACCTCGAGGTCCACCTGAACCCGGGCGAGGGCGCCTTCTACGGGCCCAAGCTCGAGTTCGTGCTGCGCGACGCCATCGGCCGCGAGTGGCAGTGCGGTACCCTCCAGGTCGACTTCGTGCTGCCCGAGCGGCTCGACGCCAGCTATATCGGCGAGGACGGCGCCCGCCACCGGCCGGTGATGCTGCACCGCGCCATCCTGGGCTCGCTGGAGCGCTTCATCGGCGTGCTGATCGAGCACTACGCCGGCCGCCTGCCCTTGTGGCTGGCGCCGCTGCAGGCGGTGGTGGCGACCATCACCCGGGACGGCGACGAGTTCGCCCATACCGTGGTCGAGCGCCTTTGCGCCGCCGGCTTGCGGGCGGAGCTCGATCTCCGTAACGAAAAGATCAACCGCAAGGTGCGCGAGCACTCGCTGGCCAAGGTCCCGCTTATTATCGTCATCGGCAAGCGCGAGGCCGCGCAAGCGACGGTGTCGATCCGACGGCTGGGGCACAAAGGGCAAGAAGTTGTTGCGCTCGACGAGGCCGTGGCTAGACTAACGCGAGAGGCCGAGGTGCCGGCGCCTTAAGCGCGCCTTAACCTGACGGGCCCAACCTGAGAGGAAGCGGCCAGTATTGGCGCCGCGATCATGAATGGAGGTGAACCGTCGATAACGTGGAGATACGTCTATAGCTAGGCGACCGTTCATCGCGCCGCCGTCCCGCCAGGGGCCGCGCGCGAACTCAGAGATCACCGCGGAGTCGGTCCGGCTGATCGACCACGAAGGCGAACAAATAGGCGTCGTAACTCTCGAGCAAGCCCGCGCGGCAGCCGAGGAGGTTGGCCTCGACCTGGTCGAAGTCTCGCCAAATTCCGACCCGCCGGTCTGCAAGATCCTCGATTTCGGCAAGTTCAAGTACGAAGCCCAGAAGAAGGCCGCGGTCGCGCGCAAGAAGCAGCGCACCTTCGAGGTCAAGGAGATCAAGCTGCGGCCGGGGATCGATTCCAACGATTACGACATCAAGATGCGGTCGATGCTCAAGTTCCTGGCCGAGGGCGACAAGGTCAAGGTGACGATGCGCTTCCGCGGCCGCGAGATGGCCCACCAGGAGATCGGCATGCAGGTGCTGGAGCGGGTGCGCGACGACCTCGAGGAGCACGCCAAGGTCGAGCAGTTCCCAAAGATGGAGGGCCGCCAGATGACCATGGTGATGGCGCCGAGGTAGGGCCGAGGTGGCGCCCTAGGGGGCGACGCAGGCCTCGATAAGGTGAGCCCCGGGGTGCCTCGGGGGCCGAGCCGCCCCGTGCTTGCAATCGCTCCGGGCTCTCGCTATAAACCACGCCGCTGACCTCGGGCGCCTGGGCTCTCGAGGCATGCCTAAGGGCGCCGGTTCAGAGCCGACGGCGGCCCCGGTGCGAGGAACGAGATGCCGAAACTCAAGTCCAAGAGCGGCGCCAAGAAGCGCTTCCGGCTCACCGCCACGGGCAAGGTGCGGATGAACCAGGCGGGCAAGCAGCACGGCATGATCAAGCGCACCAACAAGCAGATCCGCAACCAGCGGGGTACCACCATCATGTCGCGCCAGGACGCTAAGATCGTCCGCAAGTTCATCCCCTACGCCTGAACGAGGCCCTGCCATGGCACGCGTGAAACGAAGCGTCACCTCGCGCCCCCGGCGCAAGAAGGTGCTCAAGCAGGCCAAGGGCTACCGCGGCCGCTCCCACACCAGCTACCGCGTCGCCAAGGGGCGCGTCGAGAAGGGGCTGCAATATGCCTATCGCGACCGGCGCACGCGCAAGCGCAGCTTCCGGGCGTTGTGGATCCAGCGCATCAACGCGGCGGCGCGCAGCCACGGCGTCACCTACGGCCGATTTATGAGCGGCCTCAGGCACGCCGGCGTCGCGGTCGATCGCAAAGTTCTCGCCGACCTCGCGGTGCGCGAGCCTGAGGCCTTCCAGGCCTTGGTCGAGCAGGCCTCATCTGCGCTCGCCGAGGCCGTCTGAGCCGGCCCTCTCACGCCATCACGAACCCGGGTCAAGGGGGCCTCACCGATCAGGCCCCCTTTGTCGTTCGAGGCGAGCCATGCAGGACATCGACGAGCTAGCGGCGGAACTTCTCACCAGCGTGACCGAGGCCCAGGACGCCGACGCCCTCGAACGGGCTCGCCTCGCCGCGCTCGGCCGCAAGGGCCGTGTCACCGAGCTCATGAAGGGGCTCGGGGCGATGAGCGCGGCAGAGCGCAAGCGCGCCGGTCCGGCGCTCAACAAGCTCAAGGACGAACTCGGCGCGGCGATCGGGAGGCGCAAGACCGAGCTCGAGCGCGCCGGCCTCGAGGCCCGCCTGGCGCAAGAGCGGATCGACGTCACCTTGCCCACCCGGCCCGAGGCCATTGGCCGCATCCACCCGGTGAGCCAGGTCATCGACGAGATCACCGCGATCTTCGCCGACATGGGGTTCAGCGTCGCCGAGGGCCCCGACATCGAGAACGACTTCCGCAACTTCACCGCCCTCAACATCCCGCCCGAGCACCCGGCGCGGCAGATGCACGACACCTTCTACCTGCGTCCCAAGGCCGACGGCGAGCGCATGCTGCTCAGGACCCACACCTCGCCGGTGCAGATCCGCACCATGCAGTCCGAGCCGCCGCCGCACCGCATCATCGCGCCGGGCCGAACCTACCGCTGCGACTCGGACCTGACCCACACGCCCATGTTCCACCAGGTCGAGGGCCTGTTGATCGACCGCGAGACCCACATGGGCCACCTCAAGGGCTGCCTCGAGGAGTTCGCCCGCGCCTTCTTCGAGATCGACGACGTCAAGATCCGCTTTCGCCCCAGCTACTTCCCCTTCACCGAGCCCTCGGCCGAGGTCGACATCGGCTGCAGCTTCCGTGACGGCGAGCTCAGGATCGGCGAGGGCGACGACTGGCTCGAGATCCTGGGCTCGGGCATGGTCCACCGCAGGGTGCTGGAGTACGTGGGCATCGATCCGGCCGAGTATCAGGGCTTCGCCTTCGGCATGGGCATCGACCGCATCGCCATGCTCAAGTACGGCATCCCCGACCTGCGCGCCTTCTTCGAGTCCGACCTGCGCTGGCTGCGGCACTACGGCTTCGTGCCCCTCGACGTGCCGACCCTGGCCACCGGACTGAGCCGATGAAGTTCACGCTCGGCTGGCTCAAGGACCACCTCGACAGCGAGGCGGCGGTGGACGAGATCGCCCGGCGCCTGACCATGCTCGGGCTCGAGGTCGAGGAGGTGATCGACAAGAGCGCCGGCCTCGAGCGCTTCGTGGTCGGATACGTGACCGAGGCCCACCCCCATCCCAACGCCGAGCGCCTCACCGTGTGCCTGGTCGACAACGGGGCCGAGCAAATCCAGGTGGTGTGCGGGGCGCCCAACGCGCGCGCCGGCATGAAGGGGGTGTTCGCGGGCGCCGGCCTCACCATTCCGGGCACCGGCCTCGATTTGAAGCGGGTCGACATCCGCGGCGTCGAATCGCGGGGCATGCTGTGCTCGGAGCGCGAGATGGGGATGAGCGACGACCACACCCGCATCATCGAGCTGCCCGAGGATGCCCCCTTGGGCGCGCCCTTCGCGGCCGTGGTGGGCCTCGACGATCCGGTGTTCGACGTCGCCGTGCTGCCCAACCGCCAGGACTGCTTAGGCGTGCGCGGCATCGCCCGCGACCTCGCCGCGGCCGGGCTCGGCACCCTCAAGCCGCTCGAGATCGCCCCCGTCCCCGGCACCTTCGCGAGCCCCATCGGCGTCAACTTCCGCTTCGAGCCGGAGGATGCGAAGGCCTGCCAGATGTTCGTCGGGCGCTACCTGCGCGGGGTGCGCAACGGCCACAGTCCCGAGTGGCTCAAGCGTCGGCTCACCGCGGTCGGCCTCAACCCGATCTCGGCGCTGGTCGACATCACCAACTATCTCACCCAGGACGTGAGCCGACCCTTGCACGTGTTCGACGCCAACGCCGTCGCCGGCGACATCCACGTCCGCCTCTCTCGCGCCGGCGAGACCATCACCGCGCTCGACAAGAAGGACTACGAGCTCGACGACCAGGTGACGGTGATCGCCGACGACGACGGCGTGCTGGGGCTCGGCGGGGTGATCGGCGGCGAGCGCTCGGGCTGCACGCCCGAGACCGAGAACGTGTTCATCGAGGCGGCCTTCTTCGACCCCGTACGCACCGCCGCCACCGGGCGCAAGCTCGGCATCGAGAGCGACGCGCGCTACCGCTTCGAGCGCGGCATCGACCCGGCCTTCGTGATTGCGGGCATGGAGATGGCGACGGCGCTGGTGCTCGAGCTCTGCGGCGGCGAGGCCAGCGAGCTGGTGATCACCGGCACCGAGCCCGAGTGGCGGCGCGAGGTGAGCTTGCGGCCGGCGCGGGTCTACGCGCTCGGCGGCCTCGAGCTCCCCGAGACCGAGACCACGCGGATCCTCGGCGCGCTCGGCTTCGAGGTCGCGACCCGCGACGGCGGGCTCGGCGTCGCCGTGCCCTCGTGGCGCAGCGACATCGACGGCGAGGCCGATTTGGTCGAGGAGGTGACCCGGGTCCATGGTTTCGACCGCGTCCCCTCGGTGCCGCTCAGCCGCCCCACCCCGGTAACCCGGGTGGCCATCAGTCCGGGCGAGCGCCGGGTGCGCGTGGCCAAGCGGGCGCTCGCCGCGCGCGCTATGGTCGAGGCGGTGACCTGGTCCTTCCTGGCCCGCCGCCACGCCGAGCTGTTCGGCGGCGCCAACCCTGAGCTCGAGCTCGCCAACCCGATCAGCGCCGATCTCGACTTCATGCGCCCGAGCCTGCTCCCCAACCTGATCAGCGCTGCCGGGCGCAACCTCAACCGCGGCTTCGCCGACGTGGCGCTGTTCGAGGTCGGGCCCCGTTATGCCGACGACACGGCCGAGGGCCAGGGCGCGGCGGCGGGCGGCGTGCGCCGGGGCCGGGCCGGGGCCCGCCACTGGGCCGGGGCCCCGCGCGAGGTCGACGTCTTCGACGCCAAGGCCGACGCGCTGGCGGTGCTGGCGGCCTGCGGGGCGCCGGTGGACAAGGTCCAGGTCGAGCCGGCGGCGCCCGAGTGGTACCACCCAGGGCGGTCGGGCACGCTGATGCTGGGGCCCAAGGTGGTGCTGGCGAGCTTCGGCGAGATCCACCCCGGCGTGCTCGCCGAGCTCGACGTCAAGGGCCCGCTGGTCGGCTTCGAGGTCGACCTCGACGCTCTGCCCAAGCCCCGGGCCAAGGCCTCGCGCAGCCGCGAGAGCCTCGAGTCCACGGACCTGCCGGCGGTGGAGCGCGACTTCGCCTTCGTGGTCGACCACGAGGTGGCGGCGTCGAGGATCGTGCGCGCCGTCCGCGGCGCCGAGCGCAAGCTCATCGCAGAGGTCGGCCTGTTCGACGTCTACCAGGGCGAGGGCGTTCCCGAGGGCAAGAAGTCGGTGGCCGTCAGCGTCCGTCTCGAGCCCCGCGAGAAGACCCTCACCGAGGCCGAGATCGAGGCCATCGCGGGACGCATCGTGGCGGCGGTCGAGAAGGCGACGGGCGGGGTGCTCCGGAGTTAGGATGTGTACTCATAAGACTCTGGTTTTTTGTTTGTGCCACCAATCTCCGCAATCAACCGCCTTGCCCCAGGATTCGTCTGCTTTACCTCAGAGAGCGGACCATCCTGATGATGCCGCCGTTCGTCTGGTTTTGACCCAACTCGGACATTCGAAGGATTATCAGATGCAGGTGCCAAATCCAGCAGTCGGGTGGCTAGTTCCGGATATGGTCTCTTGAGTTCCATCCAACTTTTGTCGAGAAATTGGAGCGCCAACTGGCTGGATGTCGCTGGATCTTGAGCGGGCAACATATGTCGCGCCATTGAGGCCGTCTGCGCCGCCAGTCACGAGTTGCATCCGGTCAGCCGCTCCAGTGGTTCCAGGCCCGCGCGAGTTCGGCCGCATGGTATGCCTCTGCCGCCGGCCCGCTCTCCGGACCGTCATATCGACCTAGCTCGCATGCCAGCCGGAAAAATCCCGGCGCGGGGAGGCCATTTCGCACCTTGCTGACCACCAAGGCCGCCAAGACCGGAACGCCGCTTTCGTGATCCTCCCTCATCAGGTCTTCGAGAACCTTGGTCACCTGGTGGATCGTGTTCGGCGGTCGAAGATCCAGCGCCAGAGCCAAGTGCCGATAAGTGGTCGTCTCACACTCGCGGGCGAGTTCCTTCAGATGCGCCCGCACGCGTTCCGACAGTGTCATAGACGAGTGATCTGTTGGTCCCACCGGCACGGCCTATGGACCGGATCGACTCGGTTCGGGCGGTCGAGGTTCGCTCCGTCGGAGGTGGTCGTAGGCTGGGAGTGTGGTGAGCCGTTCGTCGTCCACCGCGCCGCCGACCGTAAAGTGATAGAGGCTCTGCCAAGCATCGTCCCCCAGATTGATGTCGAGAAGTTGATGCACGAGGTCATCGAAGTAGCAGCCGATCCCGGTTGAGCGCACGCCGGCGGCCTCGGCCTCGAGATAAAGCACTTGCCCGATCAGGCCGGCTTCCCAGAACAGGCGGCGATACGCCCATGCCCCGTCCTCCTCGAGAGTGCGTGCAAAATCGGCGATCATCCCCAGACTGAACGCGCCGTCGCCGGCGATCGCCTGGAAGCAGCTTACGTGAGCGGCGGTCTGGCGGCAGTCCCCCCAGGTCAAGGCATAGAGGGGCATGCCGCTCGACTCAACGTGCTCCCAGGCGAAGCCATCGTGACAGGCGGCACGGAAGGCATCGAGCCGGGCTTCATCGCGCATGAGAACGTAGAGGCCGGGTGCAAGCCCCTCGATCCGGTGCACGAACAGGCACAAGAGAATTCGGGCGGGAAAGTCGATCGTGGTCCACGGCGCGTGTGGCCGGTCAGGAAGCGTGCGCGCAAGCATGCCGAAGAAGGTATCGCGCGACAACGCGGTTCGCCTGTCCATGTCGACGGCACTTCGCCGCTGACGGATGATCGCCGCCGCCCGTGCAACATGATGTATCGACGCCGGCGCGGGCGTACCAATTGCCGCCAAACCGCGCAGCGAGAGCGGCGCCGTGGACGGTTTGACGGTGGCTTCCTCAACGGCGTCGATCGCCGCCCAGTCGACTCGTTCCGGGCTCAGCTGGTTTGCCGTTCCTTCCCATTGGCCGGAGCGCACGGCGGCGACCGCTCCTTCGGCCAAGCGGGGCGGTGCGGCGGCTACGGAATCGGTAGCCACCGTTGCAATCAGATCCGGGTGCTCGGCTTCGGCGCCGGCGAAGTCGGCGGTGCGGTCGAGGCCGAGCAGCCCGGCGACCTCAGCATCGGAAAGCGCCGAGAGGAGTGCGACGCGCCAACCGAGAGCCGCGGCGGCGAAGCACAACGCCCCGAGTGCGTGGCCCACGTCGTGCTGACAGTAGCGATAGGCACGTTCGCCGTACTTCCAGGCCTCACGCCAATGCACCGACGTGAGGCCGACGAGGAAAGTGCCCGCCGGCAGCCCCCCGGCGAGGGCGTCCCACGCCGCCTCACCGGGAACGCAGCGCTGTTCGAGCGCGTGCTCGCGCGGCGCATAATGATACACGCCGGGGCGGTCCGACAGGGCGCCAAGCGGCGGTAGCACCACATAGCCCTCGGTGGGGTGTAGGTTGCCGCTCGACGGGTTGCTCCGCAACGCCCAGCGTGTGCCTTGGAACTCCTTCCAGGCCGTGAGCCCCAGGGAAAGTTCGAGGAACAGGCCGAGGCTCTCGGCGGTCAGCGGCCGAGGCGGGGCGACCCTGGAATGGAACAGCGCGTCGTACGGCGGCGTGTCGTCGTCGTGAACCAGCGGGAGCGCGAACACACGGGCACCGGAGAAGCGGCGAAATGGGTCGGGTTGGTTGGCCCAATCCATGTAACCGGGCCCCGGGGCGTAATGCTCGGGCAGGTGCTTGGTTCGCTGGTGGTAGGCGCGCACTCGGGCAACGAAGTCATGGGTGCCGCCGCGTTGCCTGACAATGTTCTGGGCCATGGGTTCAGGTTCGTATTCTCGCCGCGGGCAGATTCGGCGAAGCTCCTGCTGATCTTAATGATGGGCCAAGATCGACACAGGGAAAGATCTACGCTTGCTCTGCCGGCATTTCGAATCCGCAAGGCACCTCCGTCCCGTGAGCGTTACGGTGATAGCTTTCGCCGTTTATTTCCAAGTTTCGGAGGGGGCGCGTCGCTCGGTAGAGAAGAGCGCCGATGAGGCGTTCCCGGCCGAGGACCTCGGTCCACTCGTCGCGGCACGGGTTTGAGGTCACCGGCATCCAGCTGCGCACGGGCCGCCAGCATCGCAATGCGGCGATTTGCGGTTGCTGTCGCGGAGCGGCGGGAGTCTGCTGATGCCTACAAGCGGCTGTTCGGGCCGTGCTGCCGCCACGACGCCTTTGCCCCCAAGTGCCGACCTCCGAGCCCGGATGTCTGTTTGCCCCCGAACCCGTCTGCTTCACCCCCGGGAGCCGGCCTCCCCGGCGGTGCCTCCATTCGTCTCGTGTTGACCCAAGTGAGACATTGCGACGACGCCGTCATGGGATGTCTTCGTCGTGGCTCGTGCTCCTTCCAATCCGCGTAACCCAAATAATCGGGCTACGCCTAAGAGCACGGTCGGCCCATACCATTAGCGGACGCTGGGCGGTTTACACGGGTCTGCGCCGCGAAGACAAAGGAACTGCCGTACCACCGATGGATGGACAGGGACCTCGGGTTGCGTTGCCTGACCGCGTCTACAGCTACCACATCGGTTTGCTCATTCTTTCCGTATAGGCAGAGGGCATGACGTTGAAACTGATGCTGATCCTCGTCTCGTCGCTGCCGCTGGCGTCGACCGAATGGGGCAGCCAGGACGGGAACATGAGAAGGGTGCCGTCGCTGACCTTGACCACCACCTGATCCGTGTTCTCGGCGGTGAGTTCCGTGACCGGCGGCCGGATGATCCCCGTCTGCGACCTGGGGTCGTGGAAATTGACGGTGTCGGCACCTTCGTGGGTGCGCAGATAGTAGACGCCGCTCAGGAAATTGTTGGGGTGGCTATGGATGGGGTGCGCCGCGCCTTTCGGGTTCATGTTGGCCCAGAGGCCGGTTAACTCGAAAGCGCCGTCCCCGGTTTTCAGGAAATCCAGGACGCTCTCGGCCGCGTCATGGATGCAGGCGACCAGGCCGCGAAATTCGTCCAGATGGTGCAGGTCCTTTTCCGACTGCCAGCCGCGGCCCGGCGTCGGCTCGCCCGCGTCGCGCCTCATCTCATCGAGTTTCGCAAGAACGTCGTCTTCGATCCCTTGACGGACGCTAGGCGCCACTTGCGCCTTCCAGACAAAGGTCGGGAACATGCGGAGCACGTCCGAGGCCTCGAAAGTCGCTCCATGGGTCTCAGCCATTCCACCAGCCCATCTCGTCGTGGGACCATCGTGCCTTACGCCGCTCCGTAGAATACGTTAGTTTTGGCCGAGGACGAGGAGATAAATGGAGCGGAACATACGGGACATTGTCAGCGATATCCTTACGTGGCCGTGGTTTTCCAAACGCTATGGTTTCAACTTTAACGGCCACCTCGTTCGCGATTCCGGCGGCTACAACTGTATCGATACCGTCGAACCGACGGAGGACAACACGGACACCCTCGTCTACGAGGGCGTGGCCTGGATCATCCTCACTAACCGCAATCATTCCCGCGCGGCGAACCGGGTACGGGCGAGCACCGGCGCGCAGACGGTCATCCACGCCGACGCCGTGAATTACGCCCAAAGCAAGGATCCATACCTGCCGACAGAGTGATTGAAGAGTGAGCATACTCAGCCTTTGCGCAAGACGGTCGCGAGCCACAATTGCTTGTAGCGCGGGAATCCGGGGGGGCGGTAGTAATGCCTTACCTCGATGAACCCGGCAGCAGTGACGAAATTGCGCCAGGTGATAAGATCGAAGAAGCAGCTGTAGCGGTTGCCGCTGACGCCTTCCTCGTTGTTTCCTCTCGGGTTCGAGCAGAACAGGGCACCCTGGGGCTTCAGGGATTCGGCGAGTTCTGCTAACACACGGGGCAACTCCTGGCTTGGCACATGGAACAACGACGCATTTGCGAAAATGCCGTCGAAGCGGTTCACCGGCAATTTCATTGCGAGAAAATTCTGGTGCAACACATCGCACCCCGAATAACGGCGCGCCATGGCGACGAATTTCATCGATCCGTCGAGGCCGGTGACGTCATGGCCCAACAACTGGAAATATCGCAAGTCTCGTCCGGGCCCACAACCCAAGTCGAGGATGGCATAGGGGGGCTCGCCCTCAATTGCTTCCAAGAGCGCCTCATAGTTCTGGCTGACATCGTGATTTCGAGTGCCGTACCAGTAATCTTCGGCCGCCCGGTCATAATGGCCGATGGTTATTTCCGATACGCGCCGCAATTGTGATTTATCGAGCGCGTTGGGCGGCTTGTCAGGATTTCCCTTTGTCTTTACCGTGCGGCCCGCTCTCCCACCCGAACGGTAGCGCTTGGCGCCCGGGCTGCTAAGGAATTTGGCCACGGTCGCGCCGGTCCAGCGCCGGCCCTTGCGGGTGGTGACGCCCTTGGCGTTGAAATGATCGGCGATGGCTTGGGGCGCAGTCATCCCCGCCGCCTCGGCGGCCTCAACTTCGACGACGAGGTGCCGCACGAACGCCTCGATCTCCTGTCGCCGTCGCGCCATTCCGTAAATCCCTCGGTATTGATTTTGTACGTTTGGCAGGACAATTGCACCCATCCTCGCGTGTGCACTTCTTATCCTGGTACCGGCTCCCGCCACCAGCACCGCAATGTGCCAAATTGCGGTTGCTGTTGCCGAGTGGCGCGAGTCTGCTCTTGGCTACAAGCCGAAGTTCGGAGGACTACTCGTGTAGGTCGGCTTAGCACCTGGAAGCCGACCTCGGTTAAGCGTTTTCCAGCGCCGTCGACACCGCGGTTTATCGGTACACGCCCTAGGGCCGGCGACGCCGCGGCGGGCGCTTGGGCGCCTGGGCGATGCCGCCCGAGGTCTCCTCGACGCTGTTCCTGGGGGCGACGGTGACCAGCACCCTGGCGCCCCTAACCGCCCGCGTCCTGCTGCGCCGCTGGCCCCAGGTGGGCGCCTCACGGGCGCCCCGGTCAGGCGGTGGCGGCGGGCTCGGCGGCGAGCACGAACTCGAGGCAGGCGTGGGCCTGGCGCAGCGCCGCCACCACCTCGTCCGCGCTCTCGGCGTGGGCGATGATGAAGCCGAGGTAGCGCCCGCCTTCGGGGAGCGGCACCACCGGCCCGCCCGGGGCGATGGTGATCGAGACCTCGTCGATGCCGGCGACCGCGTGGGCCGCGTCGAGGCCGCGGGTCTCCTCGAGCACGCCCGCGCCCGGGATCGGGATCATCATCACCCCGCCAGCGCTGGCCTCGCGCTCGACGCTCTCGACCTCGAGACCCATGGCGTGGCGCAGGATGACGTCCTCGAGGCGCAAGCCCGCGGCGAAGCGCAGCGAGCGCCCGCAATAGCCGCCGATCGAGCGCGCGTCGGCCTCGAGCAGCCACACCCCCTCGTCGTTGACGCGCAAGTCGATATGGGTGGGGCCGTCGCTCAAGCCCACCGCGGTGACCGCGGCCTGGGCGGCCTCGGCGATGGCGGCGCGGCGCGCCTCGCTCACCTTGGCCGGGGTGACGTAGATGGTCTCCTCGAAATAGGGGCCCTCGAGCGGGTCGGGCTTGTCGAAGAGCGCCAGCACCCTTAGCCGGCCGCGCTCGATCAGGCCCTCGAGCGCGTACTCGGTGCCCGGGATGTAGCTCTCGATCAGAAGAGAGTCCGCGGCCTCGCCGGGGGTGGCGGCGTCGGGCTCGGCGATGATCTTGGCGACGCGGTGGAAGGCGGCGACGAAGGAGTTGTCGCCGTCGGCGCGGATCACGCCCCGGCTCATGGCCAGCGTCAGGGGCTTCAACACGCACGGGTAGGCGACCTCGCGGGCGAGCTTGGCGGGGTCGTCGTCGAGCGCGGCGAGGCGGAACTCGGGGCTCAGCAGGCCCGCCGCCTGGAGAGCGCGGCGGAAGCGATACTTGTTGCGCGCGGTCTCCACCGCTTGGGGCGGGTTGTGGGGCAGCCCGAGCGCCTTCGCCGCCCGCGCCGCCACCGCGCTGGAGCCGTCGTCGACCGAGACCACGGCGTCGAGGGGACGCTCGGCCGCGAAGCTCAGCACCTGCTTGGTTCCGCGCTCAGGGTTGTCGAGGTCGACGGTCAGGGTGGCGCCGCTGACCTCCTCCAGCACCTGGCGCTGGTTCGAGCCCAGCACCACCTCGACGCCGAGGCGATGCGCCGCGGCCATGAAGTCGTGGGTGCGGTAGCTGGTGGTGGGGACGAGCAGCAGCAGCCGGCTCACGGCGGCCGCCTCATCAGGGCCCCGGGCGGGGCCCCGGGCAGCGCCGCCGGCGCCCCGCCCTCATTTGCTCGAGGGCTGGTAGTAGGGGTTGCTGCCGCCGGCGTGATCGGTGGTATCGAGCACCCGGGTGATGGCGGGAACGTTGTCGATGATCGCCTGCTCGACCCCCTGCTTCAGCGTCACGTCGGCCATGCCGCAGCCCTGGCAGCCGCCCTCGAGGCGGATGTAGGCGACGTCGTCTTGGACGTCGACGAGGGCGATATGTCCGCCGTGGGAGGCCACCGCGGGGTTGACGCTCTGGTCGAGCACGTCGAAGATCGCCCCGGCCTCGGGGCTGTTGAGGCCGGGCTTGTCGTCGCGGGTGTTCTCCTCGGCCGTGGGCCGGTACTCGAGGAAGCGGACCTCTTGGACCTCGGGCACGTAGTGCCGGACGATGTTCTCGACCCCCATCAGGAAGCCGGCGAGGGCGCCCAGGTTCCTCGAGCTCAA
Source organism: uncultured Alphaproteobacteria bacterium (assembly GCA_965371625.1). Lineage (GTDB taxonomy): Bacteria > Pseudomonadota > Alphaproteobacteria > CBDUZE01 > CBDUZE01 > CBDUZE01. Next base: position 17,890 of record CBDUZE010000030.1, read on the forward strand.
GCTGACCACGCCATTCTCGAAGCCGCGGAAGATGATGTCGCCGCCGCTCTGCTCCACCGCCGGCCGCACGCGGTCGTTGAGCAGCTCCTCGATCTTGGCCACGATCTCATCGACGTTCGCCACTTCCCCGACCGGCGCCGCGCCGGTGCCCTCGGCCAGCACCGGCCGGCCGGCCGTGAAGTGCTCCATGATCACGCCCAGGATGGCGGGCTTGAGCTGGGACCACTCGACGTCCTTGCCCTTGGTGACGGCGATGGCGTCCGTTTCGAGGGTCACGCCGATCACCGTGGCGATCTCGAACAGGCGCTCGGCCAGGGGCGAGCGCTTGGCCGAGTCCGCGTCGGCGAAGCGCATGTTCCCGGACTCGAGCACCTCGCGGCCGGGAAGGAACTTGATGACGTCGGGATTGGCCGTGGCTTCGGTCTGAATGAACATCGCTCTCGGTTTTCCCTGGCGCAAGCTGTGACGCAAAGAAAATTGGCCAATTCGGCGTCAGTTTCAACCTTTGATGAGATGCCGGCTTCTCTCTGGGCTTCTCTGCGGGCTTTCAGGGCCCGGCATTCGGCCCTCGGCCAGGGGCCGTGGAGGGGCTTAAAGCCGAGTGCCGGGCGCCGGCCATTGCGCCGCTCGGCGCCCGGTCCTATGTTCCTGCCGGCCCACACTTAGGCCTGTGATGACCGACCTCGCTCACATCCGCAACTTCGCCATCATCGCCCACATCGACCACGGCAAGTCGACCCTGGCCGACCGCCTGATCGAGCGCTGCGGCGGCCTGGAGAGCCGCGAGATGCACGAGCAGGTGCTCGATTCGATGGAGCTCGAGCGCGAGCGCGGCATCACCATCAAGGCCCAGACGGTGCGCCTCGAGTACCGCGCCCGCGACGGCGAAGATTACGTGCTCAACCTCATGGACACCCCCGGCCACGTCGACTTCGCCTACGAGGTCAGCCGCTCGTTGGCCGCCTGCGAGGGCTCGCTGCTGGTGGTCGACGCCAGCCAGGGGGTCGAGGCACAGACCCTGGCCAACGCCTACCAGGCCATCGACAACGGCCACGAGATCGTCCCGGTGCTCAACAAGATCGACCTGCCGGCGGCCGAGCCCGAGCGCGTCAAGGCCCAGATCGAGGAGGTGGTGGGGCTCGACGCCAGCGCCGCGATCCCGATCTCGGCCAAGACCGGGGCCGGCATCGACGAGGTGCTGGAGGCGCTGATCCGGCGCCTGCCGGCGCCCCAGGGCGAGGCCGAGGCGCCCCCGAAGGCGCTCCTGGTCGATAGCTGGTACGACCCCTACCTCGGCGTCATGATCCTGATGCGGGTGCTCGACGGCCGCTTCAGGAAGGGCATGCGGGTGCGCATGATGGCGGCCGGCACGACCCATCAGGTCGAGCGCGTCGGCGTCTTCACGCCCAAGCCGCGGGCGGTCGATTCCTTAGGCCCCGGCGAGGTCGGCTTCATCACCGCCGCCATCAAGGAGGTGGCCCAAACCGCGGTGGGCGACACCATCACCGACGACCGCCGCCCCGCCGCGGTGCCGCTGCCGGGCTTCAAGCCCAGCCTGCCGGTGGTGTTCTGCGGCCTCTTCCCCGCCGATGCCGCCGACTTCGGACGCCTGCGCGAGAGCCTGGCCAAGCTCAAGCTCAACGACGCGAGCTTCCACTTCGAGGCCGAGAGCTCGATGGCGCTGGGCTTCGGCTTCCGCTGCGGCTTCCTCGGCCTCCTGCATCTCGAGATCATCGAAGAGCGCCTGGCGCGCGAGTTCGACCTCGACCTGGTGGCCACCGCGCCGAGCGTCATCTACCGCGTGCACCTCAACTCGGGCGCCGTGCTCGAGCTCCACAACCCGGTCGACATGCCGGACCCGGTGCAAATCGCCCGCATCGAGGAGCCCTGGATCCGCGCCACCATCCTGGTCCCCGACGAGCACCTGGGCGGGGTCTTGAAGCTCTGCGAGGAGCGCCGCGGTGAGCAGCTCGACCTCACCTACGCCGGCAACCGGGCCCTGGTCAGCTACCGCCTGCCCTTGAACGAGGTGGTGTTCGACTTCAACGACCGCCTCAAGTCGACAAGCCGGGGCTACGCCAGCTTCGATTACCAGATCGACGACTACCGCGAAGGCGAGCTGGTGAAGTTGAACCTTTTGGTCAATGGCGAGCCGGTGGACGCGCTGGCCATCGTCGTCCACTCAAGCCGCGCCGAGGCCCGTGGCCGGGTGCTCTGCGAGCGCCTCAAGGAGCTGATCCCGCGCCAGCTTTTCAAGATCGCCATCCAGGCTGCGATCGGCGGCCGCGTCATCGCCCGCGAGACCGTGGGCGCGCTCCGGAAGGACGTCACCGCCAAGTGCTACGGCGGCGACGTGACGCGCAAGCGCAAGCTCCTGGAGAAGCAGAAGCGGGGCAAGAAGCGCATGCGCTCGATCGGCAAGGTGCAGATCCCCCAGGAGGCCTTCCTCGCCGCGCTCAAGATGGAGGTGGAGTAGGGCATTTCCAGGCGACCTGGAATCGCGCCAGACTCTTGTCGCTCACGGCAGCGGACCCGAGAGTCCGCGCCTGCGCGGGCGCGCCGGACGACCGGCGGGCCGCGGTCGCGGCCTGAGCGCGGTTCCAGGTTGCCTGGAACCGCGCTAGTTCAGCACCAGATCGTCGCGATGGATGATCTCGTCGCGGCCGCGGTAGCCGAGAAGGGCCTCGGTTTCGCGGCTCTTGTAGCCCATGATGCGGCGCGCGTCCGCGGCCGAGTAGGCGCTCAAGCCCCGCCCCAGCACACCCCCGTCGGGCCCCGCCACGAGCACCGGGTCGCCGCGCTCGAAGTCGCCCTCGACCGCGGTCACCCCGGCCGGCAACAGGCTCTTGCCCTTGGTCAGGGCGTGCGCCGCGCCGTCGTCGATGGTGAGGCGGCCGGCCGGCTTCAGCAACCCACCGATCCATTGCTTGCGGGCGGCGCGGGGGTTGGCGTGGGGCACGAACCAGGTGCAGCGCGCGCCCTGCTCGATCGCCGCCAAGGGGTGCTCGGTCTTGCCGTCGGCGATCACCATGTGGCAGCCGGCGGCAAGCGCGATGCGCGCCGCGCTGAGCTTGCTCTCCATGCCGCCCGAGCTGTCGCCCGGCGAGGCCGGCGCCGCCATGGCCTCGATCTCGGGCGTGATCTCCGCCACCTCGGGCACCAGTCGCGCACTCGCGTCGGCGCGCGGGTCGGCGTTGTAGAGACCGTCGATGTCGGAGAGCAGGACCAGGCAGTTGGCGCTGATCATCTGCGCCACCAGGGCCGCCAGGTGGTCGTTGTCGCCGAAGCGGATCTCGCTGGTGGCGACGGTGTCGTTCTCGTTGATCACCGGCACCGCGCCCAGCCGCAACAGCGTGGTGATGGTGCTGCGGGCGTTGAGGTAACGCCGCCGGTCCTCGGTGTCGTCGCCGGTGACCAGGATCTGCGCCACCGTGAGCGAATGGCGAGCGAGCGCCTCCTCGTAGGCGTGGGCGAGGCTGATCTGGCCTGCAGCCGCCGCGGCCTGGCTCTCCTCGAGCTTGAGCGCGCCGTGGCGCGTGAGCCCGAGGCGGCGATGGCCCAAGGCGATGGCACCCGAGGAGACCACCACCACCTCCTGGTCACGGGCCCGGCAGCGGGCGATGTCCTCGGCAAAGGCGTCGAGCCAGGTGCGCCGCACCTCGCCACGCCCGGGCTCGACCAGCAGCGCCGAGCCGATCTTCACCACCAGCCGCCGGGCGGTGGAAAGGCGCGCGCTCACCCCAGCCCCTCGGCGGCCTTGGCGGCAGGCTTGGTGCCGGGCTTGGTGGTGGCCTCGGCGGCGACCGCCGCGCGGCCCGCCTCGACCTGCGCCAGCAGGGCCCGGAGGACGGCGGCGACGCCGGCGCCGCTGTGTCCAGAGACCGCCGCCACGCCTTGCCCGCAGGCCTCCTCGAGCGCCCGACGGCGTTCTTCGAGCAGGGCTTCGGCGAGCGCGTCGCACTTGTTGAGCGCCACCAACTCGGGCTTGGCGGCGAGGTCGTGGCCGTAGCGCTCGAGCTCGCCGCGCACGGTGCGGTAGCGCGCGGCGACGTCGTCCTCGGTGCCGTCCACCAGGTGCAGGAGGGCGCCGCAGCGCTCGACGTGGCCGAGGAAGCGGTGGCCCAGCCCGGCGCCCTCATGCGCGCCCTCGATGAGGCCCGGGAGGTCGGCCAGCACGAACTCCCCGTCACCCGCCGCCACCACGCCGAGCAGGGGATGGAGCGTGGTGAAGGGATAATCGGCGACCTTGGGGCGGGCGCGGCTGACGGCGGCGAGGAAGGTCGACTTGCCGGCGTTGGGCAGGCCGACGAGGCCGGCGTCGGCGATCAGCTTGAGCCGCAACCGGAGCCAACGCTCGGTGCCCGGGCGGCCGGGCTCGACGCGGCGCGGCGCCCGGTTGGTGGCGCTCTTGTAGTGGGCATTGCCGAAGCCGCCGGTGCCGCCCCGGGCCAGCACCACGCGCTCTCCCACCGCGGTGACGTCGGCGATCAAGGTCTCGCCGTCGTCCTCGAAGACCTCGGTCCCGGCGGGCAGCTTGAGCACCCTGTCGGCGCCGGCGGCGCCGCTGCGGTTGCGGCCTTCGCCGCGGCGCCCGTTGCGGGCCTTGAAGTGCTGGCGGTAGCGGAAGTCGACGAGCGTGTTGAGGGCCGTCACGCACTCGGCGACCACGTCGCCGCCGCGGCCGCCGTCGCCGCCGTCGGGCCCGCCGAAGGGGACGTTCTTCTCGCGCCGGAAGCTGAGACAGCCGGGGCCGCCGTCGCCGCTCTTGATGTAGACCTTGGCCTCGTCGAGGAACTTCACGGCGGCAGTCTCACGAAAAAGGGGAATGGCGCGCCATTCCCCCCGGCTCCGAGACGGAATGGCGTTCCGCGCCTAGGCCGGCGGCTCCACCGAGACGATCGGACGGCCGCCGATCCCGCGCCGGAAGGCGACCCGGCCGCCGATGAGGGCGAAGATGGTGTGGTCCTTGCCCAGGCCGACGCCCGAGCCCGGACGCCACTTGGTGCCGCGCTGGCGGACGATGATGTTGCCCGGGATCACGATCTCGCCGCCGTACTTCTTGATGCCGAGGCGGCGCCCCGCCGAGTCGCGGCCGTTGCGCGAGCTGCCGCCTGCCTTCTTGTGCGCCATCAGTCTTTCTCCTCGGTCTTCTCCCCGGCCTTCTTGGCGGCCTTGGGTTTGGCCTTGGGCTTCGCTTTGGCTTTCGCCTCGGTCTTGGCCTCGCCCTCGGCCGCCTTGGCCTTGGGCTTGGGCTTGGCCTTGGGCTTCGCCGTGCCCTTCTTGGCCGCGGCCGCCTTCTTAGCCTCGGGCTTAGCCTCGGGCTTGGCCTCCGGCTTGGGCTCGGGCTTGGCCTCGGCCTCGGGCTTGGCCGGCGCTGCCTTTGGGGCCTTGGCTTTGGCCTTGGCCGGCGTCTTGCTTGCCTCGGCCGGCGCCGCCGCCTTGGCCTTGGGCTTCGCCGTCTTGGCGCCGCCCGAGCTGATCTCGGTGATGCGGAGCACGGTGAGATCCTGGCGGTGGCCTTGTGTGCGACGGTAGTTCTTGCGGCGTTTCTTCTTGAAGACGATGATCTTCTTGCCGCGGGTCTGATCGAGCACGTGCGCGGTCACCGAGGCGCCCTCGACGGTGGGCGTGCCGATCACCGTGGCGCCGTCGCCGCCCAGCAGCAGCACCCGCTCGAGAGCGACGTCGGCGCCGACCTCGGCGGCGAGCTTCTCGACCGTGATCACGTCGTTCTTGGCGACCTTGTACTGCTTGCCGCCGCTCTCGATGACTGCGAACATGGCTGGGCTTTTGATGCAAACGCAGAGGGCGCCCCCGAGCGCCGCCCGCGAGGACGCCGCACTATAGCGCCGGTCAAGGCGCTGTCAACGGCTTTGGCGGGGCCGCTTGCGGAGCGCCGGGGCTTCGCTTAAGCTCCGCGCCCGCCTCAAGGCGCCGGACGCCAGAGACGACGGAGGGGTGCCGGAGTGGTCGAACGGGGCGGTCTCGAAAACCGTTGTACGCTATGCGTACCGTGGGTTCGAATCCCACCCCCTCCGCCACGCTTAAGTCCTTGTTTTGGTTGGATTTTTTGGCCTGGACGAAGTGCCGAATTTCGCCCGACATTCAGCCGGTTTGCCCGTGCATAAGCATCGGCAAGTGGTCGGGAGAAACGGGCTGATCCCTGTGCTTCCTGAAAATTCCGTCCGGTCGTAGACCGGGCATTTTGCCGGGTCATGCGACTCCTGAAAATGGTATCGGTGCTGACTTTCACTGCGTCGTGCTGCGGGCCGCTTGGCGTGGCAGACAACAGGCTCGGGTGGGGGTGGGAGTGGGAGTGGCGTTGGCCTGACCCATAAATGGCCCGACCGGATCATATGTGGCAATTGGGCGCCATAGCCTCGATTCCGGGTCAGCGGTCGTGCTGGCGCACCTTCTCGGCAGCTGGGCAAACGGCCGATCAGGCGGCGAGCCGTTCGTAACGGTGATGTAGCCCACCCACCTGGGGGAACGCGATGCCCTTCCCTGTGCTCGCCGGCGCGACGGACCGTCCCCCCGGCGTATCCTTGTTCAGAGACAGATATGTACGGTACTTGCGTCGGGGCAAAGGGCAAGACAGAGGGTCGCGAGGGCAGGGAGACGCACCCGCACGGTCATGGCGATGGTAAGAGGGCGGTGCCCGGAATCGCTCCACGCCCCGTCATGATTGCAGGGCGCGCGGCGCTATTTTGCAACACTGGTTACGATCTTGTCGAAAACGGCGTCCAACTCCCGTCCCAACCCAGATAAGCTGGAATAATTGGCGAACACGACCGAGGGCTTACGGTAACGGATCATCACCTCGCCTCCCTGATCTCGAACCAGCATGCGGAGCGGCGCCTCGATCATCGCGTCCTTGTTGTTCTCATAGATGACCTTGCCGTATCGGGGGTGGAAAATCTCGAGTCCCACGGTCTTCTCCGCCTTGACACCCACCATGCCGATCATCTGGGAATAGGGGACTTCCTTGACGATAACGAGCTTGCTGGCGGTGATCGCCTTCTTGAGCTTGGTCAGCGTACCTTCGAACGACCCTTTGGCGGTCGTTGTCACCATGTCGTCCCCGGCCGCAAGAGCGTGCCGCGTATGAGGTGACAGCAGAACGACGGCCAGGGCGATCGCGAAACCGGCCGCGAGAGTGTTCATCCGGAATCGAAAATTCATGTCAGTGCTCCTTTGTTTCGAGTTTGCCTAGTCTTGGTCGGATCGGGCGGGCGATGCATTCGCTTGGCCCGGTCGGCGTATTCAGTCGGGTATCCTGCCGAAGCGCGGTCAGTCGCCGATGCTCCGGTCTCCTCCGGTTTCAGTGGCTTCGCCAAAGCCGGAGACTGTCGGATCGGTCTCGGTCTCCAAAAGCTCGGGCGGCGACTCCGCCGCATCGCCCGACGTCGGCATTTGGCTTGCCGCCAGCGGCGCCTCGCCCAAGTAGACGCGTCGTAAGAAGGCAATGAGATCGTCCATTACCATGTACGCGACCGGGATCACGATCAGGGTCATGAGGGTTGAAGTGATCAGACCGCCGCTGATCCCTGTCGCGATATTGCGAAATTGCTCGGTCGCGGGCGGTGGGCTGATTGCCACCGGAAACATTGCCGCGCCAGCCGCGAGCGCGGTCATCAAGACGGGCCGAAGCCTGAGCGTGCTGGCGGCGACGATGGCCGTGCTGCGCTCGATTCCACGATCGCGCAAGTGAATGATCTTGTCGACGATCAGGATGGAGTTGGAAAGCACGATGCCCGCGAGCACCACCATTCCCCACAGCACCGGCGGCGACCAAGCGAGACCCCTCAGCCACAGCGCGCCGATGGCGCCTAAGCCTTCCAGCGGAATGGCAAGCATCAGGACCAGCGCGATGCCGAACGATCGGAACTGAATCACGAGCAAGAGATAGACGGCGATCAACGCGAACTTGAGGCCGACCTGAAGCTGGTTGAAGGCCTGAAGCATTGTGCCCATCAGCCCGGCCGGCCCGACCGCGTAGCCCTTTGGCATGCTGAGCTGCATCTTGGCCGGCATCATCAGGCTCATGGTGGTCTCCCTGAGCCCGAGCTCCTTGTAGTAGCCGAGCACGCTGACCGCGTAGAGCGTGTCGTAGGAGTGGATTCGGTCGTAGCCGATCGCGTCCTCTATCTTGGCGATCGCCTTCAATGGCACGAGCGCGCCAGAGCGCGTCTTGATCTTCAGGTCCTCGATGCTGGACCGAGTCGCGCGCTGGTCGTCTCGATAGCGAATCAGAATTCTGCTGTGTCGGAGCATTGGTTCAGGATTGAAGAAGGTCTGGGTGAAGCCGCCGTTCACCGCGTAGTACACCTGCCCGACCACGTCGGCCACGGTGAGCCCAAGCGCCCGGGCCCGTGGCTCGTCCACGTCGACCTTGAGCTGTGGCACGCCATAGACGGTATCGAGATAAGGGCTGTGCAGGCCGCGCGACTGGGTGTCCGCCATCTCGCGAATCGTCTTGCCGTACTGGTAGACCTGGTCGAGATCGGGACCCTTGACCAGGACCTCGACCGGCGCCCGCGCCGCGGCCACCGGTGTCGGGGCCATGGGCTGAAAGAACAGGGCGCTGAACTCAGGGATAGTCGACCGTGCCTCGTGCTCGATTGCCTCGATGATTTCCCACAATGTCTGCTCTCGTTCCACGCGGGCAATCGTCAGGCTCATGATGATCCTGGCCTCGTTTACCCGGTTGACGCCGTAACCGGTGAAGTACTGTCCCCAAGCGGGGGATTGGCCGGCCAACGCGGAGATGTTCTTGACGTTCTTCTGCTTCAGCGCGATGCGCTCAATTTCCTGCACGATTTCGCGCATCCGCTCGAAGCTGGTGCCGGGCTCGGCGCGTACGTAACCGAGCGCGAGAGAGGTATCTGTGAGCGGCATCTGTTCCTGTTCGAGTTGGTCGAACAGGGTGAACGTCACATACATGACGCCGACCGTCATCGCGACGACGATCCATCGGTAGTCCAGCGCCAGGGCGACGAGTCGGGCGAAGACCTTTTCGAAGCGGTGAAAGTGGCTCAAGAACAAAACGTGGATGAGCCATCCGACGCGGCCCGGCGGCGGGTCGGTCGAGGGCATGAGCTCTTCTTCCGTTTCGGCCTTTGGCGCGCCCTCGTTCGCCTTGAACAAATAGGCGCACATCAGTGGCGTCAGCGTGAGGGCCAAGAAAAGGGAGGCGATCACCGAGGTGATCATCGGAATCGTCATGCTCCGAAAGCCCGAGCCCATGTCACCGGTCATCTGAGTCATGGGCACCAGCATGACAACAAACGTAAATGTCGCCGCGACGATCGCGTTCTGGACCTCTTCGGCGCCCCGAACCGCGGCATCGTGGGGCGCCGCGCCCCGTTCGATATGTCGCCGGATCACCTCGACGACGACAATGGAGTCGTCGAGCAGTTTGCCGACCACGAACACCAGCCCCATCATGATGCCGAAATCCCTCTGGAACCCCATCATGTGGATGACAAAGAATCCGAAGGCCACGGTCGAGGGTAGGATCGCCGCGGCGATAAGGGTGCCGCTCAGCTCGCCCAGGAACAGGAGCATGACAAGACCCGCGAGCGCGACGGCGAGGGAGAACTCGAACAGGGCGTTGCCGTCGTTGAGGTCCATGTAAAAGGTCTTGTCGAAGACGACCTCGAACGATAGCCCCGGATACTCGCGCTCGAGCAGCGCGGCGAGCTCCTTGGCTTTGTCCGCCACCTCGAAGTAATCGCGAAGCGGTTCCGCCTGTACGCCGAGCCAGATCGCGGGTTCGCCGTTATGGAAGAAATCGCCATACATCTGGGCGATCCCATCGCGAACCTCGGCGACGTCCTCCAGGTACACCACGCGTTCCTCGACCGAGCTGACGGGCAACCGGCGAAGACCGTCGAGAATGCCGTCCTCGCGTAGTTCGTTTGGAACGCGAACTTCGATCTGAGATTCTCCATCGAGCAACGACCCTCCGCCACGGTCGAAGTTGGCAGCGTCGATCGCTCGACGCAGCGCAAGAATGGAGAGGCCTTGAGCGGCCAGCCTGTCGCGGTCCGCGACCACCTGAATCTGGCGCACGGGTCCGCCGAAGGTCCAGGCAGCCAGGACCCCCGGAATTTTCTGGAACTGCGTGAGAATGACGTTGTCGAGGAGCTCCTTGAGCCGCGAGCGGTCAAATCCGGCCCGCCGCACGGCGAACTGAACGAGCGGCGCGTTCTGCCGGTCGACATGGATGACGCGGGGAACCGTGGTGTTCGCCCCAGCGCGCGGCAGCTCGTTGCCGACAACGTCGAGCAGGTTCTTGAGTTCGGCGCGCTTTTCGCCCAGATCCACATCGTAGCGGAAGTACACGACGATCTTGGAATAGCCCTCTTGTGACACCCCTAGCGTGTACTGAACTCCGCCAACGATCTGAATGCGCTTGGCCAGCGGTCGCGTGATATAACGCTCCATGTCCTCGGCCGACATGCCGGGAAACTTCGTTACTACGCCGATGTTTGGTGTCGGGATCTTGGGCACCATGCGCTGCGGGATGGTCAGGAACGAGTACACGCCCAGTCCCACCATCACCAGCGACAGGACGATCGTGAGGTGCGGTAAGCGGAGCGCCAGCCGCGGTAGGCTCCATCGCTTGACCCGCGAATGCCGCGACGCGGATTCGGTCACCTAAAGTCCTCCCACCCGCTCGATAACCGTCACGTTCTCGCCGTCGGTAAGACTACGGTTGCCGGCGAAGACGACGAACCCGTTCTCTTCAAGCCCTTCCAAAACCTCTACTTCCAGCCCGTTCCGGAGCCCGATCTTGACCTCGCGCATCTCCACTTCGCCTTCGTCGGCAAAGGCAGGAGCGAGGAAGATCACAGTTTTCCCGCCCGGCATCGGGGTAACCGCGCGTTCGGGTACGACCCAGGCATCGTCGACGCGGTCGACGGCGAAGTGGCCGACAACATAGCTATTCGAGCGCACGATCAGGTCGGGGTTCTCGAGGAGCACCTCGACGACGCCCAGGCGAGAGCGTCCGTCCAGCCTCGGGAACACCGTATCGACCTCGGTTCGGATCGCCGGACTCTCATAGTCGGAGAGAAGGCGGTCCCGCCACGCCGAGCCAGCGGCCATGGTCATCGGTATCTGAGGAAACTCGAGGACCGCCTCGGTGCCGGGGCCGATCAGCGCGAGGTCCTGCTCGGCGACGTCGAAGCGGACTCGCACCCGCTCCAGCCGGTCGTAGGCCAGGATCGGCTGCCCTTTCTCGACGTACTGCCCGGGGTCCACCATGCGTTCGCTCACCCAGCCACCGGATGGGGCCTTGACGGTGGCAAAGCCAATCTCGGTCTGCAGCAGCTTGACGCGCGCCGCGGCGACCCGCTCCTTGCTGCGCGAGAGGTCGAGATTCGAGGCCGCGATAGCGCCCCGCTGGAACAGTCCCTCGTCGCGTTGCAGCTCGGCACGCAGGTACTCGAGATTCGCCTGGGCATGTTCGAGGCGTGGCTCGAGCTCGGCGGCATCCAGTTTGGCGACGACATGGCCCGCGCGGATTCGATCGCCGGGATAGCCCTTTACCTGCTCCACGAAGCCGCTTGAGCGGGCGCGGACAGTGACCCTTTCGTAGGGATGGACCGTTCCCGTGTAAGTGGCACTCTTCTCGATGCTCTTCTGGCTCACGAAGACGACCTTGACCGGCTGCGGCCCGACCACGGGGAGAACGAACAAGTCCTCCGCCGTGAGCGAAGGCTGCACCCAGTCGGCAAACCACAGGCTGCCCCAGACAACCAGCCCGATGCCCGCGACATTGATCACCGCGCGGCGCATGCCGAGGCCGCCCTTGACGAGGCGCCAGGCCACGAACGCCGCGACAGGCACCCCGATCGCCGTCACCAGCCAGGGATTGTCGCCGGCCCAGCCAAGCAATCTTGCGGGGTCAAGCCAGCTCAGAACCTCGTCCATCCCTCTAGCCGTCCTACTCCGTTGTGCCGCGCTTCATTCCAAAGGCGCCTCGAGCTCTCCCGTCGCCAGCCGCAGCGACGCGACGGCGATCTGGCTGTCGGCCACGGCGGCCGCGTACCTGGTCCTCGACCTGAGCAGCGCCTCCTCGGCGAGCAAGAGGTCGTTGCCGGTTCCGCGGCCTTCCCGAAACTTCTCGCGTTCGACGCGAAGCGATTCGTCTGCACGGGCAATGGCGCGCCAACCGGCGGTCATCCGTGCCTGCGTCGAGGATAAATCGATGCCGGCGTGCTCCACCTCGGCGAGCACCTGGCGTTCTGTCGCGGCGAGCCGCATCTCGAGCTCCCGCAACTTGGCCACCGCCTTGCGCTTGCGCGCGGGCAGCACGTCCCCGGTGTAAAGAGGGATGCGCAGGTTGAGAAGAAACTTGGCGTCACTCCCGGTCTGGTCCTCGCCTGTCGCCAGGCCGTAGTTCGCGGTCGCGTCCAGCGTCGGAAGTCTCCGGGCGTTGGCGATGCCCACGCGCTGGCGTTGCGCCGCGATCTTTTGTCGCAGCGCCATCAGATCGGGCCGTCGCGCGAGCGCCGTGGCGCTGGCGCTCTCGAAGTCGTAGGCCGGCTGCGCCGGGGCAAGTTCGCCCGCGATGCGCAACGGGAAGGAGGGAGGTACGGCAAGCAGCGCCTTCACCGTTGCCGCCGTCCGGTACAGGTTGTTGCGCGCGACGGCCAACTCGCTTTCCGCCTGTGCTTGCCTCGCCTCGAGCCGCAGCACCTCCAGTTCGGCGGCCCTGCCGATCGCTACCTGCTCCCGAGCGATGCGCAGCGATTCCTCGACCGAAGCGACCAGCGCCTCGCGCGCGGCGATGTCGTGACCGACACGTAGATAGGTGTAGTAGGCGCTGGTGACGTTGAAGATCAGCTCCTGACGCGTGACCTCGCTGCGCGAGTGCGCCACCGCGAATTCCGCTTCCGCGACGTTGATCTCTTTGCTGATGCGTCCCCCGGTATAGAGCGGAAGCCTGACCTCGACGCCGTAGTTGAGGATGACCTGTTGGAAAGGGTTGTCGGGGCGGCGGCCGTGGCGTTCGAAGAGCAGGCGCTCGCGGATGGGCGTAAGGAAAAGCGAGCTCACCGCAGACACCTGCGGCCAGCGCTGCCCTTCGGCGATGGTGATGTCCTCCTCGACCACCTTCGTCGCAAGGCGCGTTGCTTCCAGCCCCTTGTTGTTGTCCAGGGCATGGCGGATCAGTTGCGGGAGCGTCCAGGCTGCACCGGTCTCCACAGCGCCAGCTTGGCCGACGGCAGGATTGGTGGCGGCGACCAGGAACCACAGGACAAGGGCAGCAGTCCGAATGTCTCTTGGGCCTCGCTTCCGCACAGCCAGATAATTCGATGCTCGGAGAGATGGATGGTTGACGATTTTCACTGCGCCTCGCATCAAGTCCTTCGGGCCGTAAGGTTCCGGTGCGCCGGACTACCGCACGCTCGGACGCCCCGGGTGCCAAGGGCTGATGACGGTGCGCCCCGAAACGAAGTCGTCATGTTAGCCGGGCCCCGTTTAGAGAAAGGGGCTGGCGCGTCCGGTTGCGTGTTCCTTTTCCAAACAGCTTCGTTCAGCGGCAAGACCGTAAAGCATCACGGGTTCCGGGATTCCTCGGAGCTCGTGCGTACCTATCGGCAAGAGACCCCGGTCCCCGAAACGGGCGACGAAATCCCCCGTAAACAGGTAATCGGCGTCCAATGCTTTGGCCACCTCGACGCCCCGCGCTGCCACGTTCACGTCCTGCCCGATAATCGTGAAATCGAGCCGTTGGCTCGAGCCAACGTTCCCGTAGAGCACCCGGCCGTAATGGAGGCACATCCCATGGCGAATCGGAGGCTCGTCTTTCTCGGCGCGGGCCCGATTTAGGTCGGCGAGGCGCTGCCGAATCTTGTGCACCGCCGTCAAGGGAGTCGCGCGCGCCACGTCTCGTCGATCTCCGGGAAAGAACGCCAAGAGGGCGTCGCCGATGAACTTGAGCACGTATCCGTCGTGCCGTTCGATCGGCTCGACCAGGCAATCGAAATATTCGTTCAGCAGGCGCACGGTGCTCGCCGGGCTGAGTCGCGCGGCGTAGGCCGTGAAGTCGTGCAGGTCCGCAAACAAGATAACCGCCTCAATGAGTTCTCCCTCGCCTGCGCGGATGTGGCCCTGAAGAATCTCGCGGCTTGCGCTGCGCCCGAGATAGGTCTCGAGGGTGGAAGCCACGGCCTCGAGCGCGGCGTATCGTTCGAAGATAACCGTCAGGATCTCGGTCGTTCGGCGAAAACACGTTAGTTCTGATTCCGAAAAGCCATCTTGCCGTTTGGTGGCGATAGAGAGGGCGTTCACGTTTCCATCGCTAAATAGCAATGGCACCATCAGGTAGTCGCTGTATCCCTGTTCCCTAAGTTCCCCATAGAGATCACAGCTATGGCCTTGCGCCGAACCAAGGTTCGGCACCCGCAACTCCTTCCTCGTGCTGTGGACGTGGAAATCCGGTGAGTCGTAGTAACCCGGCCGGTTCTCGAGGCCGTGAGGCCACTCCCGTATCCGCACCCGTTCCAACTCTCGTTGCCAAAGGAAAGTACGGGCCCTGAACGCGGGATCAAGGGCTTGAAGGCTCAAGAACAAACGGTCGACGCCCATTCCAGACTGGAAGAAAAGTCGCCCTGCGTCACGGAGGAAATCCTCCGAGGTCGGCGCATGAACCGCTAGCCCGGAAAGTGCTTCGAGATGCGCGGCCGGGTCGGTCTCGTCTTTCGGGCTGGGCTCCCGCATGGTTTTCACCTGTTGGCTCCTCTGCATATCCACCGTGTCCCCAGGGCGAACGAACAGTTCGGATTTCAATTACTAGAAGCAGACCGCCTGACTGTTCGGAATCGCCACTAAGATTTTCAGAGGACGCCGTGATGGAACCCGCTAGAAACTCTGCGGCCCTCAACCCCCGTCGTCCGGGACGGGCCCGGGGGTCGAAGGCTCCATGCGCCGCTGTTCCAGCCACACGCGCATCATCTGCTGGCAGGTCTCCATCATCTCAATGGCGGGGCCCGGCTGTCTCGTCATTCCCATCATTCCCGGCATCGGGCCACCCCACATGCCGTGCCCCATCATTGCGCCTCCCCACATCTGGCCTCTATCGTTCCGCTCGTGCGCGTACAAGGTTGGCGCGAGAAGCAGCATTCCGAGCGCTATCGCGGTCATAAGACCCATCTTCGTTCTCGTCATGGTTTGTCTCCCGGTTATCGCATCTTTCGATTCGAGCCTGACGCGAGAGAGCGATGCCCGGCGGCGCGCGCCTCCTGGTCGCCGAGGCTACCCGGCGATCGCGCACCGCTAAGTCGCCCTTGGCGCCACCAATACGCGGCGCCGGCGAGTGCCGCGACGCCGGCCAGCCCGAGCCAAGCCAGTCCAGCGCCGGAGAGCCAGCCGCCCAAACCTGCGAAGGCGCCCGAGACGGCAAGGACCAACAGTCCGCAACAGGCGATCTTGGCGGCGATCAGCCCCATCATCGTGCCGCTCGGTTGGTCGTTCACCGCGCCCCTCGTCACGTTCGATGGCTGGGCCGCCCAGGGGGGCGTGGCGCCAACACCTCGTTGTCGATCTCGGCAATCGCTATCGTCGAGGCCTTCGGTGGCACCCTATTCTCTCCCGACGGCGCGGCCGCCGTACTTGCCCCATAGACGCTCCGGCAGGTACCAGAGTCCCCAGCCGCCAGCGCCAATTACGATGCCCAGCCATCTCCAACCGTCCTCGCCCAGCGATACGATCTCGAAGCCGTGCAGCAGCGCGACGACGGCCATGACCAGGAAGAACGGCCCCGTGAAGTAACAGTGCATCCGGCCGCAGCGGATGGCATTTCCCAAACAGGCGGCACCCATCCAAACAAGGGCGGCGGCCCAAATCAGAGGCTTTGCCGGCGGCTCCACGAAGACAGCGGCAATCAGTGCCGCAATCGGCAACCCCCACGCGATGGCGAAGCCGCGGCTACTTGCTACCCAGTCCGTTTGCTGGCGCGAGTTGGCTTCGGCCATCGGTTCCGCCTCATCCCGCGCAGCAGGATAGCCTGCTCACGTCCTTCTCGAAGGTCTGGGCGGCGAGCTTCAGGCCTTCCACGGTCGTGAGGTAGGGGAAGATCGTCTCGGCGAGATCGCTGACGGTAAGGCCCTGCTTGATGGCAAGCGCCGCGGTCTGAATGCTGTCGCTTCCCTCGGGCGCCAGGATGTGCGCGCCAAGCAGCCGATCGGAGCCCGCGTCGGCCACGAGCTTGATCAGGCCCCGCGTGTCGCGGGCGGCAAGAGCGCGCGGCACATATTCGAGGGGCAGCAACGAGGTCTTCACCTCACGGCCCTCCGCGCGGGCCTCCGCCTCCGTCAGCCCGACGCTCGCGGTTTGTGGATCGGTGAAGACCACGGCCGGCATGGCGGTCGCGTCGTAGCTGCGCGCGTCGCCGTCGAGCGCGTTCTGGGCTGCGATCCTGGCCCCGTAGGCCGCCATATAGACGTGCATGTCGCGGCCGGTCACATCACCTGCCGCGTAGACCCCAGCCTTGGTCGTGCGCATTCGGTCGTCAACCCTTATGCCGCCCGTGGTGTTGAGCTCGACCCCGGCGTCCTCGAGACCCAGTCCTCGGGTGTTGGGGCGGCGGCCGGCGGCGACCAGAAGCGCCTCGGCCTCGATGGTCTCATCCCTGCCCTCGACGGTCACCGCAAGCGCGACCCCCCGTTCGGTGCGCCGGATCCCGCGGTAAACGACGCTGCCGCGCACGACAATTCCTTCGTCGCGGAAGTAACCGGTGAGGGCCTCGGAAATCTCCGGCTCCTCCTCCGGCAGCAAGCGGCTGCGGAAAACGATCGTCACCCTCACGCCCGCGCGCGCCAGCATTTGCCCCAGCTCGCAGCCGATGTAACCACCGCCGATCACGAGCAAGGACTCGGGCAGCCGCTCGAGCTCGAGGACGGTCGTGCTGGTCAAGTAGCCGACATCCTCGAGCCCCGGAATCGACGGCACGGCGGGTAATGAACCGGTGGCGATGACGACCTTTGCCGGACGCAGCACGATGCCGTCGACCGCGACGCCGTCGCCGGTTAGGCGGGCCGAGCCTTCGCGATAGGCGATGTTGTTGTACTTCGGCAGGATATCGCGGTACTTGGCCTGGCGCATGCTGGCGACGAGTTCGTCCTTTTGGGCAACCAGCGCCCGCCAATCCTCGACCCTGGCCTGGCCCCGGATGCCAGCGAAGCGCGCGGCCGCTTGGGCCTGGTGCAGCGCCTCGGTCGCCCGGATCAGGGTCTTGGACGGCACGCAACCGACATTGACGCAGGTACCGCCAATGGTGCCCGAGCCGATCAGGGTGACCTGAGCGCCGAGTTCGGCCGCCGTTATCGCCGCCGAGAAACCCGCGGAGCCGGCGCCGATCACGGCGAGGTCCGGGGCATCGCCCCGCCCGTCACGCGGCCCACAACCATTCGAAGGAAGATCGCTCATGTTCTGGCTTCGCTTTCTGTTGACTCCGTCACCGCGGAGGTTGCCTCGGGGTAGCGCTTTTGCCGGTACAGCGCATAAAGGGTCAGCAACGCGAAGAAGCCCAATGCCGGAAACAGCACGTAGTCGATCCAGCCCAGCCACGCCGACACGCCGACGACCGCAAACAAGACGACGAGCAGCGGCGTGAAGCAGCACAGCGCGGCGATTACCGTGCCGCCAATTCCGCTATAAAGAAGCTTTTTGTTGCTAAGCATGAAATCCTCGCTCGGATCAGTGGGTGGAAGTCGCTGGCGCCAACATCGGCGTGAAGATGGCCATGCCGACTTGTTGCGCCTCGTCCATGGTGAGCCGGAAACCGTTGACGCCGGGGTGCTCGCCGTCGCGCCATGACCTCAGATGCTGGTCCGAGCAGAAGAAAGCGATCACCGTACAAAGCGAGGTGGCGGCACAGCCCTCCGCGTACTCGACGCCCGACCACACGACAGCCGTCGAGGGGGTAATCGCCTTCAAAGCGGTCCCGTCGTCCTCTGTCTCGGCTTGGATCGGCTCACCACAGGCGCGGCAAGCGGACTCGATCGTGGCGTCCCTGCCATACATGGCACCGGCACCGAGCGCGTCGATCGCGCACATGGCGTTGAGGACGCGTCCGTTCAAATGAACGCGGTGCCCCGTGTCCCACTCTGCAAAGGGGTAGGCGCCAGTGATCCTCTCGCCGCTCCCATCCAGCACCAGCAGGTCCCGCTTCTCGAGCCTTGTCAGCAGGTCACGTAATTCGTCCGGAGCGATGTCCGTGGCGATCGAGAGTTGTGAGATAGAGGGCGCACGGCCGTCGCTGCCGTAGTGATCGAGGACGGCCCGGCGCACGCGGTCCTCTCTCTCGCGGTAGTCAATCCAGCACTTCTCGATTCCGAACACTTCGAAGATGGCGGAGGCCGCCGCTTCGGCCCTCTCCGAACGGACCGCCGACCAGTTGGGAAAGGTGACGCCAGGCCGGATCGTCACCTCGAGGCGCGGGCCCGGTCGGCTGGCCGCCGGGGCATCAAGAGTCTGAACAGCGGTTGTCTTGGTGGACATATCTTTCCTATTGCGTGGCGAGAAGTTCCGAGGGAAAGCCGACCCCCGCGGTCGCCCGGGTCAGCGCAGCCACCGTGGTCTTGACGTCGTCGAACCTGACCACGGCCGTTTGCTCAGCGTACGACACGGCCACGTCGAGGACGCCCTCCACCTTCTGCAGAGTTCGCTTGACGATGTACGGGCACGTCGGGCAGTACATCTTCACGCCCAGTTTCACCGTCTGCTCGGCCGACAAGGCCGGAGCGCCGCCGGCAACGAGAATGCCGACAAGCGTGAGGGCTGTTGCGAGTCCTTTCATCGTTCGCCTCCCAAGAAGAGCCAACATCCCATCGGGCTCAGTGATGTTCCGGCCGGCTCGGCTTGAGGCGAGGCAAGTGCAACCTGCCGTCCCCGCCGCCCGGCGCGCGCTGGGGTACCGGCGCGGAGGTCTTGTCGCGCGGCGCGATCCGCGCCCGCCTGCGACGCACAATCTCCAGCACGAGGATCCCGGTTGCGATCGCCAGCCCTGTGGTCAGAACGGGACTGAGCCCGCCGATCCACCCGGATATCCCGCCAACCACGGAGCCCACGAAGGCGGGCCCCAGGATGCAGAACGCGCAAATGGGGGCGATCACGACCGCGGTAACGGCTCCGGCAACAATCTTGTCGTCCATGCCTACACCTTATCCTTGCCTGCCCGTCATCATTCCAGGACCAAAGGCACCGCGTACGGGAAGGCCAACGCGACGAGGGCAAGAGTGGTCGCGAACCACAGCGCCGCCTTGGTGACGCGATCGGAAATCGATGCGGCGCAGTACCCCTGTGCCTCGCAGGCAGCGGCCTTCGGCTTGCGATAAGCCTTGTAGAAGCCGGCGACGAGAAAAGCGGCGGTAACGACGAAAAAAATGGGCCGGTACGGATAGAGTGCGGTCAGATTGCCGATCCAGGCGCTGGTCACGCCCAGGCCGAACAATGCGAGGGGCACGATGCAGCATGACGTCATGGCCAAGGCACCCAAGAGGCTGCCCCCAGCCAAAAGCATCTTCTGATCGGGTCCGCTTATGCCGGGCGTGCCTCGCGCGGCGATCGTCGGCTCCTCGGCTATGGCCCTTGCCTTTTCGTCCATGGTGATCCCCGGGGTGATCCCGGGCCCGTCTCGTTATCACTTGCAATATAGGACCTCTAGGAACTATAGGTTCAAGAGGAAATTTGTCACAAGGCCGTGAAGCCGCCGGTCGCAGCTCATTCTCACTCGGAGGCCGTGAACATGTCGCCATCCTCAGTGCTCGCCATTGGAGAGCTTGCCAGGCGCACACGCTGCAAGGTCGAAACCGTGCGCTACTACGAACAGATCGGATTGCTGCCTGAGCCGCCGCGCAGCACGGGCGGTCAACGGCGCTACCATGACGAGCATTTGAAGCAGCTCAATTTCATCCGCCGCGCCCGCGAGCTCGGCTTCACGATTGATGACGTGCGGGCGCTTCTCGGGCTCGCGGACGCACCCGCCGACACGTGCGCCGAGGTCGAGATCATCGCCCGCGCCCACCTCGACCAAATCCAGCACAAGATCGCGGACCTCAAGGTACTCGAAGCGGCGCTCCAAGAGATGGCGGCGCTGTGCGCTGAAGGGACCATCCCCACGTGTCCCATCATCGAGGCCTTTTACCAGGGCAAGACCTAGCGACCCGGAGCGATGGGTCGTGACCTTCTCCAAGCTGCCGCTCGGCCCACCACGGCCCAATCAGGGGAGGAATATCCATCGAGCGATCGGGGATCGGCGGACCCCGAGGCCGGGACTTGCCGGCATTAGGTCCGAGTACGCTCAAGCTTCGCAGACCTTCCTCGTCGAGCCATTTGCCAAAGAGCGTGCAACCGACGCCAAGGGTGCACGCGAGCAGCCCACCGCGCGCATGGTCCTGAACTGTCCAGGCGCCAGTGTCGGCCAATACCACGGCGACCACCTGGCGCACGGCCCGCCGGCGACCCACCCCGTCCGTCAGATGCCCTCGCGCCTCAACGAAAGACGACACCTCCTCCTCGACCGCCCGCGCCGTCGGATACCGCGCGCCGGCGCGCAAAACCTCGGTCAGCGAATCCTCCCCAAATGACCCTGGCTGGCGGGAGATCGGCGTCGGGAGTGTCGAGGTGGGGCTCGACAGGGGCCTCGGGCTGCGGATGGGTGGACACGGCGGGCGCTGTCGGCGTGAGGCGGTGGGCCGTCAAGGATTGCCCCGCCCATGCTCCCGTTCGTCCTGAGGAGGTGCTACTCTTGGTGCGAGGAGCGCGCGAGGATGGTAAGCTGGCTGGGCCGTCTCTTATGCGTCGTGGGGCTGCATGACCTTAAGGTCATTGAAGTAAGCCTCTCGTTCGGAGCCGGAGGTAAGATCGAAAAGCTTGTGTGCCAGCGTTGTGGTCTTACCAAGACCCAGCGCGCGTAACGGGGAGCGGAATCTCGGGGGCACGGCATTCCACAGAAGGCGCGATCTGGTGTCGTCCCCGTGGCAATATCGTTTGCATCTCCACCCACCTCAGCGAGAGCGTCGGGTCAACCAACTCCGACATTTCGCTCGACATTTCGCTATTGGTCCGTGGAAACTGGTGAAGACGCCAGAAGGCACCGTTTGCCTTCTCTTTAGGGAGGAGGTCGACTTCAAGCTGGTCGCAGCGTGGTTGAAACTCGGCTGCCGGCCTGACGATGGCGAGGTGCTCGGCACGAACCTGACCACGGGGGAGCGACGAAGAATCTGAGTTTGGGGGTGCTTGCCCCGTCGTCTCCACCGTCCCGCGCACATCGGCGCCTTTCACAACGAGTCCCCACGGCCCCAGAGAGCCCCGCACATGCGGGGTTTCGTTTCTTTTACATTGGTCGTAGATTTGTGGCATCGGCCATCAAAAAGGTGCCAAACGGGCATTCTCAGGCCAAGGGCACTCGCGCTGGATGACCGACTCTGCAACACGCCCAGAGGAGGAAAAGATGAAAATGTTACCTCAAGTTCTGTTTTGGCTTGGCATTATTTCTGTCCCGCTTACCTGGATCTTATGGTACTTCGGGCCGCAAATAGAACTCGTCAGGCCGGTCCTCAGCGGTATTGACGATCCTGCACTAAGAGCGGTCCTGCAAGAAGCTCATGGAGAGCGGTTGGGAAATTTTGTCGCTCTATGGCCGGTAACTCTTCTGGTACTGAGCCAAGTCGTCGAAAAAAGAGTACAGAAATGAACGACCAGACGGCCGGGCCGCATCGAGGATCGTGAGGATCGCCACAGCCGCGCCACCGTTGAGAAGGAAGGGCGGACGCAGTGCCGCCGCCTGGATGGCTCGCACCAGATTGCCGAGATCATTCAAGGCGTCAAATTCAAGGACGGAGAAAAGCTAACCGAGCGCGCCGCCTGAAACCCGCGTCACCAACTTTTGAGGATAGCTCTTAATGTGAGCCAAGCGGCGGGAGATGGCTTCCGCACGGTTCGAGCGTCGCCCCTCGATCCGCTAGACCGCGGCATCCAAGGGCGGCGACCATAGGATGAAGTGATGGGCCGCCACGCCGTCGCTGCCCAGGGCGCGATTCGGTTCCCCTTCGGCCACAACTGGCGCCGCTTTCTCGAGCGCGTCGATGAAGACCGTGTCGCCGCCGCCCAAGCCTCGCTCAGCCGCCTGCTCGAGAGCGCCGGGCTTGACGGAAAAAGCTTCCTCGATGTGGGCTCGGGGAGCGGCCTCTTTAGCCTCGCGGCACGGCGGCTTGGCGCCCGCGTCCGTGCCTTCGACGACGACCCGGAGTCGGTGGCCTGCGCCCAGGCGCTTGCCGAGCGTTTCGCGCCGGGTGACGAGCAATGGTCGATCGAGCGGGGCTCGGTTCTGGACCCGGACTACACGGGTTCGCTGGGCCGCTTCGACGTGGTCTACGCCTGGGGCGTGCTGCACCATACGGGCGAGATGTACCTGGCCCTCGACCGCACGGCGGCGTTGGTTGCCGAGGGCGGCCGACTCTGTGTCTCGATCTACAACGACCAGGGATTCTTGAGCACCTACTGGCGCGCGGTGAAGTTTCTCTATAACCGCATGCCACTTCTGCAGCCGCTCCTGATCGCGCTTCATGCGCCCTATCTGCTGGGCCTCAGACTGCTGTTGCGGGCGCTGAGAGGCCGCCTCCGTGAGGCTCGCGGCATGTCCTACTGGTATGACCTGCTCGATTGGCTGGGCGGCTACCCCTTCGAGGTCGCCCGCCCCGACCAAATCGTCACCTTCCTCGAGCGGCGTGGCCTACGCCTCGCCGTCCTTCACCGGGTCCACGGCAACCGCTCCGGCTGCAACGAGTTCGTCTTCCACCGGCCCGGCTGATCCCCGGGGTCGCGCGGGTCAGGGGCCGCTTTGGATGGTGCGCCAAAAGGCCTTGGGCTTGAGATTGTCCCCGCTCGGGCGGCGCATTCCTCATTGGCGAGACGAGCTCGGGGTGGGCGTTATCCATCGGCGCGAGAGGACGATGCCGTCTACTTGGCACGGGTGATCGCGTGGGCGACAGGCCCAGCCGACTGAGAACCTAGGAAACCTCAACCTAGCCCCGCTTCGCACGGGGCTTTTACTTTTGATCTAAGTCAAATTGCCCTACTTTAGCGGTTGCGCTGATATCGGCGCGATTAGGATGGGGAGGACATCATGAGTGTAGATGCGACCAACCGCCGGCTGTTTCTTCAATCCCTTGCCGTGCTGCCTGCGGCGGCTTTGGTGCTTCGGCCCGGCACCGCCCTGGCGGCAACCGGTAAGATGATCGCGTTCAACGGAGGTGTGCTGGTAGCCGGTGGAAAGGTCGAGATCCGGGTATTCGGCTGGGCCGCCGAAACGGAGGATGGCTGGACCGGCTACGTCGTAGATGCGGGGGTCGGCAACGCCATGAGAGATATGGTGGGCACCGCGACAGGCATGACGGCGGTGGTTCCCAAGGGAATGTCCGGGACCATCAATGGCCACATGAACAAGGACAGCGTTCGCGGTAGCAGCGTCTGCTTCGAGGAGGTGACCGGGGCCAGTATCTCTGGGTCCAAGGTCACCATCGAGGGCAAGCTGATAGCTGCGGAGAACCCAGTGATCTTCAAGCCCGGAGACCCTATGAGGATGGAAGGCGACGCCAGTACCGGGGAGTTCAACTATATGCTGCGTGGCGGCGGCAAGGACAATTCGTTCGACATGAAGGGGGTCGTTCTGATCTCCTGACCAACACGGCGCCGGCTACCAATTTTCCAGCATAAGCTCCGGATACCGTTAAGCGCCGGTCACAACCGCGACGAACTTGGCCCCGCCCCTGCGCGGGGCTTTTTCTCGTTCGCCGCGCCGCTCAGGCGGCCGTACGGTGCCGTTCGAGTGCCCGACTCCCGGGAAGGCTCTACGCTCTTCCGCCCGCCAGAGCGCGCTTCGACCGCGTCAGGTGATGGCCGCGGGCTTCACAGCCGCTATCATGGAGCGCGGAGCGGATCATTGACCGGACTGAATATTGCCAGCGTCTCCTGGGGCGATCACCTCATGTTTGGTGAGGGCGACGGACGTCTTGCAAGTCCCGAGGCGCTCGAGCGGCGCCTCCCTCATTGGCGGGACGAGCTCGGGGTAGGCGTTATCCATTGGCGCGAGATTCGAAGCCGCCTCGGCGGCCGCTTCAATGCCGGCCGTGGCTCGGTTCACCCGGCGCCCTGGCGCGATGGCGAACTTCCCTGGAACGACTATGAGGCCGTGCCCGAGCTCGCGCATGCGGCGGGGCTCGAGGTCTATCTCTATGTTTGCCTCTTCGACGAAGGCCGGCCCCTGGTGCCGAAGAAGCTCCGCGAGACCAGCTATCACAACCCGATGCACGCGCACCACGTGAGCTGGCAGAGCGCCTTCACCCACGCCCATCCGGAGTACCTCCTGCTCGACCGTGGCGGCCGGACCCGTCACTGGGGCGTACCATGCCTGGCTTACCCAGAGGTACGCCGCCACTTCCGGGAGCTCTTTGGCGGGCTCATTCGGGGAACCGACTTCGACGGCCTGTTGGTGTGCCTGCGCTCGCAGTCGCGGCCCGCCGACTTCGCCGATCAGTTCGGCTTCAACGCGCCCATCCGCGCCGACGATCTGGATCGATGTGGCCGCGAAATCAGCGCCGATGACTTCGATCTCGGGGTCTGGCGGGAGATTTGCGGGGGCTATCTGAGCCGGTTTCTCGCCGAGCTCAAGGCCGAGCTCAGAGCGACCGGACATCGCCTTGCCGTGGGCGGGCCGCGCGGCGACATACTGGGGCCGCCGCTCTCCAACCATGCGCTCGCGTGGCGGAGCTGGGTCGAGCGCGGGATCGTCGATGACCTGGTCATCAATCAGAACTCGTCGGTCTGCCCCGCGTCTTGGCTGAAGCTATGGGCCATGCACCGCGGCTGCGGGTATGCGCAGAACTACCTGGACGGCGGTGGCATGGCGTCGCGCCAGGATCAGCTGCGAGACGCGTACGGGCCGAGCTTCGCCGGCAGCGCCAGGCGGTTGTTCGTGGCCCGTCAATGGGAGCCACGGGACGAGGAGGAAGAGCGGCGATTGTTGGGCATGCCCGAGGTCGACGGGCTCGTCTTCAGCACCTTCCGCCACGACAATCCGGGCCCCGTGGCACGGGACGACTATTGGGCCTGACCGCGTCCGTGCTCAATCAACCTTCGCCGCCTTCACCTCATGCCATCGCCGACTATCGGGTAAAGCTCGTCCAGCGTGCACGAGCTGATTCAACTTACCGTCCGATCGGGGCGCCAAAGTGCTTCGGGTTAACATTTTCGTGAGGCGGTGAATTTGCGCTTGAGCCCGTACTAAGGTACGGAGCTTATGTAAGTAGGTAGGCTTGGGAAGAGGTGGGCGACATGATGCCTATGACCATCGGTAGACTGGCCCGTGAGGCCGGTGTCGGTGTCGAGACCGTGCGCTTTTACGAGCGCCGCCGTTTGATCGAACAGCCGCCCAAGCCGGACGGCGGTGGCTTCCGGACCTACCCGCCTCACACCCTCGAGCGACTCCGCTTCATCCGCCAGGCCCAGGGACTGGGCTTTTCACTCGCCGAGATCGAGGACTTGCTTTCGTTGCGGGCGGATCCCGACAAGGACTGCGGCGACGTTCGCCGGCGCGCCGAATCCAGGCTCGTCGAGGTCGAGCGCAAGATCGCCCGGCTCGAGAGCGTGCGCGCGGCCTTGCGGGAGCTGATCGCGGCCTGTCCGGCCCGGGGCGCGCTTCGCAACTGCTCGATCCTGGAGGCCATCGAAGGGAGACCAGCGTCCGGGGCGAACGGAAACGGGGGTCACGAAGGAGACCGGGCATGACAGCACTTCGTGTCGCGTTGCTTTTATCAGGCCTCTGGGCGGCGACGGCGGCCTGGGCGGGCGGGTCGCAGAGGGTCTACGAGCTCGGCGTGGACGGTCTGGCCTGTCCGTTTTGCGCTTACGGCATCGAGAAAAAGCTCAGCGCCATCGAGGGCGTCCAAAGCCTCGACGTCGACATCCGCAAGGGCGCCGTCATCGTCCACATGGCGGCGGAAGCAATCCTCGACCAGGCGGCGGCGGAAAGGGCCGTCACGGACGCCGGCTTCGACCTGCGCTCGTTCGACCAAGTCCCCGCCGATTGAGGAAGGGTGTCGTGAGCGCCACGACTTGGTCGGTGCGCCGCCGCACCCGAGTTGTCTGTCTTGCCCTGATCGCAAGCCTGGGCCTTGCGAGCGCGGCCTCGAGCGGGCCCATCACCTTCAGCTCGGCGATCACCTTGGCCCCGGGCGAGCTCGTGCTTCGCGAGCAGTTCGTGTTCGATCGCGCGAGCGACGATCCCAGCGCCGCCAACCGGGAGTTCGAGGCCATCGGGGTGGTTTCCGTTCTCGGCTACGCGGTCAGCCGCGACCTCATGCTGTTCGCGGTTCTGCCCTATTTCGACAAGCGGCTGGAGCTGACGGTGGGCGGCGCCCGTCGCGCCCGGAGCGACGCGGGCATTGGCGATCTCAGACTTTTCGGGCGTTACACCGTTTGGCGTCGAAACTGGCTCGGCGCGACCTTCCGGGTCAGCCCCTTCGCGGGCCTCGAGACCCCGACCGGCGACGATAACGAACGCGACGCCTTCGGACGGCTGCCCGCCACGGTCCAGCTCGGTTCGGGCTCGTGGGACCCCTTCGGCGGCATCGTCGCCACCTATCAGACCCTCGATTTTCAGATCGACGCGGCGATCAGTTACCAGGCCAACAGCCGCGCCAACGGCTTCGAATTCGGCGACCTGACGCGACTCGACGCCTCGTTTCAGTACCGCCTGTGGCCGCGTCCGTTGGGCCCCGGCCTGCCCGCCTTTCTCTATGGCGTTCTCGAAGCCAACCTGATCCATCAGGGCAACAACGAGCGCGGCGGCATCGAGGATGCCAACTCGGGCGGCACCAGGCTGTTCCTCGTTCCCGGCCTCCAGTACGTGACCAAGCGCTGGATCGTCGAGGCGGCCGTGCAAGTCCCACTGCTCCAGGCGCTCAACGGCACAGCCTTGCAGAAGGATTTCGTCGTGCGCGCCGGGTTCCGGGTGAACTTCTAGCCCGGCGCGACCTCGGTGAGGCGACGCACGATCTTAAGCTGGCTCGCAGGGGCGCCCTTGGCCCTCGGCGCTCTTCTCGCCATCGCCTGGCTCGGCTTCGTCCCCTTCGCCAAGGAGCCGGGCTACGAGTTCGTCGCCGATTGGGGCGAGCAGGGCAGTGCTCCCGGCCAGTTCCGCGACCCCACGGGTGTGGCGGTCGCGGCCGGCGAGGTGTTCGTCGCCGATGCCCGCAACGGCCGCATCCAGGTCTTCGATCTCGAGGGGCGCTACCGACGCGAGTTCGGCGGTCAGGGTGATGGCCCGGGCCGGCTCGGCCGGCCGATGAACCTGACGCTGGCGGGCGACAAGCTCTACGTCGCGGACTACTGGAACGACCGCATTCAAATCTTCGCGCGCGATGGCCGGCCGCTGGGGAGCATCGGCGCGAGCGGCCGCGGGCCGGGCCAGTTCGAAGCCCCCGGCGGCGTCGCCGTGGCCGCCAACGGCGACCTCTTGGTGGCCGACTTCTACAATCAACGGGTACAGCGGCTGGGAGCCGACGGCAGCTTCATCCGCCAGTGGGGCGAAACCCGAAAGCCAGGGATCGGCAGCGGCCGCTTCAGCTATCCCACGGACGTGGCGCTGGGCCCCGACGGAACGCTTTACGTGGGCGACGGCTACAACGACCGGGTGCAGGCCTTCTCGCCCGAGGGCGGCTTCTCCCACAAGTGGGGCGGTCCTTTCGCCATCAACGTTTACGGGCCCTTCAATGGCTGGTTCACCACAGTGACGAGCCTCGACGTCGACGGGCATGGAAACGTCTTCGTCGCCGACTTCTACAATAACCGGGTGCAGAAGTTCGCGGCCGACGGCAGCTTTCTCAGCGCCTTTGGCGAGGCCGGCGACGGACCCGGGCAGTTCGACCACGTGACCGCGGTAGCCGTCGCCGAGGACGGCACCGTGTTCGTCGCCGACTTCGGCAACAACCGGATCCAGAGGTGGCGCCCGAGGAGCGGCGAGTGAGCGACGCCGCGCCGCCGCCGTCGTCCTCGAGTGGCCGCGGCCGGTCGGGGGAGCTTGGCTCGGAGGTGGCTGAGCCGGGGCGACGATTCCGGCGCCTTTCCGCCGCCGGAATCCTGTTCCAGGGCGGTGCGGCGGCGGTCGATTCGAGCACCATCATCGCCAGCCTGGTCCACGGCCTTACCGGCAACATGTACGCGGTGGGCGCGGCCAGCGCGATCCTGCGCTACGGCTGGCTGTCGCCCCAGCTCTTCGTCGCCTACCTGGCCCAGCACCGGACGCGGCGGATGCCGTTCTACATGGTGGGCGCGTTCGGCCGCGCCACCTGCCTGGTGGGCCTTGCCGCGGTGCTGGGCCTGGCCGGCGCTCTGCCCCATGGCCTGCTGATCGTGCTCTTTTTCGCCCTCTGGACGGCCTACGCCTTCGTCAGCGGCATCGTCGCCGTCCCCTACAACGATATCGTCGCCCGCTCCGTTCCCTCGGCGCGGCGCAGCAGTCTGCTGGCGATCCGCTTCTTCGGCGGCGGCCTGCTCGCGCTCGGCGTGGCGGCGGCGGCGCATCGGCTCTTGAGCGCCTTGGCCTTCCCCGGCGACTATGCCGCCCTCGTGCTGCTCGGCGCGGCCCTCCTCTTCGCCTCGTCGCTCACCTTCGTTTCCGCGGGCGAGCCGCCGGTCGCGCCGCCCAAGGCCGCCGCCGGGTTTCGCCAGTTTCTTAGCGGCGGGGTGGAAGTGTTTTTCGGCGATCGCCACTTCCGCCTCTTCGTCTATGCCCAATGGCTCGGCGGGGCGGTGATGATGGCGCTGCCGTTCTATATCCTGCAGGCGACGGCGCGCCGCGGCGGGGTAGCGGACGTGGCCTTGCTGTTGGCCGCGCAGACCGCGGGGGCGCTCGCCTCCAATGCGCTGTGGGCCTGGTGGGGCGACCATCACGGCAAGCGCAGCTTGCTCGAGGGCGTGGCCGCGCTCCGGGTCGCGCCGCCGTTGCTGACCCTGGTCCTGAGCGGCTGGGCCGGGACCTTGGCGCTCGCTGCCCAAGCCGGCTTCGTGCTCGTTTTCGTGCTGCTCGGCGCGCTTGCCAACGGCACCACCATCGCCATGCTCGGCTACCTCATGGAGATCTCGCCGGACCACCGCAGGCCGGCCTACAGCGGCTATTTCAACGCCCTGGTGGCACCGGCGGCGCTGCTGCCGCTGGTCGGGGCGGCGATCGTCGAGGCCACCGCGCTCGAAGGCGTGTTCGCGGTAAGCCTCGGCGCCGCGCTGCTACAGTTCCTGACCGTGCGCCGGCTGCGCCGGGTGCCGCGCGAGCCGGGGCGGTGAGGAGCTTGCGCCGCCCGATCGCCGGCTCGTGGGCGCCGGGGCATGCGACCGGCGGAATGAGGCCCGGTTTCCATTGAAAGTCCCGTCCGTCGTGGAAATTAAGCGTTCCGAGCAATTCACAATCGCCGCGGTTGGGCACATTTGGGCGTCCAGCCGATGACCTTAGGGAGATTCCCTAGGGAGGCCACAGGCTATCAAGAGCATATAAAGACGGTTTCGGGTCCGGGAAACGTCACAACCTCGGCTTGGAAGGGGGGCTGGCAGGAAGAGTCAACTCTCGGTGGTATCGTGCCCCCGCAACCAACCATTTCGTACGACCCTGCTCTGTCGAGCCGGGTCCTTTGTTTTCAGGGTGGTCTTGAGCGAAGGCGAGCAGGTTGGCGAGCTCGCCCTTGAGTTCGATCCTGAGCTCGCCGTCTACGGGATGAAGCCGGATTTCCTCGATCAACGAGCGTAGGATCACAACGGCCTCATCGCGTGAATCAGGGGCATTGAGGGTCTCTCTCAGATCTCGGATCTTGGCCGCGTAGAGCTCGCTGGCGTTGGGATGCAAGCGGACGGGCTCAGGCCCTGGTGCCGTAAGCTCACGCTCCAGGCTCGATTTCTCCGCTTCGAGGATCGAGAGCCTGTCGAGAAGAGCGGGGTTTGCCCGACCGTCAGCGACCGCATCGACTATGTTGACGATCTGGCGGGAGACCACATCCAGGCGTTGCCTTGATCCGGAGTGGATTGCTTCGGCCTCCGAGCGTAGGCGGTTGACCTCCGCGGTGTACTCGCGAACAAAGGTCGCGGTGAGCTCAGGGGTGAGCAGATGAGACTGCAAGCCGCGCAGCACAGCTTCCTCGAGGCGATCAAGGCGCATGGTCACCCGATTGGTGCAGGTGCCTTTATTGCGGCTGGCCGCGCAGCCGTAATAGACTCGGCTAAGCAGTGTCATACCGCCACCGCAAGCGGCGCACTTGATCAGCCCTGAAAGCAGATGCTTGGGACGACGGTGCTGCCAATCTGGACCACCACCTATATCGGGGCGGGTATCCCGCGAGCGGCTCTCCTGCAGAGCCTGGGCGCGAGCCCAGAGATTCTCGTCGATGACGCGAAGTTCCGGCACCTCGGTGACGATCCACTCATCGGGGGGGTTGAGCTGGGAGACCCGTTTGCGGGTTTCGGGATCGCGCCGGTAATGCAACCGGTTCCACACCCGCTGACCTCGATAGAGGGTGTTGTTGAGGAGGCCGGTCCCGCGTTTGCGGTTGCCAATGATGGTGGAGGCGGTCCAGCCCTTGGCCGACGGGCCTGGAACGCCTTCCCGGTTCAGCGCCTTGGCGATGGCACGGGGAGACTTTCCGGCGACATAGTCCTTATAGATCCGTCGTATGACCTCGACTTGCTCCGGGACAATCGCAAGTTTGCCCGGTTTGCCATGCTCGTCACTTACCGGTCGATAGCCATAAGCACAACCGCCGGCGGAGCGGCCCTGCTCGATCCGGCCGCGCAAGCCGCGTCTGGTCTTCTCCGCGAGTTGCTTGAGATAGAGGGCCGACATGGTGCCGCCGAGTCCTACATGGAGCTCGCTGACCAACCCTTCGGACAGGGTGACGATCTTGACATCGTTGAAGGTCAATTGCTCGAAGATGGCGGCAATGTCGGCTTGGCTACGGGAGATGCGGTCGAGGGACTCGGTGAGCACCACATCGATCTCGCGTCGGCGGGCTTGCTCGAGGAGCCGTTGCAGGCCGGGACGAAGCAGCACGGCCCCACTCATCGCATGGTCCGCCTCCTCGGCAACGATCTCCCAACCTTGGCGCTCAGTGTGCTCGCGGCAGAGTCGGAGCTGGTCCGTGACCGAGGCTTCGCTCTGGCGATCGCTGGAATATCGGGCGTAGATTGCGGTTCTCATGGGATGGTGTCCTTGTCAGCGTCGGTCTCATGCTTCAACTCGATCAGAGCCTCGTGGAACCGTTCCATGGCCTCGGTCATCTTGGAATGGTTGTAGCTCCGCTCTGTGGCTCGGATCGATCCGTGCCCAAGGATGCGCGCCGAGGCGAGAACGTGGTCGGGATCCTCGGTCGCGATCGTCGTTGCGGCGCAGTCGCGGAAGAGATGAGGATTGATGGGACGACCGAAGAGCTTCTCGGTGGCGTTGCAAATCCCGATGTAGAGAGACTGCGGGCTCAAGGGTCCGCGGCGGGTCGAGATCCAGAGATGATCCGAGATTTGACCCGCCAGAAGAATTGGCCGGTGGACCTCGATATATCGGTCAATCAGAGCCCCGAGATCAGCGGGTAGTTCGAAGGCCTGAGGGCGCTTGTCTTTGGTTTCTGCAGCCTCGAACGAACAACGCCATCCGGAACCTGTTCGGATCAGGTTTTGGCCGATCCGCAGGCCCGTGAGATTCCTGAGACGGATCGGCCGCCGGGCCAGAAACGCCACGGCAAGGCCGTCCCGATACCAGGTCGCTCGGATGAACTCGTTTGGGCACGGTGACGAAGGTAGCTCGTCCAGAAAGGCCATCGCTCGTTCCCAGGCGTCCCTGGGATGGACCAAACGGGCGTGCTTGTCTCTGGTGGCCTCTTGGCGAGCACACAGCGTACTGAGAACGTCGCTCAAGAGCGACAGGTCCGGTCTCTCCTCCATGACCCGGACTGCTTCTCGCAAGTCGGAGACGCGGGAGGCGATGGTCGTAGAAGCAAGATTCTGTTCCTCGAGCCATGCGACATAGCCTTCGATCCGCTCTTCGGTAACCCGGAGAGAGGGGAGGTGTTCGGGGTCGAGTTGATCTGATATTCCGAGATAGCAGAGCCATTTGGCGTACCCCTTCGGGACCTGCTTCTTGGTCGCTGTTGCCCAATGCTCCGCCTTGCCGCGGCGCAAGCGTGACCCGCCATCACCGATGGCCCGATTCCACAAGTCGCGATCCTTCTGAGGCCACGCCGCAAATGGAAGGGATGTCCTGCGACACGCTGTCTTCATGATCGACCTCTCGACTTGCCGAAGAGGTTGAGTGGGTCCATGAAGGGCGGGCGCGAGGGCTTCTCCGATTTAGTGGACCTGCCGCGCTGTCGTTTGGACCACCTATTGTCTGTCCCCGCTTCGGCTTCCGTCGTCGGAGTGCGATCATGCTTGAGATCGAGGATCACTTCGTCGAACAGGTCGATTGCAGCCTGGGTCTCCGTACCGGAGTAGCTCTCGTAGACAGTCGAGAGGTTTTTGTGGCCCAGCAGCTTCCGAACCACCTCGTAATGTCCGGGCCGGGCTTCGAGAAGGAGCTTGGCCGCGGCGTGACGGAACTGATGAGGCGTGAGCTCGATCCCGGTTTCGTCGAAGAGCGCCCGAGTGATCTGCCTTCGGAAGCAGGACTCGTCCTTGGGTTTACCGCCTTGCCCCGCGAAGAGGTGAGGATTGGGGCTGTCGAGATATTGGCCGTGATGGATCTCGAGGAAGTGGCGAATACGTTGTCCGACGAAGCGTGGTACGACCATGTCGAGCTCAACGGCGTTCTTGACCTCGTCCGCCTTGAAGTGGAGATGGAGTCGATCGCCACGCCAGCTCAGATGACGATCACGCCGGATACTCCGCAGGTTCAAGAATCTTACTGGGGCGTAAATGAGCATCTCAATGGCAACGGTGCTCTCTGCCAGCAGCCGGGCCTTCTTGCCTGAGGCGACCTCGGCCTTCCTCCATAGCTTGTCGGGGCAGTTGAGAAATCGTCGTACCACAGCCGGGTCGTCGAACTGGAAGAGCGCTTCTCGGTTCTTCTCGCTCAAGCCTGTCGAACGATTGCAGAGCTTGGCGACAGCCTCCCTGTACAGCGCTTCGGTCTTCTCATCGACACCGACATGCTTCAACGCAAGAACGCGAATGGTCCAGGCTATATCGCCCATCGAACGCGTTGCCTGTCCGCCATTCCGCTCGAAGAACCATTCCATGCCCTGCTCGAAGACCTCGAACGGTACTATTTCCTCGAGGCGGTGCACCTTGGCGATGTCGATGCCTTTTTGTTGCAGGGCCGACAGGTAGCGCATCAGGTTGCCACGGACCGAACGGATGCTGGCTGGTCGGAATGGCTTCTTGGGACCCTTGAACAACTTGTGGCCTTGCAGAATTTCGAGATAATTCTCGATATCCTCGACCAGATCCGAATGCAGCTGCTCCGGGTCCAGGGCATACCGCCGACCTTCATCATACCGCGGCTCCGTTACCTCACGTTGAGGCCAGCCCTCGATACTTTTCATGGCATTGTTCCAGCAGCGACACGTAGTTTGGTGCGTGCGCTTGGGATGCGTGATGAAGGTCTCGTCGATGAGAGCCTGCAGAAACTTGCCCATGACCGCGTCGTCGACCTCGCCGGGCGCGATGCCGAGCCTCGAACAGGACCTCATGAGCCGAGTGAGGGCGGTCTTGGCATAGCGTTCTTCGATGCGATCAAAGAGTTCCTGCCACTGCGGGGACAGGGGGCAGCCGTAAGGCTGAAGAGAAGTCGAGACGCCGACTACCCGAAAGGCCCTGAGCAGCAGCGATCTGACGTTGTCGATCCGCCGCTGGCTGACGCCCACGTGATCGGGATGAAGTCGTGCGAACTTGGGCTTCAGAAAGCTGGCGCTGGCCGGAATGGCTGAAAGGGGCAGATCGAACCACGTCCCAGTCTTGTTGCAGCTCGAGACCATATCCATGCGGGCGGGCCGGGGAATGTCGTATCGTGCTGCTACCTGGTCCCGCACCCATTCTAGCGAATGAAGGTTCGGGTCAGCGAAGGGGTTGTCGTTTGTCATTCGATCTCACCTCGTGAGACAATATAAGAGACAAACGGCGTCTCGTGAAGACAAAAAGAGACAAAAGTGACAATTCGTGAAAATATGATGCCAGTAATCGTCCTGTTTATTGGTGGAGTGATTTCACGAATACAGATGACCATTGTCTGGTGCTAAGCTAAATGGAGCCCAGTATTGCCAGTTAGCGCCAATATTGAGCGATGTAACTTATTTGCCAGGCTCTTCAACCGTGCGGTTCTCGGCGATCACGGCCTCGAGGTCGGGTAGGAGGTAATTTTTTCGTCGACCAAGACGGACAAAGGGTATCGGTAGCTGAAGACGGAGGCGATCGAAGCTGCGGAGGCTCATATTGAGGTGATGGGCAGCTTCTGCGCGGGACAATAGTCGTCGCTTCCGCTCGTGGTCAGTCATTCATCATTCTCCAATTCTGGCCCTTTTTTGGGGCTATCCGGCAGTGACCGTTGGTGCTGATCGGAAGCGGAATTAACAGCTTCCTGAGCCGCGTTACGGGCCAATAGCCGTGAAAGATTCGAGAGCGCCGACCCGAAACGATCGATCGGAGTTGTCGATTTTTCCTGGAACGGCTTGTTCACGGTCAGTGTCCACTGGTGGTGGTGGTGGCGGCCGACCGTGGAGATGGGGGGTGAGCTTTAGCTCGTCATATGGGGATATGCCCGAAAATAGGAGTATTTCTACTAAGGTTTTCGTGCTTTGCGAGCGGCTCGGGTTGTTCTCAATTTCTTGAGGCGATAGGCAAGCCCCTCATCTGTCACACCGGGACGCACTATGTCGATGCACACTCGCAGAAAACGGAAGGCTGGCCCGCCTGGTCGTCCTCGCGTGTTCTCGTCGAGCTCATAGCGACTTAAGCCAATCGGCTTCTCGGCAAGGCGCTGATAAACAATGGCGATGGCATCAAGGAAGTCATCGAGGGGGGCATCTTCCTCCCGCCCGCCTTGATCCTTCAAGATCTTGTTCTCCAATAACGCCTCGATAATCTTCGAGAGGAGCTCGGGCGAGTTCTGGAGTGCATGTTCCCAGTCTTCGATAGGATCATTGCTGACGAACTGGAAGCCATTCTCGAGCAGATCGCGATAACCGCTGTCTCGGAGGTAGATATCCAGCAGTTGCGGTTGTTTCTTGAGGCGTCGCAGCTCGGGCCTCCAATCGAGCTTTGGCTCGACAGGCGCTTGCTTCAGGGCCAATGAGGCTTCGTACGCCCCTATGGCCTCGTTGACTTCGCGCCAAGCCCGATTCAGAAGGCGTCGGGCGTCATCGGGAAGAGCCTTGGCTTCGCGCAGCTCGGGGTACTGGCGATGCAGCAGTATGTTGATCTCGTATAGAACCGCCTGATGTTTCGGGTTCGTTAGCGCCCGGAGACCCGACCAATCGACCATAGACTGGCCCTCTGTGAAAGGTTTCCGCACCACGGCTCTCTCCTGGCCGGCAGTTTGCCAGATACTTTCCAAGAAGCTGACTCAGATCTTGCGTACAGACCTATAACTGATCTGGAACGGGCTCTTGGCGTTGTCCCGCTCGCTGTTGAACTTTGAGAAGCAGGCATCGCTGGTCTCCGAGCTTAGGCGGCCGTCCTGGTGGCTACAAGGGGGCCTTGGGCCCTGGCCTTGGCGGCATGAGCCTCGAGCGCCTGGCGCAGGATCGGCAGCTGGCGGTAAGCCTTCAGCCGCCGGAAGGTTTTCTTCGCTTCCAGCAAACCGGCGGCGGTCCAGCGCAGTGCCACCTCGGCATTGCGCCCGCGCTTGACGTTGCGGCTCGTCTGGCGGACCGTCCCCAGCGCGTTCTCGATGATGTTGGTGCAGGCAAGCGAACGCCTCAGCTCCAGCGGGAGGCCCAATCGGATGACGGTGAGGATCTCGTCCAGCCCTTCGAGGATGCTGGCCGAGACCCCCGGGGCCTCAAGCTCCAGCCTGCGGGCGAGGCTCTTCAAGAGCCGCTCGGCACGATCACCATCGTCCTGCTCCCAGGCTTGGCGCAGCGCCTTCTTGACGCTCGGCTTGAGGCGCTCATCGAGCCGCTCGGTGATGTTGCGTCCCTTGTGGATCTGACAGCGCTGAATGGCGGCGGCGGCGCCGAAGGTATTGCGGATGGCGCGGCTCAACGCTTTCGCCCCATCGCCGATGGAGGGCACCGAGGCGGTGACGGTTTCAGACCTCGACATCTACCGCTCCGCCAAGCTCCTAGAGCACATCAGGATTGACGCGAATCGGTATTGGTGATTCTCTTTTTCCCCAT
>CBDUZE010000031.1:0-54189 GCA_965371625.1 uncultured Alphaproteobacteria bacterium
TTCGTGGTCTGCGACGAGCCGGTCTCGGCGCTCGACGTCTCGGTGCAGGCGCAGGTGCTCAACCTGCTTCGCGAGCTGCAGCGCGACCTCGACCTCACGCTGCTGTTCATCTCGCACAACCTGGCGGTCGTCGAACACATCAGCGACCGGGTCGCGGTGATGTATCTGGGGCGCATTGTCGAGATCACCGATCGCGACACGCTCTACCGCGACCCCAAGCACCCCTATACCCAGGCGCTGCTTTCGGCGGTGCCGATCCCGGGACCGGCCCGCCGGCGCGAGCGCCTGGTCATCCAGGGCGACGTCCCGAGCGCGCTCAACCCGCCGTCGGGGTGCAGCTTCCACCCGCGCTGTCCGATCGTCGCCGAGGTCTGCTCGACGATGGTGCCCGAGCTCCGCGCCGCCGGCGACGATACCCGTCACCTCGCGGCCTGTCATCTTCGCACCGGCGATTACCGACACCTGGACCGGAAAATCCTCGCCAAGGCGGCGCTATGATGGCGCCCCTCGAGTCCCTCACGCCGCCCCCGGCCGCCGCATTACTCCGTGGCTTGGGGCTTCGTGGCCGGCCCCAAGCTTAGGTGACGGTGACGATGGAAAGCGCCGGAGCGATGACGGCGGAGGGGATCGGCTTGCGCGTGACCACCGGGGACGGCGTCGAGCTCGCCGTCACCCTGTTCGAGGTCGCGGGCGGCGAGCCCTCGCGCCCCATCCTCCTGATCTTTCCCGCCATGGGCGCGCCGGCCAAGGCCTACTTCGAGCTTGCCGCCGAATTGGCGGCCAAGGGCTACCCGACGATCGCCGTCGACCCGCGCGGCTCGGGCGCCAGCCCGCCGCGCCCCTCGCGCCGCGTCGATTACGGCGTCGACGCCCATCTCGACCACGACTGGCCGGCGGTGATCGCCTGGGCGCGGGGGCGTCATGCCGGGCGTCCGCTGGTGCTGATCGGACACAGCTTCGGCGGCCACCTGAGCTCGATCTACGCCGGGCTCAACCCCGGCCAGGCCCAGGCGTTGGTGCTCCTCGCCACCTCGGATTTGCACTATCGCAACTGGGGCTTCCCGCGCGGCCTCGGCGTCTGGCTCAATTTCGCCCTCTTCGCCCTGATCGCCCGCGCGCTCGGCTACCTCCCCGGCCACCGCCTGGGATGGGGCGGCCCGATCGCCCGCCAGGTCGTCCTCGATTGGGCCGGCTGGGGGCTGAAGGGCCGATACCGCGGCAGCCGCGGCCAGGACCTCGGCGCGGCCCTCGAGCGGGTCGCGGTGCCGGTGCTCGCGATCTCGTTCAGCGACGACACCATCTTGGGGCCGCGGCGCGCCATCGACGGCTTCTGCGCCAATCTGAGCACGGCGCCGATCACCCGATGGCATCTCGCCCCCGGCGAGATCGGGCGCGAGCACGTCGGCCACTTCGGCCACCTCAAGGATGGCGGGATTCTCTGGGACCGCGTCGATCGCTGGCTGGGGAGCGAAGTTTGGCGCCGCGACTGAGCGCGCCGCGCTTCGGAAGCCGCGACTCCGGCGCTTGGTTGGATCAGCCCTCTATTGACGGCGGGGCGAGACGACGTGATAACCATAGCCGGGGGACGGCAAACGGGAGGCGCCTCGCCTTGAGGACCGAGAGTGTGGGCTCGCGACAGAGTTGTCCGGTCGCCGGGTGCGAGGTGAGTTCGCGGCAGAGGTGTCCGGTCGGCGGGCGCGAAGTGAGTTTGCGCCCGTGATCTCGATCCAGGAGATTCACAAGTCGTTCGGCGGCATCCGCGCTGTCAACGACTGCTCCTTCGAGGTCGGCGCCGGCACCATCACCGGATTGATCGGCCCCAACGGCGCCGGCAAGACCACGCTCTTCAACATCATCGCCGGCTTCTTCAAGCCCGACGCCGGCACCGTGCTGCTCGGGGAACGGGACATCACCGGCATGGCGTGCCACGAGCTGTTCCGGCTCGGCCTCGTGCGCACCTTCCAGATCCCGCACGAGTTCTCGCGCATGACCGTGCTCGAGAACCTCTCGGTGGTGCCGGGCGGACAGACCGGCGAGAGCCTGTTCCGCTCGTGGCTGAGCTGGAGCAAGATCAAGCAGGAGGAGCGCGCGGTGCGCCGCCACGCCGAGGAGACCCTCGAGTTCCTCAACCTCAGCGCCTTGCGCGGCGAGCTCGCCGGCAACCTGTCGGGCGGCCAGAAGAAGCTCCTCGAGCTCGGCCGCGCCATGATGTCGGGGGCCAAGACGATTCTCCTCGACGAGCCGGGCGCCGGCGTCAACCGCACCCTGCTGGCGAGCCTGTGCGACCGCATCCGCTATCTCAACACCGAACACGGCTATACCTTCTGCATCATCGAGCACGACATGGACCTCATCGCCGAGCTCTGCGACCCGGTGGTGGTGATGGCCCAGGGCCGGGTGCTCACCGAGGGCAGGATGGCCGACATCCGCAAGAACCCCGACGTCATCGAGGCCTACTTCGGCGGCGCCCACGCCCATCGGGCGGCGCCGGCGGAGGACCGGCCATGAGCCTGCTCGAGGCCCAGAGTCTCTACGGCGGCTACGGCGGCGTCGACATCCTCAACGGCCTCGACGTGCGCGTCGAGGAAGGCGAGATCGTCGTCATCATCGGCCCCAACGGGGCCGGCAAGTCGACCGCCATGAAGGCCATCTTCGGCATCGTGCACGTCCACGACGGAAAGGTGGTGTTCTCCGGCGAGGAGATCACCAACATCGCGCCGGAAAAGATCGTGCGCCGCGGCATGGGCTACGTGCCCCAGGAGCGCAACATCTTCCCCAACCTCACGGTGCACGAGAACCTGGAGATGGGGGCCTATATCCGAAAGGACGACATCTCGGCGCGATTCGAGCGCATCTACGCGATCTTTCCCGACCTCTGGGAGCGCAAGGACGACGTCGCCGGCGTGCTCTCGGGCGGCCAACGCCAGATGGTGGCGATGGGGCGGGCGATGATGCTCGAGCCGCGGCTGCTGCTTTTGGACGAGCCCACGGCGGGATTGGCGCCAAAGGTGGTGGATGAGATCTTCGAGCGCATCATCGAGATCAACCAAGCCGGCATCAGCGTGCTGATGGTGGAGCAGAACGCCCGCCACGCGCTGAGCCTGGCCACCAGGGCGTACGTGCTGGCCAACGGCGAGAACCGCTTCGAGGACACCGGGCCCAACCTGCTCGCCAACCGCGAGGTGGCCGAGTCCTTCCTCGGCGGCTAGGCTCGGGCAGCGAACAAGGGACCAAGGCGCTGGACCTCCTCAATTTCTACCTGATCCCGGGGATCGTTCTGGGCAGCATCTACGCGCTGGGCGCAATCGGCGTGTCGTTGATCTTCGGCATCCTGCGCTTCGCCCACTTCGCCCACGGCGACATGATGACGCTGGGCGCCTACCTGGCGCTGCCCTTCGTGCTGGGGCTCGGCTGGTCGCCCTACATGGCGCTGCCCATGGCGATGATCGGCGCCTCGATCGCTGCCGTCGCCATCGACCGGTTTTTCTACCGGCCGCTCAGAGACAAGCCGACCATCATCCTCCTGGTCGCCTCCTTCGGCATCGCCCTGATGCTGCGCTCGGTGATCCAGTTCGTCTGGGGCCCGCTGGGGCAGGTCTACGAGAAGGGCTTCCACAAGTCGCTGCGCCTCGATTGGCTGTTCGACGGCCTGAGGGTCCAGGAGCGCCACATTTACATCGTGCTGCTGACCGCGTTGCTGGTCCTCATGCTGCACCTGTTCCTGACCCGCACCAAGACCGGCAAGGCGATGCGGGCGCTGAGCGACGATCCGGAGCTGGCCCGCATCAGCGGCATCAACACCGAGCTCATCGTGATGTGGACGTGGATCCTGGGCGCCAGCCTGGCCGGGGCGGGGGGCGTGCTCCTGGGCATGGACACCCAGATCAACACGTTGATTGGCTGGAACATGCTGCTCCCGGTTTTCGCGGCCGCCATTCTGGGCGGTATCGGCAAGCCCTACGGGGCGATCGCCGGCGGCTTGGTGATCGGCATGGCCGAGGAGCTCTCGGCCTATCCCATTATCGGCGACTCGGCGCTGCTCGAGCCCACCTACAAATCGGGCGTCGCCTTCGCCATCATGGTGGCCATGCTGCTGTGGCGGCCGAGCGGCCTGTTCAGAGGCAGGGTCTACTGATGGACGTCAATTTCAGCGGTCTGGCGCTTTACGGCTTGTCTCTCCTGACCGTCGGCGGTGTCTACGCCGTGATCAGCCTGGGCCTCAACGTGCAGTGGGGCTTCACCGGTCTCTTCAACGCCGGCATCGCCGGGTTCTTCGCCGTCGGCGCCTATACCTCGGCGATCCTGACCACGCCCGCCCACTACGATTACCTGGGCGGTTTCGACCTGCCGGTCC
Organism: uncultured Alphaproteobacteria bacterium; assembly: GCA_965371625.1. Lineage (GTDB taxonomy): Bacteria > Pseudomonadota > Alphaproteobacteria > CBDUZE01 > CBDUZE01 > CBDUZE01. The sequence goes on from CBDUZE010000031.1 coordinate 4,355, forward strand.
CGGTCGGCCTGGCGGCGGCGATGGTGGCCGCGGGCCTCCTGGCCATCCCCATCGGCTGGCTCACGGTGACCCTGCAGAGCGACTACCTCGCCATCGCCACCATCGGCATCGCCGAGATCCTGCGTCTCATCGTCAAGAACGAGGACTGGCTCACCAACGGGCCGCGCGGCATCCCCAGGATCCCCAAGCCCTTCGAGGACTCGCTGTGGCCCTTCGAGAGCATCCCCTCGCCGTTCGGACCGGGGCCGCCGAGCCAGCTCGAGTCTCAATTCGCCTTCTTGCTCATGGTCGCGGTCATCGTGCTGGTCATCTACATCGCCGTCGAGCGCGGCCTCAACTCGCCCTGGGGCCGGGTGATGCGGGCGATTCGCGAGAACGAGGACTCGGCCCGGGCCGCCGGCAAGAACATCCTGCGCTTCCGTCTCGAGGCCTTCGTGCTGGGCTCGATGATCATGGGGCTGGGCGGGGCGCTGATGGCCCATTCGATCAAGTTCATGGGGCCCGAGGCGACCGAGCCCCTGATGGTCACCTTCCTGGTCTGGGTGATGCTGATCGCGGGGGGCAGCGGCAACAATCGGGGCGCCATCCTGGGCCCGATCCTGATCTGGGCGATCTGGTCGCTCACCGAGCTCGTGACCCGGGAGCTGCCGGGCGACTGGGTCTATCGCTCGGCCTACGTGCGGGTGTTCCTGATCGGGCTGGTGCTGCAGATCATCCTGCAGCGCTTCAGCGACGGCATCCTGCCCGAGAAGCCGCCCAAGCCGATCCCGCTGGAGGACGAGCCGGGGGAAAGCCCCCCGGGGCGCGCCGACGAGTGAGACCGCGGGTACTGGCCGCGGCCACCCTCGGCGAGGGAGAGAACCGATGCGCGGACGTTACCGGGTGATCGGCGTCATCGCCTCGCCCTACTCGGTGAAGATGCGGGCGATCATGCGCTACCGCCGGCTGCCCTTCGACTGGGTGGTCCGCACGCCCGAGGTGGCGGCCGAGGTGAGCGAGGTCAAGCCGGCCATCGTGCCCATCGTTCAGTTCCCCGAGGACGGCTCCTACCACGTCGACTCGACGCCGCTCGCCTTCGAGCTCGAGCGCCGTCACCCCGGCGCCCGCTCGATCGTGCCCGAGGACCCGTGTCTCGCCTTCCTCTCCCACCTGATCGAGGACATGGCCGACGAGTGGGGCACCAAGATCATGTTCCACTACCGCTGGTTCCGCGACCTCGATCGGGACTACTGCAGCCGCTGGATCGCGCGCGAGGCGCTGGGCGCCTGCGACGACGAGACCATCGCTCAAGCGGCGCGGGCCTTCCGCGAGCGCCAGGTCGGGCGCATGCCGCTGGTCGGCTGCACGCCGGCCAACGCGCCGCTCATCGAGGACACCTACCGCCGCGTGCTCGATATCTTCGAGGGCCACGTCGGCGGCCATCCCTTCCTCTTCGGTGGCCGCCCGGCGCTGGCCGACTTCGGCTGGTTCGGCCAGCTCTACCAGTGCGCCATCGACCCCACGCCGATGACGATCATGCGCCAGCGCGCGCCGCGCACCTTCCAGTGGCTGCTGCGGCTCGACGACGCCTCGGGCGTCGAGGGCGAGTGGATCGCGGCCGACGCCCCCCTGCCCGCGGCGGTGATGGAGCTCGTGGCGCTGGCCGGCCAGGTCTACCTGCCGTTCCTGGTGGCCAACGCCGAGGCCCTGGCGGCCGGCGCCGAGACCATGCGCTTCGAGGCCCTGGGCAAAGCTTACGAGCAGGGCGCCTTCAAGTACCAGGCCAAGTGCCTGGGCTGGCTCCGCGAGGCCTTGGCGCGGATCGGCGGCCCCGCCCGCGCCCGCCTCGAGGCGGTGTTGCGCGAGAGCGGCTGCTGGGAACCCCTGACCGCCTGACCCCGTCCGCTACTCCGACTCCACGGCGCGCGACGGCACCGCGGCACTGTTCCGCGGATAGCGCGGAAGCTCGTCGTCGATGCGCAGCCAGCCCAGTTGGCTCTCGGTCCAGACGTGGTCCTCGGGCGTTACCCGCTCGGGTCGATCGAGGCTCCCCAACGCTACCTGCACCCTGTCATCGAGGACCGCTTCGTGCATCGTCAGCGTGCTGCCGCAACGGGCACAAAAGCCGCGCTCGGCCTCCGCGGACGAGCGATAGCGGGTTGGCTCGCCCGCGGTCCAGGTGAAGCTGGCGCTGGCGAAGTGCACGAAGGTAAGAAACGCCGCGCCCGAGGTCCTGCGACACATCCCACAATGGCAATTGACGGCGCGGACGGGATCGGCGGTGGCGCGGTAACGCACGCCACCGCACAGGCAACCACCGCTCCATTCCATGGCGCGTTCTCCTTCGGCCGCCCGTGGACGACCAACCTAAAGGGCGATGCCGGGCCGTACCATCTCCGCCGGCGTCACTCGACCCTGGCGGCGACGACGGCGTGCTCGTTCCGCGGCTCCTCGGCGAAGAGCTCCCAAAAAGGCTCCAACGCCTCCTTCAGGCCCGCGCCTTCCTCGTTCTCGCGGCAAGCCTCCTCGCTCTCCCAGATCGTGACCGATAGCACCTTCCCCTGTTTTTCGTCGAGCAAGAACATGTAGCCGGCGTGCAGTCCGTGCTCCTTGTATTTCTCGACCGCCGGCGGCCACAGCGCCTGCGCCGTGGCGATCTTCTCGGGCTTCAGTTTGACGTGCATGATTCGGGCGAACATCCGATCGCTCCCCTGTAGACGAAATCCCACTCCTGCCGATTGGCCAGCCTATCGTCGCATCGCGGGCGCCCCAGGACCAGCGCCGCGGCGCGCTTGGAGCGGCGGCGGAGGGCGCCGCGTCACCCTGAAGAAAAAGGGCCCGCGGCCCAAAGGCCGCGGACCCTTGAAGCGACGAGACTGGTGTTGTTCTACTGGCCGTAGATCTCGACCACCTTGAGGTCGCCGTTGGGCTGGACCTCCCACTCGCCGATGGTGCCGTCGACGTCGCCGGCGGCGTCGAAGTTCTGCGGACCGGCGGCGCCCACGTAGTCGATGTCCTCGCCGGCGGCGATCAGCTTGACCGCCTTGGCCCAGTCACCGGGCTCGATCGCGGCGCCCGGCGGGCAGCAGATCTGGCGCAGGGCATCGCGGATCTTGGTGCCATCCGTCGAGCCCGCCTTCTCGATGGCCAGCGCCATCATGAAGGCCGAATCGTACGCCTCGCGGATGTAGAACTTGTCCTTGGTGGTCTCGTAGGCCGCGGAGTAGGCGGCGTCGAACTTCTGCGCGGCGTTGCTATCGCCGGGCGACTCGGCGCCGGTGCCGAACGAGCCCTTGAGGTTGTTGGCGCCGATGTCCTTCACCACCTCGGCCTGACGCATGCCGTCGGTCATGATGAAGAGGCTGAAGAATTCGTTCTCCAACGACTGCCGCATGATGAGCTTGCCACCGCTGTCGGGATAGGCGATCAGCACCAGCCCTTCCGGATCGCCCTTGGCCAGGGTCGCCAACTCGGCGCGGTACGAGGCCTTGTTTTCCTCGTGTGCCGACTCGGCGCTGATGACGCCGCCGGCGCCGGTGAAGGCGTCGCGGAAGGAGGCGGCCAGGCCCTTGCCGTAGTCGTTGTTGATGTAGCTCATGGCCACTTTCTTGATGCCGCGCTTCTTCACCACCTTGGCCAGCACCACGCCCTGGTAGGCGTCGCTCACGGTGGTCCGGTAAAGGAAATCGTTGTCCTTGAGCTTGGTGATCTCGGGCGAGGTCGAGGCCGGCGATATCATCGGGATATTGGCCGGAATGGTGACGCTCTGGGCCACCGCGAGCGTGACGGAGCTCGCCAGCCCCCCGGTGATGCCGACAACGCCGCTCACCGAAACCAGCTTCTGGGCCGCGTCGACGCCGCCTTGCGGGATGCTCTGGGTGTCGGCCGAGATGATCACCAGCTTGCGCCCGCCGAGGATTCCGCCCTGCTCGTTGACGTGGGTCACCGCCAACTCCTCGCCGGCGAAGATCGGCGGCGAGTAGGCCGCGAGACCGCCGGTCATGCCGTTCAGCGCCCCGATCTTCACGTCCTGGGCGAGCGCCGGTCCAGCCGCGGCGAGCGCCAGCGCCACGCCCGCGACGGCCATTACTTTGGTCACGTCGATTCTTGTCGTTCCGTACATGGTAAACCTCCGCGTTGGTCATTTCTGGCCTCAGTGTCATACATTTCGGCGCCATTGCCTAGTCCAAATGAGTGATCATGCGGCCGCGCCGGCGGCGCGCGCCACGGCTCCCCCGGGCCTCACCCCGGGACTCACCCCAGGACTCACCCCAGGACTGCCGCCGCGAGACGCTCGAAATCCGCCATTTCGTTGTAGACCTGGGCCGAGATCCGGGTCCACAGGCGCTCGCGCCAGGCCATGATCGGGACCTCGATGCGGTGCTCGAACAGCAGCCTGTCGCGGAGGCGGCCGGCGGCCTCGGCGCTCGCCTCCAGGTGTTCGGGGAGCTCTACCACCGCCATCGACCCGGTCATCGCCTCGGGCACGCCGGGCTCGGTGCCCCAGCGGCGGCGGAGCATCCGCGCCGCCTCGCAGACCAGCTCGTTGTTGTAGGCGCGCGCCGCGCCGGCACCGAGCCGGTCGAGGAATTCGAGGCCCGCCGGAGCCGCCAGATAGGGCGAGGGGTCGCGGGTCCCGGTCCAGTCGAACTCGGCGTTGAAGCCCTGATCGAGCCCCCACGAGACGACCGCCGGATGGAGCTCGGCCTGGGCCGCCTCGGAGGCCCACAAGATGGCGCAACCGCGCGGCGCGAACATCCACTTGTGCAGGTTGCCGACGTACCAGTCGGCGCCCAGCGCCGCGATCTCCAGCTCCAGCATGCCGGGCGCGTGAGCACCGTCGATCAGCACCTTGACGCCCTGCTCCCGGCACAACGAGATCAAGGCCGCGACCGGCATCACGAAGGCGGCGTCGGAGACGATGTGATCGAGGATCGCGAGCCGGGTGCGGGGCGTGATGGCCGCGGCGACGGCGGCGACGATCTGGTCGCCGCCGCGCGGCGGGAAGGGCAGCGTGACGCTGTTGAGCCGGGCGCCCGCGCGGCGGCAGGCATAGGCCGCGGCCCGGCCCACGGCGCCGTAGGTGTGATCGGTGATCAGCACCTCGTCGCCGGCGCGCAGGCCGAACGAGCGCAGCACCGCGTTGATCCCGGTGGTGGTGTTCTCGACGAAGGCCAGGTCCTCGCCGCGGGCGCCGAGCACCGCTGCGATGGTGTCGGCCGCCGCCCGCAGCCGCCCCTTGGCCTCGCGCTCGGCGCCCACCATGGGCTTGAGTTCGCGCAACAGGAAGCGCGAGGGGTGGCGCTCGATCTCCCGGTGGATGGCGGCCTGCGCCTCGAGCACCACGCGCGGCGTGGCGCCGACGGTGCCGTGATTGAGATAGGCGGTCTCGGGCTCGAGGTGCCACTCGCCGAGCATGCCGCGGCCGAAACCCACCTTGGCCATTCCTTGGTCCCTCTGTGGCCCCGGCTCAGCCCAGAAAATCGGCGATGGCGTCCCTGACCAGGCGGTTCTCGTCCTCGCGCCCCAGGGTGATGCGCAGGTAGGCGTCGAGCCCGTAGTCCTCGTTGCTGCGCGTAACGATGCCGCGCTCGGCCAGGTAGTTGAGCGCCGCCATGGCGTTTCGCGCCGGCGCCTCGGGGAAGCGGACGAAGACGAAGTTGCCGGCGCCCGCCACCACCTCGAGCCCCAGCGCCGTGAGCGCCCCGCCGAGCCAGCCGCGCGCCGCGATGGTGCGGGCCCGCACCTCGTCGACGAAGCCGCGGTCCTCCAGCGCCGCGATCGCCGCGGCGTGGGCCAGGGCGTTGACGTTGCCGATGCCGCGCATGCGGTTGAGCACGGCGATCATCGAGGGCGGGCCGTAGGCCCAGCCGACCCGCGCCGCGGCCAGGCCGTAGGCCTTCGAGAAGGTGCGCGTGACGATGACGTTGTCGGTGCCCGCGACGAGCTCGAGGCCGTCCGAGTAATCGCCGTCGTCGACGTACTCGGCGTAGGCGGAATCGATCACCAGCACCACCGAGGTGGGCAGCCCATCCCTTAAACGGGTTAGCTCCTGGCGCCCGATATAGGTGCCGGTGGGGTTGTTGGGGTTGGCCAGGAACAGCACCTTGGTGCGCTCGCTGACCGCCGCCAGCAGGGCCTCGACGTCGGCCCGGAGGTCGCGTTCGGGCGCCGTGACAGGGGTCGCGCCGACGCGCATGGCGACGATCGCGAACTGCAGGAAGCCGTGCTCGGGGTAGAGGATCTCGTCGCCGGGGCGGGCGTAGACGCGGCCGATGACGTCCAAGAGCTCCTCGGAGCCGTTGCCGCAGACCAGGCACTCAGGGTCGAGGTCGTGGGCGCGCCCCAGCGCCTTGCGCAACTCGCCGTGCCCCGGATCGGGGTAGCGCTCCAGGCTCTGGGCCCGCTCCCGGGCGGCGCGGACCGCGAGCGGGCTCGCGCCCAGGGCCGATTCGTTGAGCGAGAGGTTGATGATCCGGTTGACGCGGCCCACCGCCACATGCTTGACCACGGTCACGCCGATGGCCGGGATGTAGGGCTGGGGCTGGGAGCTTGTGGTCTCGGTCACGGGCGCCTCGTGCGCTTGCCTGGGGACGGGTGAAATCTAACCGCGCCGCGCCCCGGGGCAACAAAAAAAGGCGCCCCAGGCGCCGCCATCACCGGTCCCCACCGGCGCTCATTTCTCCTCGTGGTAGTCGGTCTCGGTGTTGACCTCCCAGATGTTGTCCTTGGTGTTGACCCCGGCGACGATGTTCTCGACCGCGACCATGGCGGCGAGCATCGAGTGGTCCTGGTTGTTGTAGCGGTGCATGCCGTTGCGCCCGACCAGGAACAGGTTCTCGAGCCCGTCGGTGTAGTCGCGGATGGTTCCGAAGGCGTCGTAGCTGCCGAAGTAGGCCGGGTAGGCCTTGGGCTGACGGATCACCACCGCGTCGAGGATGTCGGCGCGGTCGATGACGTTGATGCGCTCGAGCTCCTCGCCGGCGAAGGCCACCATCTCGTCGTCCGCCATCGTCCAGAGATCGTCGCCCTCGTCGCAGAAGTACTCGAGGCCGATCCACACGGTCTCGGGGTCGGCCACCATGTAAGGGCTCCAGTTGTTGAAGATCTGCAGCCGCCCCACCCGCACCTCGTGCTCCTGGACGTAGATCCAGTTGTCCGGCACCTGGCGCCAGAGGTCGTGGCCGTCGGTGCCGCCGCCGAGCTTAAGGCGCTTCAAGAGCAGACCGACGGTCATGAAGTCGCGGTAGACCAGGCCCTCGCCGACCGCCACGACCTCGGGCGGCGGCGCCGGGTCGAGGCTGGCCACCAGGTGGCTCACCGCCATGGACGAGAAGAAATAATCGCCGGCGATCTCGCTGATGGTGCCGTCGGCGTCCTCGATGAGTGCCGCGCGCACCCGTTTCCCATCATGCTTGAGCCCCACCACGCGGCTCTGAAAGTGCACCTCGCCGCCCCGCCGGGTGACCTCGTCGGCGACCTTTTGCCACATCTGGCCGGGCCCGTACTTGGGGTAGAGGAACTGCTCGATGAGGCTGGTCTCGGTCTCCTTCTGGGCGATCGAGGCGGACTTCGGGAGCAGCTTCTTGAGCGCGTGCTTGAGCACCCCCAGCACCGACAGGCCCTTGATGCGCTGGGCCCCCCACTCGGCCGAGATCTCGCGGCACGGCACGCCCCACACCTTCTCGGTGTAGTCCTCGAAGAAGGTGCGGTAGAGCTCGCGCCCGAAGCGGTTGATGATGAAGTCCTCGAGGGTACGCTCGGGACGCACCGGGAAGAGGCGGCTCATGGTGTAGCTCAAGCCGATCTTCACGGTCGCGACGGGGCCCAGCGCGGCCAGGGTGCCCATGCTCAGCGACAGCGGATAATCGAAGAAGCGGCCGCGAAAGAGAATGCGGGAGATGCGCCGGCGCACCAGCATCACGTCGTCGCTCTGCTCCGGGTCGGGGCCGCCCTCGGGCAGATCGAGCCAGCGCTGCTTGCCCTGATAGCTGATCTCGATGCGGGCGTCGGTGCTGCCCGGGTTGCGCTCGACGGGAAGCATCCGGCGCCACCAATCCATCACCCGGTCGGACTTCGAGAAGAAACGGTGGCCGCCCAAGTCGATGCGGTTGCCCTTGTACTCGAAGGTGCGCGCGATGCCGCCCACGTCGTCGCTGGCCTCGAAGACGAGCGGCCGGATCGCGGTGTGCTCGGCGAGCTCGTAGGCCGCGGTAAGGCCGGCAGGGCCGGCGCCGATGATAATGGCGACTGGGTCGGTCATCTTGTCCCTATCGGAACAAGATGACCTTTCTGGCCACGAAATTGAAGATGAAACCGGCCCCGGCGGCGCCGAGCTTCGAGACCGAGTAGTGGAGAGCCAAGTAATCGGTGAGCGACCACAGCGCCAGCTCGTTGAGGGCGAGGCCGCCGACGCCGATGAGGACGAAGAGGGTCAGCTCCTGTCCCCGATCGGAGAGGCGGCGGGCGCTGAACACCCAACACACCGACCCCAGGTAGGCCACGCCCGAGCCGGCGACAAAACCGGCGGCGCCAGAGACCAGGTAATGCACCTGGTAGGCCTCCGTCAGCCACAGCAAGAGACCATAGTCGATGCCGAGGGCAACGCAACTGACCACGAAGTAGCGCCAGAGCTCGTCGAACGCGGGGGCAACGCTGCCCGAAATCGGCAAGGCCACTCTGCTCGCGGTTGGTTCCATGGCGACTCTTTACCTTCGCGACCTCGGGCCTTCGCGACCTCGGGCCTTCGCGACCTCGGGCCTTCGCGACCTCGGGCCTTTGCAGCGTCGGGCGGTCGGGTGGCGCGATTACCGCCCTGCCCGCGAGAATTGGTACCCCGAACGGGGCCGCAAGGAAGTAATCCCCGTCACACCCGGAGCGGAAAGTCTCGAGTCGGGAAGCGGCGGTTTGGGCGGCCGGAAGTACCTAGTCCGCGACCTCGAAGAGGCGAAAGCCCTCGAGACCGGACGGTAACACCACTGCTTTCAACCAGGCCGGAAGAGCGCCACGGGCGAGGCGCTCGTAGAGGGTCGAGGCGCGGTCCGGGCGGCGGAACAGCACCTGTTCGATCGAGTCCGGGCAGAGCAGGATCCAGGTGATGCCCCGCGCCCGCACCCGCTCGCGCGCGGCCTGGTCCGAGGCCGCGCTCAAGATGGCGTAGGCATCGCCGATTCCTCGGGCGTTGTGGTCGAGCGGCGTCGCCACCACCTCGTGGCGGGTGCGGTAGAGGATCTCGGGCCCGCTGAAGAGGTTGGCCAGAATGCGCTGGGGCGCCGCCCCCTCCGCCCCCGTCGCCGCGGCCTGGTTTGCGAACGCGGCAAAGCCGGTGAGCGAGCAGCTCTGCTCCGCCGCCTCCAGGACCTCGACGCGGGCGAAATTTTCGCTCTGGCGCTGAAAGACGATGCCGAGGGAGAGAAAGCCGACGCTGAACAGGATCACCGTCAGGGCCCTCGCCAGCGCCCGCCAGGGCATCGCCAGGCGCCGATCCAAAAACCCCAGCACGTGCATCAACAGGCCGCTCACCGGGAACGCCACCAAGAGCCCCAGGTAGCTCGCCCAGCGCATCATGAGGATCGTGAGCACGAGGTAAAGCAGCAGCCCGCCCAGCAGATAGAGCCACAGCGGCCGCTCCCCGGGCGCGCCGCGCAAGCAGCGGTGCACCGCGTAGGGCAGCCCCAAGGCCACCGGTCCGAGCCAATAGACGGCCTGCGTCAGCGATCCGGAATCGGCGCTGAACATCGGCCGGCTCTGGCCCACGAAGTTACGGAAGATGGGGCCCAGCGTGGGGTCGAGGTCGACGTAGGGGCCGCCGAACAGCTTGGGAAAGGCGAGCCAGGCGAAGCCCAGCACCAGCACCGCACCGGCGGCGCCCAGGGCCGCGCGCATGGGGGCGCCGCCCTGGGCACGGGCGGCGGCGAGCGCGCCGCGCTCGAGGCCCACGACGGCCAGCCAGAAGAGGGCGACGACGGCCAACAGCACCACGTGCACGATCGAGAGCCGGTCGTAGCGCAGGGCGAGCACGCCGTCCGCCACGGGGTTGACGGCGAGCGCCAAGCCCGCCCCCGCCGTGGCCACCAGCGTCACGATCAGGCTCTTGCGCGCCAGGTCGCCGCCGTGCCACACCCAGGCCAGGCCGAGCGCGACCAGCATCAAGGCCGTGGCGACCAGGGATTCGACGCTGATCCACATCGCCAGCGCCACCACCAGCCCGGCGCCGAGGGCTTCGCGGGGGCGCAGCTCGTGATGCATCAGGCGCATGGTCAGTGCCACCGAGAGCGCGAACAACAGGCCCATCAGGCTCTGATGATCGGGCCGCCCGGCCATGTAGTCGTAGATCACGCCCGGCTGACAGAGGAAGATCACGCACAGATAGACCCGCCCGGCGGGCGCGAAGAAAAGCCCGCCGGCCCAGAACAGCACCCCGAGGCTCAGCAGCTGAAGCAGCGGGCTGACCACCACGCCCCACCAATAGAGCGCGGTCTGGAAGCCGACCAGCGGCGCCAGCGGCGCCGCCCCCGCCAGCAACAAGACGTCGAGCGGACGGGTCCAATGGAGCTCCAGCCCGAAGGGGGCGTTGCTGCGCTCCGAGACGGTGTCGAACCAGCCGCCGCCTTCGGCGAGTTCGGTCGCACGCACCAGGCGCATGTAGGCGTCGGGCCCATAGAGCTCGCCGTCGAATACCGGGGCGAAGCCGCGGACGACGAAGATGGCCTGGATCATCAGCGCCACGAGGACCGCGAACCAGGGCACCACGCCGGGCTTCATGGTCGCCACCGTCGCGCCCCCCCGCCCCGCGCCCCGCTCAACCCACCACCTCGAAGAGGCGGAAGGCGCCGAGCTCCGGGGGCAGCGCCAGGGGCCGCAGCCACGCCGGCACCTCCCCGCGGGCGAGCCGGGCATGGAAGGTGGGGCCCGGCTCGAGGGGGCGGTAAAGCACCCGTTCCTCGGGCCCGGGACAGATCAGCACCCAGGTGACGCCGCGGCTCCGCACCAGGGCTTGGGCGGTCTCGTCGTCGGCCGCGGTCATGATGGCGTAAGCGTCCCACATGCCGGCCGCGGCGCGCCGCGGGTAGGGCGCCGCCAGCACCTCGTGCGGAGTGCGATAGAGGAGCTCCGGCCCGAAGAAGACGTTGGCCACGATCCGTTGCGGCGCCCCCTCGACGGCCGGGCCGCCCGCGTACTCGGCGAAGCGCGTGATGGGACAGCCGCCGCCCCCCGACCCCGCCGCCTCGCCCCCGGCCCCGACATCGGCCCCAACCTCGGCGCCGCGCTGGGCCACCGCCCCCAGGACCACAAAGCCGATCGAGAACGCCGTCACGACCAGGGCCCGCGCCGGCGCCCGCCACAGCGGCCCGAGGTGGCGGTCGAGCCACCCCAGTGCCGCCACCAGCACGCCCGTCGCCGGGAACACGAGCAGGAGGTCGAGATAGGTCGTCCAGCGCAATTGGTAGAGCGTGAAGCCGAGGTAGAGAGCCGAGGCGCCGGCGAGATAGAGCCATAGGGGTCGGGTGTCGTCGCCGGCGCGAAGGCAACGGTACGCGAGATAGGGGAACCCGACCACGGCCAGGCCCAGCCAGTAGACGATCCTCTGCAGGCTCGAGTGGTCGGCCGCGAGCAGGGGCCGGCTCTCCTGGACCAGGCTCCAGTGGATAGTGATGAGCCGCGGATCGAGCTCGACGAACGGCCCGCCCATGAGCTTGGGGAAGGTGAGCCACACGGCGCCCGTGACCAGCAGCACGCCGGCCACGCCCAGGGTGGCCCGGGCCCGGCGCGGCCACCCGGCCGGCCGCCAGCGCTCGAGAACGAGCGCAACGACCCAGAACAGCGCCACGAAGCCGAAGGGCATCACCTGGGCCAGGGAGAGCCGATCGTAGACCGCCACGGCCCAGCCTTCCCCCGGCGGATCGAGCAGCAGCGCCAACCCCGTGCCGGCCCACAGGACGAGCGCGATGACCAGGCTCTTGAGCGCGTCGTCGCCGCCCCGCCAAATCCACATGAGACCCAGGGCCAGCAGCATCAGCGCCGTGGCCGCCAGCGACTCCACGCTGACCCAGAGGTCGAGGGCAAGGACCGCGCCGGCGACGAGACAGAGGCGGACATCGAAGGGCCGGGCCAACAGCCTCAGCGTGAGCCCCACCGAGGCGGCGAACAGCAGGCTCATCAGGCTGTGGTGGTCCGCCCGGCCGGCGATGAAGGAGTAGAACACGGGCGGCTGGCAGAGGAAGATGATGGTGAGGAAGAGGCGCCCGCGCAGGTCGAAGAAGGGCCGTGCCGCCCACAACAACACGGCGATGGCGGCGAGCTCGAGGAGCGGGCTCACGACGACGCCCGCGAAGTGCAAGCTGCGGGCCACGCCGAGCACGGGCATCAGCGGCGCGGCGACCGCCAGCAGCAGCACGTCGAACAAGCGGGTCCAATGCAGCTCCTCGCCGAAGGGCGCGTTGCTGCGCGGCATCACCTTGTCGAACCAGCGCCCGTGCTCGGCCAGCTCGCCCACGCGCACCAGGCGCATGTAGCTGTCGGGACCGTAGAGCCCGCCGTCCAGCACCGGCGTCACCTCGAGCCCCACGAACAGTCCCTGCAGCATCAGCGCCACCAGGGCCGGGAACCAGAGCGTGGAAACCTCTCTCACGGCGGCTGCGGATCGACATCGGGGGACGAGTACGACCCTTGCCGGCGTTCACCACGATCGTGCGACTCGCGGGCCATGCTCTTTCCTCACTGCCTTTTCAGGCCGAGAAGGCTGAGAAAGAAACTGGAAAAGACGAGCTGCACCCCGAGAACCAGGGCGGTCACCGCCGGCACGACGATGCGCAGCGAGACAGTGGGGTCGAGCGGCCCGAACGAGGCCCGTCCCCAGAAGCCGACGGCGAACGCCGAGGTCACGATTCCAGCGACCAGCAGAACCAGACCGATGGCGATGCCGATCTCCAGGCTCCAAACGTCTCCGAGCCTGGTTATCCGAGGATCCTCGGGCAAGAGCCTGGCGGTGATCGCGAAGACCTTGGCGAACAACGAGAACGCCACCGCCTGAAATCCGCACACCATCGCCCCAGCGCTGTAGACCAGCGTGTTCACGTCCAGCGTCAGATCGCCGACCCGTCGCGGTCCCGCGACCAGCCACACCATTGACGCCAAACCAACCAGAAACAGGATGAGTCCGGGGTACAGGAACAACCAGCGGGGGCTGAACAGCAACAGGAAGCGAAGGTGGCGCCAGCCGTCGCGCCAGGCCCTTAAGTGTGGCTTCCGGCTCCGCCCGTCCGGATAAAGCGTGGTCGGAACCTCGGTGATCTTCAAATCCTGTAATGTGGCCTTCACCATCATCTCGCTCGCGAATTCCATACCGGACGTGATCAGGCCCAGTCGCTTTATCGTGTCGCGATTGCAGCCCCGCAAGCCGCAATGGAAATCCCCGATGGGGCTCCTGAAGAAGAGCCGAGCGATTCCGGTCAGTACGGGATTGCCCAGATACCTGTGCAGCGGCGGCATGGCGCCGGGCTTGATACCGCCCTTGAAGCGGTTTCCCATCACCAGGTCGTAGCCGTCCCGAAGCTTTTCCAGGAAGGGGTCCAGTGCGGAGAAATCGTAGCTGGCGTCGGCATCCCCCATGATTACGAAGCGACCACGAGCAGCCGTGATGCCACCCAGAAGGGCACTGCCATACCCTGGCTCTTGCACCCTGACGACGCGCGCACCGAGCTCTTCGGCGATCGCTCGAGAGTCATCCGTACTACCGTTGTCCGCGACCAGAACCTCGCCATTTATTCCCTTGGTCTCAATGTAGTCCGATGCCCTTTTGACGCAGCCACCAACGGTCTCTGCCTCGTTCAAACACGGCATCAGGATGGTCAATTCCAGAGTATCCGATTGTGCTCTTGGAGCAACTTGCGTGGGCTCGAGCATAGAAAGCGTGGTCTCGCGTATTTTCAGACGACTCTCGCGCTGCCGAGATACTAGGAGCCCACTGTCGTCATATCAATCTGCCGACACATCCCCCTTGGCTGCCGCCACGGGAAGCGGCGCCATCAAGCGGTGACCTCATAGAGCCGGAAGCCGGCCGCGCGATCCTCGGGCAGGGGGACGGGGATGAGCCAGCCCGCCGCGCGTGAGCGCGACGGATGACGGTGCCGCACCCCCTCGCCGCTGGCCCGGAGCTCGAGCACTCGGTTAAGCCGGGTTTCGGCGTTGGGATCGCACAGCTCGCCGCGCAACACCGCGCCCCCGCCCCCGGCCAGGAACAGCACCTGCGAGAGCACCAATAGCGCCAGCGGGAACCACGGGAAAAAGCGGCGCCCCATCGCCGCTCTTCAGGCCGCGCCCGCTTGGCGCGCCGCGGACCGGCGCCCGCCAAAGCCCAGCCACAGCGCCAGCGCCAGCGTGATGAGGGCCGACGCGGCGCTGATCGCCGAGCCCGCGCGCTCCTCGGGGCCCGGCCGCAGCCTGAGTTGAATCAGGTGTCCGCCGGGCGGCACCTTGACGCTGATCAGGCCGTCGGGATCGGACGGGCCGAGCGGCAGGCAACAGGGGGAGCCGACAATCTGCGCCGTCCAGCCGGGATAGAAGAACTGCCCGATCATCAGGGTGACGCCCTCGGAGGTGCTCACCTGCGCGGCAATGTCCCGCGGTGACCAGCGGCGGATCTCCCAGGCACCTTCTCCGCCGACGACGACGGCGCGCGGCGGCTGGTTGCCGAACTTTTCGAGAAACGGCAGCTCGAAGCCGAAAGGCAGGCCCCAGTGATCGGCCAGCAGCTTCTCCTTCAGGTCGGGCTGGCCGATAAACGCCGATTTGGGCCAGAAAACCTTGTGGGCCACACCGCTGGCAATGATCCGGCTTTGCTCCGACCTGTCCGCCTCGGTCATGACCAACGCGAGGTAGGCGGTCATGGCCAGGCTCGCCGCCATCAGCACCAGTCCGAGCGCGGCGGCGACTTTTGCGCCGGCCGACAGCGGCCGCCGCACCGCGGCCACCGCGTAGGCCACGAGCAAAGCCGTGGCCAGCGTCAACAGCGTGCTCACGCGCCACGGGAAATGCAGCCTCTGCAGCGCCGGGATCAGCAACCAAACCGGCTTGCTCAGGGGCGTCATCATGAACACCGCCGTCACCGCGACGGCGGCCCAGAAGCGGACATCGGCGCCCACGTTGCGGCACAGACCACAGATGGCTACGGCAAGCCCCGCCAGTGCCCCCGTGAGCACGACAATGTGAGTGAGAATGAGATTCCAGGTCGGATTGGGGCTGAGAGAAGGGTCCTGGAACAGGAATCGGCGCTCGAAATAGTTGGCGGCGGACCAGCTCATGTCGCTGAGGTGCACGGATTCCTGCATCAGCATCGCCGGCAGCAGATAGATCGCCGAGAGGCCGACGCCGAGTGCCATGCCCAGCGCAACCACCAAAACGACCCTCATCCTGGGCCCAATACCTGTCACCAGCAGCGCATAGCAAAGCGCGACGGGAGAAAACACCAGCGTCGTCGAGGGGTGAGTCATGACCAGGAGCGCGTAAGCGAGCGTCAGCCAGAGGATCGCCAGGCGACGACCGCGCGCGATCTCCCCGATCTGCCACAGCACCAATGGCATCCACACGAATGACCAATATTCGGCGAAGGCCCCACGCACGTAGAGGTCGGCTGCAAGGTGATAGGGCAGGGCCATGTAGAAGACCGCGGCGATGAGGGCGGCCCGGCGGCCAACCATCGTCGCGAGCCACAAATACGCCGCGGCGCCCGAGGCGATCAGGGCCAGAGTCGCCGCCACGGCGAGTTGGTACCAGCCAAACGGGTCGCTCCCCAGGAGTGGCCGAAGCAGGCTCGTGGCGTAGTAGGCGACGGGCGGATAGAAGAACATGGCGGGAGCGCCGAGCCCCAGATTCATTCCGCTGAGCCAGCGCGGGTAAAGCTCACCGTCCCAAAGCTGCGCCGAGAAATGCAGGTAACGGATCAGATGGTTGAGGCTGTCATGTCCGTAAGCCGGATAGCCATAGATCAGGGTGGGCAGGGTGAGGACGAGGCCGGTCCCGGCGATGGCAAATATGGGTAACAGCCTGGTCAAGCCGTTCTCCTGGCCCTAGATCGATGGCAGGATTGCGCCACGCTGGCGAAGAGCGGTCGCGGGCAGCGCATCACGAAGACGATGGTTCTCCTCTGCGGGGGCCTCATCGTTGCCTCCCGGGCGGCCCTGATCCGGCATTCTCGTGGTCGCCGACCTTGGCCACGGACGAATTCGTCTTACCTCTGGCCTGGGGCTCACGTATAACTCGGCCTCGCCATTGGATCGCGGCTCCGAGATGATCGTGATAACCGAGAAAGGCATGACGGGCACACCGATCGAGCCCTTCGGCTATGTCCAGCAAATCCGCTTCGGCGCCCGCCCTATGCTGCGCCTCACGCGTTGGCTGCGGGCCATCAACGTCGAACGCTACATGGGCGAGGGAGAGCGCCACCTCGATATCGGCTGTGGCGACGGCTACTTCCTCAGGCGCTCGAAGTGCCGCGAGCGGATCGGCCTCGACCGCCTGCTGGGCGACGATATCGATGACCATCTGGATTTCCCCGACGACCACTTCGACTACGTGACCATGCTCGCGGTGATCGAGCATATCGACGACCCGCGCCGGCTCTTGGCCGAGATCGCCCGGGTGCTGAGCCCGGGGGGCCGCCTCGTGCTGACGACGCCGAAACGCGCCGCCGAGCCCTTGATCCAACTCTACGTGCGCGACATCGACGAGCAACATAGCATGTACTTCGACCGCCCCGGCATGGAGTGCGTCGCCGGCGACCTCTTCGATGTCGTCGGCTACCATACCTTCAGCTTGGGCCTCAACCAGGCCTTCTGCCTCGAGCTCAAGAAGGCGGCGCGGTCAGCCGACGACGCTGCCGCTGGAGCCGGCCTGACGGGCGCGGAGGGCGGCGAGATAGCGGCTCAGGAAGGGCAGGCCGGCGAGCGCGGGCACCAGGGTGCGCAGGGTGCAGAGGAGGCCTAGCGCGGCGCCGACCGCGGCCGGGAAGAAGGGGGCGTAAAAGTAGATCAGCGCCGCGTCCCGGGTGCCGATGCCGGCGAAGGTCAGCGGCAACATGCCGACCAAGAGGGCCAGCGGCGCCAACACCAGGTTGGCGCCGAACGGCGCCCAGGCGCCCAGCGCCAGGATGAAGAGCCAGACCTGGAGGGCGTGGATGAACCAGTTCAGCACCGAGAGCCCCGCCACCGTGAGGAGCCCCCGGCGATCGCCCCTGAAATGGGCGTTGAGCTCGCGCCAGGCGACCTCGACCGCCGCCACCTGCGGCTTGAAGCGCCGGGGCGCGATCAGGATCAGCGCGGCGAAGAACGGGGCCGAGCACCGCACCGACAGCGCCAGCGCCACCGAGGCCACGAGCCCCGCCGCGAGGGCCGCCGCGAGCAGCCACGATTGCGCGCCTCCGACCGGGAACAGCAAGAGCCCCACGAGACACCAGAGAAACAGCGCGAACAGGTCGTTAAGGCGCTCGAAGACCACCAGCGACACCGCCAGCGAGCCGCTGACGTGCCCCCGATCGGCGAGGAAATAGGCCTTGGCGAGGTCGCCGAAGTGGGAGGGCAGAACCATGTTGAGGGTGGTCGCCGCGAGGACCAGCTTGTTGGCCTCGGCCATGGCGAGCCGGCCGGAAGTGTGCACGAGACACTGCAGCCGCCAAGCGGTGATCACGACGATGGGGACGAAGAGCACGAGGCTCAGCGCGAACCACCAGCCCTGGATTCCGGCCAGCGCCGCCAGCAGCGCGGAAACCTCGACCTGCCAATAGATGACCCCGAGGATGGCTGCGGCGAGCACGATCGCCAGCGCCTGTCGCATCCCGGGCCCCCGTTTTCAGTTTCAGAAATCTTCCCGCCCACGGCGGGGCGCCTTGATCGACGCCCGTGTCACGCCGCCCGGGACGGGCGAAGCGCCACCCGGTCGACCCCTAGCCAGTGTAAACGTCGATCGGCGAGTGCGGAACCAGGTCGCGCACCTGGGCGCGAAGGTTCTTGTCGAAGACCTTCTGGTTCGGCGTCATGGTGAGCACCGAGAGACCGGCGCGCATCTTGCGCTTCAGCTCGCCGACGCCACGGATCCGCGACATGTTGCGCATCACGTATCCCGGGCGCAGGTAGAAGCCCTTGTAACACTTGACCAGCATCTCGCGCAGTTCCTGACGGCTGAAGTTCTCCTCCCACACCGGCAGCTCGTAGCCGGGGCCCGGGTTCTCGGCGAACTTCCGCCACACGTCCTCCTTGATGATGCCGTTCTCGAGACCCTTCATGTAGATCTCGGTCCCGGGATAGGGACAGAAGATCGTGAAGTGGACGTAATTGGGATCGAGCGCCCGGGCGAGATCGATGGTGTCCTGGATGTCGGCGGCGGTCTCGGTCTGCTGGCCGATGATGAAGTAGGTCAGCACCTCCATCCCGGCGTCCTTGGTGCAGCGCACCGCGTTCTCGATCCGGCTCACGTTGGTGTTCTTGCGGATCACCTTGAGCATGCGGTCGTTGCCCGACTCGACGCCGTAGTGGATGCGGTCGCAGCCCGCCTCGGCCATGTGCTTGAGCAAGTCCGGGTTGATCGTGTTGACGTGGGCGCGCACGTCCCAGCGGAACTCGAGCTTGCGCCTGATGATCTCGTCGCAGAGCTCGTGCACCCGGTCCTTGCGCACGGTGAAGGTATCGTCGTAGATGAAGGCCTCGGAGATGCCGAGCCTGAGGCACTCCTCCATCTCGTCGGCGACGTGCCGCGGCGAGCGCCAGCGGAACCCCGAGAGCACCGGCGAGAAGGGCCGATCGCAGAAGGTGCAGCGGAACGGGCAGCCGCGGCTCGTGAACATCGTCGTGATGACGTCGTCGCGCCCCAGCAGCGAGGTGTACATGCCCACGTCGAGCTTGTGGCGGGCGGGAAATCCGAGCGTATCGAGGTCGGCGGTGCTGGGCGCGATGCCATTGTTCACGACGGCACCGGCCTCGTCGCGATAGACCAGCCCCTTGACGCTCCACCACTGCTCCGGGCTGTGGAGCTTGTCGAGCAGGTTGGCGAAGGCGATCTCCCCTTCTCCCTGCATCAGGAAGTCGACGTCGGGGAGCGCGATGGTTTCGTCCGGAAAGAGATGGACGTGGGGGCCACCGAGCACGATCTTGGCGCCGGGATTGATCTTGCGCACCGCTTTGCAGGTCAGCATCACGTCGATCAGGGTGAAGGTCATGGCGGTGATGCCGCAGACCTCGAAGCTGTGCCTGGCGATCTCCTGGCCCAGCTCCTGGTACGACCAGCCCGGGGGCTGGGCGTCGATGATCTCGACCTCGTGATCGCTGTGGGCCTCGAGGTAACCGGCCAGCGAGAGCACCCCCAGCGGCGGGTTGAAGCCGCGGTGCTTTTCGACGATCGCCGGGTTCTTGCCGATCAGCTCGTTGAAACGCGGTGGATTGATCAAGAGGACTTTCATCGCCGGTCTTCCTCGGTGCCGCGCCACCTGGCGCCCGCCTTTACCTGTCTCGTGAATACAACCCGTCCGGCAATGATCGCGACTGCGATTGCGGCCAATGCGTAAGAGAGTCGCAAGGGAGATCCGCAAGCGGTCGTTCCTGCACAACGATATGGTGTCTCGGCCAAGTCAGACCAACACCGTCACCTCGCACTGCCGGGAGATTATATCCGATCCCTCGGCCGATGTACTAACCGATCATGGCCCATCTTGTCCGTGACGCCGCTCACACCATCGCCCCTTCGCCTTGCGGCGCTTGCCCTCGGCCGAGCTCCGAGCTCCGAGCCTCAAGCCCCGTCGTGATGGTAGGGGCTGCGCAGACGCGAGCGCACCAGTTCGGCGAGCATGGCGATGGCGCCGATCTGGATCGCCGTCATGGCGATGATCAGGGTGCTCACGTCGGCCATACGGCCGAGCAAGAGCCAGGTCAACAAAGCCCACGCCGCGGCGCCCAGGAACAAGAGCCCACACAAGGGCAGGAACACCTTCAGCGGCGCGAAATAGATCCCCATCTTGAGGATCAGCTGGAGGAAGTTCAGGGTATCGCGAATCGGCCGGATCTTCGATCGTCCGATTCTCGGGTGGTAGTCGATGGGCTCGTACTCGACCAGGTAAGCGTTCGTCAGCATGCCCACGGTAATCGTCGTGGTGAAGGAGAAGCCGTCGGGCAGGACCTCGAACATGCGTTCCGCCACCTCGCGCTTGAACGCGCGCAGGCCTGAGTTCATGTCGGGAATCGACTCGCCGACCACGTAGCTGGCGAGATGGCCGAGCATCCATTTCGCGGGCCGGCGCGAGAGCGGCTGAGCGACGCTGTCGCCGGTGCGCGCGCCCACCACCATGTCGCAGTCGCTGCCGGCGAGACGGTCCAAGAGCCTCGGAATCTCGCTGTTGGGATAGGTGCCGTCGGCGTCGGTGATGCAAACGGTCTCGAAGCTGGCGTGGCGGATGCCGGTCTTGAGCGCGGCGCCGTAACCCCGGTTGACATGATGCCGGAGCACCTTGACCACGCCCGCGAAGCTCTCCGCCACCTCCGCCGTCTTGTCGTCCGAGCCGTCGTCCACGACCAGGATCTCGTAGGCGTGGCCGGCGGCGCCCAACACCTCCTCGAGCTGGCCCAGCACCTGGCCGATGCCCTGCTCCTCGTTGTACGCCGGGACGACGACGGAAACGCCCTCGTCAGCGGTTCGGAATGGGTCGGCCATGGCGCCAGCCACCGTCGCTATCCGCCCCCGCCTCCGGTCATCTCCCCGGTCATCCCCATGGAGACGCGGTCGCCGATGATCAGGAACACCACTTCTCCGTCGGCGGCGCGGTAGGTCCATTGCTCCACCGGGCCCACCTTGCCGATGTCATCGGGCGCCCCCAGGGCTTTCTCAAGTTGGGCCTTGGTCTCGGCGCTTTCCGCCTTCTTGATGATCTCGTGCTTGCTCGGCTCGCCACAGCCCGAGAGCAGCAAAACAAGAGCGACGCCGGCCGCTCCCGCCAGCCGCGTCACCATCCGCACCCCATCATCGACCCCCGCCACAGATCAAACAGATCAAACAGATCAAACAGATCAAAAGAACAGGCGCCAGGGATGATGGCCGAAGTCTCCGCCCGTGTCGAGGCGGGCGAGCGCCCCGCCGATCACGCCTCCTTGAAGGCGCTCGGCGCCCTCTCTTAACCGGGGTTTAATCATCGAGGCGCAGATTCTGACAAGGTCCCGCTCCCGTCCGCTCTCGCCCGAGCGCCGGACGGCGCGGCGCCGTTCCCAATCGGGGTGGAGAATCAGGACCTCTCGCAATGACCCATTTCCTCGCGACGACAGAGCAACCTGACGGCTGGAAGCTCGAGGACATCCTCATGCAGCTCCAGAACGACATCGTCAGACGCTCCAACAAGATCATCAACGACACGCGGCCCGAGGCCCGCGCCGTCCTCCAGAACAACATCGAGATCCTGCATTGGCTCGGCCAGTGCGTCGACAAGGCCGAGGACTCGACGCGGATCCTGGACAGCTTCGGACCCAGCGCCGGCCCCGGGGGCGATCCCCGAATCGGCACCACCTGAGAGCCTCGACTCGGGCCCATCACGCGAATCCAGGTCTCGGCGCGGAAGCCCGAACCTGGAAGGGGCGCCCCGGTGGCGCCCCTGCTCGCTTTTGTCGTGCCCGGCGCTCAGGAGCCGGGCTCGTTGGCGGCCTCCCAATAGCGCCTGGTGAGCGACGAGATCATCAGGTCGTGCCGGTTCTCGAGGCAGCGCTGGAGAAAGCGGCCGTCATCCTCGCGGCACTGCTCGAAGACCTCGCGCGCGCCGCTAAGACCGGCCGCGCTAATGCCGCCGCCTTGGCTCGCCCGCGCCCAGGCGCGGTCGCCATCGGCCCGCGACAAGCCCGGCCGGTCGGGCAGGAAATTGATCAGGCGGCCGGTGAAGCCGATGGTCTCGGCGAGCGCTCCCGATTGGGCGACGATACGCGCGCCGAGCGCCCGGAAGGGGCCGGTGGCGAGGGCCACGTCCTGCTCGCTCTGGGGCCGGAAGTCGCCCGCCAGCGGCACCGGCACCAGCGACATCGCGGCGCCGACCTCCACCGCCACCCGCACCGCGCCCAAATCGACCAGCGCGCCTTGGGGTAGGCTCACCTTGACCGACCAGTAGCCGCGCTCGGCGGCGATCTCGATCAGGTCGGCGGCGGGCAGGCGGCGCTCGGTGCCGTCGGCGGCGGTCGCCACAAGGGTCAGATCCTGGCCCTCGGCGAGCTGATAGCCGGTGCCGGGGCGCGGCGCCCAACGGTCCTCTTGGAGGCAGAAGACGCTGAGCTCGGCGCTGCACTGCCCGCCCTCGCAAGTGAGCGGGGTGGCCTGGGTGGTGGCGAACAGCGCCAGCACCTGGGAAGCGGCGAGGGCCTGGCCGACGGGCAAGGCCAAGACCAACAAGGCCAAGACCGATATGATGGTCGCGACGAGGCTGCGAGGGGACATCGAAGTTCCTCCGATTGGCGGGAGTCCGGCCCTTACGGCGCATGCCTCCGCCCCGACCCCCGGCCGGGATGAGCGGGCCACGCGCTCGCGGAACGCGTGATTTGGATCAAGTTTGGCACCCGCCGCGCGGAGGGTCAAGGGCGCGGGCCAGCGCCCACGACGCCTTCACGATGTGGTGTTCGGGCCCCAAGGGAAAGCCGGGCGCCAATCGCCGGCGCGGCCGCCCCCGGGGCGGTCACGCGGGGGGCCGGCTGAGACAGCGGGCGAGGGCTGTTTTCGCGACGCTCTCCGGGGCCACGAAGAGGCACACGATCTCGTGCTTTACGGCGTCCATGGTGAAGACCGTGGCCTCGCACTCGAACTCGATCGCGGAATCGGGGTTGGGGTTGGGGACGGCGAAGGAGATCTCGATCTTGTCTCCCTCCTGGCGCGGGCCCGGGTAGGAGGTGGCGGCGAAGCCCCGCGAGTTCTAGAGCGGTTCCGCATTGCTCGGAACCGCTCTCGGCTCTTTTCGCTCACGGCAGCGGACCCAAGGGTCCGCACCTGCGCGGGCGCGCCGGACGACCGGCGGGCCGCAGTCACGGCCTGAGAGCGATTCCAATTGACCTGGAATCGCTCTAGTTCTTCACCGCATAGGCTTCGCCGTCGATCCACGCCTTGCCCTCGGGGAGCTCGACGCGGGGCTCGCTGCGCCGCTCTTGCCGCGGCTGCGCGCAATCGGATTGATGTCGCCGCGCCAGCCGCTCCGCTTCCGAAAGCTGGGCCAGCTCGTGGGCCTCCTCGATTGCGGTGACGAGGCGTGCGGCGTCGCTGTAGCGGTGCACGCGGTAGCCCGTCGCCTCGATCAGCGGCGGCGGCGTGCCGTCCTCGTCGGTGAGATCGTTGTGATCGGGAAGGTGGTTGATCCTGAGTCCGACCAGCCCGTTGCCCTGGGCGATCGCGCGCTCGACCTCGTAGTCGAGGTAGGTTCGGTAGGCCGTCATGTAGCCGACGCAGACCACGGTGACCGAGGTCTTGATCAGGGCGTCGTCGATGAGGCCGTGGAGCTCGGCCCGGCCCCGGCGCCTGGCGCGCTGCCACACGGTCGAGGTCTTGAAGCCGCCGGCCGCGCGCGAGACGATGTTGGGGAGCTTGTGGACGCGGCCGACCCGGTGCAGGTCGCGCTGGTAGTCGAAGGCGAAGTAGACCCGGTGGACCGTCATCGGAATGCTCACCACCGGCCGCGCCGCGCGGCGCCTGACCGGGGCAGCAGGAATCAGCGCGGCCGACGCAGGTTCGGCGTCGGCCGGCGACTCGCTCTCGGTCCCCAGGGCGCACATACCGTCCCGCCCCCGGCGTTGTCAAGATCGCCGTCTCTCGAGACCCGACCGATCCGGCGCCGCGAGCGGCAACACCCTGACCCTGCTCGGCTGACCCCCTCTCCGGGCACCCGATTTGGGATGGCGAAGGGCCGGCGCTGCGCTAGTTCGTGCTCGTCTTGAGCTGACCCTCGATGTGCTGGGCGAGCTCGTAAGTCGGGCGGCCGTCGACCAGCAGCTTGTTGTTGCTCTGGTAGGCGCGGATGGCCGAATCCGTGCTCGCGCCCATCACGCCGTCGACCTGGCCCGGATCGTAGCCGAGCTTGTGCAGCCCGGCCTGGACTCGGGCGACCGCCGCCTTGTTGGCGGGCTGCTCATTGGTGGCCCAGATCGGGTCGCCCAGGTTGATCATGTCCTGGCTGGTGAGGGCGCCCGTCAGGCCGCCGACGCCGGCGCCGATCAGCGCGCCTTGCAGCAGCGAGAGCCCGGTCACCGCCCCCAGGACGGTCCCCGCCACCGCGCCGATGCCGGCGCCCGAGATGGCCCGGTCGCCGGTGCTGGAGCCGCACCCCGCCAGCACCAGGACGGCGCCGGCGATACATGCCGTGATGGATCTTGTCATGTCGTTCCCCTGTGAAAGTCAACGGACCTGGAATGGGCTTCCGCCTCCGAAACTATCATCGGCCATCGCTATCGTCGAATCGGCTGGCGCCACGTGTGCCTCGCCTTGCTGCTGCGGCAAATGCGCTCGCCCGGTCACTCGCTCAAGAATGGCTTCTGGCATCTCAGGCACTTGCGGCGCTTGGGATCGCGCTTGCGCAAAGGCGCCGGTTTCCTGGCGTCGGTCATTCTCGTGTTTCGCGGGGCAGGACACAGCTAAGGCTGTTCGCCTTCATCCGGGACATGGCCGTTAATGGGCTGTTCCTCCGACTTGCTGGCGATGTAGTCGATGATCCACTGCACGGCCAGCCCGAAGCCGACGATCACGGCCGCACCCGCGGCGATGATGCTGACGACGACCACCCTGCCCTGACCGCTATAGTTGGGAACCTCGCCGATGCTCACCACCAGCCAGATCACGGCGAGGACCAGCGACACCTTGACCCACAGCCCCTGAACAAGGACATTCACGATGACTGCGGTTCGCGCTGTTGAGCCGGCCATACCCGCGCAACCGGGATGGAACACATGGGAAATGCCGGGCAAGACCTCGGTTGCTGGCGAAGATCAACAAAAGGACGGTCGACGGCGAATAGGGCTGTAGGGCCATATCCGTAGGAACACTCCATGGCTGCCGATAATGAACATCGCGACCGGCGGCGCAATCCGAGGGAGGAGGCTTGCGACGGTGTGGTGCAAATTGATGGCAACACCTACCGGCTGAAGAATTGGAGCGTCCGCGGCTTCTTGGCCGAGAGGTACGCCGGTGAGCATGAAAAGGGGGAGAGAATCGCTGTCAACATGTCCGTCACGCTTGTCGTGGGGGTGCTGGAAATGCCCGGCCAAGCGCGCGTGGTTTGGGTCGATCCCGACAATCAGGAAATCGCTGCCGCGTTGTTCAGCATGGATAGTGAGTGGTATCGCGCGATCGAGCGGCATTACCGTCCAAAATCCGACGAAGATTGAGGCCGCGCCGCTCTCCGCAGAGATCGTCCGACGACAGCCGAAAACGAACCCGCGCAAGGCTGGGCCGAGGAATTCAGTCAGCGACCCTGGCCTATCCCTCCTGATAATCCCGTCCACGGCAGAAAACCAGGCGTTCCGAGGAATCCAGGCTTAGACCCATTCGGATGCGTATCGCGTCTCCTCGTGGCGGACCCCGAATTTCCGCGGGGTCCTCCCCGCGGGTAGGAGTCCCACTCCACGAGAGCATGCCCCGGGATGGACGCTGGGGCGCGCACGGGCGTGAGTCGTGGGGCGGCCACAGAGCGGCCCTGGGCAAAGTGGCAGCCTACGCGGTGCCTTGGCTCGCCCGCGGAGCGCTCAGAGCCTCTGAGGCCCGAGCTGAATGTGGTCCCGCGGGGTTGGCTCTGGACCACATCGTTGTCACGCCAGCACGTGCTCAGCGTTTGCGGGACCCTTCCACCCTCGCCCATGACGCACGCCTTGCGGGCCAGGAAATCGAGACCTCTGCTTCCTATGTGCTTCCCGCAAAGAAAAAGGGCCCAGCCGGTATCAGCTAAGCCCTTGATTTAATTGGTAGCGGGGGAGGGACTCGAACCCCCGACACGCGGATTATGATTCCGCTGCTCTAACCGACTGAGCTACCCCGCCACCGTGACCCGCGCCGGGCCGCGGGCATATAAGGACCGCCCCCGGGCGCTGTCAAGCGCGCCGCCTGGAGGCCGCTTACGCCGCCTCGGGCCGGGCGATCCAGCCGCCGCCGAGGACGCGCGCGCCGGCATAGATGACGCAGGCCTGGCCCGGCGCCACCGCGGCCTCGGGCTGGGCCAGCACGACCTCGGCCCAGCCCGGGGCCCAGCCCGGCGCCCGCGCCACCAGGGTGGCCGCGACCGGCACCTGGGTCGAGCGCACCTTGACCTCGACCTCGAGGGGCTGCGCCGGCGGCTCGCCCGGCCCCAGCCAGTTGAGCTCGCGGATGGCGAAGCGCGGGCAGCCGAGCGCCTCCTTGGGCCCCACCACCAGCCGCGCCGCCTCGGGCTCGAGGCGCACCACGTAGAGCGCCGCCGCGCCGCCCAGGCCCAGGCCCCGGCGCTGGCCCACGGTGTAGTGGATGAGGCCCGGGTGGCGGCCCAGGGTGCGGCCGTCGAGGTCGACGATATCGCCGGGCTCGGCGGCGCCCGGGCGCAGGCGCTCGATAACGCTGGCGTAGGAGCCCTCGGGCACGAAGCAGATGTCCTGGCTGTCCGCCTTCTCGGCCACCGGGAGGCGGAAGCGGGCGGCGAGCCGGCGGGTCTCGGCCTTGGTCCTGGGCCCAAGCGGAAAGCGCACGAAGTCGAGCTGCTCGCGGGTGGTGGCGAACAGGAAGTAGCTCTGGTCGCGCTCGGCCTCGACGGCGCGGTGGAGCTCGGGCCCCTCCGCGCCCACCACGCGGCGCGCGTAGTGGCCGGTGGCCAGCGCCCGGGCGCCGAGCTCGCGGGCGGTGCGCAAGAGGTCGCGAAACTTGACCGTCTGGTTGCAGCGCACGCAGGGGATCGGGGTCTCGCCGCCGAGGTAGCTCGCGACGAAGTCCTCGATCACCGCGGCGCGGAAGCGCTCCTCGTAGTCGAGCACGTAGTGCGGGATGTCGAGCGCCTCGGCGACGCGGCGGGCGTCGTGCACGTCCTGGCCGGCGCAACAGGCGCCCTTGCGCGCGGTGGCGGCGCCGTGGTCGTAGAGCTGCAGCGTGATGCCGACGACCTCGCAGCCGCGCTCGGCCAACAGCGCCGCGGTGACCGAGGAGTCGACGCCGCCCGACATGGCGACGACGACGCGCTCGCCGCGCTCCAGATCATCCGCTTCCGTTCGGGTCATGGCCGCGAATATAGTGCTTCGCGGCGCCCGGGCAACTCGGCATCGGTGGTCGGAGGCGGCGCCTCAGGCCGCCGAGAGGTGCTCGAACCACGCTTTGGTGGCGACGGCGATGGTGTCGGCCGTCCACACCGGCGCCTGGCGCCAGTAGTCGATGTCCTCGAGCATTATCGCCACCCCCCGCTCGATCGCCACCTTGGGCTCCCAGCCCAGGGCGCGGCGGATGCGGCCGATCTCGGCCAGGGTGCGGTCGGGCTCGCCGGGGCGCTTGGGGATGTGCACGCGCTCGCCCGCGCCCAGCAGCTCGACCAGCCGGTTGACGCTGACGGCGCGGCCCGAGCCGACGTTGAACACCGCCCCCGTCGCCGGCGCCGCCCCCGTCGCCGGCGCCGCGCCCGCCGCCGAGAGCGCCGCGGTGACGTCGCCGACATAAGTAAAGTCGCGGCTCTGCTCGCCGTCGCCGACGATGGTGAGGGGCTCCCCGGCCAGCATCTGGGCCAGGAAGACGCCGAACACGGCGCCGTAGGTACCGCTGGTGCGGGCGCGCGGCCCGTAGACGTTGAAGAACCGCAGCGAGACCACGGGCAGGCCGTAGACCTGGCCCCAGTGCAGCACCATCTCCTCGCCCAGGTACTTGGTCAGGGCGTAGGGGTACTGGGGGCGCATGGCCGCGTCCTCGGGCGTCGGGTAGCGATCGGGGATGCCGTAGCACGACGACGAGGCGGCGTAGACCAGGCGCTCGACGCCGGCCGCGCGCGCCGCCTCGAGCACGTTGAAGGTGCCGCCCAGGTTGGTGTCGTGGTAGTCGTCGGGGCGCTGGACCGAGGGCACGATGTCGGCCAGCGCCGCCAGGTGGAAGACCCGGGCGGCGCCCGAGAGCGCCTCGCGCACGGCGCCGCGGTCGCGGATGTCGATCTCGCAGAGCTCGACCTTGGCGTTGCCCGCGTGGCCAGCGAGGTTGCGCCGCTGGCCCGAGGCGAAGTTGTCGATCACCCGCACCCGCCGCCCCTCGGCGACGAGGCGGTCGACGAGGTGGCTGCCGATGAAGCCGGCGCCGCCGGTGACCACGTCGAAGCCGGCGCCGATGCCGGCGCTCGAGCCTCGCTGGCTCCCGCTCATGCCCGATCGTCCCTGATGGCGTTCCGCAAGCGCCGCCATGATGTCGGAAAGGCCTTACCGGCGCGTTAACCGGGGCTAGACGAAGTCGAGCAGGCTGAGCCGGGTGAGGGTGGCGAGCACCTGCATCGAGGCCTCGAGTACCAGCTGGCTCTCGTTGAGATCGGTCACCGCATCCGCCGGGTCGATGTTCTCGATCCCGTTGATCAGGGTGCGGGTGAACAAGAGGTCGTCGCGGTGGCGCTCCTGGGTCTCGTCGAGGAGCTGCAGGGTGACGCCGTTCTTGGCCACCTCTTGGTTGAGGGTATCGAAGGCCGCCTGGATGGTGGCGAGCTCACCGATCAGGAAGTCCTGCTGGTTCTTGGGCAGCGGGGTCTGGAAGGCGCCCGCCGGGGCGAAGGCGCCGGCGCCGGCGGGCAGGGTGCCGGCATTGAACTGCATGAGGCGGCGGAAGGAGTCGAGGAGCTTGGTGCCGATGTCATCGGCGAGGATGCCGTACTCCTTGACGGTGTAGTCCGAGATCCGCGCCTGGACCTTGATGTTGTTGTTGTCGAAAGCGTCCGCGGTCTGCGCCAGGCCGAGCAACGCGGCCGGCGTCGAGACGTTGACCGGGGCCTTGTCGGTGCGGGTTCCGGCGAAGATGTACTGCCCGTCGACCCGCGTGTTGAGCATCGCCGCCGCGTCCTCGAACCCGGCGTTGAGCTTGTCCATCAGGGCCACCGCCGAGTTGCTCTCGATCGCCTTGATCACGTCCTGGCGCAGGCTCTGGGCGATGTCGGCAAGCCGCTGCAGGGTCACGTTGTGGATCCCGAGGCGCCGCTCGAGGACCGCGTTGCTGTCGATGAACTGTTGGGTGCGGGCCTCGAGCTCGCGGCCCCCCAGGAGCGCCACCGTGTCACGGGCGATGCCCTTGTAATCGGCCGAAGTCCTGAGCGTCGCGACCTGTAGCTGGAGCTTCGCCTGGCGCTCCTGGTTGCGCAGCAGGGTGTCGAGAAGGAGCTGGGTCTGTCCAGCGGTGGAAACGCGCGTCATGGTGCCTATCCCTTGCTCATGCGGTCGCCGATCGCCGTCCGCGACGCCCCCGTCACAGCACCGCGAGCAGGGTGTCGAACATCTCGTCCGCGGTCGCGATCAGGCGCGCCGCGGCGTTGAAGGCGTTCTGGAATATGATCATGTTGGCCAGCTCCTCGTCCAGGTTGACCCCCGAGACCGAGGCCACGCGCTGCGCCAGTGCGCTCTGCAAGGCGCTGGTGTCGGCGCTCAGGCGGTCGATGTTCTCGGCGTTGATCGAGACCTTGGAGACGATCAGTGCCGCGTACTCGTTGAGCGTCACCCCGGCCGCCGAAAGATCGCCGGCGGCGGCGAACTGCACCGTGCTCTGAGCCAGGTCCTCCAACTCGAGGGCGCCGCGGTTGTCGCCCGCCGTCAGTGCCGGGATCCCGGCGCCGGCGGCGGTATCGAGCTTGGCCAGCGCCAACAGCATGTTGTTCGCTTCGATCCGGCTCGTCACCTTGACGCCGAGCGCTGCGTCGGCGCGGTAGCGCGGGCCGATGCCGAACAGTTGGGAAATCGTCACCCCGGTGCTGGCCCGGTTGGTGGTATCGCTCACCGTGACCATCTTGTAGCCGGCGAAGGCCGCGGTCGGCGTGATGTCGAGCTCGCCATTGGCGTCGAGCGAGAAGTTCGCGAAGGCCCCCAGGTTGGCGTTGAGATCGTTGATGACGGCGGAGAAATCGGTGCCGCCGAGGACCGCGAAATCGAGGGTGTACTTGCCCTGCACGTCGCCATTGGGGCCGCGCATCTCGAAGTTAACGGCGCCGCTGAAGCGGTGGCTCTCGGTGCCCTTGAGGCCGCTGTCGTAGTGCGCCGGCACCTTGGCCTCCATGAGGTCGTTGAGGCCGAAGAAGTGGGCGAAGCCGCGGCCGCCGCGGCTTGAGGGGGTGGTCGCGTCCTGGAGGATGGAGACGCCGTTGGCCGGGTTGGCGGCGGTGAAGCTCATCACGCCGCCCGCCAGGCTGAGCGTGCCGTTGCCGGAGAGGGCCGTGTTGGCAGCCGTGATCGCCTGGTCGAAGGTGGTGTAGCCGGCGAAGTCGAGGACGAAGGAGTCGGCGATCTCGTTCGAGCTGTCGATCACCGCCAGCGTCAACTTGCCGGTAAAGCCGTGGGCGTCGGCGCCGGTGAGGCCGGTGTTGTAGCCCACCAGCGAGTTGGGCGGCGGCACCGCGGTGTTGTCGTTGTGAACCGCGTTGAGCTGGTCGACCACCATCCCCGCGACCTCGCCGAGCTGCTCGGCGAGGTCGGGAAGCTGGCCGTTGCGCATGTCGAGATAGCCGCGCAGGCTGCCCGAGCGCACCGCCGGGTCGAGGGGCGAGCCGGTCGCTTTCGCGACGCCGGTCGAAGGGTCAAACGCGTTCACGGTGATCTGGGGGAAGCCGGTGGCCGAGGTCACCGTGGCCGGCGGCGTGTAGACCAGTTTGCGCGGCACGTTGTCGAGCAGGGTGACGCCCGAGACGGTGCTGATGCCGACGGTCTTGTTGCCCAGGTCGCTGACGCGGATGTCTATGACCTCGGCGATGTCGGTGATGGCTTGATCGCGCTGGTCGATCAGCGCGCTGGCGTCCCGTCCGGCCAGGGACTCGCGCGCGATCAACGGGTTGAGGTCCTGGATTCGCTTGAGCGCGTCGTTGACCTTGGTGATCTCGTTCTGGATCTGGCGGTCGACCTCGGCGCGCAGGTCCTGCACCTGCTGGGCCAAGCGCGAGATCTCGTCGCCGAAGGCCTGGAGGTCGTTGATCGCCGCCGTGCGCCGCACCGCCGAGCTCGAATCGATGGTGAGGTCGGCGAGGCTCACGAACATCTGGTTCAGCCGCGCCGCCAGCGTGTTCTCGTCGCCGGGCCCGCCCAAGAGCGCCTGGATGCGGTCGTGCAAGCTCGCCTGCACCTCGGCGGCCATGGCTTTCGACGAGGCGTTGCGCAGCTCGTCGATGAGAAAGGCGTCGACGATGCGCCGCACCTCGGCGACCCGCACGCCCGAGCCCTCGGTGCCGACGACCTGGGTCTCCTGGATCAGGACGCGGCGGGCATAACCCGGGGTGTTGAGATTGGCGATGTTGCCCGACGCGGTGCGCAGCGCCGCCTGGCTGGTGTTGAGGGCGGACAGCGCGACCTGCAGCACGGTGTCAATCGACATGACGCCCCCCCGCCCCGGGCCCCGTCGGCGAACGCGGCATCATCTGCCCGCGGCCGCCCGCCGCGCCGCGCCGGCCTGGCAAAACTTGCCGATACCGCCGGGGCCGGCCGGGACCGGTCCGGGGCCGGCCCGGATCGGCGCCAGGCCGCTTCCGCCCTTGCATTAGCTCGCTCTTCACCGCATACCCCTCGGCCTCGAAGGCGCGCACTCGGTTCTATCGCGCCAAGACTTGCAAGAGCGGGGCCAAATGGGATGGGAGAGACGAAAATGGTCCGATGGCGAGGCCGCCGAGCGGCCGCGCCGTGCCGTCAATATCCGTGTTTCTGGTGGCGATGAGACCGCGACCGGTAGGTCGCGGTCAGCGGCGAGAGGAGCGCTCGGGGCTCAGGCCGCGGCGAGCCGTTCGAGGTTGAACGCGGCCAGCTTGTAGCCCTGCTCGGCCGCCTTGTTGAACCAGTACCGGGCCTTCTCCTCGTCCCGGTCGACGCCCTTGCCCTCGGCCAGCAGCACGCCGAGATTGTACTGGGCCGCGGCCAGTCCGCTCGCCGCCGCGACCTGGTAGAGCTCGGAGGCGCGCGCCAGATCCTGTTCGAGGCCGACGCCGTTTTCCCACATTACGGCGAGGTTGTGGACGGCGATGACGTTGCCCTGCTCGGCCGCCCTGCTGTAAAGCTCGACCGCCTTGACGAAGTCCTCGGTTACGCCCTGGCCGGTCTCGTAGAGACCCGCGAGGTTGCACTGGGCCGGGGCGTATTCCTTGTCGGCCGCCTTGGTGTACCAATAGGCGCCTTCGGCCGGATCCGATTCGCACCCCAGGCCCACCGCGTAGAGCACGCCGAGACTGTACTCGGCCTCGGCGTCGCCGGCTTCACATGCCTTGAGGAACCATTTCCGCGCCTTCACGAAGTCCTGCTTTACGCCCTGGCCGTTGCCGTAGAGCAGGCCGAGCTGACACTGGGCCTCGGCGTCGCCGGCTTCGGCCGCTTGCGACCAGGCGGCGCGCGCCTTCTTGTAGTTCCCTTTCTTGTGGGCCGCCGCGCCCTCTTCGTACATCGACATAGAGCTTTCCCCGGCTTTTCGAATCACGGAAATCGGTCGATGACCGCCCCCCGCGCCCTTATCATGGCGCATCGATCCAAGCGCAGTTTGCTTAAATTTCTCTTAACGTTGGTGCGTTCTCGGAAGATGAAACCTAGGGTTCGCTTGGGGCCGCGGTTCTTGAAGCCGCGACAGCGCCTCAGCGCCAGAGGTCGTCGACGCGATCGTAGGCTCCGGCGCGCGGGTCAGCTTGCTCGCGCTGCAATTCCCCCTTGGCGATGCGCTCCGATGGGGTGCGCGGCAGGTCGTCGCGATAGCTCCAGTAGCGCGGCACCTTGAAATAGCCGAGGCGCTGCTCGCAGAACTCGATCAGCGCGATGGGCGGCGTGGTCTCGGGCGCGGCGCCGGGCTGGAGCACCACGTAGGCCTTGATCTCTTCGCCACGCAACTCGTCGGCGACCGGCACGCAGGCGGCGATCTTGACGTCGGGATGACCCTAGATGGTCTCCTCCACTTCGGTGGCGGAGACGTTCTCGCCGCTGCGTCGGATCATGTCCTTCTTGCGGCCCATGTAATAGAAGCGCCCGGCCTCGTCCATGCGCGCCAGATCGCCGCTCTGGAACCAGCCGTCCTTGAAGACCTCGGCGGTGGCTTCCGGGTTCTTGAAGTAGCCGTCCATCATGCCGAGGCCGCGAAAGACCAGCTCGCCGGTCTCGCCGCTGGGCACCGGCCGGCCGCTGTCGTCCACCACCCGCGCCTCGCGGCCCCGGGTCGGGCTCCCGATGCAGCCCGAGCCCACCAGCTCGTCGTGATCCTCGGGCCTCACCACGGTGCCGGCGCCGATCTCGGTCATGCCGAAGGCCTCGCTCCAGGGCACCCCCCAACGCGCCTCGAGCTCGGCGTGCTGGGTGATGGGGATGGCCGAGCACAGGACCCTGCTTACCCGGTGGTCGCGATCGGCCGGGTCGGCGGGCAGCTTGAGAAGGAGCCGAGGCATGACCCCCAAGCAATAGAAGAAAGTCGCCTCGTGCTGACGAATCTTATGCCAGAAGGTGGCGGGATGAAAGCGGTCCAGCACCACCAGATGGGCGCCCGTGGCCAGGGTCATAAGCAAGTTCCACTGCGGATCTATGTAGTAGAAGGGCTGCGCCGTGAGCACCACGTCGTCACCGCTGATGGCGCCGGCGGCGACCACGCTTCGCGCCAACTCGAGCCAGAACGAGTGGGACAGCATGCAGCCCTTGGGCCGACCGGTGGTGCCGGAGGTGTATTGGATGTTGGCGAGGTGCTCGGGCAGCACCTCGACCGGGGCGGCGCTGTCGTCGGCGCGCTCCACGAGCTGGCGCAGGTCGCGCGCCTTGCCGCCGCCGCTGCCGTCGACCGAGACCACCGTTTCCAGTTTGCGATCCGCGCCCTCGATCGCGGTGACGAGGGGCACGAACTGGTCGGCGGTGAGAATCGCCCGGGCCTCGGAGTTCGCGAGCACGTAGCCGGCGTCTCCCTCCTTGTAGAAGACGTTGATCGGCACCATCGTCGCCCCGATCCCGGTGATGGCGAGCCAGCCGAGGGGGAACTCGGGCCGGTTGGGCAGCATCACCGCGACCTTGTCGCCGGGGTCGACGCCGAGCCCGCGCAGCGCGTTGCCGATGGCGTTGGCACGGCGCTCGACGGCGCCGAAGGTGAGGCGCTCGCCGCTCTCGTCGAAGGTCAGGGCGAGCCTGTCGCCCCATCGCTCTGACGCCCGTCGCACGAGCGTCCTCAGGTCGCCCACCCCGTCGAGTTCCGAGCGCTGATCCGCCACCGCCATCGCCTGCTTCCCGCTCGCGCCGCCCCGCCGCCGGCCTCAATTGGACCCGTCCGTGTCCGCTTCCGCAAGCCGCTTGTGGAGCGCGGGCGAGTACGGCAATTAGCGCCCGGAGCTTCGGGCAATATTTGCCGCAAGGCCCCGCCCGGCCCGCTCAAGCCATCGCGAGCGGGCTCGAAAAATCGCCTCCAATCAGCACCTTAGAGGTGCCGGGCCGGTTGGCCCAGGGCTTGCTTCCGGAAGGACGCCGAAGTTTGTGTGATTGCTGTGATGAACGCTTTCGACATCTTGGACGCGCTGCTCCCGGAAAGCCGGCCGACGGTCCCGCGGACCCCGGACCCGGACCCCGAGCGCACCCCCGATCGGGCCGGCCCGCGTTTCGCCGACGAGCTCGAGCGCGGCTCGCGGCGCGCCGAGGCCCGAGAGCCGAGGTCGGGAGACGAGCCCCGGACCGCCCCCGCCGAGCGCGGCGAGGACGGCGCGGCGGACGCCCGGGTGGCGGACGCCGAGCAGAACGTCCGAGAGCCCTCGCCGGCCGCGCGGGCGGCGGACTCCCCGGAGACCGCCGAGGCCCCACCGGCAGCGGAGGCCGACGACGTTCCCGGGAACCTCTCGGGCGAGGGCGCGATCGACGACAGCGACGGCGCTCGGACGGTGGACGGCACGAGCGCGTCGGCGACAGCCGCCGAATCGCAGCCAAACGGTCCGCTCTCGGCGACGCAAGCGGGCGTCGAGCAGCCGGACCCGGCCGCCGGCATCGAGGCGGTCCGCGTTCGGAGCGCAACCCCGGCACCCGAGTTGCCGCACCTGCTCGCAACGGCGCCCGAAACCACAGCAGCGCTCGGTCCGGCCAATCCCGGCCCCTCGTTTGGCGCGCCGCGGGCCATCCCCGAGCTCCAGCTCGCCGAGGTCGCGCCGGCGCTCGATGACGCGCCGAGGGCAGGGCCGCCACTGTCGCACAAGCTCCGGCCGGCCGCGGGCCAGTCGGCCGAGCTCCAGTCGGCCGCGGGTCAGTCGGCCGAGCTCCAGTCGGCCGCGGGCCAGTCGGCCGCGCTCCAGTCGGCCGCGCTCCAGTCGGCCGAGCTCCAGCCGGCCGCGCTCCAGCCGGCCAAGGCACCTTCGGCCACGCTCCAGGCGCCACGACCGGCGCCTTTGGCCACGCCGGCCAAGGCCCCGCCCCCGCTCCCGATCTCCCGGCCCGCTCAAGCGGTCGAGGCCGCTCCGGCCGCCGCCGAGGCCCCGTCGCCGGCCGCGACCAGCGCCGCCGCCGCGACAATCGGCCCGGCCGCGAGCGGCGCGGCGGCGGACGCCGTCGCCTCCGCGCGGCCGGCCGAGAGCGGCACCAGATATCGAGACTCGCGGGCGCTCAAGACAGGGCTTCGCGCGCGTGCCGACGGTCCCAGCCGTCCCTCCCAGGCCGCCGTCGCGGAGCCCGCGCGCCCGCTCTTTCCCGCCGCGGTCCGGATCATGACCGCCAACCCGGGCGCCAGCGGCTCGCCACGGCCGCTGGTGATGCCCGCCACCCTGATCGCCGCGAGCTCGCTCAACGGCGGCGCGGCCGAAATCGTCCCGCCGGGCGGGTTCGAAGCGGGACCCGCGGCCGCCACGGCGAAGCCGGCTCCGCCTGCGACGCCGGCCGCCCCGCGCCTTCCGCTTCAGGCTGGCGGCGCGCCGCTTCCCGACCTGTTCAGCCCGTCGCCGGGGGGAGGCGCCCTGGCGACAATCGCCGAGTTCGTCGGCGCGGACCAGCCGATCCAACTCGCCGCGGCCAGGAGCCAGGGCCCGGGGGCCAAGGTCACGGCCTTCCAAGCGCCCGCGGAGCAGGTCGCCGTCCATATCAGCCGGGCCGTGGCGAGCGGCCTCGACCGCATCGTCATCCGGCTCCATCCGGCCGACCTGGGCCGGGTCGAGGTCAAGCTCGAGGTCGCCGGAGACGGCCGCGCGGTGGTCGCGGTCTCGGCCGACAGGCCCGAGACCCTGGAGCTCTTGCAGCGCGACGCACGTTCCCTGGAGCGCGCCCTCGAGCAAGCCGGCCTGCGCACCGACTCCGAAAGCCTGAGCTTCAACATGCGGGGCCAGAGCGGCGGTTCGCGGCAGGCCGCCGACGGGCGCGAGAGCGCCGCCGAGCAAGCCTCTGAGCAAGCCGCCGAAGAAGGCGTCGACGAGCTCGAAAGGGCGTCGCTTGCCGCCGGCGTGGGCATGGCCTTTGGCGCTCAGCCGCAAACCCTCGACATCCGCGTTTGAAGGGACCAGCAAGGATGGAAATCGCCGGCATCGGAAGCCACCAGACCGCGAGCGCGACTTCGGAGGCCACCGCGGCGCTGACCGAAAACTTCGAGACCTTCCTCGTGCTTCTCACCACGCAGCTCAAGAACCAGGACCCGCTGTCGCCGATGGAAGCGACCGAATTCACCAGCCAGCTATCGCAGTTCGCGGCCGTCGAGCAGGCCATCGCCGCCAACCGGAACCTCGAGATGCTGCGCGACCTGGCGCAGGCGCAGCAAGCCGCGAGCGCCGTCAACTACCTGGGCAAGACGATCGAGATCGAGGGCGACACCGGGCTCCTCCGGGACGGTCAGACCGAATGGCGCTACACGCTCTTCGGCGACGCCGCCGCGACCACCATCACGGTCACCAACGAGGCCGGCGAGATCGTGTTCTCGGGCCCCGGCGAAACCACCGCGGGCGACCACATCTTCCACTGG
The DNA here is from genome assembly GCA_965371625.1 of uncultured Alphaproteobacteria bacterium. Lineage (GTDB taxonomy): Bacteria > Pseudomonadota > Alphaproteobacteria > CBDUZE01 > CBDUZE01 > CBDUZE01. Next base: position 41,402 of record CBDUZE010000031.1, read on the forward strand.
AACGGGCTCAGCACCGAGCACCAGCCCCAGCCCGACGGGCTCTATCGCATCGCGATCTCGGCCCGCGACGAGCAAGGCGGCCTGATCGCCGCGACCACCGCGCTGGGCGGCGTGGTGAGCGCGATCGAGACCATCGACGGCCAGCAGATGCTGGTGGTGGGCGACAAGCTGATACCGGTGGCGGGCGTAACCCTGGTCAGGGAAACCCTGCCTCCGACCCCGGAGCCGATCCCCGAGGGATCGCCGCCGCCGCCGGAGCAGTCAGAGCCCCCGCCCGAGGAGTCGGCGTTGTGAGGGCGGCGCACGAGCGCGGCCCGGGGGCCATGCGGCACCCATCGCGTACCGATGCTTTCCCGGCAGCGGGAAAGCCAAAGCATGAAGGAGAGAGGAAATGAGTCTTTTCGGCGCACTGTTTGCCGGCGTTTCGGGCCTCAATGCGAACGCCCACGCCATGGGCATCATTTCGGACAACATCGCCAACGTGAACACGGTCGGCTACAAGGTCACCAACGCCCGTTTCTCGACCCTGGTGACCGAGAGCGCCACCACCACGCGCTACTCGCCGGGCGGCGTGATCTCGAAGCCGCTCACCGACTTCAACCGCCAGGGCCTGATGCAGAGCTCGTCGTCGGCGACCGACGTCGCCATCGCCGGCAATGGCCTCTTCGTGGTCAACGAGCTGGCCAAGCCGAGCGCCTCGTCGGGACAGTTCATGTTCACCCGCGCCGGCTCGTTCACGCCGGATAAGAACGGCGACCTGCGCAACGCCGCGGGGCTCTACCTGCAGGGCTGGGCGGTCGACGCCACCGGCGACATCCCGGCCAACCGCAGCGACCTCACCGCGCTATCGACGGTCAACGTGAGCGGCCTGACCGGCACCGCCGAGGCCACCACCACCCTGGCCTTGAAGGCCAACCTGGAGTCGTCCCAGGCGCTCACCTTCACCGGCCCGCAGGACACCACCTCGTCGTTCGGCATCGCCTCGACGGCCAAGCTCTCGGACGGCGCCGGCGGCGGCACCATCACGGGGCTCCTGGACGCCGACAGCTTCAGAATCGGCGACGGCACCGTCACGTACGGCACCTTCGTGTTCCGCAACACGCCGGGCGCCGGCGAGTTCTCGACGCTGGCCGAGCTCAAGGCCCTGATCGACGCCGAGACCGAGCTCTCGGCGAGCATCGGCGGCAGTGCGGCCGACGCCACCCTGACGGTCACCGGGCTCGAGCAGGGCAAGGACCTGGTCATCACCAACGTCGTCAACGGCGCCGGCACCGACCTCTTCGGCGGCGCCTCGCCGATCACCACGACCCAGAGCTACGACGCCACGGTATCGGCCAAGAACCTGGCTTCGGGCAACGTCACAGCCGACTTCCAGCGCAGCGTCGGCATCTTCGATTCGAAGGGCGGCGCGCGCACCGTGACCTTCAGCTTCGTCAAGAGCGGCACCGCCAACGAGTGGTACGCCGAGGTTCACATCCAGCCGGCAGGCGACGCCACGGTGATCTCTCCCCTGCTCGACGGCCAGATCGCCACCGGCATCGTCGGCTTCAACAACGACGGCACGCTCAACACCACGACCACGACCCTGCCGGCGTCGCTCACCATCGCCTGGGCGCCGATACTCGGTCTGCAGAACAACACCATCGCCCTCGACCTCGGCACCAACGACCAGAGCGACGGCATGACCCAGTTCGACGCGCCGTCGAACCTGGTGTCGTCGAAGGTCAACGGCGCGCTGTTCGGTACGCTCACCAGCATCTCCATCAGCGAGGACGGCTTCGTGTCGGCGCTGTTCAACAACGGCACCCAGCGCAACATTTACAAGCTGGCCATCGCCACCTTCCCGAACCCCGCGGGCCTCGCCAACAAGACCGGCAATGCCTTCGTGCCCACCGACCGGGCGGGCGACTTCAACCTGCTCGAGCCGGGTCTGGGCGGCTCCGGGAGCATCGTGTCCTCGGCGCTCGAGGCCTCGACCGTCGACATCGCCCAGGAGTTCACCAACATGATCGTGACGCAAAGGGCCTACTCGGCCTCGTCGCGCATCATCACCACCGCCGACGAGATGCTCGACGAGCTGATCCGTATCATCCGTTAAGGATTTCCCGAGCCAGCGGTTGCCGGTCCGGGGCGCCAGATGACCGGACCGGCGCTGTTTTAGGGAGAATTTAACCCACTTCCTTAGCGCTTTTTTAAATCGCCGGACTTAGGTTCAACCCCGCCTAAGTAAACTTGAGACCTGCAGGCATGGCCAACACCTACCCAGTTTACAAAAGCCTCGTCATCGGGCCGCGCGGCAAGCCGCTGACGCCCGCCGACCTGCCGCCCGTCGATACCAAGCGCTGGGTCATCCGGCGTAAGGCCGAGGTCGTGGCCGCCGTGCGTGGCGGGCTTCTGAGTATTGATGAGGCCTGTCACCGCTACACCCTGTCGGTCGAGGAGTTCCTGTCCTGGCAACGGGCGATCGAAGCCCATGGACTGCCCGGGCTCAGGGCCACCCGGGTCCAGGAATACCGCAACGTTTCCCACTCCCGCGAGCCGTGATCGAGCGGCGGGTCGGAGCCCGCGCCCGGAGCAACCGAGGTGGCGCGGGGATCGGCCCCTCCGTCCGGATGCCGCTGTGTCAATTATTTGCCCAAGTCTTGGCCGATACTTCCGATCGAGAGAGATGATTTGACGACTTCATAGGCCTCGAAGCTTTCGCCGGACTAGGCAAAAATTGCCGCCCGTTAACTGGTTGTTCACGACCTTCCCGGTACTTTCACTGTCGACGCCACGAGGACCAATGCCGCGCATGGCGGGCCCTTCGTGGCCATTTTACATGGCTCGAGGAACCTGGAGGTGAATGGTTTCACGCAGATGATGCGCGGTCTCGGCGCCGTGCGGTTGGGGGCCATGGCCGCAGTCGGCGCCGGTCTGGTCGGCTTGTTCTTCTACCTCTCGACGCGGCTCGCCTCGCCGGACATGGCGCTCCTCTACGGCGACCTCGAGATCACCGATTCGAGCCAGGTCGTCGCCAAGCTCGAAGCCATGGGCGTGGGCTACGAGCTCAGGGGCAACGGCCGCCAAATCCTGGTGCCGCGCGATCAGGTGCTGAGGCTGCGGATGGCGGTGGCCGAGGAGGGTCTGCCCTCGGGCGGCACCATCGGTTACGAGATCTTCGACCGCTCGGCGTCGTTCGGAACCACCAACTTCGTTCAAAAGATCAATCATCTGCGCGCCCTCGAAGGGGAACTGGCGCGCACCATTCGCTCGCTCGACCGGGTGGCCGCCGCCCGCATCCACCTGGTGCTGCCGCAACGCGAACTGTTCAACCGCGACAAACGCCAGCCCAGCGCCTCCATCGTGCTGAAATTGCGGGGCGGATCGCCGCTCGGCGGGGCACAGGTCCAGTCCATTCTGCACCTCGTCGCCGCCGCCGTCCCCGATCTCAGCCCACGCCGCATCTCGATCGTCGACGACCGCGGCAACCTGCTGGCTCGGGGCCGGGAGGACGGCGCGGCCGACGAACAGATGACGTCCTCGCTGCACGAGTTGCGCCAGAGCCAAGAGAGCCATCTGCGGTCGGCAATCGAGAGCCTGCTCGAGAAATCGGTGGGTCACGGCAACGTCCGCGCCGAGGTCACGGTGGAGATGGATCTCGACCGCGTCACCACCAACGCCGAGATCTACGATCCGGACGGACAGGTGGCGCGTTCGACGCTGCTGGTCGAGGAGCAAAGCAGCTCGGCGGAAAGCGAAACCGACGAGCCGGTGGGCGTTGCCAGCAACCTGCCCGAGGCGGCGAGCGACCAGGCCGGCGCCACCAGTCGCTCGAGCGACACCCGTACCGAAGAAACCACCAACTACGAAATCAGCAGGACGATCAAGACCCAGATCCACGAGTCGGGCACGGTGCAGCGGCTTTCGGTCGCGGTCCTGGTCAACGGCACCTACACCACCGGCGACGACGGCAGCGAGGCCTACTCGCCCCGCAGCGATCAGGAACTGGAGCAGCTTGCCAAGCTGGTGCACCTGGCGATCGGCTACGACGAGGAGCGCGGCGACAAGGTCGAGGTCATCAACATGCGTTTCGCCAGGGCCGACATCGCGCCCCTGGTCGAGGCCGAGGCCGGGCTCCTTGGGCTCACCAAAGACGACTTCTTCAAGATCGCGGAGATCCTCGTCCTCGGCATCGTCGCCATCCTGGTGCTGCTGCTGGTGGTGCGCCCGGTGGTCGCCCGGGCCATGACCCTGGCGCCCGCCGGCGCGGATTCGGGACTTGGCGCGGGCGCGGCGCAACTCCCCGGCGGCGCCCAGGCAGCGATCGCGGGGCCGGCCGCGGGCGCCGACCCAGGGCTGCCTCCGCCGCCACTGCCGGATGCCGCGGCGGACAACCTCATCGACCTCGAACGGGTCGAGGGACAGGTCCGCGCCTCGTCGATCAAGAAGGTCAGCGAACTCGTGGATAAGCACCCCGACGAGACCATCGCGATCATGCGCCAGTGGATGTACCAGGAAACCTAGGGGGGTGGCAGCGGGATGGTGGCGAAGGAGGACATCCGGGGCCTCAGCGGGACGCAGAAGGCGGCGCTGCTGATGCTCTCGCTCAATGATGATCAGGCGGCGCAGATCTTCGCGATGATGGACGACGAGGAGATTCGCGAGATCTCCCAGACCATGGCCAGCCTGGGCGCCATCAATTCGCAGCTGGTCGAGCGTCTGTTCGTCGACTTCGCCACCATGATCTCGACCACCGGCTCCCTGGTGGGCTCGTTCGAAAGCACCGAGCGGCTGCTGCAGAAATCGCTTACCGGGGACCGCGTCGATCAGATCATGGAGGAGATCCGCGGCCCTGCCGGGCGCACCATGTGGGACAAGCTCGGCAACGTCAACGAGGCGGTGCTCGCCAACTACCTCAAGAACGAATACCCGCAGACCGTGGCCGTGGTGCTCTCGAAGATCAAACCGGAGCACGCGGCGCGCGTCCTTTCGGTGCTGCCGGAGGACTTCGCCCTCGAGGTCTGTCTCAGGATGCTGCGCATGGAATCGATTCAGAAGGACGTGCTGTCGGGCATCGAACAGACCCTTCGCAACGAGTTCATGAGCAACCTGGCGCGTACCAACCGGCAGGACAGCCACGAGATGATGGCCGAGATCTTCAACAACTTCGACCGCGCCACCGAAGGCAAGTTCCTGACCATGCTCGAGGAGCGCAACCGCGACGCGGCGGAGCGCATCAGGGCGCTCATGTTCACCTTCGAGGATCTCTCCAAGCTCGACCCGAGCGGCATCCAAACGCTGCTCCGCAGCATCGACAAGGACAAGTTGGGGCTGTCCCTCAAGGGTGCCTCGGAATCCGTGCGCGACCTCTTCTTCAGCAACATGTCCGCGCGCCAAGGAAAGATCCTGCGCGAGGACATGGAGTCCTTGGGGCCGGTGCGCCTGCGCGACGTCGACGAGGCGCAGATGATCCTGGTCCAATCGGCGAAGGAACTCGCCGCCAAGGGTGAGATCGTCATCGACGACGGCAAGGGCGAAGACGAGCTCGTCTATTAGGGCGCGGCCAGAGACATGAGCAACGCGATCAAATTCATGTTCGATACCACGTTCGAGGGCATCGACCCGGAGGCCTTCGACGCCGCCGCGCGCGCGCGGCTCCCGCGCTTTTCGGAGGAGGAGCTCGAAAACGCCCGCGCCGAGGCCTTGGCCCAGGGCACGACCATGGGCCTCGAACAGGCGCGGGCCGAAACGGAGCGCGCCATCGCCAAGTCCCTGGACAAGATCGACCACGGTCTCAAGGCGCTCCAAGCCACCGATCAGGCGCGACGCAAGGAGGCCGCGCGCCTTGCCCTCGCCATCGGGCGCAAGCTCGCCGCCGCGCTGCTCGAGCGCGAGCCGTTGGCGGAGATCGAGGCGCTGGTGCGCGAGTGCCTTTCGGAGGTGGCCGACGAGCCGCGCGTCGTCATCCGCGTCGACCAGGCATTGCTGGAGCAACTCAAGGGGCGCCTCGAGACGGTCAAGACCGAGAGCGGCTTCGGCGGAGAGGTGATCGTGCTCGGCGGCGATGTCGGCGCCGGCAGCGACTGCCGGGTGGAATGGGCCGATGGCGGCGCCGAACGCAGCCTGGCCGTGGTGGAGGATGAGGTGGCGGAGGTGATCGAGCGCTTCTTTCGCGAATGCGACGCGGGAGCCGCCGAGGCCTCGACCCCGCCGCCCGCGCCCGCCTCCGCCCCCGACCCGACGATGCCCGGCGCGGCGCCCGGGCGAGCGGACGGCGCCGGCGCTGCCGGCCCGACCGTGAACGCTATATCGGCCCAACCTGCGGGAGACGAACATGGCTGAAGGCGAGAACCTCCAGCTCGAGGAGCTCGAAGGGACAGTGCCGGAGGAGACCGAGCCGGCCGCGACAGAGATCGCCGGCGACAAGGAGAATCCGGTCGACGAAGAGGGCGCGGGCGACGGCCTGCGGAGCGCAAGCGATCTGCAAGCGGTCTATGACATTCCGGTCTCGGTCGCCGCCGTGCTGGGCAAGTCCAGCATGCAAGTGAGCGAGTTGCTCAAGCTCGGTCACGGCGCGGTTATCGAACTCGATCGCAAGGTCGGCGAGGCCATCGACATCTACGTGAACGATCGCCTCGTGGCCCGCGGCGAGGTTGTGATCGTCGAGGACCGGCTCGGCGTGACGATGACCGAGATCGTCAAGGCCGAGCGCGGCTAATGGCGAAGCCACGGTGATCTAGGCCAATGGCCACTCGCGAATCAGCCACCCGCCACGCGGTGCGGCGTCCGGCCGGGTCGAGGCAGGGCACGCCGGCGGCCGCCGGCGAAGGCCGCCGCATCGACCTGGCCACGATCGTGGGCTTGCTTGCGGGCCTCATGCTGTTGGGCACGGCGATGGTGATGGGCGGCTCGCCCACCTCCTTCATCGACGGCCCGGCCTTCCTCATCGTCATCGGCGGCACGGCGGCGGTGACCACGATCTGCTTCTCGCTCGAGGAAATGCTGCGGGTCCAAAGCATCATCGTGAAGTCCCTGTTTTACCACGGCGGAGAGCCCCGCGAGGCGGCGACGCGGATGCTCAGGCTCGCCGAGACGGCGCGCAGGGAGAGCGTGCTCAACATGCAGGACAAGCTCGCGGGGCTGCGCAAAACGCCGTTCCTGCGCAGGGCCATGGGCCTGGTCATCGACGGCACGCCGGGGGACGAGGTGGAGCGCATCCTGAGCAACGAGATCGCCGCCATGATCGCGCGCCACGCCAAGGGGGCGAGCGTGCTGCGCAAGGCCGCCGAGGTGTCGCCGGCGATGGGGCTCATCGGCACCCTGGTGGGGCTGGTGCAGATGCTCGGCAACCTCGACGATCCCTCGAACATCGGCCCGAGCATGGCGGTGGCGTTGCTGACCACGTTCTACGGCGCGGTACTCGCCAACATGGTGTTCTCGCCGCTGGCGGCGAAGCTCGACCGCAATTCCAGCCAGGAAATGCTGCTCAACACGGTCTACCAGATGGGCGCCGTGTCGATCAGCCGTCAAGAGAATCCGCGACGCCTCGAGATGTTGCTGAACACCGCGCTGCCGCCCCCTCAGCGCGTCAAGTACTTCGACTAGACGGGACAGGAGACAGAGTTATGCGCTTGCTAATCGTCGGCTCGCTCGACGGCCAGCTCGGCACCGCCACCCAGCTCGCCATTCAGCGCGGCGCCCAGGTCTCGCAGGCCGCCGACCCGGAGGTGGCGCTCAAGACGCTGCGCTCGGGCCAGGGCGCCGAACTGGTGATGATAGATGTGCAGTTCGAGATCGACCCGTTCATCAGTAGCCTGCGCGCGGAGCATATCAACGTGCCGGTGGTGGCCTGCGGCCTCGGCACCGATACCGAGGCCGCGGTCAAGGCGATCCGCGCCGGGGCCAAGGAGTACATCCCGCTGCCGCCCGATCCCGAGCTCATCGCCGCGGTGCTCGAGGCGGTAACCGAGGAGAGCCACAGGCTGATCTACCGTGACGCCGCGCTCGGTGACATCGTTCGGCTCGTCGATCAGATCGCGCCCAGCGAGGCCAGCATCTTGATCACCGGCGAATCCGGCACCGGCAAGGAGATCCTGGCCCGTCGGCTGCACGCCAAGAGCCGCCGCGCCCAGAAGCGCTTCGTCACCATCAACTGCGCCGCCATCCCCGAGAACCTGCTCGAGTCCGAGCTCTTCGGTCACGAAAAAGGCGCCTTCACGGGGGCCATCGCGCGGCGCATCGGCAAGTTCGAGGAAGCCCACTGCGGCACCTTGCTGCTCGACGAGATAAGCGAGATGGACCCGCGCCTGCAGGCCAAGCTTCTGCGCGCCATCCAGGAGCGCGAGATCGACCGCGTCGGCGGCACCAAGCCGGTCCGGGTCGACATCCGCCTGATCGCCACCAGCAACCACGACCTCGGCGCCGAGGTCGCCAAAGGTCACTTTCGCGAGGACCTCTTGTTCCGCCTCAACGTTTTCCATCTGCACATCCCGCCGTTGCGCGAGCGGCTGGACGATATCCCGGTCTTGGCCGAGTTCTTCGCCAAGAAGTATGCCGAGCTCAACGAGGTGGCGCCGCAGACGATCTCGGAACCGGCGCTGAAGCTTCTCATCGCCCACGGCTGGCGCGGCAACGTGCGCGAGCTCGAAAATACCATGCATCGCGCGGTGCTTCTCGCCAGCGACAACGAAATCAGCCCCGAGTCGATCCTGTTGGCCGACGGCAACCGCCCCGGCCAGGCGCCGGCGAGACCCGAGCGCGAGAATGGAGGCGCCGCCGTGGCTGAGGACGGCGCCACCGGCACCAGAAAGCTGGTAGGCCGCACCGTCGCCGACGTGGAACGGGATCTGATCATCGACACCCTCGGCCATTGCCTCGGCAACCGCACCCACGCCGCCCACATCCTGGGGATCTCGATCCGCACTCTGCGCAACAAGCTGCGCCAGTACACCGATCAAGGCGTGCAGGTGCCGATGCCGGGCGACGTGAGTCGGGCCGCGCTTTAGGCGCCAATACCCATGAGCGAAGTCGTCGAGGACGAGGCGACGCAGGGCGACTCGCTGGGGCGCGCGTTCGCCGTCTTGCGCCAGGGCGATATCGCCCTGGCCGTGGCGGTGATCTGCGTGCTCATGGTCCTGCTGCTGCCGTTGCCGCCGTGGATGCTCGACATCTCGCTGGCGTTCTCGATCACCTTCGCGGTGCTGGTGCTGATGACCGTCCTGTTCATCAGGAAGTCGCTCGAGTTCAGCTCCTTTCCCACGGTCCTGCTGATCGCCACCATGCTCAGGCTCTCGCTCAACGTGGCCTCGACCCGCCTGATCCTGACCAAGGGCCACGAGGGTCCGGGCGCGGCGGGCCAGGTCATCGAGGCCTTCGGCAGCTTCGTGATGGGGGGCAACTTCGTCATCGGCGTGATCGTCTTCGCCATCCTGGTGATCATCAACTTCGTGGTCATCACCAAGGGCTCGGGCCGTATCGCCGAGGTCGCCGCCCGCTTCAGCCTCGACGGCATGCCGGGCAAGCAGATGGCCATCGACGCCGATCTCTCCTCCGGGCTCATCGACGAGACGCAGGCCCGAGAGCGGCGCCAGGAGCTCGAGGACGAGAGCAGGTTCTTCGGCGCCATGGACGGGGCCTCCAAGTTCGTGCGCGGCGACGCCGCCGCCGGGGTGATGATCACCTTCATCAACATCATCGGCGGCATCATCATCGGCATGGTGCAAAAGGACCTCGACTTCGACACGGCCTCGCAGACCTATACCCTGCTCACCGTCGGCGACGGCTTGGTGACGCAGATCCCGGCACTTCTGGTTTCGACCGCGGCCGGGCTTCTGGTCACCAAGGCCGGCATCGAGGGCCCGACCAACAAGGTGTTGTTCGAACAGCTCGGATACTATCCCCGCGGTCTCGGCCTGTGCTCGACCCTGCTGGTCGCCATGTCGCTCCTTCCCGGCATCCCGGTCGCACCCTTTCTGATGCTGGCGGCCGGCACCGGCACCCTGGCCTGGTGGCTCTCGCGGCAGCAAGACGAACAAGTGGCCGAGGCCGAGCGCCTGGAACAGGAATCCATCGAGGCCCAGCCGGTCGAGGAGCCGATCACCACCGCCCTCACCCTCGACGTGCTGCGCCTCGAGCTCGGTTACGGGCTTCTTCCCCTGATCAACGATCAGGCCGGCTATCGGCTGACCGACCAGATCAAGGCGCTGAGGCGCCAGCTCGCCGGCGAGATGGGCTTCGTCATGCCCTCGGTGCGCATCCTCGACAACATGCGGCTGCCGGCCAACGCCTACGTCATCCGGGTCAAGGAGATCGAGGCCGGTGGCGGCGACCTGAGGCCGGGGATGCTGCTCGTCATGGACCCCCAGGGCCGAGCCATCGCCCTGCCCGGCGAGGAGACCGCCGAGCCCACCTTCGGTCTGCCGGCGATGTGGATCGAGGGGGGCCGCCGCGAGGAGGCCTCGTTCCGGGGTTACACGGTGGTCGATCCGGCGACCGTGCTGACCACCCATCTGACCGAGGTGCTCAAGGACAACATGGCCGACCTGTTGTCCTACGCCGAGACCCAAAAGCTCTTGGACGACCTGCCCAAGGAGCAGCAGAAGCTGATCGCCGAACTGATCCCGGCCCATATCACGGTCGGGGCGGTGCAGCGCGTGCTGCAGAATCTGCTGGGCGAGCGGGTCTCGATCCGCGACCTGCCGACGGTCCTCGAGGGCATATCCGAGGTCACCGGCTACACCCAGGTCACCGCGCTCGTCACCGAGCACGTGCGGGCCAAGCTGGCGCGCCAGATCAGCAACAACCTGACCACCGACAAAGGCTATATCCCGCTGGTCACCCTGTCGCCGCAATGGGAGCAGAGCTTCGCCGAGGCGATCGGCGGTCAGGGCGACGATCGGCAGCTGTCGATGACGCCCAGCAAGTTGCAGGAGTTCATTGCCACGGTGCGCGAGGCCTTCGACAGGTTCGCCGGCGAGGGTGAACTGCCGGTGCTCCTGACCAGCCCCTCGGCGCGCCCCTACGTGCGCTCGATCATCGAGCGCTTCCGCCCCTCGACCGTGGTGCTGTCGCAGAACGAGATCCATGCCAAGGCCAAGATCCGCACCCTGGGGCAGATCTAGCGAGGCGGCCCGGAGATGCGCCTAAGGATCTTCCACGGATCGACCATGGCCGAGGCCATGCGCGAGGTCAGGGACGAACTGGGCCCCGAGGCGATCATCGTCTCGACCCACCGCGCCAGACGCGGTCACGGCGTGCGCATCACCGCCGCCATCGAGCGCCTCGCGGGCGACGACGGCAACGGCGCGGCGCCAACCGGACCCGAGCCCGACGCGGACCACCCGATCGCGCAGACGCTCGCCTATCACGGCGTGCCGCCGGTGCTGGCCGCGGCCCTCTGCCGGAGCGTCGCCGGCCACGGCGAGGGCGATCTGGCGGGCGCGCTCGCCCAGGCCCTCGGCCAGAGCTTCAGCTTCGTGCCGCTCGACCGCGCGCCGCCGCGGCCGCTGATGCTGGTGGGGCCGCCGGGGGCCGGCAAGACCGTGACCACCGCCAAGCTCGCCGCCCGCGCGGCGATGGCCGGGCACCCGGTCGAGGTCGTCACCACCGATACCATCCGCGCCGGCGGCGTCGATCAGCTCTCGGCCTTCACCAAGCTGCTGAAGGTGCCGCTCACCACCGCCGACACGCCCGCGGAATTGGGCCAGGCCCTGACCGGCCACCGGCACGGCACCGCAACCTTCGTCGACACGCCGGGCACCAATGTCTTCAACCCGCGCGAGTTCGTCGACCTCAGGGACTTCAGCGATGGCCTCGGCCTCGACCTCGCGCTGGTGCTCGCCGCCGGCGGCGACGCCGCCGAATCGGCCGAGCTCGCGGAGGCCTTCGCCGCCCTCGGCCCGGGACGCCTGATCGTCACCCGTTTGGACGTGAGCCGGCGCCTGGGCGCCTTGCTCGCCGCCGCCGACGCGGCCCAACTGACGCTCGGGGAAGCGGGCGCTTCGCCGTTCGTGGGCCACGGCCTCACCACCATCGACCCGAGCGCCCTGGCCCGCCTCCTGATGAGCGATCCGACGATCCCCCATGCCCGATCCGAATGCGACAAGGCCGTGACATGAGTGCCCCCAACCTCCCCACCGCAATGCACCCCGCCAGCCGCGCCCGGAACGGTAAGCTTGTCGCGGTCGCCTCCGGCAAAGGCGGGGTCGGCAAGACCTGGCTCGCCGTAACCCTCTCCCACGCCCTCGCCCGGGCCGGCGAGAGGACGCTGCTGTTCGACGGCGATCTCGGCCTCGCCAACGTCGACGTTCAGCTCGGACTGATGCCGAGGCACGATCTCGGCGCCGTAATCGCCGGCCGGGTGGCACTGCGCGATGCGGTGCAATCCTTCACGCGCGGCGGCTTCGATATCGTTGCCGGCCACTCCGGCTCGGGCCTTCTCGCCGCCCTCGGCGAGGAGCGGATCGGCGCTCTTCGACGCGACCTGCTGGCGCTCGCCGACGCCTACGACCGGGTGGTGCTGGACCTCAGCGCCGGCGTCGAGAGCACGGTGCGGGCGCTGGCCCGAAACGGCGGCGCGATCCTGGTGGTGACCACCGACGAGCCGACCGCGCTGACCGACGCCTACGCCTTCATCAAGATCATGGCCGGGCGCGGCCAGGACCTCGATTTTCGCGTCGTCGTCAACATGGCCGGGGGCCGGCGCGAGGGGGAACGGACCTACGCCACCCTGCGCAAGGCCTGCGAGAGCTTTCTGCGCCTCTCGCCGCCGCTGGCCGGGATCGTGCGCCGCGACCTCAAGGTCCGGG